>DHVE01000017.1 GCA_002412495.1 Betaproteobacteria bacterium UBA5216
CTCGGCGCCGCCGAATTTTTTCGGTACGCCCATGGTGCGTATGCCTTGTTTATCGGCTTCGCGTATCCAGTCCCAGGGTATGCGCTCTGCGGCGGTGGGCAACCGGTCGCGGCGCGTCACGTCGGGCTTGATGATTTTTTCAGCGAACTCGCGCGCGAGATCGCGCCAGCGTTGTTGCTCTTGTGTGAGGGAAAAATCCATGAACGTGATTTTCTTATAAGTAATTGTTTGTAAATGTATTTCTAATAATTCGCCATGAGCAACCTTACTTGCCTGGCTACGACTCGATGGTGATGCCCGATGCCTTGATCACTTCGCTCCAGCGCTGCACTTCGTTGCGGATCAGCGCCGCGTACTCTTCGGGTGTGCTGCCCACCAGTTCGGCATCTTGCGCGGCGTACCGTTCTTTCACGGTTTGTACGGTGAGCGCCTTGACGACTTCACCATGCACGCGGGTAACCACCGGGCGCGGAAGACCGGCGGGGCCGACCAGCCCATACATTGCGTTGATCGCCATGCCGGACAGGCCGGCTTCGTTCATGGCGGGCACGTCAGGCATCGACGACAGGCGCTTGCCCTCGGTGGTCACCGCCAGCGCGCGCACCTTCCCGGCCTTCACCATTTGCTGCGCGGTGGGTATCGCGGCGAACAGCATTTGAATTTCGCCGGCCATCAGCGCGGTCATTGATTCGCCACCGCCGCCCTTGAACGGCACATGCACCAAGCTCACCTTGGCGGCCTTGCTGAACAACTCCGAATACACATGCAGCGGACTGCCATTGCCGCCCGAGCCGTAATTGAACACTCGCGGATTGGCCTGCGCCAAGGTTATGAATTCCTTCAGTGTGTTGACCTTGAGTTGCGGCGAAACAATCAGCACCTGCGTGGCGCCGGTGATTTGCGTGATGGCGGTGAAATCCTTCACTGGATCATAGGGCAGCGATTTGTGCAGGATGGGCACGATGGTGAACCCCGGCGTCGCCATCAGCAGGGTGTAGCCGTCGGGGGCCGCCTTCGCCACAAAGCCAGAGCCGATGATGCCGCCCGCGCCGGTGCGGTTTTCAACCACCACCTGACGCGCAAATTGTTCCGTGAGCTGTTGCGAAATAATGCGCGCGGTGACATCGACTACGCCGCCGGGCGCGGCGGTGACAATCAAACGTATCGGGCGGCTGGGATACGCATCCTGAGCCGCGACATTCGCGGCGGCGCCCAGCAGCAGGCACAGCGCCGCGGTGATGCGTGTCACGTTCATACCGGCAGGCGCCAGGAATTTCGCACGTGCAGGTTGTTGACGATATCGAACTTGATGCCGTTCGGATCAACGTATTTGCGTTGCTCCTGCTGTTGCGCGTCGGCGGTGAGCTGGCCGTCCTGGAGTTGTCCGCGGTTGGCGAATCGTTTGGCGATGTTCTCGGCCTTGTCGGCGTAAATCGCGCCGCTGGATTCCGCCTTGCCTGATGCCTCGCCCACATCATCGGTGATGAATCCCAGATGATGCAGGCCATGGTGGCCGAGCGCTTCGTGGCTGGTGGTATTGTTGAGTATCGCAAGACTGATCACGCCATCCGACATCAGTATCGCGCTGACGGATTCACGCACGCGTTTCAGTCCGAAGGCCTGCTCGTAAAACGTGGCTGCTTCATTGGGCTTGGCGACGGCAATCGCAATGTGGCGCAACTTTCCCATGGGGCTCTCCCGGATGCGTGCGTTAATGCACGGTGATTTTATTGTATCCGCTCGCGCTGGTTTGCAGTAGTGAAAAGCGGACGGAAACACGCATGGCGTCTGGCAGGGCACCGTCCAATGTTCACGCAGAGTCGCGTATAGTCACGATCACCTGGTCACAATTTGAGCATCCCATGAGTGAGAACCTGACACAGACATTCGCGCGTTTTGCCAGTGAGTTGCAGTGTGAAGATATTCCGGCCACGGCTCGGGAACGTTGCAAGGATTTGCTGCTGGACGCCATGGCGTGCGCGCTGGCGGGCTACGAAGGCGAGGACGCGCCGAAGGTGTCGCGCTTTGCCGCCGCACTTGGCCAGTCGCACGAGAGCAGCGTCATTGGTAGCGGGCGTTTGTCCCTGACGGGGGCTGCGGCGCTGAATGGCTTTTTGATTACCTCGGTGTCGCTGTGCGACGTGTATCGACCCACGGCCACGCACTTGCAGCCGGTGGTGATACCCCCTGCGCTGGCGATAGCCGAGCGCGAAAACGCCAGCGGCCGCGACTTGCTGACGGCGCTGGCGGCCGGTTTTGAAGTCACCACGCGTATTGGCGCGGGGATGGATTACGGCGCGTTTCGGGCGCGCGGCTGGCATGGGCCGGGTGTCATCGGTCCGTTCGGGGCGGCCGCGGCGGTGGGGCGGCTGCTGGGCTTCAGCGCGGACAAAATGGCGATGGCGTACGGTTTCGCGGGCAGTCAGGCCGCGGGGACGTTCGCGGCATGGGGCACTTCATCAGTCAAATTCCATCAGTTTCGCGGCGCGCTGTCGGGCTTGATGGCGGCGCTGCTGGCGGAGCAGGACTTCGTGGCCACCCGCGAATTTTTGACGGCGGCCGACGGCGGGTTTTATGCCACCTACACCGGTACCGCGCCCTCCAAGGCCGCCACCGAAGGTCTGGGCGAGCGTTGGGAGCTCGAACAAATTGCGCTGCGCCCGTGGCCCACCTCGGCCGCGAATCAGGCGTTCGTCAGTGCGTTGTTCGAGCTGATTCAACAGCACGACGTTAAAGCGGACGACGTGCGCCACATGCGTCTTCATTTAAGCCAGTCATCGTACGACGCCTACGTCAACCGGCGCACGATCAACGGCAAGTGGGAGGCCTCGGGCTCGGTGTATTACACGGCGGCGATCGTGCTGTTCGACCGTGAGTTATGGATGGAGCAATTCGAGCCGGCACGTTTTAATGATCCGGCGGTGCGGCGCTTTGCGCTGGAGCAGATACAACTGGTGGCCGATCCCGTGTTGCGCGGCGTGCAGGCGATTGTCGAATTGGAAATGCAGACCGGCACGACTCTGAAAGCGCGTTGTGATGACCCCAGGGGCACGCCGGAAAATCGCATGAGCCGGGCCGAGATTGAGGCGAAGTTTCGTAAAGGCGCCAAGGGGCGCATAGGCGACGCGCAGGTTAAATCCGTGATCGAGATGATTTCGGGGCTGGAGGCTTTAAAGTCGGTGCGCGAGCTGATGGATTTATTACGCGCGGCATAGGACGTCAGTCGAGTAGGGTAGGTTGGGCTGAGCCTGCGAAGCCCAACACGGATATCGCGGCCATTCACCGCTGCCGTCGCAATGCTACGTGCGGTTGTGTCGGGCTTTCCAGCCCAACCTGCAAAGTTTATTTGCGGCTCGTCCGCATCCATTTGTAAAACGCCACCGCCATCCACACCGCTTCCACCACGCCGAACGGCCACGCACCCTGCAAAAAACCATACACCGATCCCAACCCGCAGGCGGCAGCGAAACCCAGCGTATACCACGGGCTGCGCGCTTCCAGCGCATAACACACCATCATCGCGGTAACGGCAAACAGACCGAATAGGGTGAGCGCATCCATCAGTCCCCGCGTATTCCGGCTTCGCGCACCAGCTTGCCGTATAGCGCCATTTCCGATTTTATGTAGTTCGCAAACTCATCGACCGACGACGGCAGCGGTTCGGCGCCCACGCTGGCCAGCCGCTTGTGCGCCTCGGGCGTGCTGATGACCTTGACGAGTTCGGCATTAAGCAGGGTGATGATGTCGCGTGGGGTTCCTCCCGGCGCGATAATGCCGTACCAGGTTTTGACCTCCCAGCCCGGCAATCCGGATTCAGCCGAGGTGGGCACTTCCGGCAACTGAGCGATGCGCTTGTCGCGCAGCACGGCCAGCGCTTTCAGGCGCTTTTCACGGATCAGGGGCAGGGCTGCGGGCGGGCCGATGGTCACCAGATCGGTTTCGCCCGTGATCAGGGCAAACATGGCGATGCTGGTGCCTTTGTAGGGCACGTGCACGATGTTGATCTTGGCCAGCGATTTCAACATTTCGCCCGAGAAATGGTTTGAGGTGCCAACGCCGCCCGAGCCAAAATTGAGTTTGCCCGGATGTTTGCGCGCGAGCGCGATCAACTCCTTGAGATTGTTCGCCGGCACGGAAGGATGCACCACCAGCAACGAGGGAATATTGGCCACCAGCGCCACGGGCGCGATCTCGCGCAGGTCGTAACCCGGGTTCTTATAGAGTGACGGGCTGATCACAATGGATGGCGTGCATTGTCCGAGCGTGTGGCCATCGGGCGGCGCTTTCGATACCAGGCCGTAGCCGAGATTGCCCGCCGCACCGGGACGATAGTCGGGCACGACATTCTGTTTCAGCGCGGCCTGCAATCGCTCGGCGATCAGGCGACCCACGGCATCCGTGGCGCCGCCGGGTGGAAACGGCAGAATGAAACGCAGCGGTTTCGTGGGATACGCGGACGCAGCACCAGCTTGCGCGCAGGCATCCGCGGCAATGATAATTGTTGAAACCAGACACGCAGAAACCAGAATACGGAATTTCACGGGGGATGCTCCATGGGTGATTTTGCATGAACCGCGCGGCCTCATAATACCGTCTTGGTATGTAACCTTGAACGCCATGTGCGCATGAAGCAATAAATGAAACATTGGGAACAAGAGGAACGGCAATTTTGGACAAGATCAGCGAACAACTCGTTAATTACACCGGCGGCTTTTCCGAGGCGGATTTGAGCGCATCGGCGCGCGCCAAGGCGACGGCCTTGCTGCTGGACAGCATGGCGTGTGCCGTGGCGGCGATGAACGCCGACGTAGCGCCCATGATGGCGCGCGTGACGCGGCGGGTGCAGAGCGACCCCGGCGCCACGGTATTCGGCTATGGCCATCAAACCTCGCCGGAACTGGCCGCGCTGGCCAATTCGATGATGGTGCGCGCGTATGACTACAATGACGCCTACTTCGGACATCCGAGCGACATGATTCCCGGCGTGCTCGCCGCCGGTGAAGTGGTGCGCGCTTCGGGGATGCAGGTGCTGACCAGCATTGCGCTAGCGTATGAAATCTACGGTGCGTTCGAGCGTAGCGCGCCGCGCGTGAAATCAGGGTTTGATCAGGGTGCCTTCATGAACGTGGGGGTTGCGCTCGCGGCGGGCAAGCTGTGGAAGCTGACGCCGGAACAGCTCGCAAACGCCGCGTCGCTGGCACTGGTGCCGAACATGCCGCTGGGGGTGAGCCGCTGGGGCGAATTGTCGATGATGAAGGGCTGTGCGTCGGCTTTTTCCGTGCGCAATGGCGTTTTCGCGGCGATGCTGGCGAAAGTGGGCTTCACCTCGGCGCAGGCGCCTTACGCGGGCATTTATGGTCTGCACCATATCACCGGGCCATTCGATTTGCGTTTGCCGCTCGATCCCGGCCAGCGCGTGGTGGAAATGGCGTACATCAAACCAATACCCGCCGAGAACAACACCATCGGCATCGCCGAGCTGGCGCCTGAAATCCGCGCGTGGACACCGCTGGCCGAAATTGTCTCTATCGACATCGATATCGCCACTGGCTATGAAGTGCATCTCGCCGACGAGTCGAAGTACGATCCGAAAACGCGCGAATCCGCGGATCACAGTTTTCCGTACATACTGGCGCGCGCGCTGGTGGATGGCGGCATCACGCTGGACAGTTACACGCCGCAACGTATCGCCGATCCGGCGATACGGCCGCTGATGCAAAAAATCCGCGTGCATGCCAGCGCCGAACTGCGGCGCATCATGAGTGAATCCAAGGGGCCGGAAGCCAAGCCCTCGAAAATCAGAATACGCGCCGCCGGCGGACGCGAGTTCGTGCGCGAACTGATGGGACATAGCGGTCATCCCGACCGGCCACAAAACGAACGGCGCGACGTGATCAACACCAAACTGGATTTGTGCGCGGCGTATGTGCAAATGACCACGGAGCAGCGCGAGCGCATCCGCGCGGCGTGGTGGGGTGTAGCGCAGGCGGCGGATATCCGCGCGGTGATTCAAACGATGGCGGGGATACGGTCGCTGGATTGAGACGGAGAATGCTGGAACAGTGCGAGACTTCCAGTCCGCCATGCGGCTTGCTCGCTATAGTGATTTCTCTCTCAACCGGAAGTGTACGGAATCAACGGTTTCAAAATGTCGGGCACGCCGGGTTTATGGGAGAATAATATGCACCGCAGTACATTTGCGCCGATGGTGAAGTTCTGAATTATTGGCCCCTCGAAATCCTGAATAGTGAGGCAATCATGAGTAGATACCGGCACTGGGCGATTGCAGCATTGACGATTGCACTGGCCATGATTCTGGGCACTGCGCAGGTGCAGGCGCAGGATTATCCGTCCAGGTCCATCACACTGGTTATGCCATTCCCGGCGGGCGGGCCGGGCGATGCGATGGCGCGCACGCTCGCCGCCGCACTTGGCAACGTGTTGAAACAGCAGGTGATCGTGGATAACCCAGCCGGCGCCAGCGGTACCATCGGCAGCAACAAAGTCGCCAAGTCACGCCCCGACGGCTATACGCTGTTGATCATGAACACAGGCATGGCCACGGCCCCGGCGCTCTATCGCGCATTGCCCTATAACGTGATGACGGATTTCGAGCACATCGGCCGGGTGGCGGATATGCCGATGACGATCGTCGCCCGCAACGGGTTTCCAGCAAACACGTTAAAAGAGTTCGTCGCCTACGCCAAGACGAATGGCCCGAAGCTCACGTTTGCCAATGCGGGCCTCGGTTCGGCCGCGCATCTGTGCGCGCTGCTCTTCATGAACATGACCCAGACCGAATTCAACGAGGTGCCGTACAAAGGCGCCGCGCCGGCAATGATCGATCTGGTGGGCGGCCATGTTGACCTGCTGTGCGATCAGACCAGCACCACCTCGGGACAGATCAAGGCCGGCACCGTCAAAACCTACGGCGTAACGGCAAGGACGCGCGTGGCCTCGCTACCCGCCGTGCCGACGCTCGACGAGCAAGGCCTGTCGGGCTTTGAGGCGTTGTCGTGGTTCGGGCTGTGGGCGCCCAAGGGCGTTCCGAAACCCGTGCTGGACAAACTGGTTACGGCGCTGCAAGCGGCCGTCGTGGATCCCGCGTTCAAGAACCGGCTCGGCGAATTGGGCGGAGCGCCGGTTCCGGTGTCGCTCGCGAACCCCGAATCACTGCGCACGTACGTCAAATCCGAAATTGACAAGTGGACGCCGATTATCAGGAAGGCGGGCATAACCGCGGATTGAGCGTTGGTAATTCACACATAATTACAAATAAAATTTTACAACCGAGAAACACACCATGGCCCTGAAAGACAGTATTCCTATCGGCATGTCACTGCCGCATCGCTCGCCCGATCCGCTTTCCATGGCGACAGTACGCCGCGTTGCCGAGCGTGCCGAAGCGCTGGGATTCAGCGATCTGTGGGTGACCGAAAACACGCTGGATCACGTATTCAGTTTCGATCCGGGGATGATCCTCACGTATGCGGCTGCGTTTACCACGCGTATACGCCTCGGTGTCGCCGTGGTGGTGCTGCCAGTGCATAACCCCAGCCATGTCGCCCATCAATTCACCACACTCGACCACATCAGCAATGGCCGTGCGATCCTCGGCCTCGGTCTTGGCCGGGAACATCATTACGAAGAGTTTCAGATACCCACCGAACATCGCGTGCGCCGTTTTCGCGAGGGTATCGATATCATCAAGGCGCTGTGGACGCAGCCCAAGGTGGATTACCCCGGCACCATCTATCGGCTGCACGATACCGGCATGGTGATCAAGCCGGTGCAGAAGCCGCATCCGCCCATTTGGCTCGGGGGCCAGCATCCCGATGCGATCCGCCGTGCCGCCAAAATCGCGGACGGATGGATGGCCGCGGGCGCGTCGACCACGCCCGACTACGGAAAATACGTGAAGATTCTGCGCGAAGAACTCGAAAAGCTGGGCCGCGATCCCGCGAAGTTTCCGATCTCCAAACGGGTATTCATGTCGGTGGCCGAACGCACCGATACTGCCAAGGCCGAACTCGACCGTTGGTACTCGACGGTGTATCAACGACCGGGCGGCGCCAACGACGGGGACATTCACGGCACACCGGCGCAGGTGCGTGAACAGTTGGAAGCGCTGGTCGCGGTTGGCGCGAACCATATTCTCGTGAATCCCGTTGGCCGCCATGTCGAGCAGATTGAAGCGGTGGCCGAGGTGGTGGGGCTGGCGTAGCGGTTTGACAACTTGTTGTCTGGCGCCAATGACGTCGGCGGTGTCGCGACTGGGGAATCGGCGTAACGCGGGGGTAATTCCCGCGTGAATCCGATTTCTGCTTCGGCAAATCCTGACCGAGAATCGCCGAAGCAGAAAAACCAGCGGATGGCTTAGTGGCCAAGTAGCCTGAGTGGACTAAGCCTCGCTATTGCAGACGTCCGTGCCGTGGTCATCGCAGGCGGGCGGCTTGGGATCATCGGAGCCGCGTCCACGACGCGCCAGGGTTTCCGCCGCGCTCAGGCAGACGTCCGTGCCGTGGTCATCGCAGGTGGGCGGCGTGGGATCATCGGAGCCGCGTCCACGACGTGCCAGGGTTTCCGCCGCGCTCAGGCAGATGTCCGTGCCGTGGTCATCGCAGGCGGGCGGCTTGGGATCATCCGAGCCGCGTCCACGGCGGGCGAGCACATCAGCGGTGGCGGCAGGCTGCGCCACTGCGGCACGTGCGGCAGGCTCATCTGCCGACAACCGCGCGGCGGACACTGTCGCGCTCGCCGCACCCAACAATAAACCGCCAATCATTAACGCCAATCTGGTTTTTTTCATCATGGTCAATCTCCTTAAATTATGGAATAACGCTACAAACTACCCGTGAAAAATGAATTGACGGCCTGCCCGTGGCGATACGACTTGGCGCCTCACGCAACCCCATCCACTCACGCCTGCATCGTAAGGGGCGGCCATTGCCGAAACCACGAGCGACAGGCGTGATTTGCACCTGTCCATGGTCGATAAGTGATCAGACTTTAGTCCATGGTTCCCCGGGCGGTCAGGTGCTATGCTTTACGAAGTAGGTTATCGCCATGCTTGCCTTCTCCCGTCTAAGTCTGTCGCGCCAGTTTCTGGTTGCGAGTTTTCCTATTCTGCTGATTGGGATGCTCGCTATTGGCTGGTGGGTGGGCATCACCATTGAGCGTGGCGTGGTCAATCGGCTGGGGAGCGTGACAAGCCATTACGTTGAAAGTTTTATTTCCCCACACCTGCAGGATTTGGCGCGTGCCGATACGCTGGAAGAATCCCATCGAGCCGCACTGGGTTCATTGCTGTCCGACACGCCGCTCGGCAAACGGATTGTCGCCTTCAAGGTCTGGGACCGGCGTGGAAGAGTCTTATACAGTACGGACGCCAGTATCATTGGCCGAAGCTTTCCCATTGGCGAAGGCCTTGCGGCCGCACTCGCCGGCAACGTGCATTCGGAGGTCAGCGACCTGTCCGAAGTGGAAAATGTGTCGGAAAGCCTTAAATGGTCGCATCTGATTGAAACCTACAGCCCCATACATGCGGACAAGCTTGGCACGGTGATCGCGGCTGCGGAGTTTTATCAAACACCAGACGATCTGTTCCGGGAAATAAGAGCCGCGCAGTTGCGCAGTTGGATGGTCGTGGCTGCGGCGATGCTGGTGATGTACCTGCTCTTATTCGGATTGGTGCGACGTGGCAGCCGAACCATTGACGCCCAGCGCCAGCAACTGAACGACAAAGTGGCCGAGTTGTCGAAGCTCGTGGCGCAGAATGCGCAGCTTCATGACAGCGTGCGTCGCGCGGCCGTGCGCGCAACCGAGCTCAATGAACGCTATCTGCGCCGTCTGTCGGCGGACTTGCACGACGGACCTGGACAGGATCTGGCCTTGGCGCTAATGCGCTTTGAAACGATCGCCGCAAGTAGCGCCAATGCACCGGCAGGTGGCGACAGGCGACGCCCGCTGGAAGATTTCCGCACGATACACTCGGCGTTGCAATCCGCGCTTACCGATTTGCGCTCTATTTCATTGGGACTTCAGCTGCCGGAAATTGACTGGCTTCCGAGTGGTGAAATTGCCGGTCGTGCGGTTCGTGATTTCGAGCGGAAAACCGGAGTAACCGTGACGCTTTCCGCTGCTAGCGCCCCGGGTAATATTTCGCTGCCGGTAAAAATCACGCTGTACAGACTGATACAGGAATCACTCGCAAACGGATTTCGCCACGGTCGCGGCACGGACCAGCGCGTCGAGGTGTCGCATGAAAATGGACGAATCAACGTTGTCGTAAGTGACAACGGCGTTGGATTCGAGCCGGATAAATTGAATACCGACGGGCACGTGGGCCTGGAAGGGATGCGAGAACGCGTGGAAATTCTCGGTGGATCGTTCCAACTGGAATCTTCTCCCGGGCACGGAACCGTCATCCGTGCCAGTTTGCCCATGTGGCTGGAGGGGATAGACCGTGAGTGATTCGATCCGCGTGCTGGTGTGCGACGATCATCCGTTGTTCAGGCAGGGGGTCGTGCACTCTCTTGGATCCGCGCCGGGTTTGACGGTTGTCGGCGAAGCGGCTTCGGGCGAAGACGCGCTGAAGCTCGCGTGTGAACTGCTTCCGGATGTTGTGTTGCTGGATATCAGCATGCCGGGATGGAACGGACTGGTGACGGCGGAGAAAATTTCTACCGCGTGTCCGGCGAGCGCCATCGTCATGCTGACGGTTTCGGAAGACAAAGACAAATTGCTGGCTGCCTTCAAGGCCGGGGCTCGTGCCTATGTGCTCAAGGGTGTCTCCGCGCAGGAACTGGCCAATGTCATTACCACGGCCGCCCGTGGCGAGGTTTATGTTTCGCCTTCGCTCGCGGCGGAAATGCTCGTTTCACTCACGTGCGGTCACGCGCCTGACGCATTGCAGGAATTGACGGATCGCGAGCGGGAAATCCTTCGCTTGATCGGCACCGGGCTCACTAATCGGGAGATTGGGGCCAAACTTTTTCTCGCTGAAAAGACGATTAAACATTACGTCACGAACATTTTGCAGAAGCTGCAGGTTCGCAGCCGGGTGGAGGCCGCATTGATCGCGGCGCGGCATGATCAATTGAAAAAATAGTACGGAACTAACAGTACCGCCGGTTTCGCGCAGACCTACTTGCGCCGCTTCACGGATTTCGTTGCCCGTTTGACCGGCTTCTTTGCCACTGGCTTAGCGGGCAGTGATCCTTTATGTCTTGAGAACTCCAGCACACCCAACAGGCGGCGAATGGCGACCGCGCGTTGGCACACCGGGCAGACGGCCGTCATGTGCCGGCTCGGCAAAATCTTCAATTTGTGACGTGTGGCTATGACCTTGCGTCGGCTTCCGGTGCAGAGATTTTTCATTCCGTATTTCGATTTTTGATTTTCACATGGCCTCGCCACATGCCCCAATAAGGGGCGCTTTGCAATCGTGGCAGTGACAGCTTGAGATGGATACGCTTCAACGATTTCCGGAGTTCCATTATATCGGCTCTGCCCTGCACTTGAAATCCGTAATATTGCTGTTTTGCCACGCATTTTTGCTTTGATCAATCCAGTCAGGCAAGCGGCTCTTGCCATTGGAAGTTCAACCCTGCGCTGAGCACCACCTTGGCCATTCCGCATTCAGTTTACGGATCACCGCGGCCGGCGTATGGGTGGGCGTGAGCACACCGAACCACGCGCCCATTTCGAAGCCGGGCAAGACGTTGGGGCATGCACGACAGGGCGTGACTCGCGATGTGTCCGCTTTAATCTGGCTTCAAGCCGATCTCTTTGACCAGCCGCGAATATTTTTCGAATTCAGCGCGCAGGTAATCGCGAAAATACGCCGGCGTGCTGCCCACGGCTTCGCCGTTTTCGCCGCCCAGCCGCGCTTGCACGTCTTTGGCTTGCAGCAGTTGCGCTACGTCTTTTTGGAGTCTCGATACAATGGGCGCGGGCGTGCGGCGCGGCGCGAGCAAACCCCACCAGTTGCTGAATTCATAGCCGGGAACGCCGCTTTCATCCAGGGTCGGCACGTCGGGCATCGCGCGGGTGCGTTGGCTGGTCGTGACAGCGAGCAATTTCAGTCGCCCGGCCTTGACCTGCGCAATGGCCGAGCCGGGGCTGGGTATCATCACGTGCACGGACCCCGCAACCAGATCGATGACCGCCTGCGACACACCTTTATACGGCACGTGGGTCATGTTTACTTTTGCCTTGAGCTTGAACAATTCAGCGGCAAAGTGCGCCGCAGTGCCATTGCCTGCAGAGGCGTAGTTCAGCGCGCCGGGTTTGGCGCGGGCGTAAGAAATCAGATCCTGCACGGTCTTAACCGGCAGCGAAGGATGCACCACCAGCATGAATGGGTTCAGGCCGATCAGTGTGACCGGTTCGAAATCTTTTTCCGGATCATAGGGCAGCCTGGCAAACAGTCCGGCGTTGATTGCGTGATTATTGATCGCCAGCAGCAGGGTGTAGCCGTCGGCGGGGGCTTTTGCCACGATGTCGGTGCCGATGATGTTGGAGGCGCCGGGCCGGTTGTCCACCACCACTTGTTTACCCAGGCTGTCCGACAGTTTTTCAGCCACCAGCCGCGCCACCGAATCCGCGCCGCCCCCGGCGGAAAAGGGCGCGACCATGCGGATGGGGCGCGTGGGAAAATCCTGTGCCGTTGCACCGGGCAGGGCGACTGTCGTTCCGATTGCCGTCCACGCGCACGTGGCAACAGCGGTTCGGATTAAAATTGCAGAATTCATCACCCGAGAAGTATATCGATTCAAACGCCGTTTCGTCATCAACAGGAAAAGCTCATGCAATCAGGAATGTTCGTATTCACTGCGGTGGAACGTATTGTTTTCGGCAAGCCCGCCGCGCAGGCGCTGGCGGCCGAAGTGGATCGACTGAAAGCGCAACGCGTGTTTCTGATAGTCAGCGGCACCATGAACCGCACCACCGACGAGGTGGCGAAAGTGCGCGCGGCACTCGGCACGCGGTTCGCGGGACTGTATGACCGCATGCCGTCGCATACGCCGCGCGATGCAGTGATCGAGGCGTCCAGCGCGGCGCGCGCAGCGGGCACCGATCTGATCGTGACTTTCGGCGGCGGCTCGGTGACCGACGCCGGCAAGATCATGCAGATTTGCCTGCGGCACAACGTGACCGATGTCGCCGGGCTGGACGCATTTCACGCCGTGGTCAACGCAGACGGTAAGCAGACCATCCCCACATTCGAGGGGCCGGTGGTGCGGCAGATCGCGATACCCACCACGCTGTCGGGCGGCGAGTTTCAGCCGGGCGGCGGTTGCACCGATACACGCACCAAGGTGAAAGAGAGTTTCCGTCATCCGCTGATTATTCCGCGTGTGTCGATACTCGATCCCGCGCCAACCGTGCATACACCGCTGTGGGTGTGGCTCTCGACGGGATTGCGCGCGGTGGATCACGCCACCGAGGCGATTTGTTCGCCGGTGTCGAATGTGGCGAGTGACGCGAATTTTTTGCAGGCGCTGCGCCTGCTGAGCCGCGGCCTGCCGCGCGTGAAGCAAGATCCCTCGGACCTTGAGGCGCGTCTTGATTGCCAACTGGCCGTGTGGCAGGCGATGACCGGGCGGCAAGGCGGCGCGCAGATGGGGGCGAGCCATGCCATCGGCCACGTGTTGGGCGGCAGCTGCGATGTGCCGCATGGCTACACCTCGTGCGTGATGCTGCCGCCGGTGCTGCGATACAACCGCTCCGTCAATCTTGAACGCCAACGCCTGGTGGCCGAGGCGATGGGGCATCCCGGCGAAGATGCGGCCGATGTGATCGCGGCGTTTATTGCCGATTTGGGTTTGCCGGGCAAGCTGTCGGACGTGGGCGTGACGCGGGATCAGTTCGCCATGATCGCGGATCACGCGATGCACGACAGCTGGCTGCATTCGAATCCGCGCAAGATCACCACGCCGGAGCAAGTGTTGGAAATTCTGGAATCGGCGGCGTAGGAACCGGGTATGAAAACAGCCGTTTTCACCTGCTTCACCGGCGCGCTGTGCATGGGCCTGGTCGGCACGGGTTTGGCGCAGACGACTTCAAAGAATGTGGATCAAGCGTACCCCTCGAAGCCGATTCGCTTCGTGGTGGGCTTCGGCGCGGGCGGCGGCAATGACATGATTGCGCGCACCGTGAGCCGCAAGCTGACCGACAGTCTGGGGCAACAGGTGATCGTGGATAACCGGCCCGGCGGCGCGGGCATCGTGGCCGCGGTAATGGTGGCGAAAGCGCCCCCGGACGGCTATACGTTGTTTGCTGGCAGCATCAGCACGCTGGCGACCAATGTCAGCATGCATGCGAAGCTGCCGTACGATCCCATCCGCGATTTCGCGCCGGTGACGGTGACCACGATGAGTCCGTACGTGATGGCGCTGAACCCTTCGGTGCCTGCTGCAAATTTAAAGGAATTCATCGCGCTGGCGAAAACGTCCGGACGAAAATTCAATTATGCGTCCGCCGGCACGGGCGGCGGCAATCATCTGTCGCAGGAATTGTTCAAAACCATGGCGGGCATAGAAATCGCGCATGTGCCCTACAAAGGCGCGGCGGAACAAACCACGGCGTTGATCTCGGGCGAAGTGCAGATGAGTTTTATCCAGGTGCAGGTGGTATTGCCGCAGGTGCGTGCGGGCCGGCTCAAGGGGCTCGCGATCACCAGCGCACAGCGGTTGGCGATTGCGCCGGATCTGCCGACTATTGCCGAAGCCGCCGTGCCCGGCTACGAAGCGACGTCATGGCAAGGCGTGGTGGTGCCCGCCGGTACGCCGCGCGCAATCGTGGATCGTTTGCATGTCGAGATCAGCAAGGCGTTGCAAGCGACGGACGTGAAAGATCGCATGACCGCCGAAGGCTCCACGGCTGGCGGCATCGCGCCGGCGGCATTCGCGGCCTTTATCAAAAGCGAAACGGTGAAGTGGGCCAACGTGGTAAAGCTGTCGGGGGCGAAGGCGGAGTAAATGCGCCGGTGAGGCAGGTGCGACCTATTCCGGTTTCAAGCCTGCCGTCCGAATGACATTCGCCCAGCGTACGGTTTCGTCCTTGACGAATTTCCGCGTGGATTCGAGTCCGCCGATACCGGACGTCATATAGAGCGAGCGATAGCGCGCTTTTACCTCCGGCGCGTTTAATGCGTCGCTGAAGGCCGCGTTGAGTCTGGCGATAATCGTGGCCGGTGTTTTGGGCGGCACGCTGATGGCGTTCCAGGTATCCGACTCCGCGCCGCGAACGCCGGTTTCCGCCAGCGTGGGAATGTCCGGTAAAAATTCAATACGTTCCGCCGTGGCCGTTGCCAGCACTTTCAGCCGGCCGTCTTTATACAATGGATGAATCGCCGCGACCTGGGCGAAGGTAAGATCGACATGCCCGCCCATCAGGTCCACCAGCGAGGGTACCGTGCCTTTGTAGGGAATGTGCGTGAGGTTTGTTTTGGTGATCTGCATGAAGAGCTGCGCGCTCAGATACGCTGCGGTACCCGCGCCCGGTGACGCATAGTTCACCTTGCCGATGTTGGCATTGATGTGCGTCAGTAAGTCCTTGACGGAATTCACCGGCAGCGTTTGCCGCGTGACCAGCACATTGGGAATACGCGACATCACGACGATGGGCTCGAAGGCCGCCGGATCAAAATTGAGATTTCGCGTGAGTAATCCGGTGATCGTGATCGGCGACAGCGACGAAGCGAGTATCGTGTAGCCATCCGGGTTGGCGTGAAATACCAGCCCCGCGCCGACGTTGCCGGCGGCGCCGCCGCGATTGTCGATCACAAAAGGCTGGCCAAGCCGCTGCCGCACATTGTCCACCAGGATGCGCGCGGCGGTGTCGATGCCGCCGCCGGGCGCCACCGCAACCACCACGCGCACGGGTTTGTTGGGATAGTGGGCGGCAGCAGGCGTTTGCGCGTATGTGCCCGTTGCGAGCAGCGCGAGGGCAAACGTCAAAGCGTGCATGGCGGACGAGAGAATCGGGTTCTGCATGGTGGCGTGCAAGGTATTGCGGCTTTACAGGGGCAGGGGCCGACAGTATATTCAAAAACAACCCGGTAAAACGAAGCGCGCATTCTCGGTGATCCTGCTCATAACGAATAGCAATTCAAGCGGTTGCGGCGCGCAGTGAAAGCGATCGTCGTACGCCAGCACGGCGGCCCGGACGTACTGGACTACGCCGACGTGCCGATGCCCAATCCGGCGGCCGGGCAGGTACGTGTGTGCATCAAGGCTATCGGCGTGAATCGACGCGATGCGTTTATACGGTCCGGGATCTATCCGCGCCGCTTGCCTCTGACGCCCGGCATCGAAGCCTCCGGTGTCGTGGATGCCGTCGGCGCGGACGTTACCGGGTGGGGCGAAGGGGATCGCGTGGTGTATTACGTGCCTGACGTTCTCGGGGCTTATGCCGAATATCAGACAGTGGCGGCGCATCGGCTGGTGCGGCTGCCGGAGGCGTTGTCGTATCAGGACGCGGCGGCGATTTTTGATCACGGGCTGACCGCGCACTATCTGACCACGAGTACGTTTCCGCTGCGCAAAGGGCATCGCGTGTTGATCCACGCGGCGGCGGGCGGCGTGGGGAGTTTGCTGGTGCAACTGGCGAAACGCGCGGGCGCAACCGTGATGGGCACGGTTTCCACGCCTGAAAAGTCATTAATAATCAATCGGTTAGGATGTGATCACGCCATCCTGTACCGGAGGGTTGATTTCGTCGGTGCGGTAAAAGAATACACTGGCGGCGCGGGTGTGGACGTGGTTTACGATTCCGTGGGCATCGACACCATACACGGTAGCGTGCGTTGTCTGACGCCGCGCGGCACGCTGGTGTTGTACGGACAATCAAGCGGCGAGGTGACGTCGATCAATCCAGCGGCGCTCGCCGATGCGGGCTCGCTGTTTTTTACGCGCCCGCATCTGGCGCATCACATAGCCACACCGGAAGCACTGCGTTCCCGAAGCGCCGATATTTTTTCGTGGTTTCTCAACGGTGAAATGTCGGTAACAATCAATCGGGTGTACTCACTGGCGAATGCGGCCGACGCGCACCGGCGGCTGGACGACCGATCATGCTTTGGAAAAATTCTGCTGATACCTTGATCCGGTCACCCAAACGCCGTGGCGCCATCGTAGCCGCTCTGCTGCTGGGCGTGTGCGTGAACGTACAGGCGCAGGATGGGCGCCGGCCTTCGGCATTTCCACAAAGGCCGGTGCGATTTTTGATTCCCGTGCCGCCGGGCGGTGGCGCTGACATGCTGGGCCGCACGCTGGGTCAGAAGCTCACCGACCAGTGGGGGCAAACCGTGGTCATCGATAATCGCGGCGGCGCAAGCGGCACGGTGGCGGTGGACACCACCGCGAAGGCCGCGCCCGATGGACACACCCTGGTGATGGGGCTGATTGCGTCCATCACCATAGCCGTCAGCCTGCGCAAGCTGCCGTATGACCCGGTAACAGATCTCGCGCCGGTGACTATGCTGGCGGTTGCACAAAACATTCTGGTGATTCATCCCTCGTTGCCAGCCACGTCGGTAAAGGAGTTGATCGCGCTGTTGAAGGCCAAGCCCGATCAGTATTCCTATGCCTCCGCCGGCAACGGCACGTCACCGCATTTGTCGGCCGAGTTGTTCAAATTGATGACGGGGGTGCGCATGACGCACGTGCCGTATAAGGGCGCGGGCCCCGCGTTGATTGATTTGGTAGGTGGGCAGGTGGGCGTCTATTTTGGCAGCCTGCCGGCCACCATGCCGTCGGTGCGCAGCGGCAAGCTGCGCGTGCTGGCGGCGACCGGCTTGAAGCGATCCGCGCTGGCGCCGGAATTGTCTACCGTGGCGGAAGCCGGCGTCCCGGGCTTCGAGTCGATGCAATGGTACGGCGTGCTGGCGCCTGCCAAAACACCGCCTGCGATACTCGAAAAAATTCGCGCCGACCTGGTGGCGACCTTGCAATTGCCCGACGTGAAAGAACGCCTGTTGAGTCAGGGTTTTGAAATCGTGGGCAACAGCCGCGAAGCATTCGGCGCTTACATCCAAAGCGAAATCGCCAAGTGGGCAAAAGTCATCAAACAAGCGAACATTCGTGCTGACTGATTCAAACTAATCGGTCGCCTTCCAATCCACCCAAGTTAAGAACATGCCAACCCTTCAAATTTCCCCCGATCTCACGATGCACTACGTCATCGACGACTACACCGATCCATGGCGCGAGCCCGAAGCGGTGTTGATGCTGCACGGCAATACCGAGAGCGGGGTGGTGTGGTATGGCTGGGTGCCGCATCTGGCGCGCCGTTATCGCGTGGTGCGGCCCGACATGCGCGGGTTTGGCGCGTCCACGCCGATGCCGCGCGACTATCCTTGGACCATCGATACCATGATCGACGATTACGTCGCGCTGATGCAATCGTTGGGCATAACGCGCGTGCACCTCGTTGGCGCCAAGCTGGGCGGCACCATCGCGCGCTGTTTTGCTGCGCGGTTTCCGGAGCGGGTGCGCACACTGACGCTGGTGGGCACGCCACCGCCCGTGCGTGATTTGCGCGCGCGCGTGACGGCGTGGACGGAAGAATTCGAAAAACTGGGCGTCGAGCATTGGGCGCGCAGAACCATGGCGGGCCGTCTTGGCAGCAGCTTTCCGCCGGAAGGCACCGAGTGGTGGATCAAGATGATGGCGCAAACCGCGGTGTCCACCCAGATCGGCTATGTGCAGCGCATTTTGACCACCGACATTACTACGGTATTGCCGAAAATTGCCTGTCCGACGCTGGTGATCACCACCGAAGGCAGTTCGCTCGGCTCGGTGGCGGAAACCCGCGCGTGGCAGGAGAAGATTCCGCATTCAACATTGGCGGTGCTGCCGGGCGATTCATTTCATGTCGCGGCGACCGATCCTGATGTGTGCGCGCAGACCATGCTGGAATTTATTTCACGTTACTGATTTGACAGTTGAGCCGAAAGGGGCAACGCAATGATGCAGATTCGCCGCATGGGACCGATAGGCGCGGAAATCACCGGCGTGGATGTGAAGACTCTGGACGATGCCACCTTTGGCAAAATTTACCAGGTCTGGCTCGACAGCAATGTGATCGTGGTGCGCGACCAGTCGTTGCAGATACAGGATTATTTGCGCTACAGCTTGCGCTTCGGTGTGATCACCCCGCATCCGTCCAAGAGCACGCGCCACCCGGATTGTCCCGAGGTTACGCTGCTGGGCGCCAACAAGTTTCGCGCGGATGGCACGCTGGATACCGCGATTTACAGCCGGGGCGCGCAGGGTTTTCACACCGATGGGTCGTATGAGCAAGTGCCGTTCAAGGCCACGCAACTGTATGCGCTGGCGATCCCGAGCCGGGGCGGCGATACGTTTTTCTCCAGTGGTTATGCGGCGTATGACGAACTGCCGCAACATCTCAAACAAAAACTCGAAGGCCGGTTCGGCACCTTCAAATACGGCGGGCTGCGCAAGCTTAATGCGCTGCTGAACGAAGAGGATCGCAACGTGAAGCCCGTGCGCCATCCACTGGTGCAGGTGCATCCAGAGACTGGACGCAAGCTGCTGTATTTCGATCAGGGCAAGATACTCACGATTGAAGGACTCGATTCCGACGAGAGCGCAGCCACGATCGCGGAGATGAAAGCCTACTTCGTGCAGCCGCCGTGCCAGTATCGCCACCAATGGCGCAAGGGCGACGTGGTGATCTGGGATAACCGCTGTTCGTATCACAAGGCGGCGGGTGATTATCCTCCCGAGGAAGATCGGATACACTGGCGTGTATCGATCAAGTAACCGCTGTCCCGCTTTGCAATGTTCGATTGCTGTGGTTAAACCAACGAGGTTTTTGCCATGATCCATTCCAAAGGCATCCTGCGTGCCGCGCCCCACGCCGCGAGAATGACGCTACTGGGTGTGATCGCGCTCATGTCCGTCGCGGGTTCGGCGGACGTGGCGGCGCAGTCATATCCGAACCGGCCCATCCGGCTCTTTGTGGGGTTTCCGCCGGGCGGCGGATCGGATGCGCTGGCGCGGTTGGTGGGTGGTGCATTGCCTGAAAAACTCGGCCAGCAAGTGCTGGTGGATAACCGGCCGGGCGCGAACACCATCCTCGCCACCGAATATGTCAAGAGCCAGCCCGCCGATGGTTACACGCTGCTGTTTGTATCGGCGTCGTTTTCGATCAATCCGAGTCTTTACAAGCTGACCTACGATATCGAAAAGGATTTTTCGCCGGTGACCGTGGTGGCCATCGTGCCGCTGTTGCTGATTACGCATCCGAGTTTGCCGGTGCGCACGGTAAAAGACATTATCGCGCTCGCCAAGGCGCAGCCGGACAAGCTCGATTACGCGTCGTTCGGCGTGGGTAGCGCCGCGCACCTGGCGGGCGAGATGTTCTTGTCGATGACGGGCACCCGCATGACGCACGTGCCGTACAAAGGCAGTGCACCGGCGGTGGCGGATGTCATCGGCGGGCGCGTCACCATGATGATGCCGGGCATCGGTTCGGCGATTAATCTCGCGCGGAGCAACAAGCTGCGCGCCATCGCGGTGACCACGGCAAAACGCGCGACCGGCGCGCCAGATATTCCGACCATCGCCGAATCGGGCATCCCCGGTTTTGATGTCTCCACGTGGGAATCGATACAGGCGCCTTCGGGCACGCCGCCGGAGGCCATCGCTCGGTTGAACACGTCGATACGCGATGTGGTGGCCGGCGGAGATCTGCGGCAAAAAATGTTAACTCTCGGTTTCGAGCCGGACGCGATGAAGTCCCCGGCCGAGACTGCGCAGTTCATACGCGCCGAGCGGCAAAAGTGGGCGGCGCTGGTCAAGGCACGGAACATCAAGGCGGAGTAACGGCGCGTGAGCGAAAAAGCAACAGTTCTGATTATCGGTGCCGGCATTGTCGGCGTGTCATCCGCGTTGTGGCTGCAGCGCGCGGGCTTTAGCGTCACGCTCATCGATTCCGGCCCGGTGGGCGAGGGCGCATCCTTCGGCAATGCAGGCAACATCAGCCCGGGCAGCGTGGTGCCGTATCTGATTCCCGGTATCTGGAAGCAGGCGCCGGGTTGGCTGCTGAATCCCGAAGGCCCGCTGGCGGTGCGCCCCGGCTATTTTCTGAAGGTGCTGCCGTGGTTGATGACGGCGGTGAAATCCGCAGGCGAAGAAGCTGCGCTGCGCACCTCGCGCGCCATGCACGCGCTGCATGGCGGCACGCTTGAGGCCTATGATGCCCTGACGCGCGGCACCGAAGCCGAAGGGCTGATCGAATTGTCGGGGCAGCTTTTTGTCTCTGAAAAACCCAACGCGGCGGCGGGCTCCGCGCTGGCGCAACGCATGCGCGCCGAGGCCGGGGTTAAAACCGTGCCCCTCGACTGGATGGAAATACGCGAACTCGAACCGTCGCTCGCGCCGATTTTTCAGAGTGGCATGCTGCTGCCGAACAACGGGCGCTGCAAAAATCCGCATCAGATGGTGAAGTCGCTGGCCGCCATTGCCGAACGCAACGGTGCGACGATCCTGCGCGGGAAGGTCACGGGTTTTCAAACCGAGGGCAAGACCGTGCGTGCCATCCTCATTGACGGTGTGGCACGGCCCGTGGAGCGCGTGGTGATTGCCGCCGGCGCAGCGTCGAGCGCGCTGACCGCGAACCTCGGCACGCCGCTGCCGCTGGAAGCCGAGCGCGGTTATCACATCACGATTGCCGATCCGGGCGTGGCGCCGCGATTGCCGGTGACCCACACCGACTGCAAATTCGTCTGCTCGCCGATGAACATGGGCTTGCGTCTGGCGGGCACGGCGGAGTTTGGTGGCCTAGATGCACAGCCCAACTGGCAGCGCGCCGAGTTGCTGAAGACGCAGGCGCAACGCATGTTCCCCGGCGTCAAGCTCGACAAGGTCACGCGCTGGAGCGGCAATCGCCCCAGTCTGCCCGATGGTTTGCCGGTACTTGGCGCGGCGCCGAAGTTCGATAATGCTTATTTCGCGTTCGGTAATTCACACTTTGGCATGAGCGCGGGCCCGGTGATGGGCAAGGTGATCGCCGAGATCGTCGCGGGGAAAAAGCCTTCGATTGATGTCGCGCCGTTCAGCACATCGCGATTTGGTGGATGAGCCATGATGAAATTTCGTTATAGCGTGCTGGCGCTGATGGGGTTATTGGCGTGTGGCAACGCGACCGCACAAGATTACCCGGTGCGACCGATACGCATCGTCGTGCCGTTCACTGCGGGCGCGGGCACCGATATCGTCGCGCGCGCGGTGGCGGTGTCGCTGACCGAGGCCTGGAAGCACTCCATTGTGGTGGACAATCGTCCCGGCGCGGGCGGCACCATTGCCGGCGAAATGGTGGCTAAGGCGAGCCCGGATGGTTACACCCTGATGCTCGGCAACGTGAGCACGCTCGCCATTGCGCCCGCGCTGAATGCGAAACTGAGTTACCAGCCGCTGCGCGATTACGCGCCGATCACGCTGATCACCAACAGCGAAAACGTGCTGGTGCTGCACGCGTCGGTGCCGGCCACCACGGTGAAGGAACTCATCGCCTACGCCAAGGCCAATCCACGCAAGCTGAATTACGGCTCGTCAGGCAACGGCACCAGCTCGCATTTGGGCGGTGCCATGTTTGCCTCGATGGCCGGCATCGAAATGACGCATGTGCCGTACAAAGGCAGCGGCCCGATGCTGACGGATTTACTGGCCGGCCAACTGCAATTGTCTTTTTCATCGGTGCCGACGGCGTTGCCGCACATCAAGTCGGGCCGTCTGCGCGCCCTGGCGGTGACGCTGCTCGCACGCTCCGCCACGCTGCCGGACTTGCCGACTGTGCAGGAAGCGGCAGGCCTCAAGGGTTTTGAAATTTCATTGTGGCAGGGTATCGTCGCCCCCGTTGCCACGCCGCGCGCGATTGTGTTGAAACTCAATCAGCAAATCGCCGCCAGCCTGCGCACACCGGATTTAAAAAACAAGCTCACCGCGCAGGGTATGGAAGTGGTGGGCAACTCGCCGGAGCAGTTCGCAACTTATATACGCGATGAGATTGAGAAGTGGACGCGGGTGGTTAAGAGCAGTGGGGCGCGTAGTGATTGATGTATAAAATTGTTAATAAAAACATACGCTTACAAGAATATTGTAAGGTGGGCAAAGTGCAGCGTGCCCACGACCTGTTATTGTGGGCACAAAAAACGTGCCCACCCTACGCTTGCTTTGCCTTCTAAATTTTCATCGTTGGCGCAGCGTGGGAGGCTCGTTACGATCAATCGCAGCTAAATCCCCAATGCGTAACAGGGGCGCCGCGGATCAGCCGCACCCTCCAGCAATCCATTCGCTTCATTAACGCGCACCGCACACACCGCCCCCGCGCGCCACTCGACCGCCGGCCACGATGCAACATGGTGCCCGAGCTTCGCGAGTTGATCGGTCACGCCTTTATCAAAACGCGCTTCGAGGTTCAGCCGCCCCGGATGATAGGCATGCGGCGCCGATGAACTCGGGTAACTGTAGGTGGCGAAGCGCGGCGCTTCGACGGCGGCTTGCGGTTCCATGCCGAACACCATGATGTTGAGAAACACTTGCGTCATCGCTTGCGGCTGGATGTCGTTGCCGGGCGAGCCGAACGGCATCAACAGTTTTCCGTCTTTCAGGGCCATCGCCGGATTCGGCGTGAGGCGCGGGCGTTTGCCTGGGGCGAGGGCGGCCGGGTGCTGCGGGTGGGTCCACGACTGGGAGCCACGCGACGACGGGCAGAATCCGGTGCCGGGGATGACGGGTGTTGCGCTGGAGCCATCGCTGGGCGTGGCGGAAAACGCATTGCCGTGGCGATCCACCACGCTCACGTACGAGGTGTCGGGCGGCGGATTGGGATCACCCGGCGTGACGCTGGGCAGCGGTATTGCCGGCGGAAAGCCCGCGATATCACCGGCGTTAGGCATGCCGGGCGACGCCGCGTCGGCGCGAATGAGTTTACGGCGCTCGGCGGCGTACTCCTGCGACAGCAGCACATCGAGTGGCACTTTGACGAATTTCGGATCGCCGTAATAACGGTGGCGGTCGGCGAATGACAGCTTCAAGGCTTCAGTCAGCGTATGCACATAGGCGGCGGAGTTGTGGCCCATTGCTTTCAAATCATAACCACTCAACAGATTCAGCGTTTGCGGCAGTACCGGGCCTTGTGTCCAGGGGCCGCAGGCGTAAACATCGACGCCGTGAAAATGGGTACTCACGGGTTTTTCAAAACTCACCTCGTAAGCGGCGAGATCATCGGCCGTCACCCAGCCGCCGTTGTCCTTGTGATACTGGGCGATTTTTTTTGCGATGTCGCCTTTGTAAAAGGCATCGCGCGCAGCCTTGAGGCCCGCCACGCGCCCCTTGCTTTTGTGCGCGGCTTCTTCGTCGGCCATGTATTGCAACGACGCCGCGAGTTCGCTTTGCACAAAACGCTCGCCGACATTCGGCGGACGGCCCTTGGGTAAAAATACCTCGGCGCTCGAGGGCCAACGCCGGTAACTTTCGACGTGATCGGCGATGTACTCCTGCATGAATCCATGCATGGCGAAGCCTTCACGGGCGAGGCGCGTGGCTTCGCGTGCCACTTCGCCGAAGCTCATGGTGCCGTAACGTTCGAGTGCCATGATCCAAGACGCGGGTGCCGCGGGCATCACGGTGCGCAGAATGCCCGGCGGCATTTTGCCGCCGTACTCTTTTATAAAGTAATCCAGCGACGCTGCCTTGGGCCAGGTGCCGAGGCCGTCGATGTTGACGATCTCGCGCTTGTCGGCGAGGTAAATCATGATGGGGGCCACGCCGGCAAAATTCACGCGGTCGGTTTGCAGTATGCCCAGCGCCATGCCCGCCGCAACACCCGCGTCGATGGCGTTGCCGCCGGCTTCAAGGATTTGAAACCCCGCGTGGGTGGCGGAGTAGTGGCCGGCCGAGATCATGTGTTTCTGGCCGGTGATGGTGGGGCGGTAGGTGGTCATGATTTTTCCTTGTTTAGGGTTGCCCATGTTCAGTGCAGGTGTACCCCGGTACGTTGTTCGCGCGCAGACGGGAATCCAGGCTGTGTGCCATGGGGTGCTGCGTTATGGGTTCCCGCCTGCGCGGGAAAGACGTGCTGGATTTTGAGGGCATGGTTAAATTTGGGATGCTTGTCCGTGCGCAAGGTTGTCTATGAGCGTTTACAAACCCACCGCATCATGACGCACGGCTACATCCATCGCCGCCATATCGCCGATGGTGACCGGCTTCACTGGCGGACGAATTCGATAATAGCCAACCTCGCTCACCGGCACCTGACGGCACTCGGCGATCATTTCGACCACGGTGAGTCCGCAGAGGCGGCCCTGACACGGCCCCATGCCGCAGCGTACGAATGACTTCATTTGATTGGGACCCGGGCAATGCTGTTCTGTGACCAGACGGCGGATTTCACCGGCGCGCACTTCTTCGCAACGGCATACCACGGTGTCGGCATCGGGCGGCGCGATCCATTGCTGCGCGGGGCGATAGAGTGCGTCAAGAAACGGACGGGCGGCACGGTGTTGATCGAGGGTGGCGCGGGCATCGCGCGCCTGGCGCTCGCATGCCTCGTGATCGATCTTGCCGAGATCGGTTGCCGCCGCAAACGCGGCCACGCGGCCCATGGCTTCGGCCCCCTTGGCGCCGACGATGCCACCGGCGTCACCCGCAACCAGTATCGATGCAACCGAGCTGCGTCCCCACGCATCGAGCGTGGGACGATAGGCGCGTTGTGCGTCGTCCCAGGTGTGTGCAAGATTCAGCGACCACGCGAGATTGCCGTTGGGCACCACGCCCTGGTGCAGAAATACTTCATCCACCGGCTCGCGATGGAGGCTGCCGCCCCATTCGAATTCGATCTCGCGCGCTTGCGTATCGCCCTTGATCGCAAGCCGGGTGACGCCTTTGTGCATCGGCACGCCGGCGGCTTTTAATTCACGCAGCAGCCCGAGGCCTTTGCCGAGGTAACCGGGGGCCGCCAGAAAGCCGGGCAGATGCGGCAAGGCGGCCCAGCGATTGAAGGTGGTTTCGAGTATGGCGGCGGGTTTGATACCGGCGCGCGTGAGTTGCGCCGCGAGCAGCAGCAACAGCGGGCCGCAGCCTGCGAGTACGAATCGACCACCGTTGCCGCCGGGCCCCAGTCCGTTGGCCTTGAGCACCGTTTGGCCCGCGCCGCAGGTCAGCACCCCCGGCAGCGTCCAGCCGGGCACCGGCATGGGGCGCTCCATGGCACCCACCGTGATCAGAACTTTTTTCGCGTTGAGTATGCCCACGCTGCCAAAGCGTTTGTAGAACACGCGGTTGACGGCCTCCGCGGGTTCCACCTGCCAAACCTGTGCGCTGTCGAAGTAATCGATGCGGGCGGTGCGAAACGCGCGCGTAAGTTCCAGACCGGCGGCGTAGTCCGGCCCGAGTATTTCCAGGTGCCGCGGACGCGTTGCGGCGAGCCGCTCGATGCCGCGATAAATTTGTCCGCCCGGTTCGGGCTGTTCATCCAGCACCACGGTGGCGAGGCCGAGTTCCGACGCCGTGGTCGCGGCGGCCATGCCCGCCGGGCCGGCGCCGATGATGGCGAGGTCGCATGCGGCGTTCATGCTTGCACCTCGCGTTTACCGTGTTGTGTGTTGATGCGCATGCCTTCGCTGACGATCACGAGGCAACCTTGCTGATTGGCCTCGCCGTTGATTTCCATCAGGCACTCAAAACACACGCCCATCATGCAATACGGCGCGCGGCCCTCGTCGTTGATGGGGGTGGTGCGGGTTGCGCCCGCGTTGTGCAGCAGCATCGCGGCGGCCGCCGTAAAACCGGGCGGCACGCTGACGGTCTTGCCGTTGATAACAACGTTCAGCCGCTCGCGCGGCGTGTCAGGCAGCAGCGAGAACATTAAAACGCTCCGTGGAAAAACGCGCGAGTTCCGGCGGCAACGCACCGTCGATGACGTAGCCCGCATAGTGCAGCGCGTGCGCGGCAGCCAGCGTCACGCCGCTGTGGCAGGTGCAGACGAACGCGCCGGGAAATTCACGCGACTGTTCATACACCGGCAGGCCGTCGGGCGCCATGACGCGCAGCGCGCCCCAGGTGCGCACGATGCGCACGTTGCGCAAAAAGGGAAATGTTTTCACCGCGCGTTCCGCCAACGTGCGGATAATTTCCGGCGAGGTGGCATCGTCAAAGCCGGCTTCTTCGCGCGATTCGCCGATCATGATGGTGCCTTCGACGGTTTGGCGAATCATCAGCGTGGGCATGGGCAGCACCGGCTGTAATCGCTCGGTGACGATAATCTGTCCGCGCAGCGGTCGAACAGGCACGTTCAGGCCAACCATCGCGCCCAAGGCCTTGTTGCCGAGACCCGCGCCCAGTACCACGCGCGGCGCGGAAAAAGTTTCGCCGCGCACGGTGACGGAGAATTGCCGGGGCGCCGCGTTGATATTTTCGATACGCGACCCCGGCACGTAATGGCCGCCGCGTTTGAGCAGGGCGGCGTGCAACGCACGCAAGGTGTACAGTGGATTGGCGTGGCCGTCGTACGGCGTGTACGACGCGCCGACGACGTCCGGGCCGATCACCGGCAGCATTTTTTTCAACGCGGCGGGCCGCAGCATGTCGAATTCAAACGGGATGTCGCCCGCTTCGCTGCGCAACTGCTCCATCAGTTGCTGGCGTTTGTCGAATTCCGATTCGGTGAGGCAGGGCGTCAGTCCGCCAGGGCGCTCGTGCCCGGTGGCGATACCGGTTTCTTGCAGCAGCTCGGTGGAGAACCCGGCCCAGTCCTCGGACGAGCGCCGCGTCCAGCGCTGATATTCCGGCACACCGAAGCCCTTGCTTTGCACCCACACCAGACCGAAGTTGCCGCGCGACGCGCGATACGCGATGTCGCCTTCGTCGAGCACCCCGACTTTTTGACCGCGCCTTATCAGACCATAAGCAACGGCGGTACCGACCAGTCCGCCGCCAATCACGATGGCGTCAAAATCAGGCATGAGGGGAATGGCGAATCATATTGGACTCAGTTGGGTCTGATGCCGGCGGCTTTGACCACTTTGCCCCAGCGCTCGTAGTCAGTGGCGAGTTTTGCGCCCAGTTGTGCGGGCAAGAGGCTTTCGATTTCCACGCCGGCGGTGACCAGTTTGGCTTGCACCTCCGGCGTGGTGACGGCGGTGGTGGATGCCTGATTGAGCCGCTCGACAATGGCGCGCGGCGTGCCGGCGGGTGCCAGCACGGCGTACCAGGAACTCACGTCGTATCCCGGCAACGTCTCGGCCATTGCGGGCACATCCGGCACGAGCGACACGCGCTTGGCGCTGCTTACCGCCAGCAGGCGCACCTGCTTTTGTTTGACATAGGGCATGCCCGACGAGAGGCCGGAAATCAGCATTTCGATTTCGCCGGACATGATGGCGATCAGTGCCGGGCCGGCGCCTTTGTAGGGCACATGAATGATGTTGATGCCGGCCAGCATTTTTAACAGTTCACCGGCAAGATGCGACGTAGCGCCGGTGGCCGACGAACCGAAGTTGATTTTGCCGGGCCGCGCTTTGGCAAGCGCGATCAGTTCCTTGAACGACGCAGCCGGCAGTTGCGGATAAACCATCAAGCCGAGCGGACTGTTGCCGATCAGCGCCACCGGGGTTAAATCACGGCGCGCGTCGTACGACAGTTTGATCAGATGCGGCGCGACTGCCAGTGTGCCATTGGCCGCGACCATGAGCGTGTAACCGTCGGCGGGTGCGCGCGCGGTAAGTTCTCCCGCGATGCTGCCGCCCGCGCCGTGACGGTTGTCCACCACCGCCTGCTGGCCGAGCAGTTCAGACAATCGGCCAGCGTAAATGCGCGCCACCACGTCGGTGGGGCCGCCGGCGGCTTGTGCGGTAAGCAGGCGCACTGGACGCACGGGAAACGGCACTTCCGCGGGCTTTTGCGCCTGCGCGAGCGCCGGCGCCACAAACGCCGTAAACACGGCGGTTGAAATTATTGCTTTAAAACAGATACTTATCATTTTTCTCGCGGGGCGCCGCAAGGCTGCGCCGAATGCTGCTCGATAGACAACGCGTAGTGTATCGCGCTTGTCGTCGTTCTGTGGCTGCGGCGGCATGTACGACAGCGGTGACGCCGGGCAATCGTGCGGTGATGATTGAATTTCGATACAGTGAGCGCGACCGTTGCACATTGCGCATTGCAAAGCGCACCGCGAAACCAGCGAAATTCAAACATCTCGAAAGGAAAGTCATGCCGTACCTGACCAGGCCGGGTAAGCCGACCCTGCATTACGTGATCGACGATTACACCGACCCGTGGAAAAACGCGCCGTATCTGGTGTTGCAGCACGGATTTTCGCGTTCTCACCGCGTGTGGTTCAGTTGGGTGCCGTATCTCAGCCGCTTTTTCAAGGTGGTGCGGCCGGATTTGCGCGGCCTGGGTTTGTCGTCGCGAGATTTTGATTTGCAGCGCGACGTGAACCTTGCCGCTTATGTGGATGACTTTGCTGCGATAGTCGATGCACTCGGCGGCGGGCCGGTACATTATTGTGGTGAATCGCTGGGCGGCATCCTCGGCATGATGTTCGCCGCGGAGCGTCCGGAGTTATTTCGTTCGCTGACGATCGTGTCATCGCCGATGCATCTCCATGGCAAGGATGAAAAAGCGTCGGCCTATGGCCACGCATCGCGCGCGGAAGCGTTGCGCAAGATGGGCGCTCGCGGCTGGGCGGAAGCGTCGAACTCGGGGCGGCGGTTTCGACCCGATGCCGATCCCGGCATGATGAAATGGTTTGTCGATGAGATGGGGAAGGCCGATGTTGAAGTGCTGATCGCAACCTATGCCTTTGCCTCGACGGTGAATACCTTGCCGCATTTGCCGCGCATCAAGGCGCCGATGCTCGGCATCTTCCCGACGGCGGGGCCGATTGCCGGCGACGATCAGATTGCGTTGCTCAAGGCGAACGTGCCGCACGCCCAAGTGATACGTCTGCCGACAAGTTATCACGCGATCAATACCAGCGACCCCGCCGCGTGCGCGACGGCATTGCTGCATTTCGCCGCGCAGCAGGATGGCACGGCCTGCCACGAGTAAGTCATGAACCCGCGCGCGCGTGGGGCGGCGTGGCTGTGCGCGGCGCTGTGTGCCAGCGGGGCCGCCGCGCAGTCTGCCTACCCGAGCAAGCCGATCCGCATGATTGCGTCCGGCGTGGGCGGGGCGGGCGATTTCACCGCGCGCGTGTTGGCGGGCGGTCTGACCGCGCGCCTGGGGCAGCAGGTCGTCATCGATAACCGGCCCGGCGGACTGATCCCCGGCGAAATCGTGGCAAAGGCGCAGCCGGATGGCCATACGCTGATGCTGGTGGGCATCGTGATCTGGCTCTCGCCGTTCATGCGCGACACCATGCCGTTTGATCCGCTGCGGGATTTTGCGCCGGTCACGCTCGCGGCGACCGTGCCCAACGTACTGGTGGTGCATCCGGCGCTGCCCGTGAAATCGGTGCAGGAACTGATTGCGTTGGCCAAGGATAAACCCGGCGTGCTGAACTACGCGACATCCGGTTCCGGCAATTCCAATCACATCGCGGGCGAATTGTTCAAGGCCATGGCGGGTGTGAATCTGGTGCAGGTGAATTATCGCGGCGCGGCGCTGGCGTTGAACGATGTGGTGAGCGGCCGCGTGCAAGCGATGTTTGCGACCGCCACGGCGGCGGCGCCGTACGTGAGCGCGGGCCGGCTGCGCGCGCTGGCGGTGACCTCGGCGCGGCCTTCAGTGCTGGCGCCCGGCTTGCCGACCGTGACGGCATCAGGCGTACCGGGCTACGCGTCGGAATCGACGCTCGGCCTGTTCGCGCCGGCGGCGACTCCCCCCGCGATCATCGCGCGGCTGAATGCGGAGACCGTGGCGTTTTTGCGGGCGAGCGACACGCGCGAACGCCTGCTGAAATCCGGCATTGAAGCCGTGACCAGCACGCCTGAAGAATTCGCGGCCTTGATCAAGGCCGACATGGCGCGTACCGGCAAAATCATTCGCGCAGCCGGTATCCGCATGGAGTGAGATTATTTCTACGTCGCATTGCGTGCCGCCGTACGGGCAATTGCGCCCGCATCAGGCAGCGAGGCCACCGACCAGCACAACGCAATCAATTCACGGGTTTGCGCCGCGCCGAGAACCTCTTCGCTCAATCCCCGAAACTTGATTTCCAGATCGGCGTCGCTCATCGGGCGTCCCAGCGTGCCGAGGGCATGCGCGATGTGGCGGGTGACGGTACGGCCATCTTTTAGACGGATGGTGACGGTCGCCTGCGTTCTTTCGAGCTTGTCATCGACCGTGGCGGTGACGCGTTCACGCACCGCGATCACGCGCGGGTCCAGCACGCTGGCGTCGCTGAATTGGGATTCACTGACGATGCCAAAGACCATCGCCGCCGCCGCGACATGATAAACACTGAACTTGCCTTCGAGGCCGGTGCGCGGGGTTTTATTACCGGTCAGTTGCCGCGTGCGCGGACACACGCTTAGGGCTATCGCGTCGATGTCCTCGGGCTTCAGATTGTGTTCCTCGCGCAGTTGCAGACAGCCGTCGATGGCCGCATGCACCACCAGCCCGCAGGCGTAGGGCTTGTACATGTTCTGTGACAACTCGTAATGTTCGCCGAGTTCCTGCGTGACCACCGCTGGGTCAAATTTTGTGGACAGGACATGACCAAATCCGCGCGGCGCTTCGATGGCGCATTCCGAACTGGTGAACCCTTGCTTGGCCAGCAGCGCGGCGGTCATGCCGTTTTGCGCGGCGCGGCCGGGGTGCAGGCTTTTCGACATGGAGCCGAACACTTCCTGCAGGCCGGCGGCCTGCGTGGCGGCGATGCCCAGCGCCCACGTCATCTGTTGTTCGGTCAGCCCGATTAATTTGCCGATGGCGGCGGCTGCACCAAACGTGCCGGCGGTGCCGGTGATGTGCCAGCCGATATCGTGATGTTCAGGGTACACCGACAAGCCCACGCGGCATTCGGCTTCGACCCCCAGAATAAACGCGTGCAGCAGTTCCGCGCCGGAAATGCCTTTCCATTCTGCGTAGGCCAGCACCGCCGGCAATACCGGCGCGCTGGGATGAATGGCGCGCGCATGCGTGTCGTCAAAGTCGAGCAGGTGGGAGCTGATGCCGTTGATCAGTGCCGCGTGCAGACAGTCGAGCCGTTCGGCGCGGCCCAGCACACTTGCCTGCGCCGCGCCGGCGAAGGGCGTCAATGCGGCCAGCGCGCGGTCGATGGTTTCGTGGCCGGCGCCGCCCACCGCGCAGCCGACCCAGTTAAGCAACGCGCGCGCGGCTTCGTGACGTACCGGTTGCGAAATATCCTCGTAGCGGGAATTGACGAGAAAGCGGGCGAGGGCGCGGGTTTCGTTCATGGGCTTTTCAATTTGTCGAGGTTGTTTGGGATGCCAACGGTTGCACGATCCAAATTGTAGCCGCGAAAAGCGCCAACGCGGTTTCCATCAATTGCGTCGTGACTGCCAGTGTGACGGGAGAATCCGCTAAACTTGCATCGAATTACTTTCGATGGCTGAATGAACTTTATGGCCAGCAACCCATGGAGTGTCCGGAGTGACCGACAATAGCGCTGAAAACCATCCCGCGCGGCGATTGCGGCAATTATTGCAACGACCGGGCTTGATCACCATGCCGTGTTGTTACGACGCGCTGACGGCGCGTTTGATTCACGAAGCCGGCTTTTCATTGACGCTGATGAGCGGCTTTGCGGTGTCGGCGGCGCGGCTGGCGCAACCCGACACCGGCCTGATTTCATTTGCTGAAATGCTCGATCAATTGCGCAGTATCTGCACCGCCGCGCCGGCGTTGTGCGTGATTGGCGACGGCGACACCGGGTACGGCAATGCCATCAATGTGCGTCGCACGGTGCGCGACTATGCGCAGGCGGGAGCCGCCGGCATCATGATCGAGGATCAGGTGAGCCCGAAGCGTTGCGGCCACACGCGCGGCAAGCAGGTGGTGTCCAGGGGCGAGGCGAAGATGCGCATACGCGCGGCGGTGGATGAACGCGCCGATCACGATATTCTGATCATGGCACGCACCGATGCGCGCGGCGTGCTGGGTTTCGAGGAAGCGCTCGACCGCTGCAAAATGTTTGTCGACGAAGGCGCGGACATTATTTTTCTGGAGGCGCCCGAAATGCGCGAAGAAATGGAGCATTTCTGCCGCGCGATACCGCGCCCGTGCATGGCCAACATGGTGAGCGGCGGCGCCACGCCGGTATTGCCGCCGCGTGAACTCGAAGCGCTGGGCTACAAAATCTCGGCGTATCCGCTGGTGCTGATCTGCAATGCTGTGCGCGCCATGCAACAGGCGCTGGGCGCATTGGCAAAGGGTGAGAAGTCCGACGAAGTGAGCTTTGATGAACTGAAGCGGCTCGTCGGCTTTCCAGAGTATTACGAGCTTGAGCAGCGCTATCGATCTGATGATTAGTGCGATGCACGCACGCACTTTATTCGACAAGTTATGGGACAGCCACGTCGTTTCTGAGCTGGGGAACAATCGTGCGTTGATCCATATCGACCGGCACGTGCTGCACGATCTCACCAGTCCGCAGGCGTTCGACGGACTGCGCCGCGCGGGTCGCGGCGTGCGTAATCCTGAACTCACCTTCGCGGTGCAGGATCACCTGGTGTCGACCGAGCGTGGCCGTACCGATGAAACCGTGCCGGGCGGCGCGGCCTTGATACGCGCCCTGCGCGACAACGCGCGGCAATCGGGGATTCCGTTGTTCGACCTCGGCGATCCGCGGCAAGGCATCGTGCACGTGGTGGCGCCGGAGCAGGCCATCGCGTTGCCCGGCATGACGCTGGTGTGCGGCGACAGCCATACCTGCACGGTGGGTGCGCTGGGCGTCTACGCTTGGGGTATCGGCACCAGCGAAGTCGAGCATGTGCTCGCGACGCAAACGCTGGTGCAACAGAAGCCGCTGGGCATGCGTGTGTGTTTCGACGGCAGGTTGCAGGCGGGCGTGACGGCAAAAGACATGGTGCTTTACCTGATTGGCCGCATCGGCATCGGCGGCGCAACCGGGCACGCGCTGGAGTACGCGGGCGCGGCGGTGCGCGCGTTGGACATGGAAGCGCGCATGACCCTGTGCAACATGGCGATTGAGTGCGGCGCGCGCACCGCGCTGATCGAGCCGGATGACACGACCTTCGCCTACCTGCACGGTCGCGCGTACGCGCCCGTTGGCGTTGCCTGGGAACAGGCGCTGGCGGTTTGGCGCACGCTGCCTGGCGATGCCGGTGCGTTTTATGAACGCGATATCGTGCTCGACGCCAGCGAGATTGCGCCGCAGATCACTTGGGGCACCACGCCGCACGACGTGGTGCGCGTCGATGGGCGCGTGCCGGATCCGGCGCAACTTTCCAGCAACAGCGAACGGGCCGTGATACAGCGCGCGCTGGATTATATGGGACTGACGCCGGGCGCGCCCATCGAAGGGTTGCCGGTGCACCGGGTGTTTATTGGCTCATGCACCAATGGCCGCTTGCCGGACTTGCGCGAAGCCGCGCGCGTGGCGCACGGGCGGCACGTGGCCAGCGGCGTGCGCGCCATGGTGGTGCCGGGATCGATGAAGGTAAAACGGGACGCCGAAGCCGAAGGGCTGGACCGGATATTCATCGAGGCGGGCTTCGACTGGCGTGAACCGGGGTGCTCGATGTGCGCGGGCCTGAATGCCGACAAGGTGGGGCCGCGTGAACGCTGCGTCGCCACGTCGAACCGTAATTTTGAAGGACGGCAGGGCGTGCTCGCGCGAACGCATCTGGCGAGCCCCGCGATGGCCGCCGCCGCGGCAGTCACCGGAAAAATTACCGATGTGCGCCGTATGCTGAGCTGATATCATGGAACCCTTCATCACCATCACCGGCGTCGCTGCGCCGCTGTTACGCGCGGACATCAACACCGATGCGATTATCCCGATGCGCTGGCTGGTCACCGCCACGCGCGATGGACTGGGCAAGGGGTTGTTCAGCGAATGGCGCTACCGGCCTGACGGCAGCGAAGACCCTGAATTCGTGCTGAATCAACCGCTGTATCGCGCGGCGGGTATTCTGATCGCCGGGGCCAACTTCGGCTGCGGCAGCTCGCGCGAACACGCGCCGTGGGCGCTGCTCGATTTCGGCATACGTTGCATCATCGCGCCCGGCTTTGCGAGTATTTTTTATGAAAACTGTCTGAAGAACGGCATACTCCCGGTAGTGTTGCCGCTGATAGACGTGGAAAATCTCGCGTCGCGACAGCGGGGCGCGTTGACCGTTGATCTTGTGACGCAATCCATTAGCGACGCCGACGGGCGCATTGCGGCGTTTGAGTTGGAGCCGTCGCGGCGTGCGGCGTTGCTGGAAGGGCGCGATGAAATTGATGACACGTTAAGTCACGCAGAAGCAATCGCGGTGTTTCAGGCGCGGGATCGCGAGCAGCGTCCTTGGGTGTGGGGAGGAAACAATCGGAAAAACGAATTTCGGTAGGTTGGGCTGAGCCTGCGAAGCCCAACACCAACCGGCGAGGCAAGTCGCGAATTTATTGCGAACGAAACGATGGTGGCGTTGGGCTTCGCAGGCTCAGCGCCAACCTACCATTTTTATCAAGGTAATCAGGAGAACATTTTGGGCATCACTCAGGACATTTGCGAAATCATGCAGGGCATCGGTTACCAAGACCTCGGCGCCAATTGTATTGCGCGCGTAAAGCGCGCGATCAAGGACGGACTGGCGGTGGCGGTGGCGGGGGCCGATCAAGCGCCGATCAAGATCGCCGCGGCACATGTGGCGGATTACGGCGCGACGCCCAAATCGTCGGTGTGGGGGCACGGCTTCAAAACGTCGCCCACCTACGCGGCGTTGGTCAACGGCATGGCGACGCATGTGCTGGATTTCGAGCCGATGTGGAGTCCGCCCACGCATTCGGTATCGCCCACGGTGCCGGTGGCGTTTGCGCTGGCGGAGGCCTATGGCTATACGGGCAAACAAATTGTCACGGCAGTGGCGAAGGGGATCGAGATACAGGGGCGCATGCAGTACGCGGGCAATCAATATGTGCCGGAAGAATTGCCTTTTCATCCGCCGGGCGTGTCGGGCGTGGTGGGCGCGGCGGTGACGGCGGGGCATTTGCTGAAACTCAACACCGATCAGTTGCGCCACGCGATAGGCATCGCCGGTTCGCGCATGGGCACGATACTCGCCAATATCGGTTCGATGACCAAGAGCACGCACTGCGGCAACGCGGGCGCGTCGGGACTGGACGCGGCGCTGCTGGCGCGACGCGGCTTTACCGCGAACAAGGATGTATTCGAGGCGCACAAGGGCATCATCGAAGCGTTCTATGCGAAAGGGTTTGATAAAAAGCGCTTTCTCGCATTCGGCAAGCCGTATCGTATTGTCAATCCGGGGCACTCGATCAAGATGTTCCCGTCGCAGTACGCCACGCATTTCGCCATCACCGCCGGACTGGAGATGCACGCCAAGGTGGGCGATCTGAAGCGCATACGCAAGGTGGCCATGCGCGGGCCGGTAATGAATTACATCGACCGCGCCGCGCCGGTGTCGGGGCTCGCTGGCAAATTCAGTTTGCAGTACACCGCCGCCGCTGCGTTGCTGGATGGTAGTGTGAAAATCGATACCTTTACCGATAAACGGCGCTTTCGCGCGGACATGGTGGCCATGCTGGGCAAGATCAAGCTCACGCAGGATGCGTCGATTCCCAATGATCTGCACGACATGCGCATCGAAATCACGGTGACCATGGACGACGGTGCGGCGCATCAGGTGGTGTGCAAGGGGCCGAAGGGCACGTGGGGCATGCCGCCGTTGCGGGACGAAGATCATCGCGTCAAACTTGAAGATTGCTTCAGCCGCGTGTTGTCCGGTGCGAAGGTAGATGAAGTGCTTACGAATCTGGATCGCATTGAACGGCAAAGTGCGGATGGTGTGCGGGACATTCTGAAAATCATCGCCGGCAAGAAAAAAGCCGGTAAGTCACGTAGTAAATAATCATTTAAAAACATATGCTTATGAATGTATTTCGGAGATCGTTACTGGGCGTATCGGCCGTACTATTCGTGGCGCCCGCAATGGCTGCTTACCCGGACAAGTCCATCCGCTTCATCGTGCCGCAAGCCGCGGGCGGCTCCACCGACATCCTGTCGCGCACCATCGGCCAGAAACTAAGCGAGGCGCTGGGCCAGCCCGTGGTGATGGACAACCGGCCGGGCGCGAACGGTATCGTTGGTGTGGACATGGTGGCCAAGTCGCAGGCGGATGGTTACACCCTGGTCGCGGGCGGCACCGGCACGATTGCGATCAACGTGAGTCTCTACAGCAAGATTCCCTATGACCCGATTCGCGATTTTGCGCCGGTGGTCAACTTCGCGTATTCCACCAGCGTGCTGGTGGTGCATCCGTCGGTGGCGGCCAAGACCATTGCCGAGTTGATCGCGCTGGCAAAAGCAAAGCCCGGCGAACTGCGTTACGCCTCGGCGGGTAACGGCAGCTCGCCGCATTTATCGGCGGAAGTATTCAAGTCCATGGCCGGCGTTAACGTGGTGCATGTGCCCTACAAGGGCAGCACGCCCGGCGTGACGGCGACGGTCACGGGCGAGGCGGCAATGATGTTCACCGGTATTGCGTCCGCGCTGGCGCATATCAAATCGAACCGGCTGCGCGCCTTGTCGGTGAACGGTCCCCGGCGCTCGCCGGCGTTGCCGGATGTGCCGACCGCCGCGGCCTCAGGATTACCCGGATTCGAAGTGGATTTCTGGATCGGCATGCTCGCGCCCGCAGGCACGCCCGTGCCCGTGGTGAACCGGCTGAATGCCGAAGTAAATCGCATCCTCGCGCAGGACGACGTGAAATCCCGTTTGGTCGCGCTGGGCACCGATGTGATCGGCGGCTCCGCGCAATCGTTCGCCGATTTGATCAAGAGCGATGTTGCGCGTTGGGGCAAGGCGATCAAGGCGTCGGGGGCGAAGGCGGACTGAACGGCCCGCATTGTCGGATCAGTTTTTCTTCAGCCCCAACTGTGTCAGCAGTTTGTCCCAGCGCGGAATCTCCTGCGCAATGCGTTCGCGCAGTTGCTCCGGCGTGCTGCCTTGCGGCTCGGTGCCTGCCGCGATAAACCGCTCGCGCACTTCCGGCGATGCGATAGCGGCTACGATGCCTCGATTCAGTTTGTCTATAATCGGCGCGGGCGTGGCGTGTGGCGCGGCGACGGAATGCCAAGTGCTCATTTCGTAACCGGTGACGCCTTGTTCGCTGATGGTCGGCACGTCGGGCAATATCATGGAGCGCTTGAGGGTCGATACGCCGAGTGTGCGCAGGCGTCCGGTTTTGACGTACTGCACGCCGGCGCCGATGGCTTCGAACACAAACTGGATTTGTCCGCCGAACAGATCGGTGGCGGCGGGGGCGCTGCCTTTGTAAGCGACATGCACCGCGTCGATGCCCGCCATCGAGACGAACATGGCTGCCGCCAGATGCGAGGTGCTGCCGGTGCCCGCCGAGCCGTAGTTCAGCGAGCCCGGTTTTTGTTTGGCTGCCGTGATCAGATCCTTGAGGGAGTTCAGACCGGAACCGTTACGCGCCAGTATCAGATAGGGCACCGTCGCCACCGCGGTCACCGGCGCGAAATCACGCAGCGCGTTATAGGCCGGCCGGGCCGCGAGCAAGGGGCTGCTGACCATCGCCCCCGCGCTACAAAGACAAAGCGTGTAGCCATCGGGCGCGGATTTCGCCACCAGTTCCGCGCCGAGCATGCCGCCCGCGCCGCCGCGATTGTCGACCACCACGGTTTGTCCAACGCGATCACCCAGGCCTTGCGCCACCATGCGCCCGACCATGTCGATGGTGCCGCCGGGCGGGAAAGGCACGATGAGGCGTATCGGCCGGACGGGATACGGTTGTGTTTGCGCGAATGATGGCAATGCGAACATCCACGCGGCTGCCGCAACTCCACATAATGTTGATCGATGCATGATGTGTTCACTGTACGTGACAGCATTGGTTCACGTCAACGCGCTTGACCCACTATTGGCGCACTACTAGACTTGGTTCTGCCTGTAGTCGCCGCTTCCTTCCTTCTTTCAATTCGCAATTACACTATTCGCTTTTTCACGGGAATTCATCATGGCTGATGCTCAACCAACACGCGTGTTCGCGGGCGGCGCTTATTTCACCCTGAAAAACGGCACCCGCTACCTGGGTGGATTTTTTCGCAAGACGCTTGACGGCGCCTTTTGCGATTCGCCGTGGGAGGCGCTGAGCAAGGGTTTGCCGGAACATGTCGAGGCGCGCGTGATTGTGTTTCATCCGACGAACCGCGACGTCATTTACGCCGGCACGCAGGATGGCCCGTATCGCAGCACCGATGGCGGCGACACGTGGGAGCGCCTCGGGTTTCCGGAGCGCGGCATTGTGATCTGGTCGCTGGTGTTTCACCCGACGCGCCCCAAGGTGATGTATGCGGGGGCCGCGCCGGTGGGCTTGTATCGCAGTGAAGATGGCGGTGACAACTGGATCAGGTTGCCTGCCGCGTTTGACCCCGGCCATTGCCCGATGGGTTTTCCCACGCGCACCATCGGCATCGCCGCCGACGCCGGGCGACCCGATGACGTTTACGCGGCGCTGGAAGTCAGCGGTGTGTTGCGCAGCAGCGACGGCGGCGAAACGTGGACGGATTTGTCCGAGCCGCTGATTCGGCTCGCCGATCAGCCCCATTTGAAAAGCCGGCTGGGGAGCAGCACCGATGCGTCGGGCATGCTCGATTCGCATGCGATCACCGTGAGTTCGGCGAGTTCAGGCAATCCGTTTCTGGCAGTGCGTATGGGCATTTTCCGCAGTGCTGATCGCGGAGCCACGTGGAAGGACATCGAAGTCGGCCGTTATTCGCCGATGACCTATTGCCGCGATGTGATGGTGTCGCCACACGATCCGCGCGTGTTGTATGCGTGCCTGTCGGCCTCGTCGCGCGGCAAGGTGGGGTCGCTGTACCGCAGCGATGACGTGGGGGCATCCTGGCGCCGTGTCGATCATGGCTTCACGGCCAACGCGACCATGATGTCGTCGGCGGTGCATCCACGCGATGCGGCCACGGTGTGCTGCGTGTCGCGCTGCGGGCAAGTGTTCGCCACCACCGATACGGGGGCGTCTTGGCGAGAGTCGCAGTTGCCAGCGGATGTAAAGGATGTGTTCGCGGTGGCGTGCGGGTAGGTTGTTTTTTCCTGACTTCGCAATTCGCCACCACCGGTTATTCCCGGATCGAGTCCAGTGCTGCCGGAGTCGGTTTCGACTACCCCGATTACGCTGTGCCGTTGGGGTAGTTTTTGCGTCATCACGCGCGTTGTGGATGGCCCGCGCTCAACAGGACGAACGGCGCGTTTGCGTAAGGTTCGAATAAGTCCCTTTGGCGATTGGTCGGGGGATCCGTGGTTGGATCATGCAGTGTCCGCTGCGATGTGCGGTGCAGCGATGGTGTGCTGCCTGCATCGCGGGATTTCGCGGAGCTGAGTGTTAAAATCCACGAATGAAATGCGTCGTCTTGCGTCATCGTCCGTGGCAAAAAGTTCTCGCGGCCAGTGCAATCTGCTGGGCGGGCGTGACGTGCGCGCAGAATGCGCCGTCGGGGGCCGCGCAGTTCTATCCCGTCAAACCCATACGCATCAACAGCGCGCCGCCGGGCGCGGGCGGCGATTTTTCCGCGCGCGTGATCGCGCAGGCGCTGACGGCGAATCTCGGTCAGCCGGTGATAGTTGAAAACCGCGGCGGCTATGCCTCCATCGATGCGGTGATCAAGGCGCCGCCCGACGGCTACAACCTGCTGGTGTATGGCAGCACGGTGTGGACGGTGCCGCTGCTGGAGGCGGCGTCGTGGGACGTGCATCGCGATCTGGCGCCGGTGGCGTTGCTCAACAGCGCACCGAGCGCAATCGTGGTTCACCCCTCACTGCCGGTGCGCGACATCAAGTCGTTGATTGCCCTGGGCAAGGCGCGGCCGGGCGATCTTAATTATGGCTCGGCGCCGCTGGGTTCATCGCAACATCTGGCGGCGGAGTTATTCAAATCGATGGCGGGTGTAACCATCGTCAATGTGCCATACAAAAGCAGCGGCGCGGCGCAGATTGGTTTGCTGAGTGGCGAAGTGCATATGACGTTTCCGCCGATGGGTTCCATCGCGCCGCACCTGAAGACGGGCCGCGCGCGCGTGCTGGCGGTGGCGAGTGCGCAGCCTTCCGCGTTTTTGCCGGGTGTGCCAACGGTGGCGGCGTCGGGCCTGCCGGGGTATGAGTTCGCGACGGTGATTGCGTTGTTCGCGCCGGCGGGCACGCCGGATGCGCTGGTGACGCGCCTCAATCAGGAAGTGGCGCGCGTGTTGAACCGCCCGGACATCCGGCAACGGTTTCTGAATGAAGGCCTCGAGGCGGCGGGCGGCCCCGTGGAACAACTCACCACGACCATACGCACGGAGACGGCGCGCTTCGCGAAGCTGATCAAGGATGCAGGCATCCGCGTGCGGTAAAATGCAACAGCATGTGAAAAAATAATCGTTTAAAAACAAACACCTATAATCAATGAAGCTCTCGACGAAAACAGCAGGCAACGGCGCACCGCTGGTATTACTGCACGGCGGCATGGGATCGATCAATCACTGGCATCGCAACTTCGATGTGTTGGCGAAACATTTCACCGTGCATGCGCTTGATCTGCCCGGTTATGGCGAATCACCGACGGTGCCGAAGGACATGCCGAACGACGACTACGTGGCGCTGGTGGTCGATGCGCTTAACGCAACGGTGCCCACCGGCTCGTTTCACCTCGCCGGTTTTTCATTTGGCGGCATTATTTCAGCGTTGTGCGCGGCGCAGATGGGCACGCGTGTCGATAAATTGTCGTTGATGGGACCGGGCGGCTTTAAACGCGGCGCGGTGCTCGATCTGAAAAAGATTCCGCGCGCGAGCGAGGGCGTGCAGGCCATGCGCGAGGCGTTGCGTTACAACCTGGAAGTAATGATGTGCCGTGGCCCGGTCACCGACGAAACCATTGATCTGCATCTCGCCAATGTGCAGCGCACGCGATTTGACGGCCGGCATTTCAGTCTGACGCCGGGGTTGCTGGCGAATTGCCTGAAGCAGATGACGTGTCAGGTGCAGGTGATTTGGGGCGAGGCCGACGCGCTGTGCCAGCCCACCATCCAGCCACGCATCGATGAAGTGCGCGTGGCGATGCCCGGCATACGCGTGGATGTGATTCCCGATCGGGGGCACTGGATCCAATACGACGCGGCGGACGAGGTAAATCGCCTGATGCTGGAGTTTCTGAAGTAGTTCGCCGGCGCGCGCGCCATCAGGTGCCGTCGCCGGCAAGCATGCCGCCGGCCCTATAAATACCGCGTTTCCAGATGCTTGCGAAAATGCGCCGGGTTGAGCGCTTCACCGCTTGCGCGGCGCACCAGTTCCGGCGTTTCCCAGCGGCAGGCTTGTGACCACACGCGGGTCTTGAGCCAATCGAACACCGGGGTGAAATCACCGGTGGCAATACGCGCGTCTAGGTCGGGTGTGGCGCCGCGCATGGCCGCGAACCACTGCGCCGCATACATCGCGCCCAGCGTATAGCTTGGAAAATATCCAAACGACCCGTCGCTCCAGTGCACATCCTGCAGGCAACCGTCTTTAAAGTTGCCGCGCGTGTCCAGGCCGAGCAGGGTTTGCATTTTTTCGTCCCACAGCGCGGGAATGTCGTCCGGCTCGATGTCGCCTTCGACCAGCGCGCGTTCGATTTCGTAACGCAGGATAATGTGCGCGGGGTAAGTCACTTCATCGGCGTTGACGCGAATGAAGCCGGGCTTAACACGCGTCAGCACGCGGTGAAAATTATCCGGTGCAAAGGCGGGTTGATCGCCAAAGTGTTGACGCAACAACGGAGCGAGCAGGTCGGTGAAGGCGCGGCCGCGCGCCAGTTGCATCTCGAACGACAGGCTTTGGCTTTCGTGCAGGCCGTACGAACGCGCGCGCCCGATGGCGAGGCCCAGCCACTCGCGCGGCAGGTTCTGCTCGAAGCGCGCGTGGCCGGTTTCATGGATGGTGCCCATCAGGCTTTGCACAAAATCGTCTTCGCGATAACGCGTGGTGAGGCGCACGTCTTCGGGTACGCCGCCCGAAAACGGATGTGCGCTTTCGTCGAGCCGGCCCGAGTCAAAATCGAACCCCAGCTTTTGCATGATCGCGAGATTCATCGCGCGTTGCCGGGCCACGGGGAACGGCCCCGCGGGCGCGATTACTGGTTCGTCGCGCTGCTTCGCCTGCACGCGCGTGATCAGTTGCGGCAGCCATTGTTTGACATCGCCGAAGATGCGGTCGATGTCCGCGGATCGTACGCCGGGTTCATAACGATCCATCAGGGCGTCGTACCGTGACAATCCACTGTCGGCGGCGAGCAGCGTCGCTTCTTCGCGCGACAGGCGCACGACTTCCCGAAAGTTTTCCAGAAAGCCGGGCCAGTCATTGGCGGCCCGTTGCGCGCGCCACGCGTGTTCGCACTCGGCGCCCGCGAGCGATTTCGCCTGTACCAGCGATTCAGGCAGGGCATTGGCCTCGCGCCAGTCGCGGCGCATTTCGCGCAGGTTGGCACGTTCGATATCGGTCAGCGATTCGGATTCCGCCGCGCGCAGTTCATCCGCGAGTTTGGGATCGGTGCGCACGCGGTGCATCAGTCCCTGCAACTCGGCTTCGGCGGCGGCGCGCGCGGTGTTGCCCTTGGGCGGCATCATCGCATTGCGATCCCAGCCGAGGATGGAGGCGGCGTGGCTGTAGTGATAGAGGCGCTGCCAGGTGCGGCAGAGTTTATCGTAGTACGAAGCAGTCATTTGGAGTGCGGGAGCTTGCTCCCGCTGTTTTGAGCGACCTTGGTTGCCTACAGCGGGAGCAAGCTCCCGCACTCCAAATTACTTCCCCGTCCACACGGGTTTGCGTTTTTCCATGAACGCGCGCCGGCCTTCGATGTAATCCTGACTGGCAAAACAATTGGCGACGGCCTGATCGGCGAGCGCCTGATTGCGTTTGTCGGAATCCTTAACGTATTCATTGATCACATGCTTGGCGGCGACTATCGACAGCGGCGCGTTGTCAGCGATGGTGTCGGCGTATTGCTGCACAAAGGCTTCGAGCACGCCCGCTTGCACCACGTGATTCACCAGCCCGATGCGGTGCGCCTCGTACGCCGTGTAGCGGCGCGCGGTGAAGAGGATTTCCTTGGCCACCGAAGGCCCGCAGAGTTCGATCAACTGGCCGAGCGATTCGGCGGCATAACCGATGCCCAGGCGCGCGGCGGGCACGCTGAACTGCGCGTCCTCGGAGCAGATGCGCATGTCGCAGCGCAGGGCGATGGCCAGCCCGCCGCCCAGACACCAGCCGCGAATCATCGCAATGGTCGGCTTGGTAATGTCGGCGAGTGCATCACGAAAGCCGGAGGACATCTTGTTATAGGCTTCGATCTGCTCTGGCGTGGCGCGGTTTTTTTCATACTTGGAAATGTCGCCGCCCGACACAAACGCCTTGGTGCCCGCGCCGCGCAGAACCACCACGCGTATCGCCGGATCCGCCGCGAATTCATTAATGACAGCGGCCGCCGCCTGCGCCATTTCCGGCGACATCGCGTTGTGTTTTTCGGGATAGTTGAAGGTGAGCGTGCCGATGGCGCCGTTCTTGCTGCCTAGAATTTTGTCCGTGCTGATTGAATCCATCTTGAGTGTCCTGTGTTTTTCAGTAAAACGTCAAAACCTTCGACACAGATTTCGCAAACGAACGCAGATTAACAACAAAAATATCCGCGTAAATCTGTGTCAAAAGATTTTGGTTGTTGGATTAGATAACACCCTTGGCGCGCAAATCGGCCAACTGTTCCTTGGTATACCCCACGGATGCCAAAATCTCGTCGCTGTCCTTGCCGAGATCCTGCGTGGCACGGCGGATTTTTTTGCTGGTGCCTTCCATGTTGATCGCAGACCCGACGAGCGTGAGCTTGCCGAGTTTTTCGCTGATGACATCCTGCGCGATCTTCATGTGCTGCACCTGGGGGTCGGCGAAGGTTTTGTCGATGGTGTTGATCGGGCCGCAGGGCACGCCGGCGGCTTCCATAACATCGACCCAATGCGCGGTGGGTTTGTGTTTAGTGACTTCGGCAATGGCGGCGTTGATGGCGACGCGATCCTTGCTGCGCTTTTGCTGATTCTCCCACTCGGGGCGGTCTTTCCATTCGGGTTTGCCGAGCGCGTCGCAGAATCGCGCGAACACGCGCGCCGACGATGCGGCGATGTTGAACAAACCGTCGCTGGCGGGGAACACGCCGGTGGGCACGCTGGTGGGATGATCGTTGCCGGCCTGGCCCGCGACTTCGCCTTCCACCAGATAACGCGTAGCCTGAAAGTCGAGCATGAAAATAATCGATTCCAGCAAGCTGGTATGCACCCAGCGGCCGACGCCGGTTTTCTCGCGGTCGAACAGGGCCGTCATCACTCCCAGCGCCAGCAGGTTGCCCGCGGTCAAGTCCGCGATCGCCACACCCACGCGCACGGGGCCTTGCCCGGGCAGGCCGGTGACGCTCATCAGGCCGCCCATGCCCTGCACGATTTGATCCACGCCCGCGCGCTTGCCGTAGGGGCCGGTCTGGCCAAAGCCGCTGATGCTGCCGTAGACGATGCGCGGGTTTACTTTCTTCACATCGTCGTACGACACCTTCAGCCGGTGTTTGACTTCGGCGCGCATGTTTTCGATCACCACATCGGCTTTTTCCACGAGCTTCATGAACGCGGCGTGGCCTTCGGGCGACTTCAGATTCAGTTTCAGGAATTTCTTGTTACGGTGCAGGTTTTGAAAATCAAAACCGTCGCGCTTGCCCGAAACATCTTCGCCGCCGGTATCGGGCGGCTCGATGCGGATGATGTTCGCGCCCCAGTCGGCCAGATGGCGCACGCAGGTGGGGCCCGCGCGGGCCAGCGTGAGATCGAGCACGGTGATCCGTTGCAGCGGAAGAGCCTGAGCCTGGGTTGCGGGTGCTTCTGCGGGATGGTTCATGGTGATACCTCGTATTCCGGATGGTGAATATTGCTGGGAAGGAAATGCGGGAGGGGAGCCCCAAACGTAGCACAGGGCGGGCTGTTGCCGCAATCAAAGACACCGGCTGATGTAGCATCACGGCGGGTTGAATTTGCATGAGAAGTGGCATAAAAAACGAAATAAAAACAATGGTTTGCGTTTTTTCGTTGAATGCTACGCCAGAGGCATGCCAGTGCGGCTACAATTTCCGCCTGCATGGCCTTGCGGGGTTGTGCTCATCAGTCCATTAGCTGTTCATTCCGCGTTATTCTTCATAGTCTTCATTACGCACATTTCGAGGATCGTTTCATGCCCAACCCCAATATCACCTTTGACCATGTGCATCTGATCAGCAAGGATCCGCACACCACTGCGCGCTGGTACGTGGACAAACTCGGTGCGGATATCGTGCGCGATGTGGCCGTCAAGGGCGCGCCGCAGCTTTATGTGGAAATGGGTGGCGGGACCCTACTGATCGTGCGTGGTGAACGGCCCGGTGAATCCACCAGCGACAAGTCCCGGCTCGAGTGGGGCGTCGATCACTTCGGCGTTCGCGTGAAAGGGGATTTCGACGTGTTTTGCAAGGAACTCAAGGCAAAAGGCGTGCAGTTCAGCGTCGAACCCACGCAGTTTAATCCGACCACGCAACTGGCGTTTATCAAGGCGCCGGACGGCGTCAGCGTGGAACTGCTCAATCGGCAGGAGCCGGTGTAGGCCCTGCCACCGGCACATCGGCAAACGCCGCAGCAGCGCGGCGCAAGATGCGCTATGCTACGCGTCAATTTTTACGGTTCAACTATCGCTTCACGTTTATCGATCGTCTAAATCAACCGCAGGAGGAAGGTCATGGCAAAACTTAATGTTAATGGCAAGGAACATGATGTACAGGCAGAGGCGGATACACCGCTGTTGTGGGTGTTGCGCGAGCACGTCGGGCTGACCGGCACCAAGTTTGGTTGCGGTATCGCTCAGTGCGGCGCGTGTTCCGTGCATATCAACGGCAACCTGGTGCGCTCGTGCTCGATGCCGCTGGCGGCGGTGAAGCCCACCGACAAGGTGGTCACCATTGAAGGCTTGTCTCCCAATGCCTCGTCAGCCGTGCAAAAGGCGTGGCAGGAAATCGATGTGCCGCAATGCGGTTATTGCCAGTCGGGGCAGATCATGGCGGCGACTTCGTTGTTGGCGAAAACGCCCAAGCCCACCAATGCGCAGATCGACGCGGCGATGACCAACATCTGCCGTTGCGGCACCTATATGCGTATTCGCGCGGCGATTCACACGGCGGCCGGCAACCGCGAAGCCGCTGCCGAGATTCTGGCCAACGAACACACCGTGGTGTAACAGGAGAACAGACATGAACGACATGACAACAACCAATCTCCAAAATCCCGCGCGCCGCGATTTCATTGTAAAAACAGCCGCCGCTGGCGGCGGTCTGGCGCTGGGTTTTAATCTGCATGGCCTCGGCGGCGACGCGCTGGCGCAAGCTGGTGCAACCCCCGAAATCAACGCTTGGGTGGCGATCAAGCCGGACGACACGGTGGTGATCCGCATCGCGCGTTCAGAAATGGGGCAGGGCACGCTCACGGGCCTGGCGCAACTGGTGGCCGAAGAACTCGATTGCGACTGGAACAAGGTGACCACCGAGCACATAAATCCCGGTCAAAGTCTCGCGCGCAAACGCATCTGGGGCGACATGTCCACCGGCGGTAGCCGCGGCATTCGCACCTCGCAGGATTACGTGCGCCGTGCCGGCGCCGCCGCGCGCATGATGTTGTTGCAGGCCGCCGCAGACGACTGGAAAGTACCGGTGGGCGAAGTCACGGTGGATAAAGGCGTGATTTCGCATGCGGCGTCATCGCGCACCACCACCTACGGCAAAGTCGCCGAAGCCGCCGCGAAGCTGAAGGCGCCCGAGCTGAAGACCATCAAGCTGCGTGATCCGCGCCAATGGAAAATTGCCGGCAAGCCGGTGAAACGCCTCGACACCAACGATAAGCTGGATGGCAGCAAAATCTACGCGGTGGATGTCAAGTTGCCCGGCATGCTGCATGCGGCGATCAAGGACTGCCCCGTATTCGGTGGCAAGCTGGTGAGTTTTGACCAGAGCAAGATCGCCAACATGCCCGGCAAGCCACAGGCATTGCGCGTGAATGAAACCACGGTGGCCGTGGTGGCCGATACGTGGTGGCGCGCCAAGAAAGCGCTCGACGCGCTGCCCACCGTGTGGGACGAAGGCGAAAACGCCAAGGTGTCGCAGGCATCCATCCTCAAGCACGTCAGCTCCGGGCTGGATTCCACCGATGCGTTTGCGGATATCAATGATGGTGATGTAACAGCCGCGCTGGCGGGCGCCGCGAAAAAAGTGCAGGCCACCTATGCCGTGCCGTTCATTCCGCATGTGTGCATGGAGCCGATGAACGCCACCGTGCGGCTGACGGCGGACAAGGCCGAGTGCTGGGTCGCCACGCAAAACGCAGAAGCTTCGATGGCTACACTTTCGCAAACCTCCGGCTTGCCGCTGACTGCGTGCGAGGTTTATAAAATGGATTTGGGCGGCGGATTTGGCCGTCGTGGTGGTAATCAGGATTTCGTGCGCCAAGCCGTGCAGATTGCCAAGCAGTTGCCGCCAGGCACCCCGGTGAAAATGCTGTGGACTCGCGAAGAGGACTTGGGGCACGACTTCTATCGCCCGATTCAGCAGGCGAAGATGACCGCCGGCCTCGATGCCAGCGGGAATCTGGTCGCGCTGGATATTCGCGTGGCGGGACAATCCATCAATGCCTTTGCCAATCCGGCTGCGATCAAGGACGGCAAGGATGTGCGCCAGTTGCAAGGGTTGTGGAAAGCGGCGGGCGATGCCCAGTTTGGATATTCGCCACCTAACCTGCGCACCGAATACGCGATGCGCAACACGCACGTGCCCGTTGGTCCGTGGCGCGGGGTGAATACCAATCATAATGGGTATTTCACCGAGTGCTTCATGGACGAAGTGGCGAAGGCCGCCGGCAAGGATCCGTTGGAATTCCGCCGCTCGGTGCTGCAAAAGCATCCCAAACATCTGGCGGTGCTCAACGCGGCGGCCGACAAAGGTAACTGGGGCAAACCCTTGCCTGCGGGACGCCATCGCGGGATTGCGCAGTTCATGGGCTACGGCAGTTATTCGGCGGCGGTTGCCGAGGTTTCGGTCAGTGCCAAGGGCGACGTGAAAATTCTTCGCATGGTGCTGGCGACCAATTGCGGCCATGCGGTGAGCCTGGAGCAAATTGCCACCCAAGTGCAGGGCGGCGTGGCGATGGGCATCAGCACGTTGATGAGCGAAAGCTCGGTTGAAAAGGGTCGTATCCGGGAAACCAATTTCCATCTGCTGCATTTGCCGAAAATCGTGCATATGCCGAAGGTCGAAACCGTCATCGCGCCGACATTCGATTTCTGGGGCGGGGTGGGCGAGCCGACCATTTGCGTGGTGGTGCCGGCGGTGCTGAATGCGGTGTTCGCGGCCACCGGCAAGCCGGTGCGCAGCGTGCCGCTGACGGGTGGGTTGCGGTTGGTGTAAGAAGTTAGAGGAACAAAAAAAGCCGCGTCGCAGTTGACGCGGCTTTTTTTATGGGAGGTGGCGCGCGTTTGTGATGGGTTTCACCCATCCTACACAGCGTCCGTGGGATGGGTGAAATCCATCGCAAACGGAGCCACGCAAGCCGTAAAAAATCAAATAGCGCCAGCCGCCTTCAACTTCACCTGCTCATCCGCTGAAACACCTATCCAGTTCAACACTTCGGCCGTGTGTTGCCCTGGCTCCGGCGTTTCGCAGCGCAGCTTGCGCGGCATGCCGTGAAAGTTGACCGGTGAGGCGACAAAGTGCGTGTCGCCGAACAACTTGGTTTTGAGCGGCGCGGCCATGCCGATGTGTTTCACCTGCGGATCGGCAAACACCTTGTCCATAGTGTTGATCGGGCCGGCGGGAATGCCCGCGGCTTCAAAAACTTCCGTCCAGTGCGCGGCGGTTTTATGTTGCGTGACCTCCGAGATCGCGGCGTTCAACGCGGGACGATCCTGTGTGCGGCCCACGGCCGTGCTCCACTTGGGATCGGCTTTCCATTCGGGTTTTTCAACCGCGTCGCAAAAACGCTCCCACAAGCGGCCGGAACTCGCGGCAATATTCATGTAGCCATCGCTGGTCTTGAAGACGCCGGTCGGCGTGAACGTTGGATGATCGTTGCCGGTCTGACCCGGTACTTCGCCCTTGACCAGATAACGCGACGCCTGAAAATCCATCAGGAAAATCTGTGACTCGAGCAGGCTGGTATGCACCCAGCGGCCCTCGCCGGTGCGGCTGCGATCAAACAACGCCATCGCAACGCCCATCGCCAGAAAACTGCCGGAGCACAAATCCGAAATCGGGATGCCCACGCGCATCGGCCCGCGTCCGGCTTCGCCCGTCACCGATTGCAGGCCACCCATGCCCTGTGCGATTTGATCAACACCGCCGCGCTGGCTGTACGGGCCGGTCTGGCCAAAGCCGCTGATGCTGCCGTAAACCAAGCGCAGATTCACTTTTTTCAGATCATCGTAGGCGATTTTCAGGCGGCCTTTCACTGGCGCGCGCATGTTTTCAATCAGCACGTCGGCTTTTTCAACCAGCTTCATGAACACTTTATAGCCTTCGGGGGATTTCAAATTCAGCTGAATCGCGCGCTTGTTGCGATGCAGGTTCTGAAAATCCGAACCATTGCGGCGGCCGACGACATCTTCGCCGCCGGTGGAAGGCGGCTCGACGCGAATCACGTCCGCACCCCAGTCGGCGAGATGGCGCACACAGGTCGGGCCGGCGCGCGCAAGCGTGAGATCGAGAACGATGACGCCGGAGAGCGGCAGATGGGGTTGTGCGTTGTCGGACATCGGAAAATTCCTCGGAGTTAAGAGAAGGGAGCCGCTGAATTATAGCCTTCACCCGAGAATTTGCGGCAGGCATGGCGCAAGGCGCGGCATTGTTATACTGGCAGCAATTGACGACGTGACCCCGCGCGGAGCAGGGCGCCCGAGGAGCGAGTATGAAACGCTGGATGGCGGTTTGCAGTGCGGGTTTCGTGCTCACGGCCAGTGCGCAGGCTTACCCCGTACGCCCGATACGCCTCATCGTGCCGTATCCGGCCGCCGGCCCGAACGACATGCTGGCACGTTCGTTCAACGATCCGCTGGGCAAGCGACTCGGGCAGTCGGTGGTGATCGACAATCGCGGTGGTGCCGCTACCGTGATCGGTGCGGAAATTGCCGCGAATGCCGCGCCCGATGGTTACACCCTGCTACTCGCGACGGTGACCACGCTGGCGGTCGCGCCCGCGCTTTCGGCCAAGCTGCCGTTCCGTTCGGAAGATTTCGTACCGATCTCCATGCTGGCCGCGCAGCCGTATCTGCTGGCGGCGCATCCGGCCTTACCCGCAACCACTGTTGCGCAACTGGTTGCGTATGCCAAGGCAAATCCGGGCAAGCTGAGTTTTGCCTCGGCGGGTGTGGGGACCAGCGCGCATCTCGCGGGCGAAATGTTCAAACACATGGCGGCCATCAACGTGGTGCATGTGCCCTACAAGGGCGGCGGCCCCGCGATGAATGATCTGCTGGCGGGCCAGGTGGCGTATATGTTCGGCGGCGCATCGGGCATGATTCCGCACGCGCAATCGGGCAAGCTGCGTGTGCTGGCGATTACCTCGCACAAACGCTCAGTGGCCGTACCGGAGATACCCACCATCGCGGAAAGCGGCCTGACCGGCTACGGCACCAGCACCTGGAACTCACTCGTCGCGCCGCGCGGCACGTCAGCGGCGATCGTTCAGCGATTAAATACTGAAGTGAACGTGGTGATGAATCAGCCCGACGTGAAAGACCGGTTGAAGCGGCAAGGCATCGACCCCGATCCCGGCACGCCCGCGCAACTGCAGGCGCATATTAAATCCGAAATTGCGCGGTTTAGTGCGTTGATCAAGTTGATTGGGTTGAGGGTGGTGGAGTGAGGGGTCTGTAACGCCTGCGTTGACTGGGCGCCGTGAAGCGCGCAACGCTGCGCCGCGTCTGAGTCGAAAAGTTAGAGCGCATTACCATTTGCCGACATTCTGAGTTACTCCTTCTACGAAATTTGGAAACATCTTCGCAAGACTAACGCGACCATCAACCTCCCTTTTATATTGTTCCAGTTTGCCATCGTCAAATGATGCTCCCACATAGAGCGCGCCACTTTGTGAGAAGGACATTCCGACGGCGATTGTCATCTTCGTAACATGACTGTACATGTGATAGAACTCTTGCGAGTCCTTTAGAGCATCGAGCGCATCACCTTTTAACGATAATTTTTCATAGTGCCGCAGGACATCGCGAACTGCATTTTTGCTCGAGTACTTGTTCTGCATGAAACGTTGCAGAACCCCCGTGTCTTTGCCGGCACAAAGTAAGGCCAAAGCAATGCTTTCAATAACTTGGCGAAAGAGGTTTCCTGCCGCGATAGTCTGGCCCGAAAGTAGTAACTTCATCGAAAGCACGTGCAACGTAATTGCGATGTAGACCAACGCAGAAACGTGTGCCCTCTCATCGTCCTTGATGTGGCTGTCAAAAGCGCGCCATTTGACGAAAGAATCGGCCATGTATTCCGCGAAGGCCTTCGCG
>DHVE01000064.1 GCA_002412495.1 Betaproteobacteria bacterium UBA5216
CCCCGCAGTGATATCACTGCGGGACAAGGTAAAAGTCAGCATCATCGAAAACTTTCGCAAGGAACAATGCGCCGCCACGGTCATGATCAGCGGCAAACCTTTTCATGCGACCATCGAACACGCAACCGGCACGGCCAACAATCCGATGGCGGATGACAGACTGGCCGCAAAGTTTTACGCCAACGCGGAACGCGTCATCGGGCGCGCCCATGCCGAGCGCATTGCTGGCATGGTCAATGAACTGGAATTCTTGCCGGACATGGCCGAACTCTCACGGCTTTGCGCCTGACGGAGAAGTGCATGCTTGATGTTCACAGTCCTATCGGTATTACCACTGTGCAGCACACCGGCATCGCAGCGAATCTCGACACGCTCGATGGAAAAACCATCGGCGAAAGCTGGAACGGCGATTTCAAGGGCAATGTGACGTTTCCGCGCATCCGCGAAATATTGCAACAGCAGTTTCCGCGCCTGCGCATCGTGCCGTATACGGAGTTTCCGTATCGTTACGGCGCCGATGATCCGGCTGCGCAAAAAGCGCTCGCTCGGGAGATTGCCCTGCGGGCACAGGCGCTGGGCTGCGATGCGTTGATTTCCGGCAACGGCGCTTGAGGCAACTGCACTCCGGCCGCGGTGCGGCCGGCGGTGGAAGCTGAAAAACTGGGCATACCCAGCGTCGTCATCACGAACTCCGGATTTTCGGCCTTGGCACGCGTGACCGCCAAGGCACAAGCCATTGATGACTTGCGCATCGCCGAATATCCGGGTTCTTTTGGCATTGATGCGCCCGAGCAACTGCGACAGCGCATTGCTCAATCGTTGGCGCCGCAGATCATTGAGCGATTGCGGTCACACCCGATATCGGCTGCGCAACGCCCCACCGCGGCCTTGAGGCCGGACCGCGTTGTCTTCAGCGGCAATCACTGGGAGATCAATCGCCATTACGCGCAACAAGACTGGACCGACGGCCTTGCCATCGTGCCACCGACCACCGAACGCGTCGAACACTTTATGAAGTTCGTCGAACACGCGCCGGACGAGGAAGTGGCGATTTTGCCGCCCGCGCAGCGACGTGCCGTTCCGTGGACCATCGCGGTCAACGCCGTGATGGCCGGTTGCGAGCCGTGGCATATGCCGATTCTGATGGCGGCTGTGAAGGCGCTGGCCGATCACCGCTTCAACATCGGCAACATGGGCAGTACATCGGCGCTCTTGCCGTTTGTGCTGCTCAATGGCCTCCTCGTGAAGGAATTGGGATTCGAATCGCGGGCGCAGTTGATGTCGCGCGGTGCCAACCCGGTGATCGGCCGCGCGCTGGGACTTATTTTCAAAAATATCGCGGGATTTATATCGGGGCAAAACTACATGGGCACCTTCGGTTACCCGCTGGTTTTCACGCTTGCGGAAGACGAAGACGGCAGCCCCTGGGAAAGTTTTGCGGTGGAACAGGGATTCCCCGCCGAGACGAGCACTGTCACGCTGGGCGTCACCAATAACTGGGGGCCGGCGCCCTCGCCCACCAGCACCGTCGAACGGTCCGGTGCGCAGGTAACGCTCGACGTGATTTGCCGCGAACTGGTAAAAAAGAAACGCGCCTACACGTTTCCGGGCAGCGGTGAGCACGCGGAAAAAGCGATGATCACCGTGTTACTAACCGCCACGCTGGCCCAATCGCTGCACACCGCGGGTTATACCAAGCAGGCAGTCAAGCAATACCTTTGGGAAAACACACGAATATCCCTGCGTGAATTCGAGTGGATTACGCGTTACACCACGGCCAAGGAACGTTCATCGCCACGCGAGAAAGCCGCCGCTGGCGTGTTTTCGCCCGAGTACGCGGGTGCTCCCGACGATCTTGTTCGATTGCTTGCTGGCCCCGAGATATTGCACATCATTGTTTGCGGCGATCCACACCGCAACCGGCTGATGACGCTCGAAGGCGGTCATGCGGAACCAACCACTAAGCGGATTGAACTGCCGCCCGATTGGCGCACGCTGGTTGAACATGCGAAGGCGAACTATCGGTAGACGCGCTAGTGTGCCGCGCCGCTAATACTAAATCCGCTGCATCTCCCGCTTGCCAAGTTTCAGCAAACAGTAATCCAGCCATTCGGCAGTGAGTTTCTCCTGTACGGAGTTCTGCCGCAACCTTTGGTTAAGGCCGTTCCAATCGACGTTATCCAGCGGCTGATCCTGATTGAAGCACGAGAACACGTAACGGGTCTTGCCGGTGACCGGATCGATATGCGTCTGCAAACACTGCGCGCAAATTTCCTTCATCATGCATTGCATCGGCGAGTTGATGGAACCGATGGCGAAGTGTTGCGCCTTGACGAACGGTTTCAGTAGTTCGTGGCGCGCGCGCGCCACCGCGGCCATCATGCGATCCGAACCGATGGCGATGATGCGATCCGCACTTTTCAAATGGATCGATTGCATGCCGAGATCGCCGATAGCGTAACTGTGCATGCACTGCACGATGTTGCCGACAAAGGCTTTGTCCTGTGGGCGCTTCGGCGATGGCGTAAAGCCCGGCTCTTCGTCACAGCACCACACCACCACGTCGGCGGCCGCTTCGATTTCTTCGACTTTGTAACGGTCGATCATTTTCTTGTAGCCGGCGAAATACAGCACTTTGCTGCCGGCTTTGCGCATTGCCTGGCCGATGGAAAACAACACCGCGTTGCCCAAGCCACCACCCACCAGTGCAACGGTTTCGTCGGACGGAATTTCAGTGGGCGTGCCGGTCGGCCCCATCAGGATCACCGGCTCGCCGGGCTTCAACGTCAAGCACAAATCGCTGGAGCCACCCATTTCCAGCACAATCGTGGAAATCAAGCCAAGCTCACGATCCACCCACGCACCGGTGAGCGCCAAACCCTCCATTGCCAGCCGCGTGCCATCGGTTTGGATAGCATTCGATTCAAAATTCTGCAGCCGGTAAAACTGGCCGGGCTGAAAACGCCGCGCGGCAAGTGGCGCGCGCACCACGACTTCGATAATCGTCGGTGTCAGGCGTTTGACCTCATGCACGGTCGCGCGCAGATCGTCGTTAAAGCGTGCCAGGAATGTTGCGTCGTTCAGCGAGACGGCGGGCTTTACAGCCTCCAGCGCCCTGCTCACCACCGGGTGACCCTGCTTCGCGCTGCCGATAGCCTTGACCACGTTGCCGAAGAACGACGGATGCACGTCGCCGAAATAACTCATGCAACGGCCATCGGTGTGCTTCGACAGCAACACATTGATTTCATTGGGTTTTGAAATTGCCGTTTCCGCACTCACCGGATTGCCGGCGGCGTCGTGGGCCTGGAAATAACGGCCGTCGAGTTTGAAGTTCGCGGCGTCTTCACGCGCGAGCACGGTGTTGGGTTGCGTGCCTGCCGCGATTAGCACGGTGCGTGCGGGCATCACAACTTCGCCGCCGCTTTGCACCGTAACCTTAAGCGCACAGGCGTGGCCGTAGGAATCGACCTCCACGCCCACTGGCGTCAATCCTTCGGCGAAGGTGATACCTTCTTCAAGCGCCTTATGCACCTCTTCGTGATTCAGCGTGTATGACGGGCTATCCACCAGCCGCTTGCGATACGCGATGGTCGCCCCACCCCACGATTGCAGCAATTCAACGATGCGCGGCTCGCGATGTTCCGCCGCCGCGCGCATGCGCTCGGCACGCAGCGCACGTGCATGGGTAAGAAATTCATCGGCGATGATGCGTTCCTCGTCATTCCACGCCAGACGCGCCGCCATCTCGCCGTGCTCGCGCGCCATCGCTTCGTAGCGCTTGAGAAATTTTTCGACTTGCAGCGGGTAATACGCCAGCGATTCGGTGGCGGTGTCGATGGCGGTCAATCCGCCCCCGACCACGACCACCGGCAGCCGCAATTGCATGTTGGCGATGGAATCGGTGCGCGCCGCGCCGGTCAGTTGCAGCGCCATCAAAAAATCCGAAGCGGTACGGACGCCGCGCGCGAGGCCGTTTGGCATGTCGAGCACGGTGGGCCGCCCCGCGCCGATAGCCAGCGCCACATGATCGAAGCCCATCTCGAAAGCCTCGTCGGCAGTAATCGTGCCGCCAAAACGCACACCACCAAAGAGCGCGAACTGCGCCCGGCGCTCAAGAAGTAACCTTATGATTTTTAGGAAGTTTTTGTCCCACCGTACGGTGATGCCGTATTCCGCCACGCCGCCAAAGCCCGCCATCATGCGTTCATCAAGACGCTCGTACAAATCATGTATGTCACGGATCGGCATGAACGGCGCGCGTTGTCCGTTGGCTTCGACACCGGAAAATTTCGCCGGCAGCGGTTCGATTTTCAGGCCGTCGATGCCAACTACCGTGTGACCGTCGTTCATCAAATAATGTGACAACGAAAATCCCGCCGGCCCCATGCCCGCGATTAGCACGCGCTTGCCGGTGGGCGCCTTCGGATACGGTTGGCGCAGATTCAGCGGATTCCAGCGCGTCAACAGACTGTAGATTTCAAAGCCCCACGGCAGTTCGAGGACGTCTTTTAGCGTGCGCGTTTCGGCTTGGGGGATATCCACTGGCTCCTGCTTTTGATAAATGCAGGCCTTCATGCAGTCGTTGCAAATGCGATGGCCGGTGGCCGCCGCCATAGGATTGTCGACGGTAATAATTGCTAGTGCGCCAAGCGCGTAGCCTTCTGTCTTGGCTTTGTGAAACTCGGATATTTTTTCTTCTAGCGGGCAACCCGCAAGCGTCACGCCGAACGGGCTTTTCTTGAACGAGGCCGAGCCGCGTCCGCTGGCGCCCTTTTCCAGCAAGCCTTTCGAGCAGGAGTCCTTGCCCTGTTCGTGACACCAAATACAATAGTTGGCTTGATCCAGCGCGCCCTTGAGATCAGTGCCTTTGTCGGTGAGTTTGAAGCCGTCGCGGCGCCGTAGTTTCTCGATGGGGAACGTGTGCGTGGTGTAGCCCTTCGACGCCTCCACTGCGGTCGGCACTAGGTGCTGCATCTCAAGTTTGTGCGGCGCCTTGAATAACACACCCGCGTGGTGTTTTTCGCGCCCTGTGGATGTGAGCAAAGCCCACGCCGCATACTGTAAGGCGATGTCGAGCTTGTCGGCATGGGAGGCTTCGTCTTTTTGCCATTCGACGACTTTTTTCGCGAACGCCAATTCGGTGAATTGGCCGCCCAACATGGAGTCAAGCTGGGCCGCCAGCTCCGGGCCGTTAAGCCGATCCGCGGCCTCGCCCTTGTACTTGTTCGCGGCCTTGCGCTGCACGAACAAGCGCTTCACGGAATATAACGGTGACAGTTCAAGATGCCGGGTAGTCAGCGCCTCAACCTCGGCTGTAATACCGAATAGCTCGGCAATGAATGCATCGACGTGCGGCGTAAGCGCCAGCAGGAGTTCAGACGCAGCTTTGGCGACAATGCCCGTCGGGTCGTGCCTGGCCTTGAGGAGACACTGATGCAGCGCGTCATCCCGACTGGCGACAAATGCAAGAAATGCCGCGTCCAATTTGATCAGCGCTGCATTGTCATAAAGATCGGCGAACTGCATGCCGAAGCCCAGCGCAAGCAAGCCTGGCCCGGATGTTGTATTAACAGGTGCGATCAAGTTGCCTCGGAATTCGTGTAAAAATTCGTTGATTATCGTCGAATACGCTTTTTCCCTCAACAATACATAACAACGGCCAAGTAGCTAAGTTTGTACAGTAAGGGATTGCAGATACGAAAACGGGTAAATGCCGCGACTGTGCCCGTCGCTGAACGTTAGTTGCACGGCGCCTGCGCCGCAGGCCGAAACGCTTGTCAGTTCTATTTCCGCGGATACCCTGATTTCCCCCCCCCGCTTGCGCTGCGATACACAAGTGGCGCAACGACAACTCTGCCTTAACTTCAAGTGTGTCACGGCCGTTACGCGACCATCTATCCAGTCAATCTCAAGTCGCCGGGACTTACCAAGCACCCGAATGGCCAACGGCGTCGTAACATCGCTTGCCGCCAACGTCATATCACTTCCGCTACGCCACTCGGCCCCACCGCCATCCCAAACCCGGACAACCCGCCGTCCTGGAGTTCGGAACCCATAGCCGCCAAGGACTCTTCCCGGATCAAGGCTTTCAGCCGCTGCACCATACCGATAAATTCCGTTGAGGCGGTCATTTCCGGCGTACGCGGACGTGGCAGTGGAACCACAATTTCAGCCTTGATACACCCCGGTCGCGCGGTCATCACAAACACACGATCCGACAAAAATATGGATTCCTCGATGTCATGAGTAATGAACAAGACTGACAGCCGAAACTGCTGCCACATGTTCGTCAAAATTTCCTGCATCACCACGCGTGTTTGTGCATCGAGCGCGCCGAATGGCTCATCCATTAGCAGCACCTGCGGGCTGGTCGCGAGTGCGCGAACGATACCCACGCGCTGTTTCATCCCGCCCGATAATTGATCCGGATAATGATTTTCAAAGGCCAGCAATCCTGCCAGGCCAAGCAATGTGCGTGCAGTAGTTTCACGTTGTCCACTTGGCATACCCTGCATTCGTAACCCGAATTCCACGTTTTCCCGCACTTTCAACCAAGGAAACAGCGAGTATTGCTGGAATACGACACCCCGGTTGGCACTAGGACCAATCACAGGCATGCCATCAACCTTCACTGTTCCACTGCTGGGCTTGACGAAACCTGCCACTATATTGAGCAAGGTGGATTTCCCGCAGCCCGATGGACCGATCAGCGACACAAACTCGCCCGGCTTGACGGTCAACGAAACACTTTTGACGGCCTCAATCGTTCCGCCATTGCAGCCAAACACGACCCCGAGATCGCGAATTTCGATCAACCCCTTGGACTGTGGTTCGACATTCATCTATTTTCCCCACGAGTAAATACCTCCCACGGCATGGCAAGCCGGCCCATCATGCGAATTAGACCGCTGCAAGCCAAACCCAGCACGCCGATGGTGATCATGCCTAAAGCAATCTCGGAATAACTGATCAGGGAATAGGCCTCCCACGTGAAATAGCCAACACCAAACTGGCCGGAGATCATCTCGGCTGCGATCAGCGAAACCCACGCTACACCCATGCCCACCGCCAATCCCGTGAAAATGTGTGGTAATGCGCCTGGCAAAATCACATGCCAGAACATGCGCCGCTCGCTCGCCCCCAGACATCGCCCGGCGCGCAGCAGGACCGGATCAATTGCCGTTACCCCGTGCACGGTATTCAACAGTATCGGGAAGAACGATCCCAAGAACGTAATGAACACAATACTGATTTCATTACTGGGCCATAACATGATGGACATCGGCACCCAGGCGATTGCTGGAATCGGGCGCAGCACTTCGCATGCGGGCAGTAACAAATCGCGCGCTGCCCGATATCGTCCGATCAACAACCCCATCGGGACGGCAATCAAAATGGCGATACAAAATCCCGAAAGAATGCGGCGCACGCTGATGCCAATATTCACCATGTATTTGGCAGATTTGTTGACTTCGAATACCTTGGCAAAAACTTCTGCCGGCGTGGGAATGTTGGTGAAGCGTATAAAAAAATCAATGCGGTACTTGGTACCGAAATACCAAATGGCAAACAAGCCCCCCAGCGACACGCTCCACAGCATCAAGCTTAGCCCATGATTGGACAGCCACCGCGCCGCCTTGCCCGCTAGCGGAGCAGTGGAACGTGTCTCAAGCCTTACCTTTGTCTCAGGATCGGCGATATGTCCCTGCAACTGGATAACCGTTGCAGGGGTTTTGTCTGTTGGTGGGAATCGATCCTCTTGCGGGATAGTTGCGACATGCATGGCTATTTCTCAGCGGCTCGCGGTGGTAACAGTCGTTCCCAACACCTCGTTGTAGGTCAGCAGCCGCCCGCCGATTTTGGCAGCGTGGGCTTGCGCATCTTTTTTCAGCAGAAATGGAACGGCTTGGGCCTGTTTGCCATCTTTATCACTAAAGGCATAAAACGCCTTGTCGGCGAATACCTTAATGCCCAATCCGTGGTCATAGAGATAAACAGCACGCAGCTTTTTTCCCTCCCCATTGTATTTGCGTACCCCGAGCAGGGTGCAACCCTGCGAACTAAAGGGAACGATTTCCCCGCCTTCCAGCCAGATTTCGCCGCCTTCGCGCGGCCGGGTAATTGCCGCATTGCATACCGGATCCTTGCCTGTGACCTCGTAATTCGACAGCGATGTCAACTGCTTGTCGTAGTCCAGACCGCGTTCCTTGAACGCCTGCCTGACGTACTTGTCATTCACCCATGCTTGAACGTTAAATTCTTTCATCCGGCCCAATCCGCGCAGCACATCCGCGCCAATGGCTATGGTTTCCAGCCATTTGGGTTTGATCGTGGGGTCGAGTGTATGAATGCCGCCTGGCCCCAGAAACACGTAGGCAACTTCCTTCTCGATTTTGGTCCACTCTTCTATTTTCTCGGATGCAAGTTTCGGATTCTTCCGTACCCATTCGTTCGCCTCCATCAGCGCTTTGATGTAAGCCACTACAATTTCGGCGTGTTGTTCGGCAAAATCCTTGCGCACAACTACCCCGTGAAATGTAGGTACTTTCGTCTCTGCGCCATCAAATATTTTTCGGGCAAATCCGCGATAGGGCAAGAGTTCCGCGAACGGCACAAAATTGGCGTGGCCGTCCAGGCGCTTCTCCTGCAAATTGGTGGTGCCGACTTCCGGACTTTGATTTGCAAGATTCCAGAAGTTTTCTGGCCAGCCACGGGTTTTCATCGCCTGTAATAACATGCCGTGCGCCGCTGAACCAAAGGGCACTGACACGTTTTTCCCTTTCAGGTCTTCCAGCGCGTAAAACGGCGAATCCTTGTGTACCACCAGACCATTACCCGCGCCATGGGCGTTGTAGGCGATGATGGCCACTAACTGTGTCTCGTTCTTCGATTGCTGGCCGGTCGCGCCATTTACCAGCAACGGGTAATCTCCCATCATGCCGATATGAATCCGATTGGCCATCATACCGTTGGTGACCGGTGGACCCGACGTGAAATTTTGCCAGTCGATCTTGTAGCTGGCGTTTTGATACTTGCCGCTTTTGGGCAGGTGCTTTTCAAGAAGCTTCATTTCCTTGATCACAATCCCGCCGGTAACGGTATTGGTCGTGGTGTTCTGCGTGCCAATGCCGATTTCGATGATTTGCGCGGCCGATGTAATTGGCAGCGACAACACGCCGGCAATTGCACTACATGCCAACCAGCACAACGCGCCACGGGATTTATCTGACAGCCGATGAACCAGTTTCATGCTAACGCCCTCCTTAAGATTAATACGTTAAAACCAAAAAAATCAATTGATTACCGTTCCTTCAGCTGCGCCAGCTTGGGCGCAATTCCCGACCAACGTGCTGCATCCGGCAAAGGCTCTCGCCGCTCCGTCAGTACCGGCCAACGCTGCGAATAGCGAGCATTAAGTTCAATGAAATGTTGCTGATTCGCAGGCACGGCGCTCGCTTCAAAAATGGCGTTTTCCGGACATTCATCCACGCACAGCGTGCAGTCGATGCAGTCCTCGGGATTGATCACCAGAAAATTAGGTCCCTCGTGAAAACAATCCACCGGGCAGACTTCGACACAATCCGTGTATTTGCAATCGATACAACCTTCCGTCACAACGTAAGCCATCGGCAATTTCTCCATTTGTCTGACTGTCACCATGCGGCACTATTTCGTGATCGATGCCAATGCAAGCAGCGCCAGTTTTCGCACATCCGGATCAGCATCCTGACGCGCCTTTTGCAGTGCGGGTATTGCCTTGGCATCTCCGATCTCCCCCAACGCAATGGCGGACTCCTTGCGTACATTGCTAATCGTGTGTGCCAGCGCCTCGCAAAGGGCGCCAACGGCTTCACGCGCCTTCATGCGCCCGAGGCTGCGTATTGCGCATATCCGCACTTGCCAATAGCTATCCTCCATTGCGCATATCAGCTTATCCACCGCATCGCGCGGCTTAACCTTTCCCAACGTGCTGGCGGCTTCTTCGCGCACCTGCCACGACGAATCTTTCAGTGCATGCGTCAAGGCAGGCACCACTTGTTCGCCCGTGGCATATCCCAAGGCACCCACCGCGGCTCGGCGCACATCGGCATCGGGGTCGTTCATTGCGATGCGGGTCAACTCTCCCAGACCAGCGGGATTCTTGAGATAGCCCACAACGGCAATCGCTTCGCGCCGAACGCGTTCATTGGCATCCTGAAGTGCGGCAAGCGCCGCATCAAACACGCCCGCCACGCGCAGTTCCCGCAACGCGCGAAAAGCGGCCGCCCGCGTGAAGGGGTCGGTGTCTGTAACATAGGGAACGATGTGCGAACTCATGGCGGGATCCTTGAGTTCGGAAAGTGACAAGGCAGCCGCTTCACGCACAGCGTTGTCTGCATCGCGCAGGGCCGCAGCGAGCGCACGGACGATAGCATCCTCTTCAATGCCCTCCAGCGCCCTGGCTGCTTCGGCACGCACGGGGGCCGCGGTATCCGTCAAAGCGGCAAGCGCCAGCGCCACGAAGTCATCTTCGTCACAGTAAGGCAGTTCCATCACGGCAATACGCCGTACTTCAGCGTCGTTATCCGTAAGTCGGGCGCGGTAACTTAGCGGCGTGGTATTCAAGGCAGTAGCACTCATCACAGCCTCCGGCTAGCGCAGCAAATAAGGGATATCCACGCGCACCGCACCCGTGGGGCAGTCCTGCTCGCACGGCATGCAGTACCAACACTCGTCAAACTTCATATAGGCTTTTCCCTTGAGCATATCGATGGCCAGCACGTCAAGCGGACACACATCCACACACACGGTGCATCCCTTGTGGGCAATACATTTTTCTTCATCAATAGTGACCGGCACGCTGGTCCGGCTCATGGCAAGTGGCATAGTCTTCTCCTCGGATTAGGTGGATTGCGCCGGGGCTACCACCCGCAGGCGCTGATAGGCGGTTTTTTCTTCTTCATCAAGCGCAAACAAATAGGGCTCTACAGGTTTCTTGAAACTGGTCATGCCGTCCTCCCCTTCCTTGCGCAAATGGCAGTGGGTAAACCACTCGGCATCGTTGCGTTGTGGAAAGTCAACTCGATTGTGGTACAGGCCCCAGCGGCTCTCTTCCCGAAACAGGGACGCATGTGCCGCCATACGCGCGCAGTCGTGTATTACTTGCACCTCCATTGCCCGCATCAGTTCGTGTGGATTTTCGGCGGACAGGTTGTTGATGTCGTCCGCGATCTCGGCAAAACGCTCCAGCGCAAGCGTCATTTTCCGCGTGGCCTTGGGCGGCTGCAGATAGTCGTTGACCATGCGCCTGAGTTTGTATTCCACCTGACTGGGTGGCAGGCCGCCGGTGCGCGCCATCGGTGCCGACACGCGCTGCACTTCCGCATCTATGCGGTTTTGATCGACCGCACCGCCTTCGTGCTGCGAGCAATAGTCAGCGGCATTGGTGCCCGCAAACCAGCCATACGTGAACGCACCTAGCATGTAATTGTGTGGCACATTGGCCATGTCCCCAGCCGCATACAACCCTGGCACCGTGGTTTCCGCCTTCTCGTTGACGTAAACCCCCGATGCACTGTGCCCACTGCAAAACCCGATTTCGGATATGTGCATCTCGATCATGCGGCTGCGATAGTTGGTACTGCGGCCTTCGTGAAAGCGACCACGGCTGGGCCGTTCATTCGTATGGAGAATATGCTCTATGGTCTGGATGGTTTCTTCTGCCAGATGATCGAGCTTGAGAAACACCGGGCCGTTGCCACTCTGGAGTTCGTTATAGAACTCCTGCATCATTTGTCCGCTCCAGTAATCACACTCAATAAAGCGATTTCCTTTTGCATTGGCGGTGTAGCCGCCAAACGGGCCCGTTACATACGCGCAGGCCGGGCCGTTGTAATCCTTGATCAACGGATTGATCTGAAAACACTCGAGGTTGGACAATTCGGCGCCCGCGTGAAACGCCATGCTGTAGCCATCGCCGGCGTTGGTTGGATTTTCGTAAGTGCCAAACAGATAACCGGATGTCGGCAAGCCTATACGTCCCGCAGCCCCGCAACACAGAATGACTGTTTTGGCACGCACCACGACAAAATCTCCTGACCGGCAATCGAACCCCATCAGTCCAGCCACCTGCCCTTTGCTATCCATCAGGATACGCGTTGCAACCACGCGATTCGTCACTTCGACGCGAGCACGCTTTAGCTGGCGGTAAAGCACCTTTTTCATGTGATGCCCTTCCGGCATGGGCAGCACGTAAGAGCCGATGTGGTGAACTTTGCGTACGGCATAGTCGCCCGTTTCGTCCTTCTCAAACTTCACGCCCCAGCGATCCAGTTCCTGTATGGTTTTAAAACTATTCGCCGCATAGGCATAGACCGTTGCCTGATTAACTATCCCGTCATTGGCGATGGTGATTTCCTTGGTGTATTGCTCCGGCGTGGCGTGACCGGGAATGACCGCGTTGTTCAGGCCGTCCATACCCATCGAAATCGCGCCGCTTCGCTTGACATTGGCTTTCTCCAGCAGCATGACCTTGAGTTTCGGGTTGCGCTCCTTGGCTTTCACGGCCGCCATCGGCCCCGCTGTACCACCGCCGACGACCAGCACGTCCGTCTGCATTTCTATGATTTTCACTTTTTGACTCCTCTCGGTAGTTTGTTTTGTGCGGTTCCATATGCCCCATTGCGGCGGCCGACCATCATGAAATACTGGAACGCGTCGCCCCGGTAATACAGATATTCAAAATCAATCGGACGATCACCCGTGGCATGGGTCAGCCGCTCAATGCGCAACACCGGAGACCCTTCGGCCACCGCGAGCGCCTCGGCGAGCTTTGCGTCCGCGAGCGTGGCATCTATACGCAACTCGGCACGATCCAGACTAAAACCGTAGTCGCTTTCCATGATCAAAAAAATATCCCGCCGCGGCAGATCTTCCTTGATCAGGCGGCGGCCTATTTCCAGAGGGACATAGGTTATGTCCAGCGATATCGGATTGCGATCAAGATAGCGTATGCGCTGGATTTCCATGACTTCGGTCTTTTCGTCGACTCGCAGCCGTGCGGCGACATGGCTGCCCGGCCGAATCACGCGATGCCCCAGCACGCGCGAATGCGTTTCGTGACCCGATGCCGACATGGCTTCGCCAAACCCTTCGAGGCGCATCAGGCTCTGCACTGCCTTTGGTTTAGCGACGAAGGTTCCCTTGCCGTGGATCTTGAAAATCCGCCCTTCCTTTTGCAAATCATTCAGTGCCTGCCGCACGGTAATGCGACTAACGCCGAACGCTTTCACCATCTCATTTTCGGAGGGCATTTTGCCGTCGGCAGCAAACGTGCCATCGGCGATGCGAGCGCGCAGCAATTCGCGAATTTGCGAATACAGCGGTACGGGCGATGACGGATTAAAGGTGCCCTGCAAGGCCTGCGGGAGCGGTTTGGCGATCGACTCGCTTTTAGCGAAGGCCTGAACGTCGGACACGACCGCCGTTAACGGCGAATTCGCGTTGCGCGGTGCAGGTTCACTGTTTATCACTTGTATCAACATTTTGATACAAGTAATCGCAAGCAACGTGCCAGCTTTGAGACTGATGCCAGCGCTCAGACTTTTATATTTATAATCAGAAGATTAGGATATGCAGACCTATTGAGGCATGCGTCTGCTAGACAGTGTTTTCGCACAGTTATTGTGCGGCGCATCGAAAATTCGACCCATTGGGGTTAGGGAAAATGCAGGCTGACGATACTTGTACTAACGAGTCCAAGCGAAGCTGGTCTCGCGATACGCAGGCGTTGCCGCGCGTGGGATAATCCGCGTGCCGATGTCACTATCAAAACATCCCACCGTATGATGCAGATGTCGCAAACCAGGCGGGCGCTGCTCTGGGCCACAATGGCTTTAATCGTGGCAGTGCTGTGCGTGCTTGGATTTCGCGGTTACCTGAGCGCGGAAATGCTGCTCAACTTCGCGAATATGTTTTACTGCTAGGCGGCAGGCGCAACCGTAACCGCAAGGGCGACCATTAGCACTTCAAATGCGGATGCGCGCCGCCGCGTTGACGGTATTTTCCACCAGCATCGCCACGGTCATCGGGCCCACGCCGCCGGGCACCGGCGTAATCCAGCCGGCCACTTCCCTGACTTCGTCGAACGCGACATCGCCCGTGATCTTTCCGCTGGGCAATCGATTAATGCCTACGTCGATGACGGCAGCGCCGGCTTTCACCATGCCGCGCGTAATCAAACCAGCCCTGCCGGTTGCCACCACGAGAATGTCGGCCTGACGCGTGATGGAGCCGAGATCGGCCGTGCGTGAATTGCATACCGTGACCGTGGCGCCACGTCCGATCAGCAACAGCGCAACAGGCTTGCCTACGATGTTACTTCGCCCCACCACCACCGCGTGGCGGCCTTCCACTTGAATTTTGGCATGATCGAGCATCACCATCGCAGCGCGCGGGGTACACGGCAAAATGCCTGGCGCGCCTTCCACCAGAGCCCCCAGATTTTGCCAGTTGAAGCCGTCCACGTCTTTCGCGACAGCAATCGCCTGCGACAGGCGCCGCGCATCCAGATGCTTCGGCACCGGTAGTTGCACAATTATGCCGTGAACGTCAGGGTCGCGATTCAGCTCGTCGAGCAGCTTCAGCACATCGGCCTCGGTGCTGGACTCGGGCAGATCACGATGGATCGAACGCACGCCCGCCTCGCTGCAGGCTTTTACCTTGTTGCGCACATAGATCCGCGAGGCGGGATCGTCACCTACTTGTACCGTGGCCAATCCCGGCTGGATGTCGCGCGCTTGAAGTTCCATAACTTTTTGTTTTAATTGCTCTATTTTTTCACGGGCCAGACGAGCTCCGTCGATCAACTGCGCAGTCATAGGGATTCCGTGTGGCTTATTTAGGCGCAGGTTTAACCGCAGGTGACGTCGGCGGTAAGCTCTGGCCCGGCGTCAGCAATTGAAAAAAAATCTCGTCCTGCTTGATCATACCCATCTCGCTACGCGCCCGCTCTTCGATGGCATCAAGCCCCTGCTTGAGATCGCGCACTTCAGCGTCGAGTATGTTGTTACGCGTTTGTAGTTTTGCGTTTTTTTCACGTTGGGATTTGATCTGCTGATCGACCTCCCACACACGAAACCAGCTGCCTTTGCCCAACCACAGCGGATACTGTATCAGCGCTATCAGCGCCACCAGTACCAGGCTGAGCACCTTCATAAGCTCGGTTTACCGGCTATCGGTTCTGGCGATTTGATAAAACGCATCGCGTCCCGGATAACTGACAGCATCACCAAGGTCTTCCTCGATCCGCAGCAACTGGTTGTACTTAGCCAAGCGGTCTGAGCGCGACAGCGACCCTGTCTTGATTTGCAGCGCATTGGTAGCGACGGCTATATCGGCAATGGTCGTATCTTCGGTTTCACCTGAGCGGTGCGAAATCACCGAGGTATAACGTGCGCGCTTGGCCATTTCAATCGCCGCCAACGTCTCGGTAAGCGTGCCAATTTGATTTACTTTGATTAGCACCGAGTTAGCGACTCCCATCTCAATGCCCTTCTTGATATAGCGCGTATTGGTCACGAACAGATCGTCACCCACCAATTGCACGCGGCCTCCCAGCCGCTGCGTGAGCAGCTTCCAGCCGTCCCAATCGCTCTCGGCCAATCCGTCTTCAATGCTGAGAATGGGATATTTGTCCACCCACGCGGCGAGATAATCGATGAACTCTGCGGATTTCATCGACGCGCCTTCGGATGCCAGCGTGTACTCGCCATCTTCATAAAATTCAGAACTCGCGCAATCGAGTGCCAGCGAAATATCCTCGCCCGGTCGATAGCCTGCGGCTTCGATGGCCTCAAGCACAATCTTGATTGCAGCTTCATGTTTGGGCAGGCGCGGCGCAAAACCGCCTTCGTCACCCACAGCCGTGGCGAAGCCGCGGTCGTGCAACAGTTTTTTCAGCACCTGAAATACTTCGGCACCATAGCGCAACGCTTCCTTGAACGTGGGCGCGCCGATCGGCACGATCATGAATTCCTGAAGGTCGAGACTATTGTCTGCGTGTGCGCCACCGTTGATCACGTTCATCATCGGCACTGGCATCGACATCGGCCCCGCGCCGCCCAAATAACGATGCAGCGGCAGGCCGGCTTCTTCCGCTGCGGCCTTGGCCACCGCCATGGATACCGCGAGTATGCCGTTCGCGCCCAGCCGTGATTTATTTTCGGTGCCGTCCAGGTCAATCAGTGTTTTGTCGATAAAGCCCTGTTCGGTGGCATCCACGCCGATAATCGCTTCGCAGATTTCGGTGTTGACATTTTCAACCGCCTTCGTCACGCCCTTGCCGCCGTAGCGCGCGCCATCACCATCGCGTAGTTCAATCGCTTCGCGGCTGCCGGTAGATGCGCCCGAAGGCGCCGCCGCGCGGCCCATGACCCCGGACTCGAGCAACACATCGGCCTCAACCGTGGGGTTGCCACGTGAATCCAGAATCTCTCGTGCAATAACATCGACGATGGCGCTCATGTCAGTTCCCTACTCGATATTGTTGTTGATCTGTTGTTGATCCGCTGTTCGTCATCAAGTGATCAGATTCTCGGCAAAGCCCGCTTGTTTCGCCAGATTATCCAATTGCTTGAGTGCTTGCAGCAAAACCTTCATGTGCGGCAGTGGCCACGCATTGGGACCGTCCGACAGAGCCTTGGCGGGATCCGGATGCGTTTCCATGAATATACCGGCGATTCCGGCCGCCACGGCCGCGCGTGCCAGTACCGGCACGAATTTGCGTTCGCCACCGCTGGCGTGGCCTTGTCCGCCCGGCAATTGCACCGAATGCGTCGCATCGTACACCACCGGGCAACCCGTCTCGCGCATGACCATCAGCGAGCGCATGTCGGAAATAAGGTTGTTGTAACCAAATGTCGCCCCGCGCTCACACACCATGATGTTGTCGGCGTTGCTGGCGCTGCGCGCCTTATCGACAACGTTTTTCATGTCGGCGGGCGCAAGAAACTGGCCTTTTTTGATGTTCACTGGCTTGCCGGCGCTCGCCACGGCGCAAATGAAGTCAGTCTGGCGGCACAGAAACGCCGGGGTTTGCAGCACATCCACCACCGACGCTACGGCGGCTATGTCGCCGGCCTCGTGCACATCCGTCAGCACCGGCACGCCGATCTCCCTGCGTACGTCGCCTAGAATCTCCAACCCTTTATCCATGCCCAGACCACGAAAAGATTTGATCGAACTGCGATTGGCCTTGTCGTACGACGACTTATAAATAAAAGGAATGCCCAGCGACGCGCATATATCTTTCAGTGTGCCTGCGGTGTCCATGGTCATTTGCCGCGATTCGATCACGCAGGTACCGGCAATCAGGAACAGCGGCTTATCCAGCCCGGCATCGAATCCGCACAGTTTCATGGCGCGTGCCTCAGGCGACGTTTTTCATGGGCACGTCATCGCCGCTGGATTGCGCCTTGCCGTGGTTGGCAATGGCGGCCTGCACGAACGCCTTGAACAGCGGATGCCCGTCGCGCGGCGTAGAGGTGAATTCCGGATGAAACTGGCACGCCACGAACCAAGGGTGATTCGGCAATTCAATCATTTCGCACAGACCGTCTTTGGTGGACAGGCCGCTCACACGAAGGCCGGCCTGACGGATACGCGCAAGATAATGTTCGTTGACTTCATAACGGTGGCGATGACGCTCGGAAATACGCGGAGCACCGTAAATCTTGCGCACGACCGACCCTTCTTCAAGTGTGCATTCCTGGCCACCCAGTCGCATGGTGCCGCCCATGTCCGATTTTTCGCTGCGCTGCTCGACGCGCCCGTCGCGATCCTGCCACTCGGTAATCAGCGCAATGACCGGATTTGGTGTTTGCGGATCGAATTCCGTGCTGTGCGCCGCATCCAGCCCCACCACGTTGCGCGCATATTCGATCACCGCCAGTTGCATGCCCAGGCAGATGCCGAGGTACGGAATTTTATTCTCGCGTGCATAACGGATCGCGCTGATCTTGCCTTCGACGCCGCGCTTGCCGAATCCGCCTGGCACCAGAATCGCATTCATGCCGGAAAGGCAGCCGGTACCGTTTTTTTCGATGGTCTCGGAATCAATGTAGTGAATGCGCGGCTTAGCACCAGTATGTATGCCCGCGTGTATCAAGGCTTCGGACAGTGACTTGTACGATTCCGTGAGATCCACATATTTACCGACCAATGCGATATTGACCTCGCGCAACGGATGTTCGAGTTTATAGACCAGCGAAGTCCAGCTCGACAAGTCGGCCGGCGGCGGATTGATATTGAGCTTGCGGCACACGATTTCGTCGAGGTGCTGCTCGTGCAATGCCCCCGGGATTTTGTAGATGCTGTCCACGTCCACAGCGGAAATGACGGCCTCCGCCAGCACGTTGGTGAAGAGCGCGATTTTGCGC
>DHVE01000140.1 GCA_002412495.1 Betaproteobacteria bacterium UBA5216
CGAAAAAGCAGTATTACGGTCATCCACAAAATCATTTCTGGAAACTGATGGGCGCGTTGCTGGACGCACCGTTGTATGACATGCCTTACGCGCAGCGCCTGCCAGTGTTGTTGAAAAACGGCATCGGGTTGTGGGACGTTCTGTATCAGTGCGAACGGGCTGGCGCGCTCGACAGTAATATTCGCAACGCCGTGAACAATGATTTTCGCAAGGTGATTCGGGTGGCGGGCGGCTTGCGGCGCGTGTGTTTTAACGGCAAGACGGCGGGCCGCTTTGCGCCGGTGTTCGCCGAGGCGGGATATGAAACGCGGGTGCTGCCGTCATCGAGCCCCGCTTACACGATCCGCTTCGAGGCGAAGCTCAAGCTGTGGCGCGGTGTTCTGGCGGCATAAAAAAACGCCCGGTGGTAGCCGGGCGTGGGTAAGTACCACGGTTACTGCGAGGAAGCCGTTGCAACGCGCCGGGTTATCGCCAATGGTGGTAATGCCGGTGATGATGCGGGCGTGCGTACACCACGCGGGGGGCGTAATACACGGGCGGCGGGGCGTAGACGACACGCGGCTGCGCATAGTAAACCGGGGCTGGCGCGTAAACCACCGGAGCCGGGTAATACACCGGCGCGGGCGCGACAATGATGGGCGCCGGTATGCCGATGGAGATGCCCACGGAAACCGGGCCGGCATTTGCGGTTGAAATGCCCGCCACGAAGACCGCGGTTGCCGCTATAACGGGTGTGAGATATTTGTGCATGACGGTTCTCCTTTAAAATGTTTACGCACAAACAGTCTAACGCGCCACGTAGCGGCCGGTCTGTTACCAATTGTAAGTTTGTGTTTCTGAAAAAAAGTGTGTAAAAACAAATGCTTATAGAGTTTTTCCTGAAGCTGAAAGAAGGCGGCGTGCCGGTTTCCATCAAGGAATTCCTGGTGCTGCTGGAAGGCTTTCAAAAGCAGGTGATCTTCGGCAGCGTCGAAGACTTTTATCATCTCGCGCGCACCTGCCTCGTGAAGGACGAAAAGTATTTCGATCGCTATGACCGCGTATTTTCGGCGTACTTCAAGGGCATTATCGATGTTGAGGGTATTGAGGCGCGCATTCCCGAAGAGTGGCTGCGCAAGCTTGCCGAGCGGCATCTCTCCGAGGAAGAAAAGAAGCTCATCGAATCGCTGGGTGGCTGGGACAAGCTGATGGAGACGCTGAAAAAACGTCTCGAAGAACAAAAGGGCCGGCATCAGGGCGGCAGCAAGTGGATCGGCACCGCGGGCACGTCTCCGTTTGGCGCCTACGGTTACAACCCCGAAGGCGTGCGCATCGGCCAGCAGGAATCGCGCCACCGCCGCGCGGTCAAGGTGTGGGATCAGCGCGAGTACAAAAATCTGGATGATGGCGTGGAACTCGGCACGCGCAACCTGAAGGTGGCGTTGCGCAAGTTGCGCAAGTTCGCGCGCACCGGCTCGCCGGACGAGCTGGACATGGAAGACACGATACGCTCCACCGCCAAGAACGCCGGCTGGCTGGATCTGAAAATGGTGCCGGAGCGCCACAACGCCGTGAAGGTGCTGCTGTTTTTCGACATCGGCGGCTCGATGGACGATCACATCCGCGTGTGCGAGCAACTCTTTTCCGCGACGCGCACCGAGTTCAAGCACATGGAATATTTTTACTTCCATAATTTTTTGTACGAACGCGTGTGGAAAGACAACCGGCGCCGCCACACCGAGCGCATGGCTACTTGGGACATCCTGCACAAATACGCGCACGATTACAAAGTGATTTTCGTCGGCGACGCCACCATGAGCCCGTACGAAATCACCTATCCCGGCGGCAGCGTCGAGCACACCAACGAAGAACCCGGCGCGGTGTGGCTGCAGCGCGTGCTGGATATTTATCCGAATACCATCTGGATCAATCCGCAAAACGAATCATTGTGGGATTACCACGAGTCGATCCGTATCACGCGCGACATCATGTCCAATCGCATGTTCCCGCTGACGCTTGACGGGCTGGATCGCGGGATGCGGCTGCTCAGCAAGGCGCACTGAACGCGGCAATCGGCGCATCCGGGTTGGCGGTATCACGGCAAACCGCGCGACGAAATCAGCGTGGCGCCTGTCGCCGGTCACCGCCGGGCGGTGGCGAGGTTTTCAGAATTTCATCCACGGTGGTGAGGCCGGCGGCGACTTTCATCGCGCCGTTGATGCGCAGCGGTTTCAGGCCTTCTTTATAGGCCTGCTCACGAAACGCCTCGAGATCGGTTTTATCGGTGATGTGGCGCTTAATCTCGGGCGTCAGCAGCATCGTTTCGTAGATGCCCATGCGCCCCATGTAGCCGGTCATGCGGCATTCGAGGCAGCCCTTGCCCGAGGCGGTCTTGCCTTTGGGATTGGGCGCTTTCCAGGGCGCGACGAGATTGTCCCAGGTGGCGTCATCGAGATCGGCCTGTTCCTTGCAATGCGGGCAGATGGTGCGGATCAATCGTTGCGCCATCACGCCGAGCAGGGTGGATTGAATCAGGTAGGCGGGCACGCCAAGGTCGATCAGGCGCGTGATTGCCGAGGGCGAATCATTGGTGTGCAGCGTGGACAGCACCAGATGGCCGGTCAGCGCGGCCTGTACAGCCATTTCGGCGGTTTCAAGATCACGTATTTCGCCCACCATGATGATGTCTGGATCCTGCCGCATTAGGGTGCGGATGCCGCTGGCAAAATCAACGCCGATGGCGGTCTGCACCTGCATCTGGTTGAACGACGGTTCGACCATTTCGATCGGGTCTTCCACCGAGCATACATTGACGTCAGGTGTCGCCAGTGTTTTGAGCGTGGAATATAGCGTGGTGGTTTTGCCCGATCCGGTGGGGCCGGTCACCAGCACGATGCCGTGCGGCTGGCCCACCATTTGTTTCCATTTGCGTTCGTCGTCCTCGCCGAAACCGAGTTCGGAATAATCCTTGACCAGCGTTTCGGGATCAAAGATACGCATCACCATTTTTTCGCCGAACGCGGTGGGCATCGTAGACAGGCGCAACTCGATTTCACGTCCGTCGGGGGACACGGTTTTCAGGCGGCCATCCTGCGGGCGCCGTTTTTCGACCAGATCCATGCGCCCCATGATCTTGATGCGCGAGGTCATCGCAACCATTACCGGCGTGGGAATCTGGTAGACCTGATGCAGCGCGCCGTCGATGCGAAAGCGCACGTTACCGATGTCGCGCCGCGGCTCGATGTGGATATCGCTGGCGCGTTGCTGGAAAGCGTAGGTAAACAGCCAGTCGCAGATATGGACAATGTGCTGGTCGTTGGCGTCGAGCTTGCCGCTGCGCCCCAACTGCATCAACTGTTCGAAGTTGGTAATGTCGTTGAGCGCGCCGCGATCCTGCGCCGAGGCGGTCTTGACCGACTGCGCGAGGTTGTAGAACTCGACGATATACGACTGGATTTCCAGCGGGTTGGCGATTACGCGCCGGATATCGAGGCGCAAAATATGCTTGAGCTGCTTTTCCCAGTCGCGCACGTATGGCTCTGCGGTGGCAATGGTGACTTCGCCCGCATTCACCGCCACCGGCAAGATTTTGTAGCGATCCGCGTAGGCGTTGGACATGACCTTGGTCACCGCCGCGAAATCCACCTTGAACGGATCAATATGGAAATAATCGAGGCCGCATTTCCCGGCCAGCCATTCGGTCAGGGTTTCGATGTGCAGCAGCTTCTTGGGATCGCGCGGGTCTTTCCACTTCTGGTTGGCGATGATGACCAGCGGGTGCTGGCTCGACTGAATCGAGCGGCGATTGAGCAGCAGTTGATCGGCCGCTTCCTTGGAAACCAGCTTGTCGGCCACCAGATCGGCGACCAACTGCGTGAGCGTGAGCGGGGAATCGCCTTGAATTTGTGTGGCCAACGGAATGTTTTTGTGGGTTGTTGCGGGTGGACTATACGCGGAATAATTAGTGTATTCAATGAACTATCCGCGCTGTCCGCGAATGTAAATTCAAGGTCGTGACGGCACGCGCGTTCGCGTGAAACCCTTGTGACCGGGTGGATGTCTGTCGCCAAAGACTAGGGGCAGATCGAAGATCCGTGCTTAGACCAGAGTTCCGTCCTGCCAACGGCGCGGAAATCGCTACCGCTACTACAAGTACCTGTGCGGCGATTGCATGTTGGCGCAGGGTATTCGATAGCGCGTAATCCATGCCTCGATTTGCCTGGCTGGCCTTGTGGCGCTTCTGCGGTCGCACGGTACCCGAGTCGCCTGTAAGCGGCTGAAAGGAATCTGTTTAGGGGCCGGTCAGGCGTTGCTTACGTGGCGCGGAAACGCGCGCACCATTACGGGGCATTTGCAATGATAATGATCCATAAGAGTGCGAATTCCAATGACGGTTCCACTTAAAACACAATAAAAACAAATACATATGTTTTGGAATGGAAATTGCTTATTTGGTGCGAGTCAAATCAAAGGGAGTGCATCACAAAATGGAAGCTCTAAAGATAAGTACCGACACCTTGTTTATTCTGCTCGGCGCGATCATGGTTCTGGCCATGCATTCCGGGTTCGCATTTCTCGAACTGGGAACCGTGCGCAGTAAAAATCAGGTGAATGCACTGGTTAAAATACTGTGCGATTTTTCGATTTCCACCATTGCCTACTTTTTTGTTGGCTACTCGATTGCCTACGGCGTAGATTTTTTTGCCGGCGCCGAAAAGCTGGCTGAAAAAAGCGGCTTCGAACTCACCAAGTTCTTTTTTCTGCTGACGTTCGCAGCGGCGGTGCCCGCGATTATTTCGGGCGGTATCGCCGAGCGGTCAAAATTCAATACGCAATTGTTCGCGACGGCGGTTATCGTCGGTGTGATCTACCCGTTCTTCGAAGGCATTGCGTGGAACGACAAATATGGCGTGCAGGCCTGGATCGAGGCAACCACGGGTGCCAAGTTCCATGATTTTGCAGGCTCGGTCGTCGTGCATGCAGTCGGCGGCTGGATCGCACTGGTTGCAGTCGTGCTGCTTGGCGCGCGCACCGGGCGCTATACCAAGAGCGGCGGCATCGCCGCGCACGCGCCGTCGAGCATACCGTTCCTTGCGCTGGGCGCCTGGATTTTGGCGGCCGGCTGGTTTGGTTTTAACGTGATGTCGGCGCAGACCATCGACAAGATTTCCGGCCTGGTGGCGGTTAATTCGCTGATGGCGATGGCGGGTGGCACGATCGCGGCGCTGATCCTCGGCCGTAACGATCCGGGCTTTGTCCATAACGGGCCACTCGCGGGGCTGGTCGCGGTGTGCGCAGGTTCGGACGTGATGCACCCGCTGGGGTCGCTCGCCACGGGCGCCGTGGCTGGGGCGCTGTTCGTGTTCATGTTCACGCTGACGCAGAACCGCTTGAAAATCGACGACGTGCTCGGCGTTTGGCCGTTGCACGGCCTGTGCGGCGCGTGGGGCGGCATCGCCTGCGGCATCTTCGGGCCCAAGAGCATGGGCGGCATGGGCGGCGTGAGCATTGGCGCGCAGTTAATCGGCACCGGCATGGGCATTGCGGTGGCGGTGGCGGGCGGCGCGATACTTTACGGCGTGCTCAAGACCACGATGGGATTACGGCTTTCCGAAGAAGAAGAATTTGAAGGTTCCGACCTGAGTATCCACAAGATCAGTGCCACCCCGGAGCGCAGCGGGTGGTAGTCGCGGGTGATCGAGGACAAATCGGGTAAGGCACTACGGAAAAAAACGCGCTACTTTAACAAGGTAGCGCGTTTTGCTTTTGGAATACAGCGAACTCTTTAGCGGCAGCCAAAAGCCCAGTTGCCTGCAAGATCACCGACCGCCGCAACCACCATGCCGAGACACACCACAAGCAAAGCGGTGCGCGCGGCCTTAAGCAGATCGCCGCGCAGGACGACTTCGTCGCTGGTCTCGGGCTGCTTGCGGATGACGTTCCAGCCGATGATCAGCGTGGCGATCAGTACTGACATGGCGCTGACCCGGGAAAGAATATCCCATGAACAGTTTTGCCACGCGAAGCGTCCCGCCATCAGCAGGACGACCATGACCACGTAAAGTACGATGAGATGACGTTTCATACCCTTATTGTAGCGTGTAGACGCCTAATAGGTCACCGTGCCCGTCATGGCGATGGCGCCGGTCGGTCCCGATGTCCACAGTTGCGCGGAAAGGCCGTCCGCCGAGGGGATGCCGCCCACCGTGAGTTTTTCGTTATGAAACAACGGACTGACGGCGCGGTAATCGAGCTTGCGCACGGGCTTGCCGGCATTGCGGCGGCTCAGGTCGAGCAGCAGCGTGGTTTGCAGCGGGCCATGCACGATCAGGCCGGGGTAGCCCTCTTCCTTGCGGCAATAATCGATGTCGTAGTGGATGCGGTGCGCATTGAAAATCAGCGCCGAATAACGGAACAACATCGCCTCGTCGGGCATCACCTCGTGACGCCATACGGGATTGGCGGGGGCGGGTTTGCCTGGCGGTGTGGATGCATTTGCACCGGGTTTGGCGGCATCGCGATACACAATGTCGTGTTCTTCAACCACCGCGATCTCGTTCGCGACACTCACCGTGTGCCGCACCGTGACAAACACCAAGTTGCCGCTCTTGCCGGTCTTGGGTTCGACCGACAGAATTTCCGATTCGCGCGCGAGTTTTTCGCCGATGCGGATGGGGCGCCGAAAATCGATCCGGCCACCAGCCCACATGCGGCGTGGCAAACTGACCGGCGGCAGAAATCCGCCGCGCTTGGGATGGCCATCGTGGGCCAGTTCCGACGCCGGCGCGGTTTCAAGAAAATACGACCAATGCCAGCCTTCGGGAATGGCGTCGCCTTCGCGCGGCGGCGGGTCGCGGCGATCCAGCGTGGCGGCCATGGCGGCGATGGGCCACGCGGTGGCGACATCGTGATGCGATTCCTTGCGGCCCACCCACTGCCGCAGATGTTCGAGGGAGTCACTCATCGTTATTTCTTCTTTTTTCCGTAATAGGCTTTTTCGACTGTTTCGCGCTCGATGCGGTAGTAGTCTTCAAGTCCTATCAGCGTTTCGATGTCGTGGCGCGCGGTGATCCATTCGGTGGCCGTCATGCCGGTGTAGTCGCCGGTTTTTTTCAGTTCGAGCAGCGCCTGGCGCATGAAATGAAACTGCACGCCTACCGACAGAATGGCATCGATGCAGCCCGCGTAGCCCATGTCCTTCAATTGTTCGTTGGAATACAAAGGGCGTTTGTCGCGATTGCCACGGCTTTGCACATACACCATCGGCAGCTTGCACGCCTTGGGCGCGTCGATGGTTTCCTTGTCGTTGCGCGGGAAGATGAGTCCCATGTCAGCGCCCGCGTCGCGCGCGACCAGCATGCGCTTGACAGCTTCCTTATAGCCCTGCTCGCGGCAGGCGTCGGAGCGCGCAATGATGACAAAATCCTTGTCGGTTTCGTCGCGCTGCGCGCAGGCGAGCTTGATCTTGTCGCGATATTCATTGATGGGGATGTTGTGCGCGACATACGTGTGATAGTGCGCGCGCTTGGGAAACAACTGGTCTTCGATATGCACGCCAGCGATCCCGGCGCGTATGCATTCGCGGATGGTGCGCATGGTGTGCAGCGGCTCGCCCCAGCCTGCGCCGGCGTCCATCACCACCGGAATTTTCAGGCCGTTGGCGATATCGCTGGCGACGCGTATCTGCTCGCTCATGGTCAGTTGCGGTTCGCTGATCGCAGTGCTGCCGCCGGTGACAAAGCCGCCGACATAAAGACTTTTGAAGCCGACGCTTTCAATCAAGCGTCCGGTCAGCGCATCGTGTGCGGTAGGCAGTTCGAGAAACTTTCCGGCGTTGACGAGTTTGCGTAAAGCAGTGGTGGCACGGTACATGAGCGGATTTCCTCGCGGGGTTGAATAAGTGTGCGTGAATTTTACAGCAGGTAAGCCCGCACGGAGTCGGCAATGAGCTTTACGTTCAGAACAATGATCAGCGCGGCCATGGTCCATGCCAGCCCCGTCAGCCAGCGAGGGGCTACCAGCGCGCCCATTTTCGCGCGGTCGCTGGTGAATTTTACCAGCGGAATCACGGCAAACGGCAATTGCAGGCTCAGAATCACCTGCGACAGTACCAGCAGTTGCGCGGTACCCGATGCGCCGTAAAACAGTGTGACAATCATCGCCGGCACGACTGCGATCAGGCGCGTGATCAGGCGCCGCAGCCAGGGCCGCAAGCGGATGTCGAGAAAGCCTTCCATCACAATTTGCCCGGCGAGCGTGCCGGTGATGGTTGAATTCTGACCCGAGGCGAGCAACGCCACGGCAAACAATGCACTGGCCGCGCCGGCACCCAGCAGCGGAGCGAGCATTTTGTGTGCATCCTGAATCTCGGCGACTTGCGTATGGCCGTGGGCGTGAAAGGTCGCGGCGGCGACGATCAAAATCGCCGCATTGATCAGCAGCGCGAAGGCGAGCGCGATGGTTGAATCTATCGTGGCGTAACCGATCGCCTCGCGCCGTCCCGCCAGCGTTTCGTCGAAATCGCGTGTCTGTACCAGCGCCGAGTGCAGATACAGGTTGTGCGGCATGACCGTGGCGCCGAGAATGCCGATGGCGATAAACAGCATCGCCGGGTTGGTGACAATTTCCGGCGACGGCACAAAGCCCGCGGCGACTTTTGCCCACTCGGGTTGGGATAACACGACTTCATATATAAAACAGCCGCCGATCACCATCATCAGCGAGACGATCAGCGCTTCCATGTAACGAAAGCCGCGCGCCTGCAACATCAGGATCAGCAGCACGTCGGCAACAGTGATCACCACGCCCGCGGCGAGCGGCAGGCCGAACAACAGATTCAGCGCGATGGCGGTGCCGATGATTTCCGCGAGATCCGTGGCGCACACCGCCAGTTCGGCAAGCAGCCACAGACAGAACGATACCGACCGCGAATAGTGGTCACGGCAAGCCTGCGCGAGATCGCGGCCCGTGGCGATGCCGAGCCGCGCGGACAACGATTGCAGCACGATGGCCATCAGGTTCGCCAGCATCACCACCGAAAGCAGCGTGTAGCCAAACGCCGAGCCGCCCGCAATCGCCGTGGCCCAGTTGCCGGGATCCATGTAACCCACAGCCACCAGATAGCCGGGTCCGGCGAACGCGAACATCTTGCGCGCCACGCTGGCGCCCCGCGGCACGGCTATCGAACGATAGATTTCTGGTAGCGTGCTGGCTTTGCGGGGATGGCGCCACGCGGTATCGCGCGCGGCAGGGGTGTCTTGCGTAGTCATGAAGCGGTGATTTTGACGCGGCGGGCGCTATTGCGCCAGCCGCTGGCGTAACTTGTGCCGCCAACGCCGTGCCGCGCAGTGCGCAAGTGCCGATGCCGTGGCGTGGAGCGGGATCGATTGACGGTGGCGGAACCGGGCGATACATTGGGCTTTCGAAAAAATTTCAAAGACGGCTGCACATGCAGGATGGTAAGGACGGCTTTCGTTGGTTGCTCGGGTGGGCAGCATTGGCGGTGTCGCTAATGGCCGGTACCAGCGTCGCCGCAATGGTCGGCCCTGATGCGGCCAAATCAGCGGCCGGCTATCCCAGCCGGCCGGTGCGTCTGGTGGTGCCGTTTCCACCGGGCAGTCCAAGCGACATTCTCGCGCGCACCATTGGTGAACCGCTGGCGCAACGGCTGGCGCGTACCGTGGTGATCGACAATCGCGCGGGGGCGGGGGGCTTGTCCGGCGTGGAGTTGGTGGCTGCGGCGCAGCCGGATGGCTACACGCTGGTGTTGGGGGGAACCGGAGCGCTAGCAATCAGTCCGGGGCTGCGCGCCGCCATGCCGTTTAACGTGGCGCGGGATTTCGCGCCGGTGACGCTGGCGGCCGCCATGCCGCAGATGCTGGTGGCGGGTCCGCAGGTGCCGGCCAGCAGCCTTGCGGAATTGGTGGCGCTCGCGAAGACGTCGCGCGCGCCATTGAATTTTGCGTCGGGCGGCACGGGCACGGTGGCGCATCTCGCGGGTGAACTATTCAAGAATGCCGCGAAAATCGAGGCCACGCATATTCCGTATCGCGGCGGTACCCCGGCGGCGGTGACGGAAATTATCGCCGGTCAGGTGCAATTCATGTTCAGCGGCGTCGCCGTGTTGATGCCGTACGTGAAGTCGGGCCGCCTGAAAGGCATTGCCGTGGCGGCGGGCAAACGATCAATGCTCGCGCCCCAATTGCCCACTGTGATCGAGGCCGGTCTGCCGGGATTTACCATCGAGGTGTGGGTGGGCGTGTTGGCACCAGCCCAATCGCCGCCGGCGGTGATCGATAAACTGAATCGCGAACTGAATGCGCTGCTAAAATCGAAAGAGGTGCAGGATCGCATGCTGGCATTGGGCGCGGAAGCGGCGGGGGGATCGCCGGAGCAATTTCGTGCGTTCATTGCCGCGGAAACCGACAAATGGCGGCGTAGCATACGCAGCGCCAATCTCAAGGAAGAGTAATCCCATGGAGTGGATGGAAGCCAATGGCGTCAGCTTGCGTTACGAGTTGGCCGGCGGGGCGTCGCCCGCCGGATCGAACGTCACATCGCAAACGGTGTTGCTGATCCACGAACTCGGCGGCGCGCTCGACAGTTTTGATGAGTGCGTGGGATTGTTCCAAGGGCATTTTCGCACCTTGCGTTACGACCAGCGCGGCTTCGGCCACTCCGAAAAGATACGCGGCGCCATCGCGATGCAGGACATGGTGTCGGATATCGTCGCGTTGCTGGATGGCTTAGGCATCACGGCGCCGGTGCATGCGACGGGCGCGGGCGTGGGCGCCGGTATTGCCATTGCCCTGGCGGCACGGGCGCCGGATCGCGTGGCGCGCCTGGCGATCGCCAGCCCCGCCACGTTCATTCCCGCTGATTTGCATGGCCGGTTGACGGAACGCGCCGCCACCGTGGAGCGCGAGGGCATGCGTTATTTCGCGGATGCGAGCCTCGCGCTGTCGTATCCCGAAGTGCTGCGCGGCGACCGCCGGCGCTTCGAGAAATACCGCCTGCGCTGGATCGCCAATGATCCGCATTGTTTTGCGGCCATCAACCGCATGCACATGAAAACCAATCTCGTTCCCGAGCTGAAGAACATTCGCTGCCCGACGCTGGTGATTGGTTGCCGGCACAACACGATACGCCCGCCCGCCATGTCGCGCGGTGTGGCCGAAGCCATCGCGGGCGCGCGCTACGTCGAAGTGGATTCGGGACATTTCATGCCGGCGGAAACGCCAGAACTTTTTGCCCGGCAGGTGATCCCTTTTTTTCAGGAACAGGGTAATGATTAATGGCGGATTAAGATTATCGGGCGGCGTGGTTGTGGCCGCGCTCGTGCTGACGGGCAGCGCCGGTGCGGCGGGCTTGCCGGGTTATCCCGCCAAGCCGCTGCGGCTGGTGACGGGCTCCGCGCCCGGCGGCGGCTCGGACATGGTGGCGCGCACGTTGGCCGAGAAACTGACGGAACGGCTGGGGCAGCAGGTGCTGGTGGATAACCGGCCTGGCGCGGGCGGCGCCATCGGTGCAGACGTGGTGGCAAAGGCAAACCCCGATGGCTACACGCTGCTGATCAATACCGGCAGCGCTATCGCGGTCAATCCCGCATTACAAACGCAACCGTACGACGTAAAGCGCGACTTCGCACCGGTAATGCAGGTGAGCCGCGCGCCGTTCGTGCTGGCGGTAAATCCGTCGCTGCCGGCAAAGACGGTCAACGACGTCATTCAGCTGACCAAGGCCAATCCCAAAAAATACAGCTACGCGTCGTCCGGCATCGGCGCCATGTCGCATCTGGCGATGGAACTGTTCAAGAACATGGCGGGCGTCAACGTCGTCCATGTACCCTATCGCGGCAGTGCGCCGGCGGCGTTTGATCTGATCGCGGGGCAGGTGCAACTGGCCATGAACAACATCGTGCCGACGCTGCCGCACGTGAAATCCGGACGGCTGCGAGCACTGGGCGTGAGCGGGCCGCTGCGTTCACCCGTGTTGCCCGAGACGCCGACGGTGGCGGAAAGCGCTTTACCCGGCTACGAGGCCGTGCAGTGGTACGGCGTGTTGCTGCCCGTGAAAGTGCCGCGCCCTATCGCGGCTTTCCTGCACAAAGAGATCACTGCGGTGCTGCAAATTCCGGTGGTGCGCACGCGGCTGACGGAAGAAGGCGGTGACGTGGTTGGCGGCACGCCAGAACAATTTGCGGCCTATATTGATGTTGAAACCGCGAAGTGGGCGAAGGTGGTGAAGGCGGCTGGGGTGAAGGCGGAATAAATACGCGGCAGCCTGTAGGGCGGAAGGTCGGAAAAGCGCAGCGTCTTCCGCCGCGCACCACCTCGCACGGTATCAATAGTGCGAGCTAAAACTGATGGCATCGCGCTTGGCGAGTTCTTCCAGGTCGATATATGAGCGCTTGGTTTTTTTGTCGACGGTAAATTGCAGCTTCTTGTTAGATTCCGTCGAACCGCGGATCGCCAGCAGCTCGAGTGACTCCTTGACCTCCCACTCGTGCGCGCCTGCGATGCCTGGCGGGCAGTAGAGAAACGATCCGGCACTGACTTCATACTCTTTGCCTTCGATGTCGCGCACGACGGCGTGGCCCGAGAGGATGTAATAAAACGCTTCGATCGGATGCCAGTGCAGTACTTCTTTCGAGCCGGGCGTGTAAGTGGCGTGCCCGACGCGCAGCCGGTCGGTGGGGATTTCCGGGCAGCCGATCAGCCGCCGCATGCTCTGTTCGGGGATGACGCCTTCCGCCCCGTTGATTTCCTTGATGTTGACGACTTTGAGGGTGGATTTGACTTCCATGTGTCGGCCTTTGTGAAAATGGTGGGAAAATTTCGCACAGCGGCCCACAATCCTACACAGGACGCCGTTACTTTGCGAGCCGCGCTATACTTGTCGTATGAACTACACTCCGCCCAACACCATACTTGGCGTTCTACAGAACATCGAGTTTGAAGAAGCACTTGACCCGTCTGACGCGCGGTATGTAGATACGCGCGCGGCGCGCGGCAGCGAGCAAACGCTTAAGCGGCTTGCCGTCAAATGCGGCTTGCAGCTTTCTGATGGAACATTTGCGCCCGCGACGACCACGCATATCTTGTTTTTTGGTCATACCGGCAGCGGCAAAACCACCGAGCTCCGCCACTACGCCAAGGCGCTCAGCGGCCCCCGGTGGTATTTTCCCGTCGAAGTAGACATCACTACCGAACTGGACCGCAACAATCTGCAATACGCCGACGTGTTAATGGCGATGGCGCGCAAGCTGGTTGAGCGGTTGCAGGCTGAACAAGTTGTCGTGCCGGCGGCAGCGGTGCAAGAACTGGAAAACTGGTTCAAACAGCACGTGTTGACTGAAGCAAGATCGCGGGAACTGAGCGCGGCGCTGGAAAGCGGTGTGCAAGCCGGCACGGGTATTCCGCTGCTGGCCAGTCTGTTTGCCAAATTCACGGCTGCTTTCAAGTCGAACATGACCTATAAGGAAGAATTGCGCAAGATCGTGCGTAATTCATTTACGCAGTTTGCCGTGACGTTCAACGCGTTTTTGCGCAGCGCCGAGGCTACGTTGTCAGCCACCGGCAGAGGCCAGCGCGTATTGTTCCTCGTGGACGGCGCCGACAAACTTCGAGGAGAGGACACGCGAGCCTTTTTTGTTGCCGACGCCGAGCAATTGCTGGCCATTGAATCCACCGTAATATATACCGCGCCACTGGGCTTGAAATACGAAGGCAATCTGACCAACAAGCTGGACGCCAACCTGGTGCTCCCGATGATCAAGTTGAGCGAACGCAATGGCTCGCCATTTGAAACGGGCCGTGATGTGATGCGCGAGATTTTGCTAAGGCGAGCAGACCGCTCGTTATTCGCCAGTGCGGCGGAAATCGAGAACCTGATCAGCTATTCCGGCGGCCACCCGCGCGAACTGTTGCGCTTATTGAAGTTATGCTGCGAAGTGGCTGAATCCAGAATCGATGCCGATGCCGTGAATACGGCCGTGCGATTACTGGCGTCCGATTATCGCCGCTTTCTGGAGCCGGAAGACTATGGCGTGCTGGCCAAGGCCGATCAGGACGATATTCATCTTGGTAACGATGAGCGCACGCGCAGGCTCCTGTACAATCTGGCCTTGCTCGAATACAACGACGGCTCATGGCGCCGCAGCCATCCGGTGGTTCGTACGCTTGAGGGCTACAAGAGCGCCAAACAAAATCCGTCGTTCTGGGATCGCGGCGCCGGAACGCCGTGACACAGCGGGGCGATTTCGCGTTTGACCATCGGCGCGTCACCGGGGCGCTCGCGCTGGACCCACCGCACTTTGCCGAGTACCAGCGGCTGGTGAAAACCATCAGCTTTGGACCCGGTTTTCAGTTCCTGATTGTCGAATTCAACGACGTTGCGTATCGCACGCAGTTGGCGGCAGCCATCGACGACATGCTGAAGGCCGAAGGCGTGGCAGTTCATGCCGTCGATCTCCATAACGGCGGTTTTAACGACGTATCGGCGTTTGAGGCAACCATCCGTTCGTTGGGATCCGGTTCGCGGGCGATTCATGTGTTCGGTGGTGAGGCGTGGTTTGATGGCGCTCGTATCGAGGCGTTCAACATCCGCCGAGAGGCGTTCAGCCAGATCGGCCCCATAAAAATGTTGCTGTGGCTCACGTCAAACGTGATCGAGGAAATCGCCAAACGGGCGCCGGATTTATGGGCTTGGCGCGGCAGCGTCGTGTTCTCGTTCGTGCGCGCGCCGTCGCCTTCGACAGACGCTTCGTCGCGTGGCATGCAAGTCATCGATGCGAGAGGGATGTCCGAGCGGGGACGGCGTATCACCGAGATTCGGGCGCATTTGGCAAACAACGCGCTGACGGATGATTTGCGATTGCCGTTGCTCGACGAGCTGGCTGGTTTGCTGATGGGGTTGGGTGAACTGGACGAAGCGCTGCG
>DHVE01000079.1 GCA_002412495.1 Betaproteobacteria bacterium UBA5216
GACAAGGATATGCATACCGTGGCCGAGAAGTCGGGCATCAAATTCTAAAAACGTAAGGGGGGAGGCGTGAGACGTGAGGCGAAAATAGTGGATACGTCGTACCGTAGCGAACGCCGGAATGCGTCGCGCTGCACACCTCACGCCTCACGAGGCAATTGATGTCGCGCATAAAAACCACGTTTGCCAATCTGAAAGCGCAAGGCAGAAAAGCGCTGATTCCCTTCATCACTGCGGGCGATCCGCATCCGTCCATGGCGGTGCCCCTGATGCATGCTCTGGTCGCTGGCGGCGCGGATGTGATCGAGCTGGGCGTGCCGTTTTCCGATCCGATGGCGGATGGGCCGGTGATTCAGCGTGCCAGTGAGCGAGCGCTGGCGCAAGGCGTAACATTGCGTCAAGTATTTGATTTTGTTATTGAATTTAGAAAGACGAACACCGCCACGCCGGTGGTGTTGATGGGCTATGCCAATCCGATCGAGGCAATGGGTGCCGAGCATTTTGCCGATGCCGCGAATGCCGCTGGCGTGGATGGCGTGCTGGTGGTGGATTATCCGCCCGAAGAGGCGCAGTTGCTGGTCAAGTTGTTGGACGCGCGCGGCCTCGATACGATTTTCCTGTTGTCGCCCACCACGCGCGATGCGCGGCTGGAACAAGTCGGCAAACTGGGACGTGGGTATCTGTACTATGTGTCGCTGAAAGGCGTCACCGGGGCGGGCAATATTGATACCGCTGAAGTCGCGCGGCGTGTCGATCACATTAAACGGTTTACAACGCTGCCGGTGGGGGTGGGCTTTGGCATACGCGACGCCGAGTCCGCCAAACGCGTGGCGCGGGTGGCGGACGCGGTGGTGATCGGCAGCCGGTTGGTGCAGGAAATCATCGACGCGGGCGCGGACGCGCCACCGCGGGTGCAAGCCTTGCTGGCGGGCATACGCGCGGCGATGGATTCGATTGACGGCGTAAAAAGCGCATGAGCTGGCTGCAAAAGCTGCTGCCGCCGAAAATCAAGCGTGATACCGGCAGCCCCAAGAAGGCGGTGCCGGAGGGGTTGTGGAGCAAGTGCGACGCGTGCGAAACCGTGTTGTATCGCACCGACCTGGAAAAAAATCTCTACGTATGTCCGAAGTGCAATCACCACAATCGCATCTCCGCGCGCGAGCGGCTGGACTGGTTGCTCGATCTCGAAGGGCGTTATGAAATCGGCGCGGAAGTGCTGCCGGTCGATACGCTCAAGTTCAAGGACAGCAAGCGTTACGTGGATCGCATCAACGAGGCGCGCGAATCGGCGTCGGAAGAAGATGCGCTGGTCGTGATGCAGGGCAGCGTCAAAACCCTGCCCGTGGTGGCGGCGGCGTTTGAATTTCGTTTTCTGGGCGGCTCGATGGGGTCGGTGGTGGGGGAACGCTTCGTGCGTGGCGTGCAAGTGTGCCTGGATCAGCGCCTGCCGTTCGTGTGTTTTACCGCCAGCGGCGGCGCGCGCATGCAGGAGGGTGTGCTGTCGCTGATGCAGATGGCGAAAACCTGTGGTGTGCTGACGCAACTGTCGGAAGCCAAGCTGCCGTTTATTTCCGTTCTGACCGATCCCACGATGGGGGGCGTATCCGCGAGTTTTGCCATGATTGGCGACGTGGTGATCGCGGAGCCGGGCGCGTTGATCGGTTTCGCGGGCCCGCGCGTGATTGAGCAGACCGTGCGTGAAAAATTGCCGGAAGGTTTCCAACGTGCCGAATTTCTGTTGCAACACGGCGCCATCGATATGATCGTGGACCGGCGGCAAATGCGCGACAAGGTGGCCAACCTCATGGCGCTGCTGCTGAAGTTGCCCGCGTCAACGTAGTTCATTCGTCCCCTGCAATGACTGAAATGCCGCGGTCGCTGGATGGCTGGCTGGAGTACATCGAACGCGTGCATCCGCAGACCATTGCCATGGGCCTGGATCGGGTGCGCAAGGTGAAAGACGTGCTGGGGCTCGCTCCCGCGTGTCCAGTGGTGACCGTGGGCGGCACCAATGGCAAAGGTTCCGCCTGCATGATGCTCGAGGCCATATGGCATCACGCCGGCTACAAAACGGGTTGTTACACCTCGCCGCATCTGCTGCGTTATAACGAGCGGGTGCGTATCGCGTGTGAACCGGCGGGCGACGCGAGCCTGGTGTATGCGTTCGAGCGCGTGGAAGCGGCGCGCGTGAAGGCGGACGTGGCGCTGACGTATTTCGAGTTCGGAACGCTGGCGGCGATGATCCTGTTTATTGAAGCGCGCGCCGATGTGCTGATTCTTGAAGTGGGACTTGGCGGGCGGCTCGATGCAGTCAACGTGTTCGAGCCGGATTGTGCGATGGTGATGAGCGTGGCGCTCGATCACATGGATTATCTGGGCGATACGCGCGAGGCCATCGGCCGGGAAAAAGCCGGCATCTTTCGCGCGGGCAAACCTGCGATCTGCGGCGATGCCGATCCCCCGCAATCGCTGGTGGATTACGCGGCGATGATCGGCGCGCAACTGCTATTACGTGGACGCGATTTCGACGCGAAGCCGGCGGCGACCCAATGGGCGTATCGCGGGCCGGGCGGCGCGCGTCATGGCATGCCGTGGCCATCGTTGCGCGGCGCGTATCAACTCGGCAACGCGGCGGCCTGCATCGCGGCGCTGGACACGTTGCGTGATCAATGCCCTGTCACGATGAATGACATTCGCGGCGGTTTGCTTACGGCGGAAAACCCCGGTCGCTTTCAGGTGTTGCCTGGACAGCCGCTGGTGATATTGGACGTGGCGCATAATCCGCACGCCGCTCAGGCGCTGGCCGGCGGTTTGAAAAGCCTGCCGCGCGGCGGCAAAACGCTGGCGGTGTTTGCCATGCTGGCTGACAAGGATATCGAGGGCGTGGTGGGTATTCTGCGTGCGCAAGTGAACCAATGGTTTGTCGCGGGCATCGCCGGCGCGGGATCGCGCAGCACGACCGCGCAGCAGTTATTGCGGCGTCTTGTAGCGGCGGGCGTCAACGGTGCGGTGTGTTGTGACAGCGTTGCCGATGCGTGTTTGAAGGCTCGCGAGGCCGCCGGGGTTGATGATAAAATACTGATATTCGGATCGTTTCATACCGTGTCCGAGGCGATGCAGGCCATGCGGGAAAAGAAGGCGTAAGACGACGCAAAGCGTGGAGCGGCGTAGTCCTACTCGACGCGCAACAGTTGACCGGAGGCAGGAACAGTATGGCGAAACCCGTCAGCGAAGAAGAATTACAACTCAAGAAGCGTGCGCGCCGCCGGCTGATGGGCGCGATTGTGCTGGTTGCCGCGGTCGCCGTGATACTGCCAATGGTGCTCGATTCAGAACCGAAGCCCACCTCGCAGGAAATCAGCATTCAGATTCCGTCGCCGGACACGAAAGGATTTACGTCCAAGGTGGTGCCGCTGACGCCACCAGTAAAAGGCGATGCCAAGGCGGGCGATGCCAAGGCGCCGGAAAAAGCACCCGCGAAGTCCGCCGAGCCCGGCAAGGACCCCGAGGGTGATACCACGCCCAAATTGACGGAGAAAGCGGCCGAGAAAGCTGCGGAGAAAACGCCCGGGAAGGCGGCGGAAAAAGTCGCCGAGAAAGCGCCCGCGCCCAAGCCGGTGGCAGAAAAAGCCGCCGCAAAAACGGCGGAGAAAGCACCCGAGAAAGCCGCTGCACCCAAGTCCGGCACATTTTTCATTCAGGTAACGGCGCTTGCCGATGTCGAGCGCGCGAAGCAGGTGCAGCAGCGTATTATCGATGCGGGATTCCCGGCCTATCTGCAATCCATACCGGCGGGCAAGAGCAGCGTAACCCGCGTACGTGCAGGTCCTTTTACCACGCGCGAGGCTGCTGACAAGGCGCAGGTCGCATTACAGGGCGCGGGCCTTGAAGGCAAGGTGGCCGCCAATCCATGATGTTGTTTGATTATGCCGTGCTCGCCATCGTCGGTTTTTCAGTGTTGCTGGGCTTGATACGCGGTTTTGTGCGGGAAGTCATCGCGCTGGCGAGCTGGGTAGTGGCGTTTGCGGTCGCCGGCGCTTACGGTGGCGACGTGGCGCCCCTGCTGGCACGGCAGATTCCCGATGACAATTGGCGTGTGCTGGCGGCAGTGGTGGCGTTGTTTGTCGTGGTGCTGGTGGTGATCAACATCGTGGCCATGCTCGCCTCGAAGCTGATCAAAAGCGCGGGGCTGGGTTTCGAAGACCGGCTCTTCGGCGGTGTATTCGGGTTGTTGCGCGGCGTGGTGGTGGTGCTGGTGCTGGTGTTGGGCGCGGGACTGACCGTGTTACCGCGTCAGCCGGTATGGAAAGATGCTATGCTCGCCGCGCCGTTGGAAAAGCTCGCGGTGTTCGTAAAGCAGTGGCTGCCGCAAGACTGGGCAAAGAATATTTCTTATAGTTGAATCGGGCAGGTATTAATCAACGGAGCTGAGGCCGGACGATGTGCGGAATCCTTGGTGTGGTGGCTAAGACGCCGGTAAACCAGTTGCTCTACGATGGGCTGCTGGTGTTGCAGCATCGCGGCCAGGATGCGGCGGGCATCGTCACCGCGGATGGCGCCAACTTCCATTCGCATCGCGGCATGGGCATGGTGCGCGATGTGTTCCGCACGCGCAATATGCGCGCGTTGATGGGCAACGCAGGCATCGCGCACACGCGTTATCCCACGGCGGGCTCGGCTTCATCGGTCGCCGAATCGCAGCCCTTTTATGTGAATTCGCCGTTTGGCATTGTGCTGGGGCATAACGGCAATCTCACCAATACCGAACAGCTCAAGATTGATTTATTCCGCTCCGACCTGCGTCATGTGAACACCGGCTCGGATTCGGAAGTGCTGCTCAATGTGCTGGCGCATGAACTGCAGAACAACGCCACCAACTACAAACTCGATCCGGCAACGATTTTCGCGGCCGTGTCGGGCGTGCATCAGCGCTGCAAGGGCGCGTATTCGGTGGTGGCGATGATCGCGGGCTACGGCATGCTGGCGTTTCGCGATCCGTACGGCATACGCCCGCTGATATTCGGCCGCATCGAGACGGACAACGGGTATGAATACATGGCGTCATCCGAAAGCGTGGCGCTGGATGCCATGGGGTACGAAGTAGTGCGCGACGTGGCGCCGGGCGAGGCTATTTTTGTCGACATGGATGGCAATTTCTACAGCCGTCAATGCGCGAAGGTGGCGACACTTAATCCCTGCATCTTTGAATTTGTGTATCTCGCGCGACCGGATTCGGTGATCGACGGCATTTCGGTGTACGAGGCGCGGCTGCGCATGGGCGACAGTCTGGCCGAGAAAATAAAGCACGAATACCGCAATCTCGATATCGACGTGGTGATCCCCATTCCGGATTCCAGCCGCCCGGCCGCCATGGAGTTGTCCAAGCATTTGAATCTGCCGTATCGCGAAGGCTTTATCAAGAACCGCTACATCGGCCGCACCTTCATCATGCCGGGGCAGGCGGTGCGGCGCAAATCGGTACGCCAGAAACTGAACGCCATCGACATGGAGTTTCGCGGCAAGAATGTGTTGATCGTTGATGACTCCATCGTGCGTGGCACCACCAGCAGCGAGATAGTGCAGATGGCACGCGAGTCAGGCGCGCGCAAAGTGTATTTTGCATCGGCGGCGCCACCGGTGCGCTTCCCGAACGTGTACGGCATCGACATGCCCACGCGCGAAGAGCTGATTGCCAGCAATCGCAGCGACGAAGAAATTGCGCGCGAGATCGGCTGTGACGAATTGATCTATCAAAATCTGGACGCCTTGATCGAAGACGTGCGCAGCGTGAATCCACGGATCAAACATTTCGAGGCGTCGTGTTTTGACGGCATTTACGTGACGGGCGATATTACGCAGGCGTATCTTGACGGCGTGGAGCAAGAGCGTCGTGACAGCAGCAAGCGCGCCAAGGAATCGGCTGCGCAGCAACTCGCCCTTGAGCTTGAAACTGTAGATTAATCAAATACTTAAGTAATTTTCGCCGCTGCGCATGTACGACGTTCCCGCCTTTCGTGAAGCGCGTGTCGAAGTGTTGCATGCGTTGATTCGCGCGCATCCGCTGGCGACGTTGGTGACGTTCAGCTCAGACGCCGCGGCGGGGCTCGAAGCCAATCACATTCCGTTGTTGATCGATCCGGCGCCGGGTCCGGATCGGCCGTTTGGCACGTTGCGCGGGCATGTTGCGCGTGCCAACCCGCTGTGGCGCGGGTTCAATGCGGATGTCGAGGCGCTGGCGATATTTCAGGGGCCGCAAGGCTATGTCACACCGTCGTGGTATCCGAGTAAAACGCAGCACGGCAAGGTGGTGCCGACGTGGAACTACGCGGTGGTGCATGCGCATGGTCCGCTGAAAATCATGGATGATGCGCAATGGCTCCGGAAGCTGGTTACGCAACTGACGGAGAGCCAGGAGGCGCGCCTCGACAGTCCGTGGCAGGTGACCGACGCACCGCCGGATTACATCGATGGCATGCTGAAGGCCATTGTCGGCATTGAAATCCCGCTCACGCGCCTGCAGGGTAAATGGAAGTTGAGCCAGAATCGCCTGCCGCAGGATCGAGATGGCGTTGTGAAAGGTCTGGAGCAGCGCGCCGACGATGCGAGCCGCGCCATGCTCGCTGCCTTCAAGCCGTGACCACGCCATGAAAGTGGTGGTGCTCGGCGCCGGATTGCTTGGCGTTACCTCTGCATACTACCTGCAGCAGCTCGGACATGACGTGGTGGTGCTTGACCGGCAAGCGGCGCCCGCGGCTGAAACCAGCTTCGCCAACGGCGGGCAGATTTCCGTGAGTCATGCCGAACCTTGGGCGAATCCGAGCGCGCCGTTCAAGGTGTTGCAATGGTTGTCCAGGGAAGATGCGCCCTTGTTGTTTCGGTTGCGCGCGGATGCCCGGCAATGGATGTGGGGACTGCAATTCCTGCGCGAATGCACGCCCGCGCGCACGCGGCGCAACATCGAGCAAATCGTGCGGCTGGGCTTGTACAGCCGCGAAATGTTGCAGGCGTTGCGGCGGGAAACAAACATTGCGTATGACCATCGCACGCAAGGCATTCTGCATTTTTATACCACGCAAAAAGAATTTGACGCCGCGATGAAACCGGCGGAACTGATGCGCGAACTCGGCTGCGAGCGGCGCGTGGTGTCGCCCGACGAAGCCGTGCGGATCGAGCCGGCGCTGGCGCACATACGATCGCGGCTGGCGGGCGCCACTTACACGGCGGAAGATGAATCGGGCGACGCCAACCTGTTCGCGCGCGAGGTGGTGCGGCTGTGCCACGATCGTAGTGTGCGATTCCTGATGAGTCATACCGTCACGGCATTGCACACCGCGGCGGGAAGCGGGGGCATGCAGATAGACCACGTGGAGGCAACCGATTCCGAAGGCCGCTTTCAGCGCATACGTGGCGATGCTTACGTGCTGGCATTGGGTTCGATCAGCCCGTTGTTTGCCGCGCCGCTGGGCATACGGCTACCGATTTATCCCGCCAAGGGGTACTCGGTGACGCTGCCGGTGAAGGATGAATCGAAGGCCAATCAGGTATCGCTTACCGACGATGAATTCAAACTGGTGTATTCGCGGCTGGGCAACCGTTTGCGGGTGGCCGGAACCGCCGAGTTGAACGGATACGACCGCGATCTGAATCGCGTGCGCTGTGATGCCATCGTACGGCGTATCGAAGCGGTTTTTCCAGGCGCGGGTGACAGTGCGCAGGCGCAATTCTGGACGGGGCTGCGTCCGGCGACACCGAGCAACGTGCCGCTAATCGGCAAGACGCGATTGCCGAATTTTTTTCTGAACACGGGGCACGGCACGCTGGGCTGGACGCACGCTTGCGGTTCCGGAAAATCCATCGCGCGAATCATCAGCGGGCTGGCGCCCGAGGTGGATTTTGCGTTCCTTTAGCTGTGTACGGCAGGTATGTCGCGGGAGCATTGACAAACCAAGGCGGGGCGGGTAACTTTGCCATCGCTTCATCGCGCCGATTTGAGTTCAGCTTGCGGGCGCGTAATAAATCCGGCTAAAGAGAATGTAATGGCGTGACAGTTACAACTCAAACCCGGTGCAGCGAAAGCGAACCGGGTTTTTGTTTTTTTAAAGAGGTAACACCATGAGCAACGGCTTCACCACCAGTATTCTGCATTCCGATCTGGAAGCGCCCATCGAGCATTATTCGGTACACAAACCGATGCACGCGGCGGTGGCTTTTGGCTATCCCGACTCGCGCGAACTGGCGCGGGTATTCAAGGGCGAGGCCGCCGGTTATGCCTATGGGCGTCAGGGCAATCCCACCACCGCCGCGCTGGAGTCCAAGGTCAGCAAGATGGAAGCCGGTATCGGCACGGTGTGTTTTTCCACTGGCATGGCGGCCATTGCGTCGGTTTTTGTCGCGTTGCTGCGTGGCGGGGATCACGTGGTGTCGAGCTCCTATTTGTTCGGCAACACCAACAGCCTGTTCGGCACGTTCAATACGCAGGGTTACGAGATCACATTCGTTGATCCAACCGACGCGCAAAACGTGGCGCGCGCCATCAAGCCCAACACGCGTATGGTGTTTGTTGAAACCATCGCCAACCCGCGCACGCAGGTGGCGGATCTGGCCGGTATCGGCGCCCTGTGCGCGAAGCACAACCTGATCTACGTGGTTGATAACACCATGACATCGCCGTACCTGTATCGGCCCAAGCGCGACCAGGCGAGCCTGGTAATTAATTCGTTGACCAAGTACATCGGCGGCCACGGTAATGCGCTGGGCGGATCGGTCACCGACACCGGGCATTATGATTGGACGAAATTTCCAAACATTTACGACAACTACAAGAACGTCAAGCCTGTGATGTGGGGCATACAGCAAATCCGCAAAAAGGGCTTGCGTGACATCGGCGCCACGCTCGCGGCGGAGCCCGCGCACCGGCTTGCGACCGGTGCCGAAACGTTGGCATTGCGCATGGAAAAAGCGTCGGGCAATGCGCTCGCACTGGCGCGGTTTCTGGCGGCGCATCCCAAGGTCACACAGGTGTTTTATCCGGGCCTGGAAGACCATCCGCAGCATGCGCTGGCGGCGAAACTATTCAAGCGGTTCGGTGCGCTGATGAGTTTTGAACTGGCGGGGGGCATCGACTGTTTTGATTTTCTCAACAGGCTGGAACTGGTGATTTCGTCGAGCCATTTGGGTGATAACCGCACGCTGGCAATTCCGATCGCGCAAACCATTTATTGGGAGATGGGCGCGGCGCGACGCGCGGAAATGGGCATCGCCGAATCGTTGATCCGTCTGTCGATCGGTATTGAAGACGAAGAAGATCTGATCGGCGACTTCCGGCAGGCGCTGGATAAATCGTAACCACGGCACCGTACACCACGAATTCGATTTTGCCCGGGGTGGTGTGCTGTGCTTGGTAGCCCAACCTACCCGTCATGTAGGCAGCGCGAGTCAAGCGGGCAACGGTATCGATTCACAGCCGGTTGTGTCGCAACGCAGGTAGCTGCCGCGCAGGTACCAATCCGCCAGCACCCAGCGCTCGCAGGTGTGCGCATCCACGTCATGCGCATGCCGCGCCGGACGATGCGTATGGCCGTGTATCAGGCGTGGATAGCCATGTGCGCGCAGCGTGGCATCCACGGCGGCCTGTGCGACATCCATGATCTCGGTGGTTTTTTCCTTCTTAACCTGTTCGCTTTGGGCGCGCATGCCGAGCATTTGATTGCGTCTGGCTTGCAGGGGCTGCGCCAGAAACTTGCGTTGGTTGTCCGCGTCTCTTGCATAGCGGCGAAATGTCTGGTATTCGACGTCATCGGTGCACAAGGTATCGCCGTGCATCAGCAGCGTGCGAGTGCCGTATAACGTAATGACCGTGGGGTCGGAAATCAGCGCGGCACGGCACCGTGCCGCGTAGGCCTCGCCGATCAGCACATCGCGGTTGCCATGCATGAGATGAACTTGCGTGCCGCCCGCGGCAAGCGCGGCGAGCGCTTGCGCGACCGTATCGTTCAGCGGCTCGTCGCGATCATCATCGCCGATCCAGTATTCAAACAGATCGCCAAGGATGTAGAGCGATTCCGCCGCCGGCGCGACATCGCTGACAAAGGCAAAGAACTGTTCATTGATGCGTGGCCGTTCCGCCGCAAGATGCAGGTCGGAAATAAACAGGGTGTGCGCCATGGGGCGCTTTTTTTATTAAGGGATGAAGGATGAAGGTGGAAGGGTGAAAGCCACCAATGGCAAACCGACGGTCCGGTTGTTTTCATCGGATTTCCGTTGGCCTTCACCCTTTGCAAAAATTACACTACCGTCGCTTTTTGAATCAGCACGTCCTCAACCGGCACATCGTCGTGAAATCCCTTGCGGCCGGTTTTGACCTTGCCAATTTTATCCACCACGTCCATGCCCGCGGTGACCTTGCCAAACACGCAATAGCCCCATCCTTGCGGCGTGGGTGCGGTGTGATTCAGAAAATCGTTGTTGCTGGTGTTGATAAAAAACTGCGCGCTGGCCGAATGCGGGTCGGACGTGCGCGCCATGGCGACCGTGTAGTGATCGTTTCTCAGGCCGTTGGCCGCTTCGTTTTCCACGCTGTCGCGGGTGTCTTTTTGTTTCATGCCCGGCGCGAAGCCGCCGCCCTGAATCATGAAACCGTCAATCACGCGGTGGAACACCGTGTTGTCGTAATGGCCGTCCTTGACATACTGCTCGAAGTTGGCGGCCGTTTTGGGGGCTTTTTCGGCGTTCAATTCGATGGTGATGTCGCCGTGATTGGTTTGTAGCTTGATCATGGGTGTGCTTTCGCTGGTTGGGGTGGGTGCGAGTCGCGGTTTCGGATTACTTACCCTTGGGGGCGGGTTTGGCTTCGATGAGGGTGGCTTTTTCGATGGTGACGGTTTGCAGCGGCACGTTTTGATGCGGCCCCTTGACCGTGGTTTCCAGATTTCTGATTTTATTGACCACATCCAGTCCTTTAATCACCCGGCCGAACACGGTATAGCCGACTTCCTGCGGGCCGGGGCCACGGAAATTGAGCATCTGGTTATCAACCACGTTGATGAAAAATTGCGAGGTGGCGGAGTTTGGGTCAGCCGTGCGCGCCATCGCAATGGTGCCGACCTGATTGGTCAGGCCGTTTCCGCCTTCGTGTTTGACCGGATCACGGGTTTTCTTGGCCTGCAAATCGGCCGTGAAACCGCCGCCCTGAATCATGAAATCGGCGATCACACGGTGAAAAATCGTGCCGTTATAGAAACCGTCTTTGACGTATTGCAGAAAGTTCTTGACGGTTTCGGGCGCGTTTTCCGGTTGCAGTTCCAACACGATGACGCCCATGCTGGTGCGCATTTCAACCTGCGGGTTTTGCGCCTGGGCTGTAAAAGAGGCGAATGAAATAAACAGGGTGATGGTGGCAAGCAGTGTTTTTAACATATTGATTCCATTGAAAAAATAAAAATGTTAGTCACAGGTGTTCTAGGGGGGGCTTAACGCCTGCAAAGCTAAAACGTTACAGACGCGCGGGCGTTTACGGGCGCGCCGGAAACAGATCGTTCACGGCTTTGAGCTTGGCCGATGCGGTTTTGTTCGCCGCATCTAGTTTGATCGCCCGCTCATAGGATACCGCTGCCAGCCGCGCGTGTATGTCTCCGAGGTTTTCGTGTGCCGCCGCAAAGCTCGGCATGGCGCGTACTGCCCCTTCGAGCAGCACACGCGCTTTGTCGTAATCTCCCTGACCGGCGTAGATCACCGCCAGATTGTTATAGGGTTCGGGCAGTTCGGGGAAATCCTGCGTCAAGTCAATATAGGTGCGGATGGCTTCGCCGGTTTTTTTCTGCTGCGTCAGAATCATGCCGCGCAGGAATCGGCCGCGTGCGTCCTTGGGACGCGATTTCAGCCAGGCATCAATGCGTTCCATGGCGCGATCCAGTTGCCCTTGGCGAAACAGGGCGACGGCATCCTGGTAATCGCTGTTCGCGGCCTTCGCTGGCAATGGGTTCGTTTGCGCCATTACTGCCGGCAAGTTGACCAGCGTGACCAGCGCCAACAGTGCGGCAACCAATGCAGGCGTCGCAAGGCGGGTAAGGGGCATGTTATACTTTTCGCAGATTATCAGAGACTTAGGGATGCAAATCCGGATGGAAATCCGAGCTGACAGGGTATTGATGGGTATCGATTTGAGGTGCTGAATCAATAGATTATCCTAACCCGAACCGCCGCTGAATTCTACCCCAACATCACCCTTTTCTCGTTACAGTCCCTGTTACTTTCCCGGTATAGACCTGACGCCCTGGCCTAGACCGGCACGGTCGCCGAACCCACCTCATGCTCAAGATTTACAACACCCTCACTCGCAGCAAGCAGGAATTCGTGCCGCTTACGACTGGCAAGGTCAACATGTACGTGTGCGGCATGACGGTGTATGACTATTGCCACTTGGGCCACGCGCGCGTGATGGTGGTGTTCGACGTGGTGCGGCGCTGGCTGCGATCGTCGGGTTATGCCGTGACTTATGTGCGCAACATCACCGACATCGACGACAAAATCATCAAGCGCGCGCAAGAGAACGGCGAGACCATGGGCACGCTGACCGAACGCTTTATCACGGCCATGGATGAAGACGCCGCCGCGCTCGGCGTTGAAAAGCCCGACTTTGAACCGCGCGCCACGCAATACGTGCAGGGCATGCTCGACATGATCGAGGTGCTGCGGCAAAAAGGGCTGGCGTATCAGGCCAGCGACGGCGACGTGAATTACGCCGTGCGCAAGTTTGAGGGGTACGGGAAATTATCGGGCAAATCGCTCGACGATCTGCGCGCCGGCGAGCGGGTGCAGGTAGATATGGCGAAAGATGATCCGCTCGACTTCGTGCTGTGGAAGCGCGCCAAGGAAGGCGAGCCGTCATGGGATTCGCCGTGGGGCAAGGGCCGCCCCGGCTGGCACATTGAATGCTCCGTGATGTCGAGTTCGCTGCTTGGCAAGCACTTCGACATCCACGGCGGCGGGCAGGACTTGCAGTTCCCGCATCACGAAAACGAAATCGCGCAAAGCGAGGGCGCGCATCAATGCACTTTCGTGAACACCTGGATGCACAACGGCTTTGTGCGAGTGGACAATGAAAAAATGTCCAAGTCGCTGGGCAATTTTTTCACGGTGCGCGAGATCCTCGCGAAATACGATCCCGAAGTCGTGCGGTTTTTTATTATCCGCGCGCAGTATCGCAGCCCGCTGAATTATTCCGATCATCATCTCGACGACGCAAAGCAGGGCCTGACGCGGCTGTATACGGCGTTGAAGGATTTCGATGTCGTTGCTGGTGAAATTGATTGGAGCAATTCGCACGCGGCCAAGTTTCGCGACGCGATGAATGATGATTTCAACACGCCTGAGGCGGTGGCCGTGTTGTTTGAGTTGGCGAATGAGATAAACAGGTCGCGTTCTACCGAGGCGGCGAAGTTGCTTAAGTCGCTTGCAAGTGTGCTGGGGTTGCTAACGCAAGATGCAACATATTTCCTACAGGGCAGAAATGTGGTGAGAGTGGGGCAGGCAGAGGAACGTGATATTGCTATGCCGGTGCGTGCCATTGGCGGTGCGTACACGCCAGACAGGATAGAGCGATTGATCGAGGAGCGTAATGAGGCGCGTAAAGACAGGAACTTTGCCCACGCTGACAGCATCCGCAAAGAACTGCTCAACGCTGGTATCGTGCTCGAAGACCATCCGAACAGTCCCACTACGTGGCGGCGTAGCTAGAGCAAGCTGTCAAACCCAGAACCGTCATTCCCGCGCAGGCGGGAATCCATAAGTAGTCGCCAGTGGCGCGTGTGTTATGGGTTCCCGCCTGCGCGGGAATGACAGTGTTGGTGTTCTGGAATTGCCGTTCTGACATACCAAGGCTGACTAGGAATGCCCCTCTCTCTACAAAGCGCACTGGGTCTCACCGCGCTGCTGGCCCTCACCTGGGCTATCAGCGAAAACCGCCGCACCGTCCCATGGCGCATCGTTATTTCCGGCGTGATCCTGATGGTGGTGATGGCGGCACTGTTGCTGAAAGTGCCGCTCTTCAAACAGTTTTTCTTTTCGCTGAACGACGGATTGATTGCGCTGGAAAAAGCCACGCAGACCGGCACCGCATTTGTGTTCGGTTACCTCGGCGGCGGCGCCGTGCCGTTTGCGGAACTACCGCAGACCTCCAGCTTCATTCTGGCCTTTCGCGCATTGCCGTTGATCCTGGTGGTGAGCGCGTTGTCATCACTGCTGTTTTACTGGCGCGTGCTGCCGCTGATCGTGCGCGCGATGTCGTGGGCGCTGGAAAAAACGATGGGGGTAGGCGGCGCGGTGGGGTTGTCGACGGCGGCCAACGTGTTTGTCGGCATGGTGGAAGCGCCGCTGGTAATCCGGCCTTATTTGCAACAGATGAGCCGCGGCGAATTTTTCATCGTGATGACCGGCGGCATGGCGGGCGTCGCGGGCACAATGATGGTGCTCTACGCCAGCATCCTAGGGCCGGTGGTGCCGGAGGCCATGGGGCACATACTCTCGGCGTCTTTGATCACCGCGCCGGCAGCGATTGTGATCGCGGCGCTGATGGTGCCGCCCGTGGGGGCGCCCACGGCAGGCACGCTGACGGCCGCGCAGGAGTCGCAAAGCGCGATGGATGCGATCACGCGCGGCACGGTCGATGGTCTTGCGCTCCTGCTGAATATCATCGCCATGCTGATTGTGCTGATCGCGCTGGTGACACTCGCCAATTTTGCACTGGGGCTATTGCCGGAAATCGGCGGCAAGGCGGTCACGCTGCAACGCGTGCTCGGGGCGGTGATGGCGCCGCTGGTGTGGCTGATCGGCATTCCATGGGAAGAAGCGCCACACGCGGGCGCGCTGATGGGTAGCAAGACCATACTCAACGAATTCATTGCCTATCGCGAAATGGCGCAACTGCCCGCCAGCGCGTTATCTGAACGCAGCCGTGTGATCATGACTTACGCGCTGTGCGGCTTCGCGAACTTCGGCAGTCTCGGCATCATGATCGGCGGTCTCGCGACCATGGTGCCGTCGCGGCGCGATGAGATTGTGTCGCTCGGCATGCGATCCATAGTGTCGGGCACGCTGGCCACGATGATCGCTGGCGCCGTCATCGGGCTGTTAATATAACCCGTTGTTTTTAAAGTATTTTTAAGCCTTGTCGTGGCGTGGCATAGCCATGGGCGCGGCAGGTTGGGAGGCAAGGCCCGACCTGCGAAAACTTTAATAACGGCGAGCGTTTGTTACAACTGCTGGCCGAAAAATTCCTTTACCTTTTTCATCCAACCTTTGGCGCGCGGATTGTGTTCGCCTGAGCTGCGCTGATCAATGGATTCAAGCTCCTGCAGCAGTTCACGTTGCCGCGCGGTGAGATTCACAGGTGTTTCAACGACCACGTGGCACATCAGGTCGCCGTGTGTGCTGGAACGCACGCCTTTGATGCCCTTGCCGCGCAGCCGAAAAATTTTTCCCGACTGGGTTTCGGCCGGAATCTTGATCTTGGCGTAACCATCGAGCGTGGGAATTTCAATGTCGCCGCCCAGTGCCGCCGTGGTAAAGCTCACCGGCATTTCGCAATGCAAATCATTGTGTTCGCGCTGGAACACCGCATGCGGCTTGATATGGATGACGACATACAAGTCGCCCGACGGGCCGCCGTTCATGCCCGCTTCGCCTTCACCTGACAGGCGTATGCGATCGCCTTCATCCACGCCAGACGGAATTTTTACCGACAGTGTCTTGTGCTGCTTCACCCGTCCCGCGCCGCTGCACGTGCCGCAGGGGCTCGCGATCATCTTGCCGCTACCGTGGCATTTAGGGCAGGTTTGCTGAATGGAGAAAAAGCCCTGTTGCATGCGCACCTGGCCCTGGCCCTTGCAGGTGGAGCAGGTGGTAGGCTGCGTACCCGCTTTCGCGCCGGTGCCTTTGCAGGTGCCGCATTCCTCGAGCGCGGGAATACGGATGCGTGTTTCGGTGCCGCGCGCGGCTTCTTCGAGCGAGACTTCAAGGTTGTAGCGCAGGTCGGCGCCGCGATACACGCTGGAGCGCTGACGTCCGCCACCGAAGATATCGCCGAAGATATCGCCGAACGCATCGGCCATGTTGCTGTAACCCGCTCCAGCGCCCGCCGCGGCCGAAGGATCAACACCCGCATGGCCGTACTGGTCGTACGCCGCCCGCTTGTTGGCATCGGACAAAATTTCGTAGGCTTCCTTGGCCTCCTTGAAATTGCCTTCGGCCTTGGGGTTATCCGGGTTGCGATCCGGGTGCCATTTCATCGCGAGCTTGCGGTAGGACTTTTTGATTTCCTCGTCCGATGCATCGCGATTGATGCCAAGCACTTCGTAGTAGTCTTTTTTTTGGGCCATGGTTTAAAGGGCGTGGGGCGTGGAGGGGTGAGGAGTAAGGCGTATGGCGTATGGCGATTAAACGCGGAAGGGGCGAGGCGCTGTTATACGCCTCACCCCTCTCGCCTGAGGCCTTACGCTGTTATTTCTTGTCTTTCACCTCGGTGTATTCAGCATCCACGACATTGCCGTCATCTTTCTTGGCATCCGCCTTGGCGTCACCGCCGGCAGCTCCCGCGGATGCGCCGCCGGCGTTACCTTGGGCCTGCTGTTTGGCCTGTTCCGCCGCGTACATTTTTTCCGCGAGCTTTTGCGAGGCTTCGGCCAGCGCCTTGGATTTGGCTTCGATGGTGTCCTTGTCTTCGGACTTCAGCGATTCCTCGGCTTCCTTCAGCGCGGCTTCGATCTTGCCCTTTTCATCGGCGGTCAGTTGCTCGCCGTGATCCTTCAGCATCTTTTGCACCGAATGCACCAGCGCATCGCACTGGTTACGCGCGGTGACGAGTTCCAGCGCCTTCTTGTCTTCCTCGGCATGCGCTTCGGCGTCTTTCACCATGCGCTGGATTTCTTCTTCGCTCAAACCTGAACTGGCCTGAATCTTGATTTTGTTTTCCTTGCCGGTGGCCTTGTCTTTCGCCGACACGTGCAGGATGCCGTTGGCGTCGATGTCGAACGTCACCTCGATCTGCGGCATGCCGCGCGGCGCGGGCGGGATATCCGTCAGGTTGAACTGGCCCAGTGACTTGTTTGCCTTGGCCACTTCGCGCTCGCCCTGCAGCACGTGAATGGTTACCGCGGTCTGGCTGTCTTCGGCCGTCGAGAACACTTGGTTCGCCTTGGTGGGAATCGTGGTGTTTTTCTGGATGAGCTTGGTCATCACGCCACCCAGCGTTTCAATGCCGAGCGACAACGGCGTCACGTCGAGCAGCAGCACGTCTTTCACGTCACCTTTCAGCACGCCCGCCTGAATGGCGGCGCCCACGGCAACGGCTTCGTCGGGGTTCACGTCCTTGCGCGGCTCTTTGCCGAATACTTCCTTCACTTTCTCCTGCACCTTCGGCATGCGCGTCTGGCCGCCGACGAGAATCACGTCCTGAATGTCGGAGATTTTGACGCCCGCGTCCTTGATGGCGATTTCGCAGGGTTTGATGGTGCGCTCGATCAGTTCTTCGACCAGCGACTCAAATTTCGCGCGGGTGATTTTGATCGCCAGATGCTTCGGGCCCGATTGATCGGCGGTGATGTACGGCAGATTCACTTCGGTTTGCTGCGAGCTCGACAATTCAATTTTTGCTTTCTCGGCGGCATCTTTCAGGCGTTGCAACGCCAGCATGTCCTTCCGGAGATCGACGCCGGATTCTTTTTTGAATTCGTCGCACAGATAATCCATCAGGCGCTGGTCGAAATCTTCGCCGCCGAGGAAGGTGTCGCCGTTGGTGGACAACACCTCGAACTGGTGCTCGCCATCGATTTCGGCGATTTCGATGATGGAGATATCGAACGTGCCGCCACCGAGGTCATACACCGCGATTTTGCGGTCGCCCTTTTGCTTGTCCATGCCGAAGGCGAGCGCGGCCGCCGTCGGCTCGTTGATGA
>DHVE01000004.1 GCA_002412495.1 Betaproteobacteria bacterium UBA5216
TTCGCCAAAAATTGACTCTTGGCCTTTGATGCCGTGTTGGCTTCATCCATCGCCGAAATCAGGCGAAGCAGAAAAAAACTCAGCAGCGCCATCAACACAAGACTGACACTGGCAATTGCCAGCGCGCTCCTTCGCCATGCAACGAGAAAATCCTCGGGGGACAGACCAACGGACACAAAAAAGGGATAATCCTCCAGTAATCGGATGCTGTAGATACGCAATTGGCCGTCCACGGACGACACCAGCTTCGCCGTGGATTCCGTGATACCCGTGTTTACCATTCCGCGAATGGGACTGTTCAGCGGTAGCGCTTCGCTCAATTTTTTGGGATCAGTTGCAGGCCAGCGCACGATCTGCGTAAACCTGTCACTGCGATAGATGGCAATGGAACCATTCCGCCCGATATCCAGTGATTGAAAAAGTTTCTGCATATACGCCAGATCGAGGCCGCCAATCACCACGCCGCGGAAGACTCCCATCTCGTCGCGTATCGCCCTGACGGCAAACACCCCCGGCTTGCCGCTGACACGAGACATGACAACATCCGAAAATATCAAGGTCGATGCATTGCCGTCACGCGCTGCGCGAAAATGGCTGCGGTCCGCGATATTCGCTTTGTTGGTGGCCTTGTCCGTGCTGTAAATCAAATCCCCCTCGGCATCAAAAATTCGCAGCGTTTCCAGCTCTTCGAAGCGATGACGAAAGCCGTCCAGCATGATATCGTGCTCGGCCTCATAAAATCTTGCCGCTCCCTTGCTGACCGAGGATGGTGGAATCGTGTGCGCCACCAATTGCAGGATTGAATCAATACGACGCATCGTGCCATCCAGCCGCGTGGAAAAAATTGCCGCGTAGTTATGCGTTTTGACCTCGGCACTGTGTATTGTGTCTATATAATCGGACCAGATCGAATTGCCTATGATCGCCGCCACAGCCAAGAGGATGCCACCCAGCGCGAGATACAGCCGCGTGTAACGGCGCCCGTTTTTGAATTTGGGAAGTTGCATTTTCTGAAGTGGCTTCAAGGAAGAGTGCCCGCGGTCCGACTCGGCCATGCGTCTATGCCATCGAATCCGCGGTCAAGTGCCATGTCAGAGGCAGCGCATTGCGTTAACCGTTCGTTTATGCAATCGCCGCATACCCTGAACGCACGTGTGCAGCGGCGGCACGGGTCATCGTTTCTTTCAATACGCCATAGATGGCGATCCACGCCGCGCGCACCTCCGTCGTGAACGCCGCGCCCAAACCCTGCTCCAGCGTCCACAGCAAAGCAGCGCTCACCGTGTCGTAGTCCTTGATCGTGACACCATATCCGGAATGTCGGGTGCCCAGGCTTTGCAATACGGGCACAAGCTTTTCGACATCGCTCAATCCGCGCACCGCGGCCGCGATCATCGTCATAAGCTTCCTGCCCTGCTCCTTCATGTCACCTCGGAAGAGGCTACGGAGCGAGGGGTCAAGCTCAAACAGGCGTTGATAAAACAGTTCGGCCGCCGTTTCCGCGATCGGCGCGACTTTCATAAAGCTGTCTTGCACCAAATCAATTTGTTTTTGATCCATAATGCCTCCACCGATTTCCTGTTTATTGATCACTAGCCCCGGGGATGTCCCACCCACCCACGCATACGGCAAGCGCCGCAAACAGGGCAATCAATACGGCACACAACTCTTCATATTCGACGAATGGCATGGCGCTATTCCTGTGTTCCACAAGCGTGCCGGCGGGGCCGCAGCCCCGCGCACTAAAACTCCTGCCAATCATCGTCGCCGCCCGCGACTTTTTTCGCGCCGGCCAGGTTGGCAACCGGCTTTGTTCTGGTTGCAGGCGCCTGTGCCGCCGCCACCTTCTTCGCGGGCAGGCGCTCGACGTTGGCGGCCCGGGTGGGGGCGCGCCGTTCAGCAAGCGGCGACACCGGGGAACGTGCATTTCCGCGAGCCGGCGTTTGCGTTGTCTGCTCCAACCGGAATGAAGCGACCGAGCGGCCCAGATTCTGCGTTTGTTCCTGCATCGACTCCGCGGCAGCCGCCGCCTGCTCCACCAACGCGGCGTTCTGCTGCGTCACTTCATCCATCTGCGTTATCGCTTGATTCACTTGTTCGATACCCGCGCTTTGCTCCTGACTGGCGGCAGTAATCTCGCCCATGATGTCCGTCACGCGCTTGATCGAGACCACGATCTCTTCCATGGTTTTTCCCGCTTGGTCCACCAGCTTGGATCCCGACTCCACTTTCTCCACGGAGTCGCCGATCAGTGTCTTGATTTCCTTGGCCGCCGCCGCGCTTCTTTGCGCGAGGTTTCTCACCTCGGACGCCACCACGGCGAATCCGCGCCCCTGCTCACCGGCACGCGCAGCTTCCACTGCCGCATTCAACGCCAGAATATTGGTCTGGAAGGCGATGCCATCGATCACGCTGATGATGTCCACGATCTTCTTGGACGCCTCGTTGATCGAGCCCATCGTACCCACCACCTGGCCCACCACCGCGCCACCCTTGATCGCCACTTCGGATGCCGACGCCGCCAATTGATTTGCCTGCCTGGCATTCTCGGCATTCTGTTTCACCGTCGATGTCAGTTCTTCCATGGAACTGGCCGTCTCTTCCAGGCTTGATGCCTGCTCCTCGGTGCGCTGCGACAGATCGGTGTTGCCTTGTGCGATCTCCTCCGAGGCCGTGGTAATTTGATCGGTCGAATCCTTGATTTGCCGCACGATGCCGGTCAGCTTTTCCACTGTCTGGTTTACGTCGTCCCGCAGCGTCCCGAAAGTACCTTTGTAATCCCCGGTAATCGTCTCGGTGAGATCGCCGCGGGCGAGCCCCGCGAGCACGCGCCCGACATTGCCAAGGCTGGCCGAACTCGTTTCCATCAGGCCATTCATGTTCTCGGCCAGCTGCTTGAACAGGCCTTGTTTGTCTTGCTCGTTAATTCGGCCCGTGAACTCGCCTTCGACTGCCTTGCTTACCAGTCCGGCCACTTCGTCCAGGCTGGTGGCGGTGGTCTGCAATAATTGGTTCATGTTCTCGCCCAGCGCCTTGAAAAATCCCTCCTTGCCATTCATGTCAATCCGCTTGCTGAGATCTCCCGCGACAGCCGCGCTCGCCAAGCCGGCAACCTCGGCTTCAACCGCCACTTCCTGCGTGCGATCCTTCCACTCAACCACGGTACCCACTCGCGCCCCCTTCTCATCGATGATCGGGTTAGCCACCAATCCAAAGCTGAGCCCGCCCACCTTGATTTCGGTCTTGTAGGTACCGCGCAGGTTGGCAAGCATGTTTCGTTGATGTGACGGATTCTTGTGGAACATATCGATGTTGGCGCCCAGCAGTTTGCGCGCGTCAAAATGGGGCAATACCTTGCGCAGATCGGCTTCGTTACGCTGGAGCATTTCGGCGACCGATTCATTCATGTAGGCAATCTCGCAGTCTGCGTTCGCAATCATCACGTTGGTCGAGCACTTGTCGAGCGCATTCTTGATGCGCAGATTTTCCGCCGCGAGCTTTTGCTCGCGTTCGCGCGCCGCCAGCATTTCGGTCTGGTCCTGCCACTCCACCACCGTGCCCAACCGTTCGCCGCCATCGCCGAGAACAGGATTCACAATCAGGTAAAACTTGCGCCCGCCGATCTCCAGGTTGGTCTTGTACGTTTCCTTGAGGCTTCCAAGCATCCCTCGCTGGTGCGCCGGGTTCTTGTGAAAAACATCGATATTGGTGCCAATCACTTTGGCTGCGCTGAACTGCGGCAATTGTTTGCGTATGTCCGGTTCGGCCTCCACCAACATCCGGCCCAACGATTCATTTGCGTATACGATGTTACAATCCGCATCCGCGACCATGACGTTGGTGGCAACAACCTTCAGCGCGCCCAAGGCACGAAGCGTAAAGGTCGCACGCTTCCTCTGTTCAGTAATATCCGTGGCGTACTTCACCACCTTGAACGGCTTGCCGTTCATGTCCAGGATCGGGTTGTAAGAGGCCTGTATCCACACCTCCTTGCCGCCCTTGCCGATACGTTTATACTGGCCCGAGTCGTATTCGCCGCGATTCAATTTTTCCCAGAACTGGCGGTATTCGCCGCTGGCGGCATAGGCCGGTTCCGCGAACAGGCTGTGGTGCTTGCCCTTGATTTCGTCGAAGGTGTAGCCCAGTGTCTTGCAAAAATTCTCGTTGGCGTGAAGAATCGTGCCGTCCAGCGTGAATTCGATCACGGCTTGTGCCTTGCTGATCGCTTCGAGCTGGCCTTTCATATCGACAAGCGAGACTTTTGCATCTGTTTTTGGAGCTTTTGGTGCTTTCCTGGTGATTGCCATGGTAGATCTCCTAATGTGTTTTAAGATTGTGCGTTCGAAAAAAAATTCGCGCGCCTGATACCAGGCGATTAGTGAACAGCCGCGTCCGGATTGGTCAGACCCATTTGTGGGCTTTGCATCAGTTGTTCGATGTCCATCATGATCAACATGCGTTCGCCAGCGGTGCCGATGCCGTTGATGTAGCTGGCGTCAACACCCGCCGAAAACTCGGGCGCGGGCTTGATCTGTTCCGTCGAAAGCATGACGACGTCCGACACGCTGTCGACGACCATGCCCACCACGCGGTTCGACACGTTCAGAATGATCACCACGGTGAAGGTGTTGTATTCCGCCTCGCCGAGATTAAATTTGATGCGCATATCGACGATCGGCACGATGGTACCGCGCAGATTAATGACGCCCTTGATGAACGCGGGCGCGTTGGCGATCATGGTGGGTTGTTCCCAGCCCCGAATTTCCTGCACCTTCAGAATATCGATACCGTATTCCTCGGCACCGAGCCGAAACGTAAGATATTCTTGCGGGATGGAAGCGCCTTCGCGAGGCGCTGAGAGAGACAAGCGGGCGGACGAGGGTCCTGCCTGTACTGCATGAGACATGGTATTCCTCCAACGGGGTCTGGGTTGGAAAACGCGAAAAAATTTTCGCCCTGCATTTGCGAACTACACTTACCTTTCCTTTACGGCACCTGCAGCCAATTCCTTATCAAACAATGCGTCAATCAATGCGTTTTTCACTTCACTCATACAAAGCAGCTGGCCGAGAGGCGAATTACCGCTCGCTTTTCGTTGCTTGCACAAGTCACCGCTTGCTTACCTGGAACACTTGAAATGCTCGGCTTGCCGCCGCCTCACGCCGCCATTTCAATCCTGCTGTTGGCAAGCCCGACAATGTGTGCAATGTCCACGATCATGGCCACGCGGCCATCACCCATGATCGTCGCGCCGGAAATTCCGGCCACCTTGCGGTAGTTCGCCTCCATGCTCTTGATAACCACCTGATGCTGGCCAACCAACTCATCGACAAGGATCGCTGATTTCTTGCCTTCGGATTCGAGGATCACCAGAATGCCTTGTTCAGGCCGGTCCGCTTTTCCATGCATGCCAAAGGCCTCGGCAAGGGATATCACCGGAAGGTAATCGCCTCGCACGGCGATGACACATCCGCAGCCGGCGATCGTGCGTACGGCGCCGGCCGCGGGCTGCAACGATTCAACAACACAAGTCAGCGGAAGAATGAACACTTCCTTGCCCACCCGCACCGACATGCCATCCAGTATGGCCAGTGTCAGCGGCAGCTTGATCGAGATACGCGTGCCAACGCCATCGGTGGATTCAATTTCCACCCGGCCGCCCATTTCCTGGATATTCCGCCGCACCACGTCCATGCCTACGCCGCGGCCCGAAACATCGGTAACGACGTCGGCCGTTGAGAAGCCCGCCTCAAAGATCAGTTGCCATACTTCCCCGTCGCTCATGCCGTCGGAAACGGTCATGCCGCGTTCCTTGGCTTTGGCGAGTATCTTTTCGCGATTCAGTCCGCGCCCGTCGTCCGCCACATCGATAACGATGGCCCCGCCCTGATGGTAGGCGCGCAGCGTCACGGTGCCCTTGCGCACCTTGCCCTTGGCCACCCGCTCATCCGGCGGCTCAAGACCGTGATCCAGACTGTTGCGCACCAGATGTGTCAGCGGATCGACAATACGTTCAATCAAGCCTTTATCGAGTTCCGTGCCCTCGCCGGCGGTAACGAGATCAACCTCCTTGCCCAGCTTGGCCGCGACATCGCGTACCACTCGCGGAAACCGGCTAAACGCGACGGACATCGGCATCATGCGAATCGACATCGCGGCTTCCTGCAAGTCTCTGGTGTTGCGCTCGATTGTCGCTAGGCCGTTAAACAATGACTCGTACAACACGGGGTCGGCCTTGGAGGCCGTTTGTGCCAGCATGGCTTGTGTAATGACCAATTCGCCGACCAGATTGATAAGCTGGTCCACTTTTTCGACACTGACACGGATGGAACCGGCATCGCCGGCCGCATGAGCCGCTGCGGGCTTCGCTGCATTCTTCATTTCAATCACTTTGCTGCTGCCGGCCGTTCCAGCCGCGACCGGTTGACTAGCCGGCAGCGTGGCTGCGTCGACAAACAGGCCAAAACCCTGTTCATTCTGGGAGCCTGGCGATTCAGGCTCCACCGCCTTGACGGAATCTTTCATCGCTCCGCTGGCGGCGTGGTCTTGCACGTTGGACACCTTGACGCGTTCCGGATCAGCCATAAAGGCGATGGCGTCGCTCAGGTCGGACGCGCTCACCTCGGTCTGGATGAGAAACCGCCGCTCCGTTATGCGTCGCTTGCCGCCGCTTGCCTTGCCGCGCCCGGTCTTCGTTGACGCCGAAGCCGCGCCAATTTCTTCGACGCTGCCAAAATCTTTCAAGTCGGCCACCACGCCATCCACCGATGCCGCCGTGAACGTTTTGTCGAAAGGGCCGAATTCGAGTTCCAAAACATGTTTTGCAGCAGGTGCCGGAGCCGCCGCCTGTGTCTTGGATTCCGCCGTCACGGGTTCAAGAAATGCCCGCAGCCGCGTACAGAGCGCCGTCACGTCGGCCTCGGGAACGCCCGGGCTGTCGCCTTTTAGCGCCAGCAGCATTGATTTCAGCGTATCACCGGACGCCAGAAATACGTCCACCAGCGCGGTCGACAAGGGCATCTGCCCCTTGCGCACGCGATCGAAGACCGTTTCCATCTGGTGAGTGAGTTCGGTGATATCCGTAAAACCGAACGTCGCCGCTCCGCCCTTGATCGAATGCGCGGCGCGAAAGATGGCGTTCAACTGTTCATCGTCCGCCGTGGAGACATCAATGCCCAGCAGCAAAGCCTCCATGGCATCCAGATGTTCGGCGGCCTCGTCAAAAAACAAGCCATGGAGTTCGGAAAAATCGAAGTCGCTATCGGCGGAAGATTCGTTGCTCATGGGTATCTGTCTTTAGTTGGAAGTCAATTCAGTGCGGGCGTCTTTTTGTCAGCCGATGACTTTCTTGATCACATCCACCAACCCCTGCGGCGCAAAGGGCTTCACGAGCCAGCCCGTTGCTCCGGCGGCTCGTCCCTGTGCTTTCATCTCGGTACTGGATTCGGTGGTCAGCATCAGAATGGGCACATGCTTGTACGACGGCATGTCGCGCAGCGACCGAATCAATGTTAGGCCGTCCATGCGCGGCATGTTCTGGTCCGTCAGAACCAGATTCACCTGACGGCTCTTCGCCCGCTCCAGACCGTCCTGCCCGTCCACGGCCTCCACCA
>DHVE01000070.1 GCA_002412495.1 Betaproteobacteria bacterium UBA5216
GAATGCGGTGAACGACGCGCCGGTGGCGGTGGACGACAGCGGGTTCTCGACCAACGAAGACACGGCGCTGCTGAACATCAACGTGCTGGGCAACGACACCGATGTTGAAAACGACACGCTGTCGATCTCGGGCACGCCGACGGCGCTGCACGGCACGGTGACGGTCAACCTCGACGGCACGCTGAACTACACGCCGGCTGCCAACTACAACGGCCCGGACACGATCAGCTATGTGGTGACGGACGGTTACCTGAGCGACACCGGCGAAGTGTCGATCACGGTGAATGCGGTGAACGACGCGCCGAGCGGCACCAATAACACAATTTCCATAGTCGAAGACAAGGCCTATACATTCAAGCTTGGCGATTTTGGCTTTAGCGATTCTAGTGACAGTCCTGCGAACAATTTCGCGGCTGTAAGGATCACGACGTTGGCATCCAGTGGCGTATTGCTGCTTAATAATGCAGCCATTGTTGCTGGTGCGTCGATCACGGCAGCAGATATTGCCGCCGGAAAACTTACATTTGTTCCTGCGGATAACAGCACAGCATCGGCTAGTTTCACCTTCCAGGTTCAGGATGACGGTTCAGGTGCTAATCTAGATCCGACTGCGAATACAATGAACTTTATTGTGACCGCAGACGCTGCCGATTTGATAAGTAATAACGGAGCAAACGCCGTATCGTTTGCGATCAACGCGGGCAATATTTCTATTTTTGATGGTGGCGGCAATAGCGATGCAGCTACTGATACAGGAGGCAGTGCTCCTACTTACAGCACGTTTGACTTTGCGCGCTTCGATAACAACCTGGAATACAAAGGGGTGAGTGGAGCCAATGCAGTACACGTGACGATTTTGGATCACTATGTTACTGGTGGCGGATCGAGCAACAACACCATTGAAAGCTTGACGTTCCAGAACGGTGGAACGTTTGCAGGCTACTCGTTGGGAACGAACGCATACAACCTTGCGACCGGACTGTCTGGTGGCAGCGGTAATGACATAGTCGCTGGTTCTAGCGCAAACGACATCATCAACGGTCTTGGTGGTAATGATCTGTTGTTCGGTAGCGCCGGAAATGACATTCTTGTCGGTGGTGCAGGTAATGACTTGTTGGTTGGCGGCATAGGTAATGATGCATTCAGATTTGATTCGGCCCTGAACGCAAGTTCAAACGTGGATACCATTGCTGACATGAACGCGAGTGGTGGCGTAGATACGCTTCAACTTGATGACCTAATCTTTGGTGGAATTAGTAATGACGTCGGGGACGGAAAGCTGGACGCCACTCAATTTATTGCCAATGCGGGCGGCAACGCGACGACGGGCGTGCAACGGGTTCTTTTCGATACCAGCAACGGAAACCTGTACTACGATGCTGACGGCAGTGGCGGCACGGCAAAAGTGTTGTTTGCAACTGTCAATATTGCAGGGCTGATCGGCTCGTTAGATCGTACTGACATTATGGTGATCTAACTTGCAGCCGGGCACACCACAAGCGCGCCCGGCTGTGCGGGTTCTAGGTGGCCTCATCGGGTGTTTGCGCAGGAACTGTTTGTAAGTGGCTAGCCTTAAATCATATTTTTTAATTACCACCAAAACGTAGTTGTTCCGGTGAAGTATTTTGTAGTGCGAATGTCGGTTCGGTTCGGGGTAAGGTTGTATTTCTGATACTCGTTTCCTTTGGTACGAAGGATAAGGGCGAATTATGGATTCGCGACGGCATAAATCGACGGCAATGCGGTGATTTCGTATCTGTTGAATCAGACGCAGCCGATTGTTTAAGGCTCTGCCACCTGCCGCGAAGGGCGGCAGGTGTAAGGGGTTTTACGTAAGCTTTTGTTTTTATGGACAATTTTTGAAAATGTTCACAGAGTGCGAAGGTAAGACAAGCGATAGTCACCGCGAACGTTTATCGCACGGAAGAGTCAATTGAAGTGAAATGAAACCAAGCACCAAACGAAAAAGATCGAAAAAAAATCAGACTCAGTTTTCAGGGCGGACGGAGCGTGATCGGTTTGACGTACATCAAGGAGGTCAGGTTGTCGAGGGTGATAAGTTGGTTACCGTGGAGGCGAACATGAATATGGAACATCTGCAAACTCCTTTTATGGCGAATCCGTTGCCGGTCATGGACGATGTCATTCATCGGCGCGATGTTCCCCATGATCCGGGCACGCAAGCGCCGTCGCTTTTCATGCGTGCGGTACGTAAAGTATTTGGTCCGGCACGGCAAGATGTGGTCGCGCAAGAGCCGGACTTGGTGGCAAACGAAGCCACACGCATCAAAGTGGAGGCGCCCGATGCCGCGAACCAGGGCCTGAGCACCCAGATAACGGACATTGATCGCGCCCACATGGAAGCGTTTCCGCAGGAGCGCAAGACCGCGATGATGGACAAAATCATGTCCATTACGGCACATCAAACCGTGGTGCATCAGGGTGGCAACCAGTTTGAAAAAGCAGTGCTGAACATGCATCGCGAAGGCTTTCTGCTGATCGAAATGGAAGTCCACGAAACCGCGTTCACCTCGGTGTGGTTCCGTGAGAACCGCTCGTTTCTTGGCAAGAAAATCGAGGTCACGATGCTGTTGTGGGAAGACGGCGAGGTTTGTGATTCCACCACGATCATGACTTGGCAGATATAGCGTGCCTGGTTAGCGCTGGGTTGGGGGAGAGGTTTCCTTCTTTTGTGGAGAGGGGCCAGTGGCGGGGCAAGTGACACTTATACACTTATCGACGCACCCCAATCCGCTGCAACTGCACGCCGGGAAATTCGCCGGCGTGGTCTCTGACAAACGGCAACCAGCGCGCTGCTTCCGCACGCAAATGCACAGCGAAGTAATCGGAATTCTCGCGCACGGGTTCGATGCCCAGCGCCTGTAACTGCTGGCGTACCTGGGGGGTATTCACGGCGCGCGACACGGCTTCATTAATGCGAGCTACCACAGGCGCGGGAGTGCCAGCCGGTGCCAGTAGGCCCACCCAGCTTTCAAACTGGTAGCCGGGCAACGCCGTTTCCGCAAAGGTGGGTACGTCCGGCGCCGCATGGCAGCGCGCCGGGCCGGTTGCGCCTAGCAGGGTGAGCTTGCCTTCGTGGGCCAGCGGCAAGGCGGACATGGTGTTATTAAAGGTCAGCGCGATGCGGCCTGCCTGAAGGTCTTCGTACAGCGTATGCGTTTCGGCATACACGCGCATTTTCATGCGAATGCCGGCCTGCTTACAAAACAGCAACGCGGCAAGGTGCGGTCCGCCGCCGACGGCGGAAGTGCCGTAGACCAGTTCATCCGCACCCGAACGCGAGCGGGCCAGCGCGATAAGCGCATGCAGCGACTCAACACGCAATGTCTTGCTGACGGCAAGCACCAGCGGGTTTTTGGCAAACAACGCAACAGGCGTGAAGTCGGCAATGGCGTCGTAGCGTTGCTTTTCATCAAACAGTGATCCGAGCACATGGGTCGGAACGGCGATGCAGAGCGTGCGGCCATCGGGCGCGGCGCGCGCTGTCTGTTCCGCGGCACAGGCGCCGTTTTCGCCGGCTAACGACACGATCGTTACCGGCTCGCCAAGTTGTTCGCTCAAGGCGGGGCGAATGATTTCCGCGACGATATTCGAGGCGCTGACGCGGCTAAATCCTACGAGTAATGCGGTTGCTTTGGGGGCGGAGGTCATGGTGATGGCAGTGGTGACTATTGATCATTCGTAACGGTTCAGGTTACAAGGAAAAACCCCTATAAAGAAACTCCATTCCCATCAGGGGGAAGGAATTGAGCCGTAGGTGATTTCGACCCTGTTTGCTATCGGACCTGAATGGTTACGAACTTTCAGCAATATTACTCGGCACGAATATTGGCGCTCTTGATAACCTTTGCCCACTTGGCAGTTTCGGTTTTCAGGAATTCAGCGAACGCGGCTGGCGTGCTCATCACGGGCACGGCACCCTGCACCAGAATCCGGTTTTCGATTTCCGGCGTGCGTACGACTTTTAGCACGGCGCCGTAGATTTGATTCTGTATCGAGGCGGGTGTCTTTGCGGGGACGACAAGTCCATACCAGTTGGTGGCCTCGTAGCCGGGCAGCGATTCGCCCATGGTGGGTACGTCCGGCAGCACGGGCGAGCGCTTGGGGCCCAGCACCGCCAGCGCGCGCACGCGGCCATCCTTAATGCTCGATGCGCCTTGCACTACGCTTTGCACCATCATCTGCACGTGCCCGGCAATCAGCTCCACCATCGCAGGGCCGCCACCTTTGTAGGGCACGTGATTGATCTTGAGTTCGGCCAGGTGATTAAACAATTCAGCGGTCAGATGCGGTATGCCGCCGATGCCGGTGGATGCGTAATTGATCGCCCCCGGTTTGGCTTTCGCGAGCGCAATCAATTCCTTCACGGTCTTGGCGGGCAGGGCCGGGTGAACCGTCAGCAACATGTCCACCGACACCAGTTGCGAAATGGCCGCGAAATCGCGCGCTATATCAAACGGCACTTTGCCGTAGAGTGATTGATTGATGGCGAGGTTGCCCGCCGTGCCCACGAACATCACGTGCCCGTCGGGCGTGGCCTTGGCGGCGAGATCGGTGCCGATGATGCCGTCGGCGCCAGCGCGATTGTCCACGATCACCTGATGCTTGAATTCTTCGGCCAGTTTGGCGGCGATAATGCGCGTCACGATGTCGGTGCCGCCGCCGGGCGGAAACGCCACGATCATGCGGATAGGTCTGCCGGGAAAGGCCTGCGCGGATGCCGTGGTCGCCGTGGTAAGCACACCGGCCATCGCGCCCGTGATTACCAATACGGGCAAAGTGGCCGGCGCCGCGCGCATGAAAAGTGGATCAGTCACTTTTAATACCCGCCTCGCGGATCACCTTGCTCCAGCGTGCCATGTCGGCCTGACCGGCTGCAAGCAACTGTTCAGGCGTGCTGCCTACCACCTCGGTCACGGTGGCGAGCAAATTGTCTTTTACCGCCGCCGTGTTCAGAATTTGCACCATCTCCTGATTCAGCCGCGTGATGATGGCCGGCGGCGTTTTGGCGGGTGCGAATGCGCCGATGGTCAACACCGATTCGTAGCCCGGCAATCCCGCTTCGGCCATGGTCGGCAGGCCGGGTGTCAATGGCGACGGCTGTGCGCTGGTTACCGCAAGCGCTTTCATCTTGCCCGATTTGGTCTGACTCACGACGGATGCCGCGACCGCAAAGCTCAGATGCACCCGGCCACTCATCAGGTCTATCAACGCGGGCGTAAGGCCCTTATACGGCACATGCACGATATCCAGTTTGCCGGCCATTGATTTGAACAACTCGGCCGCGAGTTGCGCCGTGGTGCCCGAACCCGCCGAAGCGTAGCGTAATTCACCGGGTTTGGATTTTGCCAGCGCGATCAAATCTTTCACGGTTTTGACCGGCAGGGAAGGGTGAACCACCAGTATGTTTGGCGAACGCGCGGCGAGCGTTATGGGCGCGAAATCCCGCACCGGATCCCACGGCGCGTTGGCTCGCAGCAGCGGCTCCATCCATACCACGCTGCCGTAAACCAGCAGCGTGTGGCCGTCCGGCGGCGCCTTGGCCGAGGATTCCACGGCAATGATGCCTGCGCGATTCTCGACCACGACCGGCTGCCCAAGCGAAGCGGAGAGGCCGGGCGCCAGCAAGCGCGCCACGATATCACTGCCACTGGCGGCCGGCCCGGTGACGATGCGTATGGTTTTGCTGGGGTACGTTTGGGCGCAGACGCTAACCGCCATCAATCCCGCTGCGAAAACAGCAACCCGCCATGTGTTGATTCCGCATCGTAATGAGGTCATGGCGTCCGACGTCCCCTCAGTGTGACGAGCCCGTCCCGGATGTAGGCAACCGCACCGCCTTGCTCACCGGATAACCGCGCAGCCCGTTATGCGCGAACACATACGCGTTGTTGCGCAACGGATCGCCGGTGACCGCGATCATGAAATCGTCCGGCTTCCATACCAGCGGCACCAGCCGATCGGGATCATCGGATTCGTGGAAGACTTTCGGAATTTTTCCAAGGCTGACCTCAAGCGCCAAATTCCAGGTCGGCTTTTGCGTCCAGTCGCGCAGTATGCGCTGCATCTGGCTTGCCGGCAGCCGCGCGTGATCGAACAGAAATTGCTTCACGTCCTGCTTGGAATAGCCGGCCTTGGCGATGGTTTCCGCGAGTATCGGTGACAGCATCAGCAGCGGGCGCAGCTTGCCGAGGCCTTGCGCCACGGCAAACATCACTTGCCACGAAATCTGCCGCGCCACGGCATCGGCCAGATACGGCAGCATGTGATCGCGCACGCTACCGGAGACCGATATCACCACATTGCCGCCGGTGTACCGGCCAATGGTCACGGCGTTTTGTCCCGGTGCGTGTCCCATGTCGGTGGCCACCGAGGGCCAGCCGATGTTGGACAACACGTCTTCGTTTTCCGCAACCACCACGCGCCAGGTGTTGCCGAACGTGCCCTTGTCGTTTTTGTGCAGGATAAAGCCCGCCACGTTGCGCAGGTACAAGCGCCAGAAGCGGCCCACGGAGGTATTGGGCATGAATCCGTCGCGCATCACGCCCTGCGTGTAATTAAAGCCCAGCTCTTTGATGATCGGGCCGTTCAGAATCAACAGCGTATCCGCGCCCGGTGTATTGCCGCTGTGCTCGACGCCGTAATTCGGATCGGCCATCGCTTCGACCATGGTCACCAGCAACGGCATGTATTCCGGGCGGCAGCCGGCCATCACACCGTTGACCGCAATGCTCCAGATCGTCGCGGCGCGATTTTCCGGCAACAGCGTGCCGAGGCTTTCATTGGGATCCCGATCCACGCAGCGCAGAAAGGCTTCGATCTTGCGCCGCGTCGGCGGCACGAAAGGCAGGCCGTCGCTCCATGCGTTTTCGTAAAAATGCTGATTGACCTCGTCAAACGTGCCCTTGAACACCACGCTTTGCGGATCGGGTTCGCCGCGCTGGCCGGCAATCGCGGGCGTTTGCGTGAGATTGCTGATGACTTGATCGATGGTCACGCGCACCGTGTTGATTGCGAGTTCTTCCTTGTTCAACACATTGGGGTGACTGGGCACCACCGCTACCGGAATATTCGGCATGCCGAAGCCGAGACTGCACGCGTGGGATTGCGTGATGAACCCTTCGCATACCAGGGTGGACGTGGGGTAGCCTGCTTGTTCGCACACTGCACTGGCCCGCAACACGGCGGGCGTGCAACTGCCTCAACAACCCATGCCGGAGATGGCGGCATCTATGCCCAGTTCCTTGAACTTTTGTGGCAGCGCGGCGACCACCTTGCGTTCGTCGGTGCCGTGGGTGTTGCCGAACGTGCCGCAATCCACAAACGTCACGCCGGGATAACGTTCCTTCAGTTCTTCGGAAATGGTCTCGAAAATCTCATCGCCGCGAAACAGGTAGTCCCACAGAAAGGCGACTTTCTTGCCCGACAGGGTGTCCAGCCGTTTGGCGAGCGGTTTGATTTTGGCCTGTCGCGGTCCGCGCGGCCAGTAGACTTCATAGTAACCATCGGATTCGGTAAGTGACATGATTGGCTCCATGCAACGGCAAGTTCAAAAACGCGAGTGCGACCGCGGCTGCGTCGCGTCATAGGCTTTATGCGGTTTTGGACGGCAGTTCCACCGTCGCGATGCCCCTGGCGGTGATGTCGCCGCGCTGATCTTCGGCCCATATTTCGCATTTCACCAGATTGCGGCCGCTCTCTTGCCACTTGGCCACGACCTTGCCGTGGCACCAGGTGGTGTCGCCCACCAGATTGAAGCGGCGCACTTCGGCATCCATGCTTCTCAGAAAGCCATGATCGCCGATCCAGTTGGTCATCAGATGCCCGAGCCAGGCCAGACGCTGCGGGCCGTAATCGTAGGCGGCGGGCACGCCCACGCGCCGCGCGAATGCATCGTCCCAATGCACGATCTCGGGTGGTTCAAACGCGCCAAAATGATTGACCATCGCCCCCTTGGGATGCCGCGTGTACCAGCGCGCGGCATCGCCGTGCGCACGCAGCCATTGCCCGCCGAAACCCATCAGGAACACGATGATGTCGGTGACGGTCAGCGGCCCTTTAACCACGTGCGGCAAGGCATCGCCGATAGTGACATCTTCCCAGTAACGCGGTTTGTCGCCGCGCCGCACTTCCTTGTCGTAGTCGGCGACGATGCGCGCGTAACTTTCGGGCGTGTACTTGCCCAGTTCGAGATGATCGTATTTGCCCTTGGCGCTGGCGGTATCGCGCTCGATGCGGAAGCTGTAGGGGCGCGCGATGGCAACCACTTCGCCCGCCGCGTCGCGAAACGTGGCTTCGCGCGTCTGCTTGATGGCACGGCCGGCAAACTGGCTTTTCTTGACTTCGATATCTTTCAATATGGTTTTTGAGGTGATGCGGTCGCCCAGTTTGATCGGACGCATCCATTCAAAATACGAGCCGGAAAACATGGAGTGAATGCCGCGCAATCCGCGCGCGCCCCATGCCGTTTTGTTCATGGCCAGTAGAATAAACGGCGGCGCGGTCAGCCCGCCGAAGCGGGATTTGGTTGCATAGTCTTCGTCCAGCCACAGCGGGTTTTCGTCGCCGATGCCCATGGCGAAATGGCGGATGCCGTCGCGCGTGGCTTCGGTGATATAGCCGGGGGGGCCTTTGATCTCGGTGCCGATCTCGGCGCGCAGCTCCGCCAAGGCTTCGTCTGTTACATGGTCAAACGTTTGTTTCTTGGGTGCCGCGGTCATGATTTTCCTCTCTCAAAAAAATTTCTGTAAAGTTCCCTTCCGCTCGAAGGGGGAAGACTAAGGTGGGGCGCGTTAGGCAGTTTTCGAAATCACACCCGCATCGCGCAGCCGCGCAATCTCTGCTTCGGAGTATCCGCATGAACGCAAAATCTCCGCGTTGTGTTCGCCCAACATCGGCGGCGCCGCGCATGCCTCGGCGCCTTGACCGCGAGTCTTGATTACCGGACCGACCATTTTCACCGGGCCGTAGGCCGGGTGCGTGGCTTCAACCACCATATGGCGATGTTTGACGTAATCTTGCTCCAGCGCTTCGCCCACCGACAGCACCGGTGCATGCGGCACGTCGCCGATGGAGAGCAGCCGCAGCCATTCCGCGAGCGGTTTGCTGGCCACGAGTTCTTCGATAATCGGATAAAGCTCGCCGGAATTTTCCACGCGCGATTGCGCAGCGGCAAATCGTTCATCCGTGGCCAGGTCGTTGCGCCCGGCGGCTTCGCAGAAGCGGCGCCAGAACTTGGTGATAAATACCGCGAGTATCAAGTCCTTGCCGTCGGCCGCGCGGAATACACCCACCGGCGCGATGGAGTGATGCCGCGATCCCACGCGATGCGGGCTTTTGCCGGTGGCGAAATACCAGCCGGCCGAATAGCCGAGCATGCCGAGCAGGCAGTCGAGCATGGAAATATCGATGTGCGCGCCTTTGTCCGTGCCTTCACGTTCGTAGAGCGCGGCCAGTATGCCCATGGCCGCGAACATGCCTGCCGCAAGATCGCCGATCGGAATCCCAACCTTGACCGGCATGCCATCCGGCTCGCCGTTCATGCTCATCACGCCGGAGAGACCTTGCACCACATCGTTGTATGCGGGCGTTTGCGCGAGCGCGCCATCCTGACCAAAACCACTGATCGAACAATAGATCAGCCGCGGATTGAGTTTCGAAAGCGTTTCGTAATCGAGCCCCAGCGCCGCCATTTTGCCGGGCCGGAAATTTTCAACCACGACATCGGCTTCGGTCACCAGTTTGCGCGCGACGGCTTTGCCTTCTTCACTTTTGAGATTCAATCCGAGGCTGCGCTTGTTGCGATTCAGGCTCAGAAAATAATGGCTCTGCCCATTCACGAACGGACGATTCTCGCGCGTGGCATCGCCCTCGGTGGGTTCTTCAATCTTGATGATGTCTGCGCCCAGATCGCCCAATATCAGCGTGGAATACGGGCCGGAAAGCACACGCGAAAAATCAACTATCTTTACTTTGCCCAGCTTGATCGACACGGAAATGTCCTCACACTATGGTTGTGTATTGATGTGGCGTGAGTCGAAGGATATTTCATATACTGAACGCCGCGACCACCACGGATGAAATTATCGCGCGTTTTAGTCGGCGCGTATGCCGGCTTCCTTGATCAATTTTCCCCACTTGGCGGTGTCGGCCTTTACACCCGCGAGTAATCCAGATGCCGGACTACCGACAGGCTCAAATCCGATTCTAAAGAGTTTTTCTTTCACCGTGCCGCTCGCCAGCGTGCGCGCCATTTCGCGATTGAGATGATCGATCAGTGCAGCCGGCGTGGCGGCAGGCGCGTAAACGCCCAGATCGAGTATCGCCTCATAGCCGGGCAAGCCCTGTTCAGCAATCGTCGGTAAGCCGGGTGCCAGCGGCGAGGGGCGCGCGCTGGTCACCGCCAGCGCCTTCAACCGGCCCGCTTGGACGTGGCCGGGCACGCCGGACGCTACCGCGAAGTTCAGCTGCGCCTCGCCGGAGACCACGGCCGTGAGTGCGGGAGCGCTTCCTTTGTAAGTGATGCGCACGATATCGACGCGCGCCATCGATTTAAACAATTCAGCCGCGAGATGCGCCGACGAACCGGCTACGCCCGCCGAATAATTGAGTTTGCCGGGTTGCGCCTTGGCAAGGGCAATCAGGTCCTTGATTGATCGAACCGGCAACACCGGATGCACCACCAGGATGTTGGGTGAACTGGCAGCCAGCGTAATCGGCGCAAAATCACGGATCGGGTCGTAAGGTGTTTTTTGCAGCAGTGGCAGCAGCCAAATCGGGCTGCCGTAGAACAGCATTGTGTGCCCGTCGGGCGGCGCCTTGGCCACGATTTGCGCGGGAATGCTCGCGCTGCCGCCGCGGTTTTCAACCACCACCGGCTGTCCGAGCCGGGGCGCGATGTCTTCCGCGATGATGCGCGCCACGATATCCACGCCGCCGCCGATGGCCGAGGTGTAGATACGAACGGGGGCGCTGGGGAAGGTTTGTGCGAGAGCGATGTCGCTCCCGAAGACCGCTGCAATGACAGTAACAGTTTCAGTTAACCGACGACCCGGCATTGTGGCTTCCTTTCGTGCGTCAGGTTGAGTGTCGCACCGCACGCCCGCCGTCAACGGTGAGTATGGTGCCGCTGATGTATGACGCCCGGGCCGATGCGAGGTACAGCACCGAATCCGCCACTTCATCGGGACGTGCCAGACGGCCGAGCGGCGGGTCTTCCACCAATTCCAGCCAGCGGTTTTTGTCGCCAAGTTCGTTGTGTGCGCGTTTTTCCAGACGCTCGCGCAGGCGGTCGGTTTCGATTTGTCCCGGGTTGACGCCGATAACGCGCACCTGGTGATCGACGCTTTCGCCGCCGAGGTTTTTGGTGAACGCCATCAGGGCGGCGTTGCCGGTGCTGCCGGTGATGTAATCCTGGCGCAGCCGCTCACCCGCGACGCCGATCACGTTGACGATCACGCCACGCTTGCGCGCGCACATCGTGCGATAAATTTCACGCGTCAAGTTGATGTAGCCGAAGACTTTCAGTTCCCACGCGGCGCGCCAGCGCGCTTCGTCGATGTCGAGCAGATGTCCGGAGGGGATGCCGCCCGCGTTGTTGACGAGTATGTCCACGTCGCCGCAACGTTTGGCGAGTTCATTGATGTTGGCGCTGATGCCGAGATCAAGCGCATGGCAGGTGATGTTCACTTTGCATTCGGAAAGAATTCGTGCGCGCGCCGTCTCCAGATCGGCGGCAGTGCGCGCGGCCATGTGCAGGTGGCAGCATTCGCGCGCAAACGCTTGCGCGACCGCAAAGCCGATGCCGCGTGACGCGCCGGTGATCAGTACGTTTTGTCCGCTCAATTCAAGGTTCATGGGGGTGTCCGTAACTATATGTTTTTATTGGGTAATTTATATATTCGCTCAGTGAGCGTAAACGAAGTGTAGCGCGAATGCGTTGTGTCGTTACGCGACCGGTTCACGCTATTGCCGAACGCGTCACAAAGTTCTATCTTTGCCAAGTTTGTTCAACCATTCCAACCGGAGGAAGTGAAATGTTGAATCGTTCGATAGCCGTAGTTGTAGCCATGTTGCTGGGCACTGCCGCGTATGCGTATCAGGTCACCGGTCCGGTGCTCGAAGTCACCGACAGCAAGATCGTGGTCGAAAAAGGCAAGGAAAAGTGGGAAATCACCCGTGACAAGGACACCAAAGGCGACAAGAATATCAAGAAAGGCGACAAGGTTACGGTGCAGTACAACATGACCGCGACGGAAATCGAGAACAAGACACCGGCCAAGAAAGACGACAAAAAAGCGGACGCGAAAAAAGACGACAAAAAAGCGGATGCCAAGAAGGATGACAAGAAGGAAGAAGCCAAGAAGGATGACAAAAAAGCCGACGCCAAGAAATAACGCGCGGCGCTGTATGAAAAAGGGAGGCCATGCCTCCCTTTTTTATTGGGTGAATCCGGTGCCACAGGTTTTTTGCCACACCGGGTATTGGTGCTTCGTCAATTGACGCGAATCTTCGCGCCCTTGACAACCTTGGTCATCACATCGAGTTCCGACTTGATATGCCTGGCGAACGCTTGCGGCTCCTTGATCGTAATCTCCAGCCCTTCGCGCTGAATGGCGTCGCGCACTTCTTGCTGTTGCAAGAGCGCAACGCTGGCGCGGTGCAATTTGTCGACGATGGCAGCCGGTGTCTGGGTGCGCACCATTAACCCGTACCACGAGGTTATTTCGAATCCGTCATAGCCGGATTCCGCCACGGTCGGAATATCCGGCGCGACGGCTGCGCGATTCGGCCCGGTCACGGCCAAGGCACGCAGGCGCCCGGTGCGCACGTGTTGCAGCAGCGCGGGCAAACTGCCGAACATCACCGGCACCTCGTTGCCGAGCAACGCCACCGAAGCGGGGCCGCCGCCCTTGTACGGCACGTGATTCAGATAAATGCCGGCGCGCATCTTGAAGAGTTCGGCCGCCAGATGTTGCGGCGTGCCGATGCCGGTGGAGGCGTAATTCATTTTTCCCTGCTGCGCTTTCGCCAGATCGACAAACTCCCGCACGCTTTGCGCCTTGACCGAGGCATGCACCGTCAACATGTATTGCGCGGTGGTCATCAAGACGACCGGCTCCAGTTCGCGTTCGGCGTTGACCGCGACTTTATACAGCAGCGGGGTAGAGGTGATGGAACTGCTCACCACCAGCAGCACCGTGTGGCCGTCCGGGTTGGAGCGCGCGACGATTTCGGTGGCGATGGCGCCACCCGCGCCGCCCCGGTTGTCGATCACCCACGGCTGGCCCAACGCAGACTGAAGGCGTGGCGCGAAAATGCGTGCCAGTGTGTCGGTGGCGCCACCCGGCGGAAAGCCCACGACAAAACGCACCGGGCGTTCCGGGTACGATGAGGTTTGCGCGGCGAGCGGCGACGAAAATCCCGTGGCCACGAGCAGCACGGCAGCGCTGACCCATGCGGGTAACGGATGCGCCGCCGGATTCACGCCGTCAGTTGCCGCACGACCGTTTCAACATAACCCTCGGTCAGTTTTCGCATCTGCGCCACGCTCAACTGGCTGACCGGGTGCGGCAGTTCGATATAGGGATGGCCTTCCATGCCCTTGCTGCGAAATTGATATTCGCAGGCATTGCGAAACGCGCGCGTCAGCACCACGGTGGCGGGAATGCCGCGTTTTTCAAGTTCGATGGCGTCGTGCACACTGCACAACGTGCAAGAACCTCATCCCCCCAGGCCCGCAATGGCGATCTGCACGTCCTTCGCCATGGTGTCGAGCAATTCGACGCTCGCGGGTTTGGTGTAATGCTCCTTGCGCATGACAACAATGCGCGCCGCGCCGTAACGTTCAACCAGAACATCGCCAATGGTCTTGAAAATCACATCGGCCTGTTCCTTGGTGTTGTCGAGCATGCCAATGACCTTGCCCGCGAGGCTGGCCGGCCGCTTTGCCAGCGGAATGATTTCGCGTTTGGGAATATAGGTCGGGTCGATAAAGCCAAGCTCACTCATGGTGTGTACTCCTTTGTTGCATCAAACATCGTATTTGCCATGCACGCCAAAACTGCCGCCCCCCCAGCCGAAACAAACCGCTGTCTGCGGGCCGTTGCCGCCGGCCACGATCAGGTGCAGATCATTGGGGTTCTTGATAGCGGGCACAAACACCTCGTCATTATCGACATCGTAGCCGCACTGCTCGCCGCGTCCGCGCCGCCACTGCCCGCCGATACGAACGTCGCGCAGCTTGCGGCCGGCGATCTCGATCAAGGTGCGTTGCACATCGGCGCGCGTCATGCCCGCCCGCGCGCAGATGCCGGCGTGCTCCGGACTCATGGCCACCACCATGTCTGAATTGGACATCACCAGATTAAACGATCCCAGCGTGTGCATGGAATCCGCCACGCCGATCAGCAATCGACCCGGTTCCTCGCTCACATCGTCATGGCAGACGTGCGGTGCTTCCACCATGGCGCAGGTGATCACATTGTCCGTCGGCGCGTAACCCCGCGACATGGCAAGCGTTTCCCACGGGCTGGCATCGGTGTTTTCCGTCAGACATGCTGAATACCGTAGCGGTGACGCAAACACCGTGGCCGAGGCGCCACCGGGCATCGCGCCGCCCAGATTGAACAACATTAGCCGGATCGCGCGCCCGATCGACGCATTGGCGCGAAAGCCAGGGCCGAAGCAGCCGTTGCCGCCATGCAAGCCGATCTGTTTTGCGTATGGGCCATTAACAATCATCAGCGGCGCCACCGGGCCCATCGTGCCCTGCACGCCGTTGAGATTAAATTCCTTGCGCAGTATCAACGGCACCGCGCCGAGCAGCACCGGCAGATATTCCGGTTTACAACCGGCCATCAAGGCATGGATCGCCACCGTGCGCACCGTGGCGGGCCCCATCGCGGGTGGAATTTGTCCGAGCAATTCCTCCGGATCGCGCCGGGTGGCTGCGAGCATGCGTTGCACGCGCGCCTCGGTGGGCGTGACAACGGGCAGGCCGTCGGACCACGCTTTTTCAAGAAAAAATTCAAACTCATCAACCGTTTCGCTCAATTTCGATTCCTCTGACCCTGACCCAATCCTCCGACATAACCCCGGATCGCGCATTCGTTGCCGCTGTGCGCTGAAATTCAATCGTCGAGCACGGCAATCGCCCTCACCGGCGCGGCTTCCACGCCCTCGTATTTGGCTGGTAGGGCATACATGGTTGCGCGTTTGCCGATCAGTTCATCGATTTGGCCGCCCAGGTTTTCAATCATCAGGATGCCCTTAGGCAGCAAGGTCTTGTGCCCGTAGCTCCGGGGGAAAATCTCCGTGTCGGGATCTTTGGGAAATATGTCCGGACGCAATTGGCGCCAGTAGCGCACGCGCATGTATATATGTTCCGGCGACGGGCAATCCGCGCACAGCGCCTTGGGCGAGCGGCTCACCACCCAGTCGATACCGCTCTTGTCGAGTCCGGGTGACTTGAGAATGTATTTTTCCTCGTCATCGGCGAAATGGTGCCAGCCCGTGCATAGCACCAGCATGTCGTTGGATGTCAGCGAACTCGCGTGTTTTTCGAGATGATCGCCGGTGATGGCGCCAAAATCGCCCATGCGGCAATCAACGAACAGCGCCGGGCCGATCATGCGATGCAACGCGACCTGATCGATGGTTTCGCCATTGGCGTAATACAGCGCTGCCGTATCCATGTGAGTGCCGGAATGCAGTGACGCCGTGATTTCGCGCGTTTTCAGGCCATTGCGGGAGTACCAGCGTAGCGTGCGAAACGTTACTTCGGGATGGTCGGACGAGCGCGCCGTGTGCGGCGAGAGCGGTTGCGTCAAATCGATATAGCGGGGCATGGCTATTATTCCTTCGGGCGTGGGCAATAATTTGAAACGCTGAAGCCAACAATTGTTAGCGTGTCAGCGTAGTAGCGTCTATTGGCCCTGTCAATGTGATGTTCCATATGACGTTCCATGTGACATTCCATATCCTGTAGCGCGACGAGATGAGCGCGGGCGGCGAGGCGATGGCGCGGCCACGGCGCAATTGGTGGGAATCACGATCAGTGCCATAATTATTTCAACACAGCCTATTTCTGATTTATGAAGAGGTGCCCTTGATGGGTAACGTAGTCTGCCGGAGATACGCCGCCGCCGTTTTTGCGCTATGCGCGTTTGCGGGAATAGCCGCCGCACAGACCTATCCGGTCAAGCCGGTGCGCGTCGTTGTGCCGTATCCCACCGGCGCGGGCGTGGATATCACGACGCGATTATTCACGCCAAAACTGTCCGAGCGGCTGGGCCAGCAGTTCGTGGTGGACAATCGCGCCGGCGCTGGCGGCAACATTGGCGCCGAGCTCGTGGCGCAGGGCGCGCCCGATGGTTATATGTTGCTGGTGGCGCCTGCCTCGATAGCCATCAGTCAAAGCCTGTACAAGAATTTGCGCTACGACCTGAAGCGCGATTTCGATGCCATTACGCTGATCGGTTCGGCGCCATTCGTGCTGGTGGTGCATGCCGCCGCGCCGGTCAAGAGCCCGCGGGATTTGATCTCCCTGGGTAAATCCCGGCCGGGGCAGCTTACCTACGCATCCGCGGGCAACGGCAGTCCGTCGCATCTGGTGGGAGAAATGTTCCGCATGCAGGCGGGCATTCAGTTGTTGCACGTTCCCTACAAGGGGTCGGTTCAGGGCATTACGGATGTGGTGTCCGGCTTTGTATCGCTGACGTTTGCAAACACTTTGTCGGTGCTGCCGTTGGTCAAGTCGGGCCGCCTGCGCGCATTGGCGATTACCAGCGCCAAGCGCAGCGCCATCGCGCCGGGATTGCCGACGCTTTCAGAATCCGGCTTGCCGGGATTCGAGGGCGTCACCTGGTTTTCATTGCTGGCGCCCAAGGGCACGCCGCGCGACATCATCGCGCGCCTCAACACCACGTTGAGTGAGATTTCGCAGTTGGCCGATACGCGTGAGCGTCTGGCTGAACAAGGCGCCGAACCGTTGACGGGTACGCCCGAACAGGCGTCCGCATTTATCACGGCGGAGACACTCAAGTGGGCGAAGGTGGTCGCGGCGTCCGGCGCGCACGCCGAGTAGTCGGTAAATAGCACGGGAATCAAGGCAAACAAGGAAAACAAGGTGATGGGCGCCAACGAACAACATGACGTGGTGATTATAGGCGGAGGCGTGGCAGGATTGATCGCCGCCAACCGTGCGGCGCAGCTCGGCATGACGGTCATCGTGCTGGAAAAAGGCACCGCGGAAAAATATCTTTGCAACACGCGATTCACCGGTGGCTCGCTGCACATCTGCCATCGCGACATCATGCACGATGAAGCCGTGCTGCAGCAGGCCATTCGCGATAATACGGCGGGTTACGTGACGGAAGACTTTGCGCTGCTGATTGCTCGAAATGGCCGCCGCGTGGTGCGCTGGTTGCAGGATGAAGGCCTGAAATTCATGCGCGCCAGCGCCTCCGAACATCATCGCTGGGTGCTGGCGCCGCCAGGGCGCTCCAAGCCAGGTGTCGATTGGGAAGGGCGCGCGGGCGACGTGTTGTTGCAAAGGCTGGAGCGCCAGCTCAAACAGCGCGGCGGCGCAATCCTGCGCGGCGCGCACGCGCAGTCGTTGCTGAGCGAAGGCGGGCGTTGCGTGGGCGTCGCCGCGTTGCATGCCGGCGCGCGGCAGTCGTTTCGCGCGCACGCGGTGATCATCGCGGACGGTGGATTTCAGGGCAACGCGGACATGATGCGGCAGTACGTGACAAAGCATCCCGAGCGCATCAAGCAGCGTGGCGCGGGCACCGGCCATGGCGATGGCCTGCGCATGGCGCAGGCGCTGGGCGCGGCGGTGTCCAATCTCGAACCGTTCTACGGCCATGTGTTGAGCCGCGATGCGTTTACCAACGATTTGCTCTGGCCGTACCCCTTGCTCGATGCGCTGGTGACGGCCGGCATCCTGGTCAACGGGCGGGGCGAACGTTTCGCCGATGAAGGGCGCGGTGGCGTTTACGTCGCCAATGCCATTGCGCGTCTGGACGATCCGCTGTCTGCCGTGTGTATTTTTGATCGTGATATCTGGGAGCAACCCGGCGCCCGTGAACTGGTGCCGCCGAACCCCAACTTGCCCGCGGTCGGCGGCACGCTGCACAAGGCGGACGATCTCAATACGCTCGCCGGACTGGCGGGTCTACCGGCGGCCGCACTCAAGGCGGCGGTTACCGGCTATAACCGCGCGCTGAGCGCCGCGACGCAAGGCAGCAGCGATCCCTTGCCGCTGACACCGGAGCGGCGCACCCTACGCTACAAGCCGATGCCGATAGCGAAGCCACCGTTTTTTGCGGTGCCGGTGGCGAGCGGCATTACCTACACGATGGGCGGCCTTTCCATCGATCTCCATACGCAGGTTGTGCGGGGCGATGGTGCGCCCATCGATGGGTTGTATGCGGCGGGTATCGCCGCGGGTGGGCTCGAAGGAGGCCCGCAGATTGGTTATGTGGCGGGCCTTGCACGTTGCGGCGTGACGGCGTTGACGGCTGCCGAGCACATTGCGACACAAGTGAAACCGGCGTGAACCCATCGCCGCTTGCAGTATCTGGTCTGCTGGCCATTGCAATTGCCATGGCAATGGCGCCACGCGGCGTCATTGCTCAGGAGGGATTTTCCAAACCCCGGCGCATTGTCACCATCGAAGCCGGCGGCGGTAATGACAACGTGGCACGCCTGCTGGCGTTGGGCATGGGCAACGACGGCGGCGGGCGGGTGATCGTCGAAAACCGCGGCGGCGCCAGTGGCGTGGTGGCGGCCGAGACCGTGATCAAGGCAGCGCCGGATGGGCTGACGCTGCTCAGCATCAGCGGCAGCTTGTGGACCCTGCCGCTGATGCAATCGGTCCCCTATGACCCGGTGGCGGATTTGGCGCCTGTTACGCTGGCGGTGAGTTCGCCGAACATTCTGGTGGTGAATCCGGCGTTGCCCGTGAAATCGGTGCGCCAATTGATTGCGCTCGCCAAGGCGCGGCCGGGTGCGTTGAATTATTCCACGGCGGGCGCGGGATCGTCGGGCCATTTGTCGGCGGAATTATTCAAATCCATGGCTGGCGTGGATATCGTGCGCGTGGCCTACAAGGGCGGCGCGGCGTCGATGACCGATCTCATCAGCGGGCAGGTGCAGCTATCGTTCACCTCCACCGGCTCGTCGGCCGGCCACGTTCAGACCGGACGATTACGCGCGCTGGCGGTGACCAGCGCCAAGCCATCCGCGTTGTTGCCCGGCCTTCCACCCATCGCCAGCGAGGGATTGCCGGGTTACGAGCTGGTGTCCACCTATGGCGTGTTCGCGCCGGCGAAAACGCCGCCTGCGATCATCGAGCGGATCCATCAAAGCCTGGTGCGCGCACTGCGCACGCCCGAAATCCGCGAGCGTTTTTTCAAGGCTGGCGCGGAGGTGGTGGCGAGCACACCGCAGGAGTTTGCCGCGGTGATTCGCGCGGATAACCAGAAATTGGGAAAACTGATACGCGATGCGAAGATACGTTCGGATTAGGAATTCTCGAGGGAATCAAGATTTCCGGATCAGGCCGGCGCCGCGCCACGCACGGTGTCGATAATGTGCAGCGCGCCACTGTCGTCAACCGTGCTGCCGCGCCATGCGACATGGCCATCGGGACGCACCAGCACCAGCGGCATTTCATAGCGTTGCGCGATGTTCGCGTCGGTGATGTCGTTGACTGACAGCGGCACACCGCGCTGCCGGGCCGCCGCCACAAATGCGTTACGATTCGATTGCCCGGCGCCCGTAAAACAGAGCAGTACAAAACCACGGCCAAACAGGTCGAGCGTGGAACGCCCATCCGCGAGCCACGCATGTGGCGCGCGCGCGCCGGGTCGCGCGGTCTGTTCATAGCGGGCTTGGTCGGGTGGCGGCGGACTGCCGTCGGGAATGCAAATGGCCGAGTTGTCGTAGCGGTAGCCCATCTGGATGCTTGAGGGATCCCAGTAGCGCGCTTGCATCGCGGCCGTAAATTCGGCGCTCATGCGGTTGCGCGCGCTTTCGCCCTCTGGCGTGTCGTCGAGTATGGCGCCGCAATTCGCGGGCGAGGTCAGCACCTTGAAATTATCGGTCGATGATGCGGCATTGCGTATGGCCACGGGTTTGCGTTCGACTTCGTAACTGTCGATGAGACGCGGGCCGCCCCAGCCGTCGATCAGGGCCGCCAGTTTCCAGCCGAGGTCGACGGCGTCTCCAATGCCGGTGTTCATGCCCATGCCGCCAGTGGGCGACATGGCGTGCGCGGCATCGCCTGCCAGCAGCACGCGTCCAGCGCCGAAACGTGCCGCGATTTGCTCACGGCGGCGCCACGGCAGCATCGCAACGATATCGAATGGTACATCGTCGCGGCCCAGCGCGCGGCGCATCCACCACGCGGGGTCGAAGGTGTCGAGATCGAGTTTTTGTGCGCTGCCATGCACGGTCAGCCGCCAAAGGTCGCCGCCGTCCACCGTGGTCAGATTGCCCCAGGTGCCTTCGGGCCCGAGAAAAATAAAGCGCTCGGCCTCGCCGTAGTGGCAATGCCGTCGCCAGTGCGGCACGCGTGCCGTGATGCCTATCGAGTAGCTGAGTTTGGGCGTGCCTTGCATCGGGATGCCCAGTGCCTCGCGAACAGTGCTGTCAACGCCGTCGCAGGCCACCAGGTAACGTGCACGGATATGTGTTTTGCCTTGCGCGAGGTCGTCGCGTACGGTCGCCAGCACGCCATCGGTGTTTAATTCAAAACTTTCCAGACGGCAATGATTGCGTACCGTGATGCTGGACTGCCGCGCGACGGCTTGTTGCAGAATCGGCTGCAGCCAGTGTTGCGGACAGCGTTGCTTTTTCTCGCACGCGTAGGCCGGCACGCGCATGTCGCGCAGGCAAGGGTGCGCATCGACATGCAGTGGCGCCGCGGCGATGTTCGTGCAGATCACGCGCGACATGCGGAAATCGTCCGGAAAGCCAGCTTCGCGTACCGCCCGGGCGATATTCCAGCGCCGGAAAAATTCCATAGTGCGTACCGCAATATGGCCGATTTTTGAATGCTCGATACGGCCATCGCCGGCCTCGATGAGTTGGGCATGGATGCCACGCCAGCCCAAATCAAGCGCTAGTGACAGGCCGACGGGGCCGGCACCCACGATCAGCACCGGTGTGTCATGTGTAAATGGCATGGTGTGCGCCCTGCGAGCGGTTGGGCGTAGAGGTAATCAGGTGCTCAGATAATCGGGTGATCAGGCTGGTTTCAAAACGTCGCTCAAGGCTGCGAGCGCGTTCAGTGCGGGTGCGAATCCGCTGAACGGTGCGGTCTGAATTACCGCTTCGAGGACTTCGGCGCGTGACAATCCGAGATTCACCGCGGCTTGGGCGAATTTTTTTGCCTGACTTTCCAGCCGCAACGCGGTGAAGCTCGCCACCGAACACAGCACCCGCTGGCGTTGCGGCAGGCCGGGGCGGAACCAGATCTCTCCGTAGCCGTATTGGATCGCCACCGGATACAGCGCGCCGGTGACCGTGTTGTCGGGCGAGGCATAACCCTTGTTGCCGCCGTCGCGGTGCAGCGCGTGCATGAGTTGGGTGCCTTGCGCGGTCAGCGCTTGAAGGGAATCGTCGCGCGGCGCTTGCGAGGGCACGGTGATGCCGCGCTGGGCAAAAACCGGAGCGATGCCGTCGAGCGATTCTTCGGATGCCGCGAAGCCGGCGTAGATGCCGATCTGGATGACGATTTCCTGTATCGCGAGCGCATTCAAACCGATATTGAGCGCCGCGCCCACGTAGCGGCGCAGCGCTGGCAAACGCTGCACCGACGCGAGCGCCGCCAGCGTGCAGACCATGCGGTCTTCCAGCGCCAGGCCGGGGCGGCACCAGACGATGCCGAACTCGGTTTCATTGATGAAATCACGGAAGTTGGGCACGGTATCGCTGTTCGCCGATGCCGACGCATCCGTTCCAAACAGGCGCGCGCGCATCGCAATGCCGCGCTGGCGCAATTCCTGGCGTGTGGTCATGGTTTTATTCTTTCGGAGAGGCGGGTGTCACGGCGCCACGAATCAATCGAGGCGGATGTTGCCTTTCTTGATGATCTCGCTGAAGCGCACGTGCTGAAATTTCAGGTCGCGCGCGAACTCGGCGGGCGGGCGGTAATCGATGTCGACGTCCAATGCCGTGAGTTTCTCGCGCGCTTCGGCGGAACGCATGATGGTATCGACGGACACCGACAGCCGGTTGACGATGGACTGTGGCGTGGCGCTCGCCACCATCAAGCCGATCCATCCGCTGACATCGAAGCCGCTCAGGTTGGCGGCGCGCGTAAGCGGTTCGATGCCCGGCGTGATCGCGCTCGATCGAGCCATGGATACACCATAGGCTTTTAATCTTCCGGCGCGTACCAGCGACATGGTGGCCGCCGCGGTTTCAAAGGCATAGGCGACTTGCCCGCTAATGACATCGGTGATCGCGGCGGCACTACCCTTGTAAGGCACATGCGTGGCCTGTACCCCAGCGCTGTTGTTAAACCATTCCGTGATGAGATGCGCCGACGCCCCAGTGCCCGACGATCCAAACGCGTATTTACCGGGGCTCGCTTTCAGCAGGGCGATAAACTCACGCGCGTTTGTGGCGGGAAACGCGGTATTGGTCACCAGCACGTAGGGCGAAATAACCAGCTTGGCCACCGGCGCAAAATCGCGCTCAACGTTAAACGTCGTTTTCTGCACCAGCGGGCTGATGCTGATGGGGCCGCTGGATGCGGCCAAGAGGGTGTAGCCGTCGGGCGCTGCCTTGGCGGCGATATCCGTGCCAATCAGCCCACCCGCGCCGGGGCGATTGTCCAGCACCACCGGCTGGCCCAGCGCCTCGGAAAGTTTTTGCGCAATCAAGCGGGCCGTCACGTCGGTGGCTTGTCCCGGCGGCCAGGGCACCACCATGCGTATCGGGCGTAGCGGATAAGCGACGCCGTTTGGCTGCGCCCCTGTAGCGGTCGTCAATGCAAGCGCGACAAGTCCGAACAGCCCGATCCACCTACGCTTCATGCAAGATTCTCCATGCACTCTTATCACTCATATGCAGCCTTTGTTATCCAACAAAGTATACTTCGCGCTCACACTGCGGGCAACGCAGTGCGTTTCGCTATCAAGGCTTTGCACTCATGAAGATCGGGAGTATGCGTCAATGTATTTAGCACGGTTTTGGATATTGTTGTTGGCGAGCATAGCCGTGACCACGCATGCCGCCGAAGGCGCGACGGTTGCACCCTTCACGCAATCCGCGAACTACCCGTCGAGGCCGATACGCTTTCTGGTCGGCGTTGCGCCGGGTGGCGGAACGGATTTTGCCGCGCGTCTGGTCGGCGGCAAGCTTTCCGAGAAATTCGGTCAGCCGGTCATCACCGACAATCGCACTGGCGCCACCGGAAACATCGCGCTGGAACTCACCGCCAAGGCCGCGCCCGATGGGCATACGTTTCTGGTGTTCAATATTGGTCATCTGACTTCGGCGTTGCTGTCGCGCAGCGGGCGCGTGGACGCGAACAAGGATTTTGCCCCGGTGAGCCAGATTGCCACTGGCACGCTGGTGCTGGTGATGCACGCGGGCGTGCCGGCCAAAAATCTCAAAGACTTCATCGCATATGCGCGCGGCAAGCCGGGGCAGGTTAATTACGGTTCCGGCGGCATTGCCAGCAATCAGCATCTGGCGATGGAGTTGTTCAAGCGCGAGGCGCGCGTGGATTTACAGCATGTGCCGTACAAGGGTACGGGGCCGATCGCGGTGGACCTGGTGTCGGGTCAGATTCAGGTGGCGATATCCAGTCTGCTCGGGTTTTATCCGCATGTGAAAGCGGGGCGTCTGGTCGCGCTGGCCGTCACCGCTGACAAACGCAGCGCGCTGGCGCCGGAGGTGCCGACCATAGTCGAACTGGGGTATCCCAAAGCACAGAGCGACATTTGGCAAGGCGTGCTCGCGCCCGCCAAAACACCGCCCGCACTCATCGAAAAAATGTCGCGCGCCATCGCGGAGGCGGTGGCCGACCCCGAGGTGGTGCAAAAGCTGGTGTCGCAGGGCGGCGGCGCGGTCGGCAGTTCGCCCAAGGCGTTTGGGGAATTTCTGAAAAATGAAAGCAGCCGATGGTTGGCGCTCGCCAAAGAAGTGAATATCAGCGCGGATTAAGCCATGCAAAAACCAAGGCGCGCTACGTTGTTATTTTCGGTTGCTTTGATCACGGCGGTGGCAATGTTGCCTGTCGGCGTGGCCGCGCAAGGCTTTCCAGTTAAGCCGGTGCGCATGCTGGTGGGCTTCACGGCGGGCGGGGCGGCCGACGTCATTACGCGCATGGTGGCGCAGAAAATGACCGAGCAAGTGGGGCAAACCATCGTCGTCGAAAACCGCCCCGGCGCGGGCGGCGCCATCGCCACCGAGCGGGTGGTTACCGCGCCAGCGGATGGCTACACACTGTTGATGATGACGGCGGCGGATACCGCGCTGCCGGCGTTGCGCACCAAGCTGCCGTATTCTCTGGAACGCGATTTGGCGCCGGTGGCTATGGTGGCGGTATCGCCGTTTGTCGTGGTGGTGCATCCCTCTGTGCCGGCGCGCAACGTCAAGGAGTTGATCGCGCTCTCGCGGGAGCAACCCGGCAAATTAAGTTACGCGTCTTCCGGTCTGGGCACGGTGTCGCATCTGGCGGGCGAACTGTTCAAGTCGGTGGCGGGCGTGAGCATTGTGCAAGTGCCTTTCAAGGGCGGCGCGGAGAGTGTGATGGCCACGGCCTCGGGGCAGATCGATATGAATTTCCCGAATATTTTGTCCGCGCTGCCTTTTGTGCAAAGCGGCAAGCTGCGTGCCATTGCGGTGACCAGCGCCAAGCGCGCCTCGCTGATGCCGGTCGTTCCGACAGTGAGTGAAGCGGGCCTGGCGGGCTACGATTGCTCGGGTTGGTGGGGTGTGCTCGCGCCCGCCGGCGTACCGAAAGAGTTGATCGCGCGCTTGAATGCCATGACACTCAGGGCTGTCAACGCGCCTGAAATGCAGGACACGCTGACGCGGCAGGGCTTCGAGCCGCAGACCAGCACGGCGGAACAATTGGCGGCCCGTATTCAGCGCGAGATCGTGCAGAATGCCAGGCTGGTGAAGCTTGCCGGATTAAAACCGGAATAAGCGGATTGTTTGAATTGGCAATCGGTCGCTAAGGGAAAACACGGAATGGAACAACCCAACTACAACGTATTAAGCCCGCTGGGACACAGAGCTGCCGACACCAGCCGCCCATTGGCGCAGCTCGCGGAACTGAACGATAAAACCATCTGCGAACTGGATGGCCGGGCATTTCGCGCCAATGAAACGCTGGCGGTTATCCGGTCGATGCTGCAAGAACGCTATCCGCGCGCAAAGTTCGTCAAAGCGGGCGAAATTTTTTCGCCGAGTTCGCAGGATCAGGCGGCCGGCCTGCGGGAAAAATCACTGGCGGATTTGAATGCGGCGTTTCAGCGCCATGGCGTTGATGTCGTGATCACCGGAAACGGCGCCTGAGGGACCTGCTCGGCCGCGGTTACGCGGACCGCCACCACAGCCATCAAAGCGGGTATACCCGCGGTTGCCATCGTCGGCTCGTCGTTTGTGGAAACGGTGCGCGAGGTCGCGAAATTCGAAGGCGTGCCCGACATGCCCATGGCCGTTTACCCTGGCGCGATTCAGGGTCATACCGCGAGCGAACTGCGCGCGAACGTCGAGAAAATATTTCCCGACATCATCAACGGCATCACCCAGCCTGCACCGGTGTCGCAGGCGTCGCAAACACAAGCGGCAAGGGAGCAGAGTGTATTCGAAGGCGATCTCGCGGCTGTCAACGCGTATTTCATATTGAACAAATGGTCGGATGGCCATCCAATTATTCCGCCGACGATGGACAAGGTGCGCGAATTTCTGCGCTTTACCGATAGAGCACCGCACGAGGTGGTGGCGACGCTGCCCATCGCCTATGCGCAGGCAACGCCGTGGAATATTGCCGTCAACGGCGTGATGGCCGGTTGCCTGCCGCAATACATGCCGGTGCTGATCGCGGCTGCCGAGGCGCTGGGCGATCCGAAATTCGATATCACCGGGTTTGGCAGCACGGGCGGCTATATGCCGTTCCTGGTGATCAACGGGCCGATTGCCCGGCAACTGGATATTCGTTCGGAGCTGCCGTGCATTTCGCATCCGCCCAACGCGGTGATTGGCCGCGCGATCGGGCTGATGTTGCGCAACATCGCCGGATTTATTCCGGGTGACACGGCGATGGGCACGTTTGGCTACGGCCTGCCGTTTGTGTTTGCGGAAGACGAGGCGATGTGCCGCGAGATCGGCTGGCCGCCGTTCCATGCGCGTCACGGCTTTGCCGATGACGCCAATGTGTTGACGCTCTGCGGCAGTGGCAACTGGGGACATCAAAGCACGCCCACCGGGTCGGATGCGCAGATGCTGGCGGCGTACGGCGTGCGGGAAGTCGCCCGCCGCGTGATCGCCGAACGCTCCGTCTATCGCCGCGCGGCATCGGGCATGTTCGCCATGGTGATTACGCCGCCGGTGAGCAAGGTGCTCGCGCAGGGCGGCTTTAAGCCGGCGAGTCTTGCGCAATACTGGTTTGATCACGCGACGATCACCTGCGCCGAATATAACTTTCGCTCGCGATACGGGCAGTCGGCGACGCCCGCGCCCACCATACAAAGCCTGCTCGACAAAGGCGCGCTCGATCCAGCGCTATTCGGCAATAAGGGGCCGGACGACACGGTGCCCATGTTTCAAACGCCCGATACGATTCACGTGTTTGTATCAGGCGACAGGGGGCGGAACAAATACACGAGCCTATGGGGACCTTATTTCACCCCGACGTTGAAGGCAATTGCGTTGCCGGCCGAGTGGGAGGAAAAGCTGGCCGCGATCTGAGCGCAATCGCTGGCTGGGTGTCGCACAGTCAAGGTTTGTTCAGATACGCCGCGGGCAGCGGCCGCTCGCGCGTAACTTGCGGAATCACGGGGCGAAACGTGCGCAGCCCTTGCACCGTATCGAGCGGCAACCGCGCCGCGTCGGCGTTGCCGAGTACTGCGAGGCCGCGATAGGGTGTCGAGCGGTCAAGGCCGATGGCGGGCAGCCATTGAAACGTGATGCCCAGAGGCAACGGCTCCGGTGCGGGCCGGTCGAGCACCAGCAGCGTGGCGTCCATCGGCACGTCAGGCGCATCCGCATTGCCGAACAGATCGCGGTTCCAGAAGGTAATCATCGGCTTCCAGTCTTCGGTCTGGAATCGTCCGCCGCCCGCGTTGCGGTAGGCATCGCTGCTCATCACATCCGCAGAAGTCACGCTGTACATCGCAAAGTACGCGGGCGGATTGATGTTGATGCCTTTAAAGCGTTGCGTGCTCGATACGCCCGGCACGGCAGTCGGCAAAATGTGCGGCGGCTTCATGCTGTGGTACCAGCGGTTCCAGACGGCCTCGCTCTGGTTCACGGTGAGTGCGCATTCAACGATGTAAATCATGAGGTGTGCTCTGCATTGATGTGGAAAATATTGTTAAAAACAATAGGTTAAACTGCTTCTAGTGTTAGGGCCATGCGCGCTGCGTTGACGGCGAGGGCGCATGCATTCCAAACTTGGCGTACCGGTTCAAGACCGTAATTCAAAAGGAGAACATGAGGGTCACTTTGTGCAGCGAGGTGGTGCGCCAGCTCGATTTTGCAGCCATGTGCGCGTTCGCGCGGCGCGCCGGTTACGACGGGCTGGAACTGGCGCCGGAAACATTGAGTCATGAGCCGCATCGATTGTCCGCGGCAAAAATTGCCGAGGCGAAAAAAATCGCCGACGATCATGGCATCCCCATCACCGGACTGTATTGCCTGATGCACGCGCCGGAAGGCCTGTCGATCACCAGTGCTGATTCGGCCACACGCGCGCGCACCTTCGACGTCATGGCGCGGCTGTGCGAACTGTGCGCGGCGCTGGGCGGTAATTACATGGTGCATGGCTCGTCGCAGTACCGCCGGATTGATCCGGCGGATACGGCGGGTTGCCGGGCACGCGGCATCGAGGCTTTTGCGCGGGCCGCGACGTTCGCCGCCGGTGCTGGTGTTACGTATCTGCTGGAACCGCTGCGGCCCAGCCGGACGGCGTTTATCAACACCGTCGCCGAGGCCGTGGAAGTGATCGATTCGATCAACAATCCCGCGTTGAAAACCATGCTCGATTGTTGCTCCGCCAGCGAAGCGGAATCCGACTCGCTGGTGGCGGTGCTCGACCGCTGGCTGCCGACGGGGAAGATCGCGCATTTTCACGCCAATGACGCGAACCATCGCGCGCCCGGCGACGGCAACGTGCGATTCGACGAGATTATTGCCGCGCTAAAGCGAGGGGGATACACGGGCATCATCGGCGTCGAGCCGTTTATCTGCGAGCCGGATGGCCCGGCGTGCGCCACCCGCGCGTTGAAACATTTGCGCGGAGTAATGTAGGCCGCGCCACAATTATTTCACGCGGCTGCGCAAGTTGGCGCTCGCGACGATTTTTCCGAATACCACCGACTCTTTTTTGATGAAGGCCGCGGCGTCATCCGGCGTGTTGCCCACCGGATCGAAGCCTTGTCCGAGCAGCTTCTGGCGCACGTCGGTTTCCTGCAAAATTTCGCGGATATCGGTGGACACTTTTTTAAGCACGGCCGCGGGGATTTTCGCCGGCGCGAACAAGCCGTACCACGTGAATAATTCATAACCCGGCACGGTTTCCGCGATGGTGGGTATATCCGGCAGCAGCGACGAACGCTTGCGGTCGCTCAAGCCCAGCGCGCGTACCTTGCCGCTTTGCACGTGCGGCATCACGACGGGGATGGTAAGAAAACCGACCATCAGCCTGCCACCGAGCAAGTCGATCAACCCGCCCGCCGAACTCTTATACGGCACGTGGGTGAGTTTCGTGCCGGTCATCAACTGAAACAGTTCGCCCGACAAATGATCCGGGCTGCCGACGGCGGAGCCGTAAAAAAACTTGCCGGGACTGGCCTTCGCCAGATCGATAAATTCTTTCACCGACTTGGCTTGCACCGCGCTTAAGTTCGCAACCATAAGGTACGGCGCGGTTGCCAGCAGCGTAATCGGTGTGAAGGCGTTTGCCGCATCGTACGGCAAATCCATCAGCAGCGGATTGATGGTGATGTGCCCGCCGGTGCCCACCATCAGCGTATAGCCGTCCGCGCGCGAGGTGGCCACGATCTGCGCGCCCAGCGCGCCGCCGCCTCCCGCGCGGTTATCGACCACCACGGTCTGGCCCCATCGCGCGGCAAAACGCTCGGCGATAACGCGCGAAATTAAATCCGTTCCGCCGCCAGGCGCGGACGGCACCACCAAACGTACGGGGCGCTCGGGATAACTTTGCGCGTTTGCGCAGAGGACGGGTGCCGCTGCGAACACGCTAACCCAAAAAGAAGCTGCCAACGTCTTCATAGCCGTATTGAATCAGGCGGCGTCATGCCGTGTCAGACAATGACGTTCGCGATCTTTTCCGCAGCACGCAAGCCCAGCACCGACTTGATCAAGCCGCCGACATAACCAATCGACGGGCCGCCTTCCAAGCCGCCGCTGGCGCCGCCGGCGGCATACAGGCCGGGAATCACCGCGCCGTTTTTGTCGAGCACGGCGCCGTCCTGATCGACCATCAGTCCGCCCATGGTGTTGGTGATCCCGGTACACAGCGGCACCGCGTAAAACGGCGCCACTTTGATCGGCCACGGCTTGTGGCGGTCCGTGCGGCGCACCGGCGAGAGTTGTTGCAGCGTGCCGGATTCGAGTGCCTGGTTGTATTGCGCCACGGTGTCTTGCAGTGCCTGCGCGGGCACGCCCATCAGCGCGGCCAGTTCGGCCAGCGTGTTGGCGCGATGCAGCGTGCCGCCTGCGTTCGGCAGATGCGGGTTCGACGGCACCAGCGGGCTGGTGCCCGGCCCCTGCCAGATGGCGTGATCCATCACCAGACTCGAGCTTAGCGGATCGGCCAGCCGCGCCACCGCGTTTGCCAGGTACACGCCGCCTTCGCCTTCATCGGCGAAGCGCCGGCCATTGGCGTCGACCAGTATGCCTGACGTGGCCAGCGAATCGACATAGGGCCGCGGCCACAACTTGGCGTTGTTCATCGCGTCGCGGCTTAACAGATGGCCGTAAAAACAATCCATGCCCAATGTCGCGGCGCCCACGGCCATGGCCATTTGCAAGCCGTCGCCGGTGGCGGTCAGCGCATTGCGTTGCAGAATTTTTTCCGGCACCGGCGTGATGTGCTGGCGCACCAGTTCAATGTTCGCGGGAAAGCCGCCGTCGGCGATGACCACCGCGTTTGCGGTGAGCGTTCTTTTCGTACCACTGACGCCACCCTGTTCTACATCCAGTTTGATCATACCGGGCGTGGAGATATCGAGCGCCCGTGCCCGCGTGCCGCGCTGGATCTGGCAGCCGCGCTTCTTCAGATTCGCTTCGAGCGTGCGCAGCAGCACATCGCCGCCGCGGCCTTCCCAATCGAGGCCGGGGCCGGTGCGCGAGGGCGGCGCCAGCACGAACGAATGGTAATGACCGAGGTTCACGAACTTGATGCCTTCGGCTTGCAGCCAGCGCACCAGCCGCAGGCTGTCTTTGGCTACCGCGCCGCCCACGTCCTTGCGCGCGAAGCCGCGAGTCGTGGTTTCGATGGCAGCGGCGAGTTTTTCGGGGCCGACCTGCAAATCGGTGAGGCACACATGGAACGTGCCGCCGGTGTAACGCGAGCTGCACAGGTATTTATCCGCGGTGCCTTTTTCGAGCACCACGGTGCGCTTGCCGAGTTCGGCGGCGCGGTTGGCCGTGACCAGCCCGGATATGCCGCCTCCGATAACGATGATTTCGTAATGCGTGGGGCTGGTGTCGGGTTGGGGCGTCGTACTCATCGTCCGATATCCTTTGCGTGATCAGCGTGCGGATGGTAATCAATAAATTGTATCATTCCCGTCATTACGCGAATTGCGCGAAGGCAGGGACCGGCGGCGACTTATGACGACAAAAAACGCAGTGCGGCAAATCGAGACCGATGTGATCGTGGTAGGTGGTGGCGGCAGCGGATTGGCGGCTGCGATCGAGGCGCGTGGTCTCGGGCGCCGCGTGGTGCTGCTGGAAAAGAACCCGAAGCTCGGCGGCAGCACCGCGAAATCAATAGGCTCGATCACCGCCACCAACACGCCGCATCAATTACGCAAGGGCATACGCGACTGCCCGGACGATCACTTTGAAGACATGCAGCGTTTTATCGATGCGTCGCGCCGCGTGCGCGAGAGCCGCTATCCGATCAAGGACAATCTTGCGTTGCGGCGCATTTTTGTCGATAACGTGCCGGATACCTTTCGCTGGCTGATGAGCATGGGCGTGGAGTTTCACGGGCCGTTGCCCGAGGCGCCGCACCGCAAACCGCGCATGCACAACGTGTTGCCGAATTCGGGGGCGTACATTTATCACCTCGGCAAGGCCGCGCGGCGCGGCGGCGTGAATATCGTGACTTCCGCGCGCGTGCAGCGTTTGCTGATCGAAGACGGCAAGGTGGCGGGCGTGGTGTGCGAACTTGCGGACGGCGTGGTCGAATATCGCGCGCGTGGCGGCGTGGTGTTGACCACCGGCGATTTCAGCGGCGACGCCGAACTGCGCACGCAGCATCTGTCCGAGGGGTTCGCTGAAGTGCAGCCAGTGAACCCCACCAATCAGGGCGACGGCCACAAAATGGTGATGGCGCAGGGTGGGCGCATTGTGCATACCGGCATATGCAGCGCGGGCATTCGATTTCAGCCGCCGCCGCCCAAGTGGATCACGCGGCTGCCGCCGCAACGATTGTTCATGCGCACGGTGAACTGGGCGATGGAACATCTGCCCGACTGGATGCTGCGTCCGGTGGTGATGAGTTTTCTGACGACCATCCTGGTGCCGTCGCCGAAATTGTTCAAGGCGGGCGCCGTGTTGATCAACGCGCGTGGTGAGCGCTTCGTGAATGAAATTGAAAGCCCGTCCGACAGTTCCACGCCGGTGCTGGCCCGGCAGCCGGGCCAATTGGCGTATGTATTACTCGACGCCAAGCTTGCGCAAAAATATACGCAGTGGCCGTATTACGTATCGACCGCCCCAGGTTTCGCGTATGCATTCGTGCCCGACTACCGGCGGACGCGTCCGGATGTGTTCAACGAAGCGCCGACGCTGGACGGGTTGGCCGCGAAGATTGGCGCCGCGCCGGAGGTACTGAAAAAAACCGTGGCCGATTACAACGCGACACTCGCCTCGCCCGACGTGGCAGCGGGGCGCGAGCCGCTGGATCGCGGGCCGTTTATCGCCATGGGGCCGGTGCGGCACTATTTAAATTTCAGCGACAGTGGCGTCGCCGTCGATACGCGCTTGAATGTGCTCGGCGCGGACGGTCAGCCGATTCCCGGTTTGTTCGCGGCCGGTTTTATCGGCATGGGTGGCATGCTGCTCGAAGGCCACGGCCATCACATCGGCTGGGCGTTTACCTCGGGGCGTATGGCCGGGCGGCACGCGGCTTATCGCGTGGTGACCGAGGATCTGCAATTTGCACCGGCGACGATACCAGCATCGAAATAGTATAACCATGTGTTTTTAAAAGATATTATTTGACTGAAAATAAGCTGCGTGACCGAGCGAGACACAACGGCGATGCATCGGTGGACCCTTGCGGCGTTGCTGTTGTGCGCCGCCACCGGCACCGTAGCGACCGAAATTCCCGAGCGCTCTCTGGGAAAATCCTTCAGGGACTGCGCGGATTGCCCGGAGATGGTGGTCATTGCCGGGGGACCATTCGTCATGGGCGCCGCGCCGGGCGAAGAGGCGCGCGAAAACTTGGCGGATACATTTCGTCATCGCAGCGAGCCGCAACGCGAGGTGATGGTGCAGCGGTTTTCAATGGGGAAATTTGAAGTCACGCGTGGCCAGTACCGGCAGTTTGCGGAGGCTACCCGCCGCGGCGACGACGGTTGTTTCGTGTGGGCCGGCGCGGCCTTCGAGAAAGTCGCCACGAACGATTGGCGCGATCCCGGTTACGCGCAAGACGACAATCACCCGGTGGCGTGCGTGAGTTGGGACGATGCCGACGCTTATGCGCGGTGGCTCAGCAAAAAAACCGGCAAGCGTTATCGATTGCCGAGCGAGGCCGAATGGGAATACGCTGCCAGGGCGGACACGGCGACGGCACGTTATTGGGGCGGCGATGACAGCGAAGTCTGTCGTCATGCCAACGGAGCCGATCGCAGCGCGCGGACGCAGGTGCCGGGCGCGGACCAGTGGGCGGTTGCCGATTGCGACGACCGCGCCGCCTACACCGCGCCTGCAGGCAGCTATCGCGCCAACGCATTCGGCTTGCACGATATGCTGGGCAACGTGGAAGAATGGATGCAGGATTGCTGGAACGGCAACTACCGCGGTGCGCCCACGGATGGCAGCGCGTGGACGACGGGCGACTGCACCCTGCGCGCGGTGCGCGGCGGTTCGTGGGACGATGCGCCCGTGGGCTTGCGCGCTGCGTATCGTGTCGGTAGCCCCACGGTGATTCGCGTTTACCGGCGCGGTTTTCGGGTTGCCAGAGAAGACAGAGCGGACGGAGCGAACTAGGGCTAAAGAGGAGGAGCGATGATGCGCATTTTGCGATGGCCGGCTGCGTGGGGATCAATGGCGGCCTTGATGATGGCGACCAATGCGGCGGCGCAATATCCCGACCGCGCGGTGCGTTTGCTCGTGGGTTTTGCCGCGGGCGGCGGCACTGACGTATCCGCACGGCTGATCGCGAAGTCGCTCACGGAGCAGTGGGGCAAAAGCGTGGTGGTGGAAAACAAGGCGGGCGCCGACGGCAATATCGCCACCGCCGAGATCGCCCGCGCGCGGCCCGATGGCTAC
>DHVE01000048.1 GCA_002412495.1 Betaproteobacteria bacterium UBA5216
GCACCATGCGTGAAAACGTGCTGGGCCTGACGGTGGTACTGGCAGACGGGCGCGTCATCAAAACCGGCGGGCGCTCGCGCAAATCCGCCGCGGGCTACGATCTCACGCGGCTTTTTGTGGGATCGGAAGGCACGCTCGGCTTGATTACCGAAGTGACACTACGCCTCTATCCGCAGCCCGAAGCCGCCAGCGCCGCGACCTGCGCGTTTCCCACCATTGATGCCGCCGTGCGCACGGTGATTCAAACCATACAACTCGGCGTGCCCATTGCCCGCTGCGAACTGCTCGACGCACTCACCATCAAGGCCGTCAACGCGCACAGCAAACTCGGGCTGCGCGAGGCACCCATGCTGTTCTGCGAATTTCACGGCAGCGCCGCCTCCGTCAAGGAACAAGCCGAAACCGTGCAAGCCATCGCCCGCGAACAAGGCGGCATGGATTTCGAGTGGGCGACCAAACAGGAAGACCGCACGCGACTGTGGCAGGCGCGCCACGACGCGTATCCCGCATGCTTGCGCTTGAAACCGGGCGGCCGCGCCATGTCCACCGACGTGTGCGTGCCGATTTCGCGGCTCGCCGAATGCATCGCCGACACCAACAAGGATTTACAGGACACCACCATCCCCATCGCGCTGTTCGGCCACGTCGGCGACGGCAACTTTCACCTCGCGATCATGGTTGATCCCAATAACCCGGCAGACCTCCTCGAGGCCGAACGCGTGAATCACAGCGTGGTGTCGCGCGCGCTGGCGATGGGCGGCACCTGCACCGGCGAACATGGCATCGGCTTCGGCAAGCTGGATTTTCTGGATGCCGAACATGGGGATGCGGTTTCGGTGATGGCGGCGATTAAACAATCGCTTGATCCACATAATGTGTTTAATCGCGGAAAAGTTGTGCGGATTTATAAGTAACTATTTGTTTTAATTATTAATTTACAAACTTATCCAGCCAACCCCAACAAACATGAATATCATTTGACAATAAGACCAGACCAGACCAGACTATAAATGATTAAGGAGGTATTAGTCATGCAAATCACCAATATTTCTGACGCCAAAAGCAGCCTTTCCTCGCTGATAGCGCGAGTTGAAAAAGGCCACAAAATCATCATCGGAAAGGCCGGCAAGCCGGTCGCCATGCTCGTGCCCTACCGGCCCGATTCATCTCCGCGAAAACTCGGTGGCACATGGTCTGGCAAAGTCAAAATGGCGGACGATTTCGACACCCTGCCACCTGAATTGGCAGAAGCGTTTTACGGCAAATCGGCGCGATGAACTTACTGCTCGATACCCATACGCTTATTTGGGCGCTTGCGGACGATCCCGAATTATCCGTTGCGGCGCGCGAGGCCATTGTTGATGGCGCCAACTTCGTCTTTGTCAGCGCGGTTTCTGTATGGGAAATTTCCATCAAGAAAGCGCTGGGAAAACTGGATGCGCCGGATACGTTACTCGAAGAAATCGAACGCCATCGGTTCACGCCACTCGATATCGCGCTGGAGCATGCCGACCGCGCGGGTAAATTACCCCCGATACACATGGATCCGTTCGACCGCATGCTCATTGCGCAAGCCCAATCGGAACAACTTATGCTGGTGACGCGCGACGCCGATATTCAGAAGTATCCGGTGCGTTGCCTTCTGGCATAGGCGAATAGCCAAACGCGGCACTGGGGCCAGTGCTATGCGCGCGCCTTGCGTAGAACATCAGGATAAATTCACCATCATATTCCCCGACCGCTCCACCGTCGCGCGCGCCTTCGGCGGCAAAATCAGCGTAGTGGAATCCTCCTCGACGATCGCCGGGCCGCGCACCGCCGCGCCTATGGCGAGCTTGTAGCGGTCATACACCGGCAGTTGCTCGTAGCGCTCGCGCGCACCGACCCATGCACGGCGCTTGCCTTTTAATGCGCGCAGTTCACCGCGTGCGCCGCGCTTGCCGCTGGCAACCTTGAGTTCGCCTTTGGCCACGGGTGCCGAGGCCGCCACGCGAATGTTAATGATTTCGATGTCGCCCACCGGCGGCACGTGGCCGAAGGTTTTTTCGTAGGCGGCGGTGAACGCCGCGCGCAGCGCCGTGAGCGAGCGCGCCGAGTACGGGCCGCGCGGCAACGCCACTACCAGCTCAAACCCCTGCCCCACGTAGCGCATGTCGGCGGCGCGTTCCACCGTGACGCGGGTTTTCTTCGCCAGCGTTCTGGCGATAACCGCGCCCGCCTCGCGTTCAAGCTTTGCGTAGGCACTTTCAAACGCGCGCCAGTTGCTGTCGTTCATTTCACTCAACCGGCACGCCACCGTCGCCACGCGATCAATACGCGCGGGCGCCATCAACAAGCCCAGCGCCGACGCCACGCCCGCGCTCGGCGGACAAATCACGCGCGTAATGCCCAGCCGCCGCGCCACTTCGCAGCCGTGCAATGGCCCGCCGCCGCCGGTGGCGAGCAGCGCAAAGTCGCCTGCGTGATGCCCACGCTCGGCCACATGCACGCGTGCCGCGGCGGCCATGTTTTCGTTCACCACCGAATGGATGCCCCACGCGGCGTCTTCAATACTGAGCTTTGAACGCGCAGCCAACGGGGCAATGGCGGCGCGCGCCAATTCGCGGTCAATTTTCACGGTGCCGCCGGCAAAGGTGGCGGCATCGAGATACCCCAGCACCAGATTGGCATCGGTCACGGTCGGCGCCGTGCCGCCGCGCTGGTAACACGCAGGGCCGGGCGCAGCGCCCGCACTTTCCGGCCCCACCTTGAGCAGCCCCAGCGCGTCGATGGTGGCGATGCTGCCGCCGCCCGCGCCGATTTCAATCAGCTCAATGGTGGAAATATTGATCGGCAGCCCGCTGCCTTCCATGAAGCGTTGCGCGCGGCCCGCCTCGAACTGATACGCAATCAGCGGCGCGCCGTCTTCCACGATGGCAAGCTTGGCCGTCGTGCCGCCCATGTCAAAGGCCAGCACGTCGCGCGCCTTCGAACGCAGGCCAAAGGTGGAACCCGCCAGCGCACCCGCCGCCGGGCCGGATTCGAGCAACTGGATCGGCACGCGCTTGGCTTCATCAATGTGCGTGAGTCCACCATTGGAAAGCATCATAAACAGCGGCGCCTTGATGCCCAGCTTGGCGATTTCGCTGCTCATCAAATCCAGATAACTATCCGCCAGCGGCTTGATGTAGGCGTTGGCCACCGTGGTGGACGTGCGCTCGTATTCGCGGATCTGCGGCGCCACTTCGGACGACAGCGACACAAACAGATCAGGATGGCGCGCCCGGATGGCGTCACGCGCCGCCCGCTCATGCGCAGCATTGGCGTAGGCATGCAAAAACGTAATCGCCAGCGAAGCCACGCCCGCCGCCTTGAGCTTGGCCACCTGCGCGAGCAGCGCATCCATATCCAGCGGCTGCTCGATTTTGCCGTCAGGGCCGACGCGCTCCGGCGCTTCCAGCCGCAGACTGCGGCGCACCAACGGCCGCGGCAGTTCCATGAACAGGTTGTAAAGCTCGTACTTGTGCTCGCGGCGCATTTCCAGCGTGTCACGAAACCCGGCGGTGGTGATGAGGCCCGTGGGCGCGCCCTTGCGCTCGATCAGCGCATTAGTAAAGAGCGTCGTCGCATGCACCACGCGCGAGACGTCCTTGCATGCGATGCCCTGCGCATCGAACAGCTTGCGGATGCCGGTGATCACACCGCGATGCGGCGCGGCGGGCGTGGTGAGTTCCTTGTGCGCGCTTGATGCGCCGCGCGTGGCGTCGTACACCACGATGTCGGTGAAGGTGCCGCCGATGTCGATGCCGAGGGCGTATTGGGTCATGGGTTATTTTTCACGCGATTGGGGTTGTTGCAGGAGGCAATTTAACTTCGGTACCTGTCGATAGTCGCTCCAGATTTGGGGGCAGGCATTGTGTACCCATATCCCGTCCTCCCCAACATAATAGGTGTGGAAGTCCTCGACTTCCAGGTTGAACACCTGTCGTTTAATCCAGTCACCGTACTCCACGCATCCATCTTCGTGCGGTTGATTGACATAGACTTTCGCATTGCGCAAATCTACGGTTGGCCCCTCGCCGCCATTGTTAGCAAATGTGAAGCCAATATCCGGCGTATCGGTTTCCAATATTTTCAGAGTCCGGTAATGATAAACGGCGTCATTGTTACAACTTTGAAGAGACTCCCCCCTTCCCAATTCGGATACAGGAGTCCATTTCTTATAATCGTGACGCCAGACTGGGTGATTACCTGTTGCCACCAGCGCGCGAAACATCATTTCACCATTGGCATCGTATGAACCGTATTGCACCAGCCAAACTTCCTGGGACTCACGAACAAGTGTCTTGGTCACCCGCTTGTATGCCTGCTCACCTACGCCACTGTCGGGCTTGGAAAGTACATAGTCGCCCACCTGGATTTGCTCGATCGGTTTCTGGCCGTCCTTGGTATGCACCAGCGTGCCCGCAACAAAACAAGCGGGATTCAACAGGTTCTCAAGCCGCATAGATTTTGCTTTTTGCATGTTTACCCTACGTGATTACGCAGCGACATAACCATCCTCGATATCGTTATCGACATGCGCCGCATCACGCAACCCCGCCACACCATACCCACCCCCACCCGGCGTCTTCAGTTCTATCAACCCACCCGGCGCGATCACGTGCTGCACTTTCGGATTGGCACGCTCGCCGTTAATCAAAACCTCGCCCGGTGCGCCGGCTTCGCCGCCGGCGATGCCCGCTGGCGCGGTTTCATTGCGGGTGCGTTCGGCGAGGAACGCCACGGTGATTGGCGACTCGCCGCGGTTCTCGAACGCAATCTCCTGCCCGCTGCCGCCGCGAAACTGGCCGCGTCCGCCGGTGCCGGTGCGCAGGCGCCGGTGCTTCACGCGCAGCGGCGAGAGTTGCTCAATCATTTCCACCGGGGTGGATGAAATATTGCTCGGCCAACTCAGCACGTTGGCGCCGTCGCGGTCATGCGCGGCGCCGAAGCCGCCGTTCATGAAAAAGAGGTTGGTGAAGCTCTTGCCGTTCTTTTTCACACCCGCTAGGTTGATGCACCACAGCGGCGAACCCACGGTCGCCATCACCTTTTGCGGCATGGCTTTCGCCAGCGCGGTGATCACCATCATCGGCAGAAAATGCCCCATCAGCGCGCGCGCGCCGCCCGCTGCCGGCGGCGTGGAGTTGAGTATCGAGCCTGCGGGCGCGGTCACGGTAATCGGGCGCAGCACGCCTTCGTTGTTCGGGATGTTGGGCGACAGCACGGCTTTCACGCCATACGACGTATACGCGTTGGTGTAGGCGAGGCACACGTTGATGGAGCGCGGCACCTGCGCCGCCGAACCGGCGAAATCTATTGCGATGGCGTCGTCCGAAATGGTCATCGCCATTTTTAATTCAATCGGCACCTCGAACCCATCGCACACCGCGCTGTGATGGTAGACGCCGTTGGGCACCGCGCGAATCGACGCGCGCATCGCGGCCTCGGAACGGCGGTGGATTTCATCGGCCAGATGTTCCAGCGTGGTGAGTTTTTGTTCGACCAGCACGGAGAGCACGCGTTGTTCCATCAGGTGCAGCGCGGTGAATTGCGCCCACAGGTCGCCCATCACCTGATCGGGCACGCGCACGTTTTTGCGCACAAAGCGCTCAAACGTCGCGTCGATCTGGCCGCGCCGGATCACCTTCATCACCGGTATCTGCAAGCCCTCCTCGAACACTTCACGCGCATCGGCCGAGCGCATTTTGCCGCCGATGTCCGGCGCGTGCGCCACGCTGCCCGCGAAGCCGACGAGTTTGCGTTTCAAAAAAATCGGCTTGGCGCAGGTGATGTCCGGCAAGTGCCCGGTGCCGAGCCAGATGTCGTTGGTAATCAACACGTCACCCGGCTCCAGCGTCTCTGCCGGAAACTCTTTCAAGAAATGTTTGATGGTGCGCGGCACAGTGCCGATGAACGACGGAATGCTGTCCGTCGCCTGCGCCAGCGAGCGCCCGCGCGCATCGGTCAGCACACAAGCAAAGTCATTCGATTCGCGCACGATGGTCGAAAACGACGTGCGCACGAGGGCGGCGGCGGCTTCATCGACGATGGAGATGAGGCGCGTCCAAAGCATTTCAAGCGTGACGGCGTTGAATTTTGTAGTCATGGATGCCTTTTAAAAATACTTTCGACGCAGATTTACGCAGATGAACGCAGATTAAAACCCACCCATACCTCGGGCAAAATAAATTACAAGCGTTTGTTTTTAAATCGTTTTTTCCCTAATCTGCATAAATCCGCGAAATCTGCGTCAAGGATTTTGACCTTAAATCAATCCCCGCGAATATTCGCCACCTTGATCACCCGGTTCCACTTCACCGTTTCACTGGCGAAAAATTTCGCCGCTACTTCCGGCGAACCACCCAGCGGCGTCACACCCATTTCTTTCCACTTCGCCTGTATGTCGGGCGCTTTCATCCACGTATCAATGTCGCCATTCAATTTGCGCACGATGTCGGCGGGCACCTTTGCCGCCGCGCCGATGGTGAACCACGCCGTGGCTTCATATTCCGGCAAACCGGTCTCGGCGATGGTCGGCACTTCGGGCATGCTGGCTGAGCGCGTGCGACTGGTCATGCCGATGGCCCGGATGCGGCCCGAGCGCACATGCTGAATCGCCACCGGCAGGTTTTCGAACATCAGGTGTATTTGCCCGCCCAGTAAGTCCGCCATCGCGGGCGCGCTGCCCTTGTACGGAATGTGTGTGAGGTTTACGTTCGCCACCACCTTGAACAGCTCGCCTATCATGTGCGTGGATGAACCCGCGCCCGCCGTGCCAAAATTTAATTCACCCGGCCGCGCCTTGGCGAGCGCGATGAATTCCCGCGTGTTACGCGCCGGCACCGACGGATGCACCACCAGTATGTTCGGCAAGTCGGCCAGCAAAATAATCGGCTGCAAGTCTTTCGCCGGATCGTACGAGAGCTTCGAATAAATGCCGTACGCCGCATGGATGCCGATGGTACCGAACATGATGGTGTAGCCATCGGGAGTTGCGCGCGCGGCAAATTCGGCACCGACATGGCCGCCCGACCCTGCGCGGTTCTCCACCACCACTTGTTGCCCGTATTGCCCCGACAGACGCTGCGCCGTCATGCGCCCGAGCACATCCGCCACGCCACCGGCCGGAAACGGCACCACCATGCGCACCACGCGATTCGGATAAGTTTGTTGCGCCAGGGCTTGCGACGCCAACAAACACGCACCGAGCGCCGCGCCCAGAAAAATTGTGTTTTTCATTTCCGCTCCCAGAGAGTCATAGAGTGACAGCCGCAAGCTAACGTGCGCACCGCGCAGAGTCAATACGCTAGAATGATCTCATGAGCGCGCTCGACATACCCCCCCCGATAGACCACGTCCGCCAGCACGACGTGGCCGCCGCGCTACGTGCATTTTTGCCGGATTACGCCGTTTTGTTCAACGCCGAGGACGTAAAACCCTACGAATGCGACGGCCTGTCGGCGTTCCGGCAAGTGCCGATGGTGGTGGCGCTGCCCGCGACCGAGGCCGAGGTGCAGCGCGTGCTGCAAACCTGCCACCGCCTGCACGTTCCGGTGGTGCCGCGCGGCGCGGGCACGGGCTTGTCGGGCGGCGCGCTGCCGCTGGGCAACGGCGTGTTGTTGTCGCTGGCAAAGCTGATGCGCATCATCGAGATCGATCCACTCGCCCGCACCGCGCGCGTGCAGCCCGGCGTGCGCAATCTGGCGATTTCCGAAGCCGCCGCCGCGCACGGGCTGTATTACGCGCCCGATCCGTCGAGCCAGATTGCGTGTTCCATCGGCGGCAACGTGGCTGAAAACTCCGGCGGCATGCACTGCCTGAAATACGGCCTCACGGTACATAACGTGCTGAAGGTGCACGCTTACACCGTCGAAGGCGAGCTCATCGAAATCGGCGGCGAAAGTCTGGATGCCGCAGGTTACGACTTGCTGGCGTTGCTCACCGGCTCGGAGGGCTTGCTCGCGGTGATTACCGAAATCACCGTCAAGCTGCTGCCGAAACCCGAACGCGCGCAATGCGTGCTCGCCGCGTTTGACGACGTGGTGAAGGCCGGACAAGCCGTCGCCAACATCATCGCTGCCGGCATCATCCCGGCCGGGCTTGAAATGATGGACAAGATCACCACCGGCGCGGTGGAGCCGTTCGTCAACGCGGGCTATCCGCTCGATGCCGCGGCAATTTTGCTGTGTGAATCCGATGGCGCGGACGAAGAAGTCGCCGATGAAATCGAGCGCATGAAAACCGTGATGCAGCAAAGCGGCGCCACGGAAGTACGTGTGTCGCAAAGTGAAGCCGAACGTGTGCGCTTTTGGGCCGGGCGCAAGGCGGCGTTTCCGGCGGCGGGGCGCGTGTCGCCCGATTATTACTGCATGGACGGCACCATCCCCAAGCGGGCGCTGCCGCGCGTGTTGAAGGCGATCGCGGATCTGTCGAACGAATACGGTCTGCGATGCATGAATGTGTTTCATGCCGGCGACGGCAATCTGCATCCGCTGATTTTGTACGACGCAAACCAGCCGGGCGAACTCGCGCGCACCGAGGAATTTGGCGCGAAAATTTTGAAGCTCTCCATCGACGTGGGCGGCACCATCACCGGCGAACACGGCGTGGGTGTGGAAAAAATTGATTCCATGTGCGATCAGTTTGCCACGGCGGAACTCGCGATGTTTCATGCGGTGAAACGCGCGTTTGATGAGACCGGGCTGCTCAATCCCGGCAAGGCCGTGCCCACGCTGCACCGCTGCGCGGAAATGGGACGCATGCATGTGCATGCGGGGCAAGTGGCCTTTCCGGAATTGCCGCGGTTTTAGGCTTTTGCCGCTATCGTCAATGCCCAACACTTTCCCCAAGCCAAAACTGTCATTCCCGCGTAAGCGGAAATCCATGCGGTACCGCCCACAAGACTGCGTTATGGGTTCCCGCCTGCGCGGGAACGACAATACTGGTTTGCAACGCGCTTCTATCTGATGGACGCGATCATCCAGCAATTCGCGCAAACCCTGCGTGAAGCCTCGGCCAACAAAACCCCGCTGCGCATCACCGGCGGCAACACCAAGGCGTTTTACGGCAACCCCACTACCGGTGAAACGCTGTCCACCACCGCCCTTCGCGGCATTGTCGAATACGACCCCACCGAACTGGTAATTACCGCGCGCGCCGGCACGCCGCTGGCGGAGATTGAAGCAGCACTCAAAGACAAAGGCCAGATGCTGGCCTTTGAGCCGCCGCATTTTGCAGCAGGCTCCACTAATGGTACTAGCGGTACTTTAGGCGGCTGCATCGCTGCCGGTCTCTCCGGGCCTCGCCGGCCTTACGCGGGCGCGGTGCGAGACTTAGTGCTCGGCGTGCGCATGCTCGACGGCACCGGAACGGACTTGCGCTTCGGCGGACAAGTGATGAAAAACGTCGCGGGCTTTGATGTGTCGCGCCTGCTGGCGGGGTCAATGGGCACGCTCGGCGTGATTCTGGAAGTGTCGCTAAAAACGTTGCCGCTGCCTGCCACTGAATTGACGTTGCACCAGCAGCACAGCGAAGCCGATGCCATTCGCCTGATGAACGAATGGGCCGGGCAACCGCTGCCCATTTCTGCAACAGCGTGGTGTGGCGGTGATCTTGGCATTCGATTGTCCGGTGCGGCCAGCGCGGTGGAAGCCGCGCGCAAAAAGCTCGGCGGCGACGTGGTCGAAACCACACAAGCCGAAATGTTCTGGCAGGGCATACGCAATCACACCGATCCGTTTTTTGAGAGCGATCCGGTGTTGTGGCGGCTGTCGGTTAAGTCCAGCGCGCCCGCCATTGCCCTGCCGGGCGCGCAGATGATCGAATGGAACGGCGCGCTGCGCTGGCTACGTACCGCCGCAAGCGCGGACGACGTGCGCCGCGCGGCGTCGCAGGCGGGCGGCCACGCCACGTGCTTTCGCCATGCCGGCGGCGGCATCACGAATGGCGTGTTTCATCCGCTCGCGCCCGCACTCGCCACGATCCATCGCAAGTTGAAAAAGACCTTCGATCCCGCAGGCATACTGAACCCGGGCCGCCTTTACCCCGGCATGTAAAAATACAATAAAAACATACACTTACATGGAAACCACACTCGCCGCATTCATGAAGGACACGCCCGACGGCGCGGAAGCCGAAAGCATTCTGCGCAAGTGCGTGCATTGCGGCTTTTGCACCGCCACCTGCCCGACGTATCAGTTGCTCGGCGACGAACTCGATGGCCCGCGCGGACGCATCTATCTCATCAAGCAGGTACTGGAAGGCGCGCCCGCCACCGCCAAAACACAGTTGCATCTGGATCGTTGCCTGACGTGCCGTTCCTGCGAAACCACATGCCCGTCGGGCGTGCATTACAGCCGCCTGCTCGATATCGGGCGCGCGGTGGTTGAAAAACAAGTGGGACGCGATGCGCCGGCATCGCTGGAACGCGCGGCGTTGCGCAAGGTGATTCCCAACGCGTCATTGTTCAGCCCGCTGCTTAAACTCGGCCAAGTCGCGCGCCCGTTGCTGCCCGCCGCGCTGAAGCAAAAAGTGCCCGCGCGTCCCGCGCCTGCCAAGCCGTGGCCGCAAGGCAATCACGCACGCAAAATGCTGGTACTCGACGGATGCGTGCAACCGTCGCTCTCGCCCGCCACCAACGCCGCCACCGCACGTTTGCTCGACCAGCTCGGCATCACACTGCTGCGCATTGCCCAAGCGGGCTGCTGCGGCGCGGTCTCGTTTCATCTGAACGCACAAGACGAAGCACGCGATGCCATGCGCCGCAACATCGACGCCTGGTGGCCCTACATAACCAACGGCGCGGAAAAAATCGTCATCACCGCCAGCGGCTGCGGCGTGATGGTGAAGGATTACGCTCACGCGCTGATGCACGACGAGGCCTACGCGGCAAAAGCGAAACGGGTTTCCGAACTCGCGTGCGACATCAGCGAAGTCATTATCGCCGAAAAAGCCGCGCTAATGAAACACCTCTCCCCTCACGCCTCACGCCTCACGCACAAAATCGCCTTCCACGCGCCCTGCACCCTGCAACACGGCCTGAAGCAAAAAGGCACGGTCGAAGCCCTGCTCACAGAACTGGGCTTCGAGCTCACGCCAGTCGCCGACGCGCATTTGTGCTGCGGCTCCGCTGGCACGTATTCCGTGCTGCAACCTGAGCTGTCGAATCAACTGCGCGACAACAAAGTTTCCGCGCTCACGCGGGGTGCGCCACTGGCCATCCTCACCGCCAACATAGGCTGCCAGTCGCACCTGCAATGTGGCACGGCACTACCGGTGCGGCACTGGATCGAGGCGCTGGACGACCTGCTTTCCGTCTGATTGCACCAAACGGCATGCCAATAATGCCGCATTTACTTGTACTTCCATACAGTACCTGGTACCGAACCTGAGTAAGTTTATGTAAGTCATTGGGGTACTTGTACTTTTTAGTGCCGAAGCGTACTATCTCCCGCAATTCTCAACGGGAGGTACGCGATGCTCAGCTTCGATTCAGCAGCAAATACTGGCAGTTTGCGGGTGCAAGGCGTTTCCGTTCCCTCGCGGCGCGCTCGGTCCCGCGAGGTCGTCACGCAGGACATTCCGGTCTACCAGAGCGAGATGTGGACGGCGCTGCAGCGGCAGGCGAGCAGCATCCACGAGATTTCCTACCGCGCGTGTTACAAGCCGCAACTACCCGCGTACTTTATCGACCGCCTGACCGAACCCGGCGACGTCGTGTACGACCCATTTAGTGGGCGCGGCACCACCGCCGTCGAGGCCGCGCTGCATGGCCGCAGCGTGATCGCCAATGACGTGAACCCGCTGTCGTCGATACTCACGCAGCCCCGTTTGGAATTGCCCGACCTTGCGGACATTGAAGCGCGGCTCGAAACCCTGCGCCTGAAAGGCCGGCAAAAAAAGGACATCGACCTGTCGATGTTCTACCACCGCGACACCGAGCGCGAACTGTTGGCACTACGCAATTACCTGATTCAACGCCGCGCCGATTACACCGAAGACGCCACCGATCGCTGGATCCGCATGGTCGCCACCAACCGGCTTACCGGCCATTCACCGGGATTTTTTTCGGTGTACACGCTGCCGCCGAATCAGGCCACCACGCCCGAGAACCAGATACGCATCAACGAAAAGCTGAAACAAAAACCCGAATACCGCGATGTGCGTGAATTGATATTACGCAAATCCAAACAGTTACAGGGCAAGCTCACGCCCGAACAACGAGCGAACCTGCGCGCCGCCGCCGAAACCGCCACCTTCATGGAAGACAGCGCCGCCAGCACGCTGGGCATCCCCACCGAGTGCGTCAAACTCACGGTCACATCGCCGCCGTTTCTCGACGTGGTGCAATACGCCAAGGACAACTGGCTGCGCTGCTGGTTTAACGCGCACGACGCCGCGGATGTTGCGTCGAAAATCACCATGTGCAGCACGGTATCGCACTGGTCCACGGCGATGCTTGAAGTGTTTCGTGAGCTGTATCGCATTACCCAGCCCAATGGCTGGGTCGCGTTTGAAGTCGGCGAAGTACGCAACGGCAAAGTCAAACTTGAAGAAATCGTCGCCCCCATCGGCATTTCGGCGGGTTTCGCCTGCATGGCGGTCGCGATCAACGCCCAGAAATTCACCAAGACCGCGAACATCTGGGGCGTGTCGAACAACAGCCTGGGCACCAATACCAACCGGATTGTGTTGTTCCGCAAGCCGGTGTAATGCAGGATTAATTGCGTTGTGATGGGTTGCACCCATCCTACGGACGCCTCTGTAGGATGGGTGCAGCGCAGCGTAACCCATCACAACAATCGGCAGACTGGCTACATCATCGCGCCGAAAAACCGCCACATATCCGCCGCTTGATGCACGCCTTGCACGCGTGCTTTCAATTGCACGTACCGCGCATCGCTTAACGGATACCGGCTCACCGTAAAACACTCGCGAAATTTTTCTTCCGCCGCTTCAGGCGCAATGGGCCGGCCTGTGCTACCCGCCACATCTTCGATACGGCAGAATATTTCCCCATGCGAGCGCGTGCGCATGCGTAGCACCACCGGTCCGCGCGTACCGGTTTGGGTTTCATCCACTGTCACGGTGATCTTCCCCAGGTGCGCGGCGATTGCCGGATCGCGCGCCGCGGCTGGCTGAATTTCGGCCAGCCCCAGCCTGCGGCGCACCAGCGCGCAAGCGATCGAGTACCGCAGATTAAATTGCGCCGCCACCTGCGCGTCTCCGCTGGGATCGTAATCGCCGCCGACGATACGTTCCATGTACGGCGTGATGGTGGCTTCTATCGACAGCACGTCATCCGGGTTCAAGTCGTGCTGCTTGACCAGTTGCAGCGTGGCATCAATCGCCGTGTGATTGCACCCGCAACTCGGATACAGCTTGATGCTGGCCTGATCGTTGTCGAAGCGCTTTCCAAGCGCGTGCATTAAGGCCTCAGCATCAATGGGCTGATACAGTGCATGGAAGCCGAATTTGCCTTCGATCACATCCGTCGGCGCGGTAATGCCGCGCTGTGCAAGCAACGCCGACTGCACGCCAGCACGCGCGGCAAACGCCGCCAGCATGCGTTTGCTGAGTGACGGCTGTATATTCGCCTGCTGCGTGCCGCTCGCTTGCAGAAACGCGAGGCCCAGCGCGTGTTGTGTTTGTCCAACGCTCAACCCGAGCAGGCGCGCACACGCCGCCGCTGCTCCGAAGCCGCCCATTGCCGCCGTGTAATGAAAGCCGCGATTTGGATATGCAGCCGACTCCGCGAATCGATGCGTGATGTCGCAGCCCAGCACCAGCGCGGCGAGAAAGTCGCGGCCTGATGCGCGTTGCCATTCAGCCATCGCCAGCACAGCCGGCAAAACCGCCACATACGCATGCACCGCCACGCCCAAGCCTATCGAATCATATTCAATCGCGGCAGCGGTCATGCTGTTGATAAACGCCGCCGAGGCTGCGGGCAAACTTCCACCATAGGCCCACACGGTTGCATCGCTACGCCCACCCTCTTCCGCCAGCAGCGCATGCGTTTCGGAGCAGCCCGGCGCGTCGGCGCCAGCCCACGCAACCGCCAGCGTGTCGAGCATCAGCAAGCGTGCGGCGTCGAGATTAACCGACGGGATCGCCTCGAACGGCGTTTCGATGGCGTGTTTCGCAAGGCGATGCGTAATGCTCGTCATGCAGGCGCGCGCGCGCCACGTTCAAACCCCGCCACCGCCTCCGCCACGCGTAATTTCGCCACGTTGTTACTGTCAATCGAATGCAGAAACACTCGCGCTTCCTGCACGTATTTCGCCAGCGGCATGTCGAGCATCACGCCCATCGCGCCGAAGCATTCGGCAGCTTCTTCCGTGGCCGTATACATGGCTTCCGATGTAAACACCTTCGCCACGGTTTGCAGCGGCAGATCCGATACACTGCGATCCGCCACCACTTCCGGATGATCGGAAGCCCACGCCGCCTGCCGCACCATGTTGCGCGCGACTTCAATTTTGATCGCGACATCCGCGAGGATATTGCCGATGGCCTGATGTTGAATGATGTGCCGCGCGCCCTGCACCCGCAGCTTCGCGTACGTCACCGCCGCCTCGTATGCCGCGCGCGCAATGCCGATGTTCATCGCGGACATGACAGGACTGCCGCGTCCGGCGGCAATTGCCTCAAGCGTCGCCGCGCCGCCCCCGCCATCCGCGAGCACGTTGGCAGCGGGCACGTGGCAATTCGTGAACACGAGCTCGCCGCCACTGCCGTGAAACCACTTTACTCCGTCGGCGTTCGCCGCCAAATCGCGCACCGTCATGCCGGCCGCGCCAGCGGGAATCAACAACGAAATAATTTTATCGGCGCGGCCATTTTCCCCCGCCTGCACGCCGGTCAATTTTGCCAGCGGCGCATTTTGCACAAAACCGGTCGTGCCGTTAACGATCCAGTCGCCGTTACTCTGCCGCGCGGCGCTCAGTTTGCTCCGCGGCGCTTCCGTCAGCTCGCGATGGTATTTCCAGCCGAGCTCCGCGTCGGGCGCATGCAGGGCAAATGCGAGATGAAAACGGTCATCGCCGGTAAAGGCCGGCAAAAACCGCTGACGCTGTTCGTCCGTCATCATTTGATCGATCATCAACCGCGCGAGCCGCGAGGTTTCTGCCAGCGTCACCGCAATGCCGATATCACCGGCGGCCAGTTCTTCGGCCACGATGCACGACGTCAACGTGTCCGCGCCCGCGCCGCCCAACGCCTCGGACAGCGCAAGGCTGCGCAATCCCATTTGTGATGCCTGATCGATCAACTGCATGGGCAACGGCTTCGCGAAATTCTGCAAGTGATCCGGATGCAATATCGCCGGCTTGATTTCGCGTTCGACAAAATCACGCACCGTGTCGCGAAACTCCTGTTGTTCGGGGGTGAGGTGCAGGTTATACATGGCTACGCCCTGAAAATATCATAAGTATTTGTTTTTAATAACAATTAATGCTTGCGCACGGCCTTCATGCGCTGCACCGAATCACCCGCCAGATGCGTCCAGATCACTGCGTCGCGTTCGAGTTTATCCGCGCCCGCGTGCATCGTCGCAACACCCGCGCCCGCGTGGATGTCCATGTTAAGCGCGGTCACGCGTTGCAGTGCGTCGGTGGCGAAGTTCTGCAACAGAATCGCGTTGTTCGCCGCGTTGCCGGTCTTGGCTTCGCCTTCCGCCGCCACGCGCAGCACAAACGAGCGCAGCGCCTCGGTGAGCATGTGCATCTCCGAGAGCTTCAACTGCACGGCCTGATTGTCCTTGAAATAGCCATTCCGCGGCCAGTGCGTGGCGACAAAGTGTGTCGCCATTTCCACCGCCGCATCGCAAATGCCCAGTGCGTTGGCGCCCAGTTCGAAATCACCGAACAAGCGCGCCGGGCCGTTGCGCACGCCGTGGCCGCCGTTCACCTTGCCGATTACATTGGCGTGCGGCACGCGGCAGTTTTCGAAAATCAGTTCCGCGTTTTGATAAAAGCGCCAGCCACTTTTGTTGAATACCTTGCCGATGCGCATGCCCGGCGTGCCCACCGGCACCGCGAACATGGTGCCGCCTTCTTTTTGCGGCACGTTTGGATTGGTGCGCGTGCCGATCAGAAACAGCCGCGCCACGCTGCCGTTGGCGATAAAACATTTTTCGCCATTGAGTATCCAGTCCGCGCCCTCGCTGCTGTCCACCGGCTCCGCCTTCAAGCGCCAGCCCGCGCGCGGATCTTCTTCAGGCGGCAAACGGTGATCGGAACCCGAATTCGGCTCCGTGCCCGCCTGCCCCAGCAGAAACGTTTCATCCTCGGCAAACGGCCGCACGAATCGTTCCATCTGCTGCGGCGTGCAGCCGCCCTGCAGCAGATGCGTCCACTTCCAGCACTGGCTGAACGTCTTGGCCATGGCGCTATCGCCCTTGGCCAATTCGATGATCACCAGCGCCTGAGTGATCAAATCAACGCCGTGTCCACCGTACTTCTTATCCACCACCAGCGTGCGAAATCCCAGGCGGGAGCCTTCGCGGATCACCTCCCAATCAAACGTTGCGCGCGGGTCGGTAATGCGGTCGCGTTCGAGCGAACGCGGACGCAACACTTCTGCGGCGAACTTGCGTGCCTTGAGTTGCCAGGCCTGTTGTTCTTCGGTGAGGGTTAGATCCATGGAGCATCCAATAGGTTCGGACTTGCCGTCGTGCGCAATATCAGTTCCCTCCCCTTCCGGGGGAAAAAGTTTTGTTGGAAAACGCCCACACAAAGGTCCGATAGGGCGGGGTTACGCCGCATCATGCATCGACATGGCAATAATGCATGGTTTATCCGAACGATTGCTCCACGCGTGATTGGAACCACGCAGCACGACGGTGTCGCCCGCACTCAATTTCACTTCTTCCAAATCAAGCACCAGCGTGACTTCGCCCTCGATAATCAGCGCAAAATCCAGCGTGCGGGTTTTCTGCATGTACGGATGCGGCGCGCTGCCGGCATAGGTGGATGCGCCCGGCGAACCGATGGACGCAAAATACGCCTGCACTTCTTTCGAGCCGACCTTGCCCTTCCAGGCGGCATCGGGCGGTATCTGCAAATAGCGGCACAGCGAACCGGCCTTGGGCGGCTCGATGGTATGCGGCGCGTTCAGCGTTTCGTTCTGGATGCGCGCGGGCGTTTGATCGGTGACCCACAGGCGCGTGGCCGCAAAGCCGGGGCGCGCGGGATCGGTGTGCACATCGGGCGAGGGGCCGTCGCTCAGCGCGCCGGATTTGGTGCCGTTGTCGTAATCACGCACAACAATGCGGCGGATCGGCTTGATGTCGCTCATGGCTATTTGCCCTCCGGCTTGAAATCATCGGGAAACGTCGCCGCGATAAACACAAACGCCATGGTTCCCGCGTTGATGTTGCGCCACGCATGCCACGCCGCGAGATCGATCACGCAATCGCCCGGCTTGAGATGGTATTCACCGTCATCCAGAATCATCGTGCGTTCGCCACTCAATAAAATGCCGTAGTCGATGGTCTCGGATTTATGAATGCGCGTGGTAAACAGATTTTGATTGCCGCGCTCCCACGTGCCGCCCGGCGTTTTTTTCGGCGGATGCATCGGCGTGATGTAGGTGTCTTTTGACGCATCGTAGTCGGTTCGCATGGCATCGGACTGCACAATGCGCAAATGCCCGCCGTTGGGCGGTGGCTCGAAGTGAAACGGCAGGTTGCCGTCATCCTTGTCGCCGGAAATAGTCGCCGGGCAATTGTGAAATACCCAGATGTCCGTCATGCCCGTTCCCTTCTTGAAGGAATTCGGATTGACGTTGGGCGCGGCGCTGTCAAACAACACCTTGGAACGTCCCTGCGCATCGTTGCCGGTGACTACGCGCCGGATGGGTTTTACACCTTCAGCCATTGTTGTTTGCCTCCGTTAACTGCATTTCAAAACCGTTTTGACGCAGATTTACGCAGATGCACGCGGATTAACCCCTTCCCTGTCGTTCCCGCGCAGGCGGGAACCCATAACACCGTGCCACTGGCGATGGCTTATGGATACCCGCCGCGCGGGTATGACGGTTTGAGTTTTGATCTGCGTTCATCTGCGTAAATCCGCGTCAAAAATGCTCTTACAGTCTCAGTCCACCTTCGTCCCGGTCTCCTTCACCAGCTTGGCGAACTTCGCAATCTCCGCGCGCACAAACTCGGTGAACTGCTCCGGCGAATTTTTATCCCCGGCCGGATCGTAGCTCGATTGCCCCAGCCGCTGCACCAACTCCGGTGATTTAAGATGCCGGTTTACCTCTGCATTGATTTTATTCACCACCGCAGCCGGTGTTTTCGCGGGCGCGATCAGGCCATTCCAGCCGATGATTTCGTAACCCGGCAAACCGGACTCGGCAATCGTCGGCAATTGAGGCGCCAGCTTCGTGCGCTCGCGCGTGCTGACACCGAGACCCCGCAATTTGCCTGACTGCACTTGCGGCAGCGAGATCGACATGATCGGCCACATGATCTGCACCTGCCCGCTCACCACGTCGATCAGCGCGGGCGTGGCAAATTTGTACGGCACATGCAGAATATCCACCTTGGCCATGGACTTGAACATTTCGCCCGCCAGATGCGGCGGCGTGCCATTGCCCGACGACGAATACACCAGTTGCCCCGGTCTGGCTTTTGCCAGCGCGATCAACTCCTTCACCGATTTCGCCGGCACCGACGGATGCACGCTCAGAATAAACGGCGAGGTCGCGCACAACGCGATCGAGGCAAAATCCCGCACCAGATCGATAGGGCCCGGCTGCAGTACGGCGTTGATCGTATACGCCGCGCTGGAGAGCAACAGCGTGTACCCGTCCGCTGGCGCCTTGGCCACCATTTCAGTGGCAATAGTACCGCCCCCGCCCGGCCGCTGCTCAACAATGGTTTGATGTCCCCACGCTTCGGTAAAACGCTGCCCGAACATGCGCGCCACGATATCCGGGCCGGGGCCGACGATGATGCGGATGGGCTTGGCGGGGAATTCTGTGACCTGCGCGTGCGCGGCACAAGCAATAAACAACGAACCCAGCAGAATCGTAGAATGGGTGGAGCGTAGCGCAATCCATCGCCGTGGGTTACGCGACGTCGAACGATGGGTTTCACCCATCATACGACGACTGTTAATGCGCGCCACTTTTTCCCTCCGGCGTCCAAGCCGTCGGCGCCAAGGCGGTGTCGTCGCTGATCACATCAAGCACCACCGGGCGGTTCATCGCCATGGCTTTGGGCAATAGCTCTTTCAGTTGGGCGGGTGTTTCCACGCGGAACGCGGCGCAGCCCATGGCCTCGGCGATTTTCGCGATGTCTGCGGTTCGCTGGAAACGCCACATTTCGTCCGGCTTGTATTTGTCGCCACGTTTGCCCTTGTAGGCATTGCCCACCAGCGGGATTTCCTGATTGAGCGAGCTGTTGTTGTTGACCACCATCACCAGATTGATGCCGTGGCGTGCGGCGGTTTCGAGTTCGGCGATGTGGTAATAAAAACCGCCGTCGCCACTGAACAAAATCACCGGCCGATCCGGCATCGCGCATTTCACGCCCATCGCGCCGGGCAAGCCCCAGCCCAATGAACCCGCGCAGCGGATGTAGCGCTGCGTGGCATACCGCATGTCGGTTAACTGCCCGGTCCACATGCCCGCGTGGCCGGTGTCGGACACCACCACGCCGTCGGCGGGCAATGCATCGGTGATTTCCTTGCAGATGCGTTCGGGCCGTATCGGCGTGGCATCCGAGTTGTAATTCGCCGCCACACTCGCGCGCCAGTCGGCGACGATCTGTTGCGTGCGCTTCACCCACGCTTGCGCGCCAGCGGCTGGCCCAGAGGCCAACGCGATCATGTGTTTTAACGTGGCCTTGGCGTCACCCAGCACCGACGCCGCGTTCGGATAATTGCGGCCCAGTTCCTGCGCATCGATATCGATTTGAATCACGGTCGTGCCGGGCGCGGGGATTTTCCAGTTGGCGGTGACTTGCGCACCGGCATGGCTGCCGATGAACATCACCAGGTCTGCTTCGGAAATCGTGCGGTTAGCGCACTCGCGCGAGTACACACCGGGCACGCCCACCGCCAGCGGGTGCGTGTCGAGTATCGCGCCCTTGGCGTTGAGCGATGTCGCTACCGGTATTTGCATTTTCTCGGCGAACCGCACCAGCTCTGCTTGCGCACCGGAGGACGTGACGCCACCACCCGCCACGATAATGGGCCGCTGCGCTTTCGCCAGCGCCGCCAGCGCCGCCTTCACGCGCTCGATCTCCGGCTCCGGACGATACGCGGGCACGGCCCTGTACTCATTTTCAATAACCGGCAACGGCAAATCAGCCTCGCATTCGATGCCCTGCCCATGCGAACCACGCAACCGCAGATGCACCGGCTTGGGCGCGCCGGTGGTCACGGCGCGAAACAACTGCCGCATCAAATCCGGCAACCGCGATACATCGTCCAGTTGCATGTTGAGTTTGGTCATCGAATCGAACTGCGCGAAATCTTCCACCTCCTGATACGAATGCCGGTAACGGCCCGGCGTACCTGGCCCGCCGGTGATGGCAATCACCGGCGCGCCCGCCATGTAGGCATCGCGCAACCCCGCCGCCAGGTTCGACGCGCCGATTTGCTGGCCCATGCACAGCCCCGGCCGATTCGCCGCGCGCGCATAGCCGTCCGCCATATAGGCGGCTGCTTTTTCGCCGTGGGTGAGTATCTTCTGAACGCCGAGTTCATCCATCTCCGCCAAGGCATCCATCAAAATGGTCGGCACGAAAAACGCATGGGTAATGCCGTAGCCCTTGATCATTTCCGCAAAATATCTGGCGCCAGTGGTTTTAGGCATGGAGCACTCTCTGTAAGGTGAACGGGTAGAAAAGAATGAAGAACGATAAAGGGTATTTTAGGGCGAGGATAAAGCGCGCGCCAGCGATAGGCATACCGCCTTCACCACGCGCGGCAGTTCTCCATAGCATGGACGACCTTTCATCACGCCTGCGTGTCAGCCAGTCTTGCCCGGCCAATCAATTCCGGCCAGAATGCGGCATCGGATCGTTTCCTGAAAGGACGCGAGGACATGCGCAAGCGTAGCTGGCATCACGCACATTGGATCATGGCCTCGCTCGCGTCCATCGCGCCGGCGGCAAGCCACGCAGAGACCGCCGCAACCGGCGCGGCACAACCCTATCCCGCCCGGCCCGTGCGCGTGATCGTGATGAGCACGCCCAGCTCCGGCCCCGACATACTCGCGCGCCTGCTCAACCCGAAATTCGCCGAAACATTCGGACAACAACTGGTGATCGACAATCGCGCGGGCGCCAGCGGCATCATCGGCGCGGAAATCGGCGCCAAGGCGGCGCCCGACGGCTATACGTTGACCGTGGCCACGTCGCAAGTGGTCATCGTTTCGGTACTGTATGAAAAATTGCCGTTCAATCTGCTCTCGGACTTTGCGCCAATTACCTTGCTCGGCTCCACGCCCTTCATCCTGGTGGTGAATCCCGCCGTGCCCGCCACCAGCATCAAGGAATTCGTGGCCTTGCTGAAATCGAAACCAGGACAAATGCGCTATGGCTCCGGCGGATCGGGTTCACCGCCGCATCTGGCCGCCGAACGCTTCAAATCCATGACGGGCGCCAACATCGAACATGTGCCGTACAAAGGCGTCAGCCCCGCGCTCACCGACACCATCAGCGGCCAATTGCAGATGACCATTTCCGTGGTGCCTATGATCATGCCTCACATCAAGAGCGGCAAGGTGCGCGCGCTGGGCGTGACCAGTATCGCGCGCACGCCGCTTGCCCCCGATCTGCCCGCGATTGCCGAAACAATACCCGGCTATGAAGTCATCGGCTGGTATGGCCTGCTCGCGCCCGCGAAAACGCCCGATGCCATTATCCAGCGACTCAATGCCGGATTCACGGCCGCGCTGAAGTCACCCGAGATTCTGGAAAAACTGACGAGCCTCGGCGCCGAGGTCAAAACCAGCACGCCCGCGGAATTCGCCGCACACCTGAAAAGCGAAACCGTGAAAATGCGCGCGTTGGTCAAGGCGTCGGGAGCGAAGGTGGAGTAATGATTTATGCAAGCCGGTTGATAGGAATGTGCGTCAATTGTCGCGTGATCGACGCTTCGGATTGACGCTCTGTTGGGCCGCCGATAGACTGCAATTCAGCAAAATAGGGCATCCCAAATGCCTATCCGCTTTCTCTTTCTTAATGCCTGCTTCGGAAGTTTGCAAACGCCGGCACCGAAATACCCACCTGGAGATCCAACATGACGCTTTCTCGCGCAGCCCTCGTTACCAACGGCGTTGCCTTCGCGCTCGTCTGTGGATGGGCACAGGCACAGCCGGCCACACAAGGCGGCAAACCGATGATGACCCTGCAAATGCCGGCGACGCCCGACCCGGCCCGCGTCACGCTGGATCCCAAGACCACGGCGCTAATCGTGCTCGATTACGTTGAAGACATCTGTGCCGCACAGCCGACGTGCAAGGGCCAGATGCTGCCGGCCATGATCCCGTTTCTGGAGCGGGTGCGCAAAGCCGGGCTCGTCGTCGCGTACGGCACGCGCGAGCGCAACATGACCCACTGGCTGAAAGAAGTCGCGCCGACTGCGGGCGACATCAAGATCAACAACTTCGCTCAGGACCGGTTCTACAACACCGATCTCGACAAGATACTGAAAGCCAAGGGCATCAAAACGCTCATCATAGTCGGCTGGAAGATCAGCGGTTCGGTGACCTACACCTCGGTCGGCGCAATGGCGCGCGATTACACCGTCGTCATCCCGATGGATACCACCTCGGCCGGCAGCAGCTACGAGACGACCATCGGTTTTTATAATGTCCTGAATTCCGGCAATGCGAATCTGGCGAACGAACCCTTGAAACCCAAAGCCGTAACGCTGAGCCGCACGGACTTGGTGAACTTTCAATAAACGAGGCACCTGGCCACTGAGAGACTATCAGCGCCGCGCTTTCCAACGAACGGCAGCTTCTGCGGACTTGGCTCTCACCTCATGGATTTTTAAGAACTTTTCCCCGGTAATAAACCCCATAGCGGGCACCACACGGCTACCCCATTCCTACCGTAGTAGGGATGCAAGCGAGAATAGGACGTGGGATCGCGGCATATTCCTCAAGCTATCGTTGCTTTGGAGATAGCCGCATCGAACTTGGCCCGCATTGTCGGATCGGGCATATACGGATCAATTGCCATTGGTTCCATTACGGTAGGCTGGATCTGCTCTCGCAATTGCGCTATAAACCAGAAAAGGGAGTTATCAGTGCGTACCATAAAGTCTGTACTGTTAAATTTTTGCTGAAAATACCACCCTTGCTTGATTACAAAAACACCATGTAAATGTGCTCTGTTGCGTGACACGGCGGCGGTTAGCTTATTTGCAAGGCTCTCCGGTTTTTTGACCATTGCATCGTATGCTATGAGATACGACCTTGGTGCAATCTTTGTTTGCATGATGTGTCTCGTGCCCTGCCCATGCTCCGCTCCATACTTAACATAAAAGCGCCGAGTCGCTAGCCTTCTGGTAGTTGCCAAATTCAAAGTAGCATCTTGAATTTCAATGTTTCGGAGATAGGTCTTAACCTCCATAGTTGCGTACACAGCTTCGGCCGGTAAGACCAAAGACGAGAGTTCACTAAATAGGGGGGCATTTTGAATTTCATCATAAATTATGATGTCCGTCTGCGGGCTAATTTTCCCGGCAAACTCAGATGAAGCAATGAAGCCGGTCCCTAAAGAAAACTTTTTGGGAAGCAGTTTTGTGAGAAGTTGTTTTACTCGTTCTTCATCATTTCGCCCCCGCTCGCCTGCATGCGGTATAGATGGCGTCAACTTTTCCCACTGCTGTCGGAATATCTCGTGCGTAGTGCCAAAATAGTCAAACAAGTTAGTTGGGTTCGAGATTCCCGCGCGCGGCTTTGCCATTACTTCCTCCAATTTTTCACGTTACATAGACAAATTTTAGCCAATACACCTCGCGCCTCTTTTGTAATCTGCATTCAGAAGCCCGCTGAAAGCGCGGTATGCTTCTTTGCCCGCAGTTGATGTACCGCCACAATTGCGGAAAGTTGCCGGCTTGCTCGGCCGGACACCCCTTAGCGATTAGAGTCGCTAGCGCTCAACCATAATGACGCGCTGCCGCTTCACGCCGCAGTAAGTGCTTGCGACTGGAAACCACCGAACACCATCCATCTGGGCAAATTCCACCTTCCACAGAAGGCTACTTCTTGCCGTCTTCCTTAAGCACGCGCCACGCCGGCCCCATCATGGACCACTGCTTGCCGTCCCAGTAGAGCAAGTGGTATTTCATGCCTGCTGATTTGCCGGGTTCGAGGTATTCGACCTCATAAAACGTCATGCCCGGCTTGAGCGCCATGGCTGCCACGCGCTTGGCGCCGCCGGGGAATTCCTTGTAGGCCACGCTGCCGTCGCGGTAGGCGATAATGTCCTCGGTCTTTGCGCCATGCACCTGCACCACCGTTTGCGTCGGGCGCGCGACTTTCGCCGCGCTGTCTTCCTTGAAATTCAATTTCTTGTGCATATCGAGAATGGCGCTGCGCACGTCCGGCGCGATCTTGTCGCTGAACGCAGCCTTGGCGCGCGCTTCGTTGGGAATCATCGCGGCAAACAGGGCGGTCGCGCCCTTGTTGTCTTTTTTGACATGCACAGTCTGGTGCACCAGCTCGAACAGCGCCTTGAGATTCTCGGGCTTGTTTTCCTGTTTGAAATCCGCGCTGGTCGCGGTAAACGCGATCCCGAACAGCAACCCGAACGCGAGCGCGCGTTGATATAAAGACATGGTCATTCCCCTTTTCCGTTGTTGTAGTTTCCGCCCGACCGCAGCATACACCACACACCGGCCAAGTCAGCGGCAGCAGCGATGGTTAATTTTTTCATTCAAAAACAATATGTTACGATACATTCAATTCGAAATGGAGTCGATATGCGATACATCGGGCTTGAGTTCACCGCGATCAATCCGCCGCACCAACGCGGTCACTGCTGCATGCGTGGGCGCGGGCACGCCTACTTCAACGCCTTTATCCGCAACTAGACCGTTGGTGTAATCAATCTCCGAGCGCCGTCCGCTGACAATATCGCGCCCCACCGACGAGCGCGACGGCGCGGTCAGCGTGTTCATCCAGGCGACAAGCCCGTCCTCGACACGTTTTCTTGCGTTTGAATCACCCGCGTCAGCCGCCGCCCAGTCATCAGGCTCGATACCCAATATCGTGCCGATGTCGTAACCCAGCGCGCGCCCCACCGCAACGGCTTCCGCCGCCAGCCGCACGCCAATGCGATGCACCTTGCCGCGCTCAATCAACACCGCCCGGTTGTCGAGACCCGTAGCGCCCAGCAATCCATGCGTGATCGCATTGGTGGCGAGTTTGGTCCAGCGCTCGCCCCACAGATTCGGCGTCACGTCTGCATCATCCACGGCGCACAAGCGTCGCGCCAGATCCACGGCGCGCTGTGTCGCGCGGCCATGCACTTCCCCCAAGCGAAACACCGCATGCCCGCCGCCGCCCGGCTGCTGCGTGCGCGAGATATGCCCCGGCGCCGCCATGTTTACGCTGATGCTGCTGACGATACAACCAACGGTTTTATCCCAGCCGACGAGGCCCGCGATGCGTTCTTCGTTCATGCCGTTTTGCATCGACACCACATAGCCCGTGTCGCCCAAATACGAGGCGATCAGCGCAACCGCCCATGCCGTGTCATAGGATTTGGTGCAGATCAGCGCAATATCAACGGGCCGATGCGCCAACTGCTGCACATCGCCCAAATGCAACGCCTGCACCGGTACCGTGTGTTCACCCTGCGTGCCGCTCAGGTGCAAACCGTGTGCACGCATCGCATCGACGTGTTGCGACCAGGCGTCGATGAGCGTTACGTTTTCGCCCGCGAGTGCGAGACGGCCGCCGGCATAACCGCCGACTGCACCCGCGCCGACAATGGCAATGTGGGGTTTTATCTGCATTTTCACCACGCTATTTCACAGCACAAAAATTTCTTCTGTCGTTCCCGCGCAGGCAGAAACCCATAACCGGCGCGCCGCCTGCCTCAACATCTGGGTTCCCGGCCTCGCGGGAGCAACGAAAGCGGCAAGTGTAATCCGTCGTAACATGCCGCGCACAAGCCACGCAAAACGTGGCAAAGTTCGATTCCCATACCCACAGGACACGTATGAGAGCTGCTATTTTTGTCGGGGTGCTCGGCGCCTTGATGCTGTCAGAAGGCGCCATCGCACAACCCTACCCCCACAAACCCCTGCGCATCCTCGTGGGCTTTTCACCCGGCGGCGCGTCCGACATCACCACGCGCATCATCGGACAAAAGCTCGCCGAGACGTTCGGCCAGCCGGTGGTCACCGATAATCGCGCGGGTGCGAGCGGTGCGATTGCCGCGCGCATCGTCGCGGCATCCGCGCCCGATGGTTACACACTGCTCGCGGGCGCCACCAGCATTCTTGCGATCAATCCCGCGATCATGAGCAACCTCGGCTACGATCCGGTAAAGGATTTCACGCCAGTGTCGCAAATCGTGTCGATGCCGCAATTGCTGGTGGTGCACCCTTCCGTGAAGGCCAGCACTCTGAAGGAACTGATTGCGCTGGCGAAGGCGCGGCCCGGTGAACTCAACTATTCGTCGTCCGGGTCCGGCAGTTCCAGTCACCTTGCGATTGAATTGCTCAAACACATGACCGGCATCAATCTCGTTCACGTGCCGTTCAAAGGCAGCGGACAATCGATGCCGGCGCTGCTGGCCGGGCAAGTGCAAATGATTTTTGATCCGCTGCCAACCTCGCTGCCGCACGCCAAATCCGGCAAGCTGCGCGCGCTCGCGGTCTCGACCGTCAAGCGCTCGCCCGCAGCGCCCGATGTGCCGACCGCCGCCGAAGCCGGCGTGCCGGGCTACGACAGCAGCCTGTGGTACGGCCTGCTGCTGCCGGCAGGCGCACACGCCACGCTGGTGGAAAAACTCAACAAGGCCACCAACGACGCACTGCGCGCGCCCGACCTGGTGGAACGCTTCGCCGCGCTCGGCGCCGAACCCGTGGGCAGCACCGCGGCCGCGCTCGGCAAAACCATTGCAGAGGAAATCGTCAAGTGGGGACGTGTCATCAAGAGCGCGGGCATTCGGGGCGAATGAGGAAAAAAATGCGCTCAATTTTCAAATCGCTCGCGTTCGCCGCCGCCGCGCTTTACGGCGCGTCGCTCTGCGCGCAGCCTGCATCGACAAGCGCAGGACAGGCCTATCCCGCCAAGCCCGTCAAGTTCATGGTGGGTTTCGCGGCGGGCGGCGCCGCAGATATCACCGCGCGCATGCTCGCGCCGAAACTGTCCGAATTGCTGGGCCAGCAGTTCTTCATTGAAAACCGCGGCGGTTCCGGCGGCATGCTGGGCACCGACGCCGCCGCCAAATCCGCGCCGGATGGTTACACCCTGCTGTTGATGCCCGCCGCGGATGCCGTGCAGCCGGCGGTGCGCCGCAAGTTGCCGTACGATCTGGAACGCGACTTCACACCCGTGTCGCGCGTGGTCTATGGCCCGTGGTTCGTGGTGGTGCATCCGTCAGTGCCCGCGCGCAGCGCGAAGGAATTCGTCGCGCTCGCGCGCAAGAGTCCGGGCAAACTCAATTACGCCACCTCCGGCATCGGCAGTTCGGCGCACATGGCGGCCGAATTATTCAATTCACTGGCCAAAGTGGAAGTGGTGCATGTGCCGTACAAAGGCATTTCCGAGGGTGTCACCGCCGTGGCGAGCGGCGAAGTGGATATGATCTTCGCCAGCATTCCGGCATCGCTGCCGCTGCTGAATGCGAAGCGCGTGCGCGCGCTGGCCGTCACCACGGCGCAACGCACGCCGCTGGCCCCGGACATGCCCACCCTCAACGAATCCGGCGTGGCGGGTTACGACCGCTCAGGCTGGTACGGCGTACTCGCGCCAGCGAACGTGCCGCGCGACATCATCGCGCGCCTGAACAGCTCAATCATAAAAATCGTCAATACGCCGGACATGAAAGCGGCGTTCATGAAACAAGGACTCGATCCCGCGACCAGCACACCGGAGGAATTCGGCGCATTCATACGCAACGAAATTGCGCAGAACATCAAGCTGGTGAAGGCGGCGGGGATTAAGGTGGAGTAAGTTGCAGCGCGCGCAGGAAGCGTCAATCTGCCCACAGAAGTTTCGACTATATCTGACAATCCATCACTTCAAAACCGGTATCTGTCAGGTCGGGTCGCAACTTTTATACTTGACCGCAACCGGACATATGATCCGTTGTCGCGCAGCAACTGCCATGACGCCACTCCTCACGGCTTGTTCGCCAACCCCAACTCGCGAATAAAACGTTCCATATCGGGTTTGATCTCGGTCATGTGGCGCCCCAGTTCCGCGCCGCTCATGTAAACGTCTTCGTAGAAATTGCGCCGCATGTAGTCACGCCAAGCCGGTGTTTTGTAGGCTTTTTCAAACGCCGATTCCAGCGTGGCCGCCGCCTCGCGCGGTACGCCCGCGGGCGCCATGAATCCGCGCCCGGCCCCCACATGCAGCGCATAACCTTGCTCCTTCAGCGTGGGAAGATCCGGCGCACCCGGCAGGCGTTTACCGGAGGCCACCGCCAGCACACGAATTTTTCCGGCTTCGATGTACTGCGTCATTTCCGCCAACTGTTCGGTGGTCGCCTGCACATGCCCGCCCAGCATGGTGGTGACTGCTTCCGCGCCGCTTTTCATCGACACCAGATTAAATTTCACGCCGGTCATTTTCTCGAGTTGAAACGGCAAATAGTGGCTCGCGCTGCCCACGGAGCCCATGGATATCGTGACTGCCTTGGGATTGGCGCGCGCGGCATCCACCAGATCCTTTACCGTTTTGTAAGGCGAATCGGCTCGCACCGCGATGCAATTGATATCGAAGCCCATCAGCGCGAGCGGCACGAATTTGTCGAGACCGGTATCGGTTCCGCTGCGTATCGGTATCGCCACCATCAGCGAAGCCACCATCGCGTACACGGTGTACGGGTCGCCGCGTTTGCCGACCACGTAGTTTTGCGCCAGCGCGCCGCCGCCCCCCGCCTTGTTTTGAATAATGGTGGTTACCGGCAACAGCTTGTCCTTGGCGATGATGTCCGCCACCACGCGCGTGAAAATATCGGAGCCGCCGCCCGGTCCGGTATGCACGATGAGTTCTATCGGTTTGACGGGAAACGCCGCGCCGGCGCCTGCCGCAGGTGTCTGCGCCACGGCGGTCGCGGAAAATCCCATCGCAAAACTCAAAACGCCCAGCGTTTGCCGCATCGATTGCCGCGTTGTTTGCCGCATCATCTTCCAGTTCCTTTCATCGGATCATTCACTCCGATTCTTTTTCGCCTGCTACTTTCGTGACCGCTTCACGTGCGTCAACGATGCCAGATCGAGATACACGTTGTTGCCATTTTCGCGGTAACGCCGCTTGCCGATGCGCGGGTAATCGCACACGTCCATCGGCCAGCGATTGCCGCCGACGAGGTATACAAAATCCTGCTTGTAGGGATTGCGCATGGCGTGCGGTTCGGAGTTCGCAACGAATCCCATGAAATCACCACCTGCGATTTTATATGTCCTGCCGCCGATCTCGGCCACGCCGCGCCCGGAGAGGATATACACCCACTCTTCATCCTGATGATGAAAGTGATACTCGGTACTGTCGTCGCCCTGCTTCAGGCGCACCAGATGCACGCCCAGCGTTTGCAGCCCCGCGGCGTCGCCGAGCGAACGCGTGTGGCGTATCGCGCCGGGGTTGAGAAAGTGCACAAATTTTTCTTCCTTCATGCGGCGAATTTTCGCGGCGGACAACAATGCGGGTTTACGGGCCGCCATCAGCGTTGCCCCGCCAGGCCCGCCAGCGGCGCGTAGTCGCCGGTGCCGCCATGCCCCCCCGCGAAACGCAGCGGTTGTATGCCCGCGCGCCGCGCGGCATTGACCACCGCCGCCAGCGGCGAGTTGATTTTGTCCGGCAGCGGCCCGGCGCCCGGGCTCCAGATGTCCGTAACGAATCCGAGCCGCGCGTCGGCGACGTAGCCAATCAGCATGCTCTCCACGTGCGGATTCTCCGTCAGGTGCGCCGATACCTCGCGCTTGCCATCGCTCATGGTATAACGATCCGATACTTCGATGATGTTCACTTTGGAATAGTCGCGCGGCGCCACGTCCGGATTGCGCGTTGCGGAGGCCGCCAGCACTTTGCGGTAATGCGCGGTAGCGCCGCGCCCCACCACCAGCGTGGCCCCCTGCGCCATATAGGCGCGCAGGCCGCCCGCGTGATCCATGTGATGATGCGTGAGCACCAGGTAGCGCACCGGCTTGTTGCCGTAACGCGCCTGTGCGGTGCGGATGGTCCAGTTGGATTGCCAATCATTCACCGGCGCATCGAACACGATCAGGTGATCGCGCATCTCCACCACCAGCGCGTTGTGCGAGCCGCCGACGACGTGCTGCACGCCGGGCGCGAGTTCCTGCATGCGCAACGACTGGGTAACCTGCGTGTCAAAACTCGGATTATCCGAATCCAGATAGGTGCCGATGAATTGCCGGCGGATCACCCACTGATACGGAATATTGCCCACGGCGGGCCTGGGCGCGCTGGCGCGCAGGTTGGCGGGTACCGCCATGCCGGCGGGATTGAGCGTGGGGTTCGGCGTGACTTGCGTGATACGCAGGTCGGCGACCGTGCGGCCATTCAATTCATAACGCTGGCTCATGGCCATGCGCATGGCACCCACCGTTTGCCACTCCGACAGCACCAGATCAAAATCCACATCCCCCCAGATGTTGTCGAAATCGAGCGTACGCACGCGCGCCGGCAGGCCGGTGGCGGGATCGAACAGCACAACGAAATTGTGCGCGCCCGCGTTATATGACAGCGCCGGATGCGTTACGCCGCCGATCTCGACAGCGCCGCGACGGTTGACACGCCCCGGATTGTTGCGCATCTCCAGCAGCAGCGCCGGCGTGGCACGGTGCAATTCGCGCTGCGTGGTCGCGAGCCGCAAGCCCGACATGGCGTGCATTGGCGGCTTGTTCGCAAGACTCTCGCGCGTGCGGCCGTTGGAATCGATGCCGATCACGGCGCCGGCATCCGGCGTAACGATCTCGGTATACGTGAAGGTACGTGGCGCGGGGTAGGCGAATTTTTTCACCCAATCCGTGCGCGACACGTGATTCACGAAATCGTGGGTGGCGTCGAACGTGGCCTCCGCCGCGAAGCGCGCCTCGCCGCCCGGCGCGTGGGATTGTTCCGGCTCCCAGTGTTTGACCGTTCCCTTGATGGAGGCGCCGCGCAAGTCGCGTATTGCCTCCGCGCCGCCCAACGCCGCCAGCGCGCGTTCCACCAATTCCTGATCGCGCGACAGCGGCGCGGTCGAACTGCCGGGCGGTTTGTTGCTTGATGGGCCGGCGCACGACACCAGCGCCAGAGTCAACGCCAACAAGAACAGTCGTCTCATGATCATCCTCCTGGGGTAAAAACTCGTAACACAATGTTTTTAAACATCTTTTTAAGAAGGCTTTGATTGATGCTGCCCACTGACGGCATTACACTCCGCCTTCCCTGTTTAGGCAAGTGCCCACCCGCGACGCACCACAACGTTACCGAATAACGTAGCCGGGTGAGCCGCAGGCTGAACCATTCCACGTCCCGAGGCGTCGAAATTGCAACATGAAATTTGCTCACGCCAAATTCGTTTTACGAGGCTGCGCCGCCGCACCCAGGGCAATCCTGATTTGCGCGCTGCTTACGCTGAGTCTGGCGCTGCTGCCCGCGGCGGTATCGCTCGCACAAGAGGACGCCACGCCGGAAGACGAAGCAGCCGTCGAACGCGCGCACGCCGAACGGCTGCGCCGTGCCATCGAAAAAAGCGAAGCGGATCAAGCCGAACACGCGCGACGGCGCGATACCGAATACAGCCGGCAAACCGACGTATCACGTCTGCAATCGCGCCTGGGCACGCTGGAGCGCGACGAAAGCCAGTTACACGGACAGCTGCGCAATACCGAAACGCAACTCCTCTACATGCGCCGCGATCCCGCTGACATGGGCGCGCATTCACGGCGCAGCGAACTCGAAAGCCGCCTGTCGTATTACCGCAGCCAGCTCAACCAGATCACCGCTGAAAAGCAGATCGCGCTGCGGCAACTGCGGGATCTAAATGAGCTACGGTTTCGCTGAACGATCCGCCATTTTTTTCAGCATGCGCTGATCAAAACGATCCACGCTGATGATCAGGCGCTCATGCACGCCGCCGCCGATGGTTTCAATTTCATCTTCCGCATGCAGCTTGAACGTGAGCTTGCGGCCGTCGATCTTGATCAGCTCGGCATGGGCGCGCACGCGCATGCCGACCGGCGTGGCCGCCGTATGCGATAACTCAAGCCGCGTGCCCACGGTCTGCTGACCGGGCGGCATGAAGCGCTCCACCGCCTGCAGCGCGGCCGATTCCAGCAGCGTCACCAGTATCGGCGTTGCGAGCACGCCGATTTTCCCGCTGCCCACATGCGCCGCCGTGTCGCGCGTGCCCACCACGATTTCCACCGTGGCGTTGAGACCGGGTCTTAAACCATCCTGATCATCGAGATTCGGGTTCATTACCCATTATCGCATTTGCGCTAAACTGGCTGCATGATGGATAAAAATATTCCTCATATCGTCATCATCGGTTGCGGCTTCGGCGGACTGGAAGCCGCCAAGGCGCTGGCCGGCAAGCCCGTGCGAATCACGTTAATCGACCGCTGCAATCACCATCTGTTCCAGCCGCTGCTGTATCAGGTGGCCACGGCTGGGTTATCCGGCCCGTCGATAGCCGCTCCGATACGTCACATCTTTCGCCGGCAGCTCAACGTCACCGTGCTGATGGGCGAGGTTACCGCCATCCATCCCGACCGGCGCTGCATCAGTGTGGAGGGCACGGACGACATCGCCTACGACCACTTGATCGTCGCGGCGGGTGCAACCCACAGCTACTTCGGCAATGACGCGTGGGCCGCGCATGCGCCCGGCCTCAAAACGCTGGAAGATGCCTTCGCGATACGCCGCCGCGTGCTGCTGGCCTTTGAGCACGCCGAACGCGAAACCGACGGCGAACGCCGGCGCGCGTGGCTGACTTTTACCGTGATCGGCGCAGGTGCCACGGGTGTTGAACTGGCCGGCACGCTGGCGGAGATTTCACGCCACACGCTGCAAGGCGAGTTCCGCCGTTTTGATTCGCGCGCCGCGCGCGTGTTGCTGCTTGAAGGCGGCGAACGCGTGCTACCCGTGTTTCCGGCGGGCCTGTCCGAAAAAGCGCGCCAACAACTGGAGAAACTCGGCGTCGAAGTGCGCACCGGCGCGCGCGTCACCAGCGTTGATGAGGCCGGCGTGACACTGACCGAATCCGCGGGAACATCGCGCATCGCTTCTCGCACCGTGATGTGGGCGGCCGGCGTCGCGGCGTCGCCATTGGGTCAAACACTCGGTGCGGCGCTCGACCGCGCCGGACGCGTGATGGTACAGCCGGATTTATCGCTACCCGGTCACCCGGAGATTTTTGTCATCGGCGATCTGGCGCACATAGATTGCAACGGAAAACCCGTGCCGGGTGTAAGTCCCGCCGCCAAGCAAATGGGCCGGTGCGCCGCACGCAATATCCTCGCGCGCCTCGAAGGTCGTGCGACCCGCGCGTTCAGCTACATCGATTACGGCTCGCTCGCCACCATTGGACGAAAATCCGCCGTGGCCTTGCTGGGAAAAGTACAACTATCAGGCATCCCTGCGTGGCTCACGTGGTTGTTTGCCCACATTTATTTCCTGATCGGATTCCGCAATCGCATCATCGTGATGATCGACTGGGCGTGGGCGTACTTTTCGTTTCAGCGTTATGCGCGGATTGTGATTGGCGCTTGGAAAAACGCGCGCCCGCTATGATGCGCTAACGCCCAGCTCCGCGCACAGTTTCGCAACGATCGCCTTGAGTTGCGTAACGTCATCTTCCAGCCGCGCGACGTTGGCCTTCAAGGCAGCCAGCTCGGCGGTCGTGATGTCGCTGCCCGCGGCGGTTTGCGCCGGCGCCAACGACAGCGCTTCGGCGGCAGGCTCGCCGGACAACAAATGCGCCCAGCGGTTTTCGCGTGAACCCGGACGGCGCGGCAACTCAATCACCATCGCGCCTGCGGGCCGGTCTCGCAACTCGTGCAGGAAGGCTTCCACCGAGGAAAGGTCGCTGAACTTGTGCAGCCGTTCGCAGTTGATGCGCAACTCGCCCGGCGTCTGCGGCCCGCGCAGCATGAGTATGGCGAGGATCGCGATCGACTGCGACGGCAGGCGCAACATGCGGTCGGCGCTGTGCTCGTAACGCGTGACGCGGCTCCCGCTCGCCTCCATTACAAGCGACAAACCCTTGAGATGATCAAGCGCCAACTGCACTTCCGTTTCGGTTGCGTTCAATACCGGATCACGGCTGCTCTTTTGATTGCAGCCGGCCAGCAGCGCATTCAACGACAGTGGATAGGTGTCGGGAACGGTGTGCTGTTTTTCGATCAGCACGCCGAGCACGCGCGTTTCGAGCAGGGACAGCGCGGGCAGGGTTTGTGGCGTCACGTATTTTACTTAAGATATTGTTTTTATTAACTAATTTTTGACTCAACCCATACCTTGACCGACGCCAGCGCCTCGGGCAATTTGGAGGGATCGGTGCCACCCGCCTGCGCCATGTCAGGCCGGCCGCCCCCCTTGCCGCCGACTTGTTGCGCAACGTGATTCACCAACTCGCCGGCTTTGAGTTTGCCGGTCAGATCAGCCGTCACGCCCGCGATCAGCGTGACCTTGCCGCCCTCGACCGCCGCGAGCACGATGGCTGCTGACTTGAGTTTGTCTTTGAGTTTATCCATCGACTCGCGCAAGCCCTTGCTGTCGGCGCCATCCATGGCGGCGGCCAGCACTTTGATGCCCTTGACTTCCACCGCCTGACCCGCGAGGTCATCGCCTTGCGATGACGCCAGTTTGGATTTCAGCCGCGCAAGTTCTTTTTCGAGATTGCGCACGGTGTCGAGCATCTGCGTGATCTTTTGCGCGACTTCATGCGGGCCGGATTTCAGCGCGGCGGCTGCGTTGTCGAGCACGTCTTCCTGTTGCTGCACCCATGCCAGCGCGCCTTCCGCCGTCACCGCTTCGATGCGGCGCACGCCAGCGGCGATGCCGGTCTCGCCCACCACTTTGAAAAAGCCGATGTCGCCGGTGCGCGCCACGTGCGTGCCGCCGCACAACTCGCGCGAGGTGCCGATGTCGAGCATGCGCACTTCGTCGCCGTATTTTTCACCGAACAGCGCCATGGCGCCCGCTTTCACCGCGTCGTCGAATTTCATCACGCGCGCGGCGGTGACGGCGTTCGCCAGCACTTCGGCATTGACACGCGCTTCGACATCGCGGATTTGTTCGTCGGTCATCGGCTCGTTGTGCGAGAAGTCAAAACGCGTTTTGCCCGGATCGACCAGCGAGCCTTTTTGCGCGACATGCGCGCCCAGCACTTCGCGCAACGCCTTGTGCATCAAATGCGTGGCCGAGTGGTTGCGCATGATGCGCGCGCGCCGCGCGGTATCGACCTTGGCCGCAACCTTGTCGCCCACCGCCAGCGTGCCCGCCGTCAATTTGCCGTGATGACCGAATACATCCGGCTGAATTTTCAGGGTATCGGTCACCGTGAACGTGCCGTTGCCGGCATCCAGCTCACCCGCATCACCCACCTGGCCGCCAGACTCGGCATAAAACGGCGTGCGATCCAGCACCACGATGCCCGCTTCGCCGCCCGCGATGGATGGCACCGACGTGCCTTCGCGATAAATCGCCACGACCTCCGCGTCGGCGACATCCAGCGTGTCGTACCCCTTGAACACGGTCTTGGCACCCGAATATTCCACCGCGCTGCCCATCTGGAATTTCGATGCCGAACGCGCGCGTTCGCGCTGACGTTCCATCGCCGCCTCGAAGCCCGCGTGATCCACGCGCACGTTGCGTTCGCGCGCGATGTCGGCGGTGAGATCGACCGGAAAACCAAAGGTGTCGTACAACTGGAACACGGTGTCGCCGTCGAGCATATGGTCTTCGCGCGTCAACGCGCCTTCGAGCACCTTCATGCCGTTTTCGAGCGTCTCGGCGAAACGTTCTTCTTCCTGCTTCAACACACCGGCAACCCGCGCGCCGACCGCCGCGAGTTCCGGATAGGCCTCGCCCATCGCCTTCACCAGATCGGCGACGAGGTTATGAAAAAACGGTTTCTTTTGTCCCAACTGGTAGCCGTGGCGAATCGCGCGGCGGATGATGCGCCGGAGCACGTAGCCACGGCCTTCGTTACCGGGAATCACACCATCGACGATCATGAACGCGGTGGCGCGGATGTGATCGGCAATTACCTTGAGCGAGTTGTTGGTTAAATCCTTTGCTCCTGTTTCACGCGCGGCGGCCTTGATCAAATCCTGAAACAGATCGATCTCGTAATTGGAATGCACGTGCTGCATGACCGCCGCGATACGCTCCAGCCCCATGCCGGTATCCACCGACGGCTTGGGCAGCGGATGCAGCACGCCCTTGTCGTCGCGGTTGAACTGCATGAACACGAGATTCCAGATTTCGATGTAGCGGTCGCCATCGGCCTCGGGCGATCCGGGCGGGCCGCCGGGGACGTCGGGCCCGTGGTCATAAAAAATCTCGCTGCACGGACCGCAAGGGCCGGTGTCGGCCATCTGCCAGAAATTATCGGAGCCGCCGCCCGGTTTGTCACCGATGCGCACGATGCGATCCAGCGGCACGCCGATTTGTTGGGACCAAATCTCGTAGGCTTCGTCGTCGGTTTGGTACACCGTCACCCAGAGTTTTTCTTTCGGCAGCTGGTAAATACCGGTAAGCAGCTCCCATGCAAAATGAATCGCGTCTTTCTTGAAATAATCGCCGAAGCTGAAGTTGCCGAGCATCTCGAAAAACGTGTGATGGCGCGCGGTATAGCCGACGTTTTCCAGATCGTTGTGTTTGCCGCCCGCGCGCAGGCAACGCTGCGAAGTGGTCGCGCGCACGTATTTGCGCTTGTCCTGCCCCAGGAACACATCCTTGAACTGCACCATGCCGGAGTTGGTGAACAGCAGCGTGGGATCGTTACCGGGCACCAGCGGCGCGGACGCGACGATGGTGTGGCCCTTGGCGGCAAAATAATCCAGAAACTTCGCGCGTATTTCGTTGCTTTTCATTGCGGTTCCTTGAAGCCGGGTGCTGCGGAAAGGGCTGAATTTTAACGTAATTTTCTGTTTGCAGCGGTATGGAACCTGTCTAAAGGCAAAGGCCATTTTGTGGCTTGCATTGAATCTGCCGCGCTGCGATAGTCGTGCTTTGAGCATGACGAGACGCTAGGGAGCGCACGGATGGGACAATGGTTAGGTATCGCGGCACTGTGCCTGCTCGCCAACGCGCCGCAGGTTTGGGCGCAGAACGCGGGTTACCCGAGTAAACCCATCCGCTGGGTGGTGCCGTTTGCGCCGGGCGGCGGCACCGATATGGTGGCGCGCCCGGTGGCGGCCAAGCTCACCGACAAAATTGGGCAGCACATTTTGTACGACAATCGCGGCGGCGGCGGCGGTGCCATCGCCGGTGATATCGTCGCCAAGGCGACCCCGGACGGCTACACGCTGCTGGTGGCCGCCGTGGCGGTGATGACGGTTACCGGTAGCCTGCAAAAGCTGCCGTTTGATCCGATCAAGGATTTCGCGCCCATCACCAAATTCGCCAACGTGCCCAATATGCTGGCGACGCGCATGTCGCATCCGATCGTCAAGGTGCAGGACATCGTAGCCCATGCCAAGGCCAACCCCGGCAAACTGCGCTGGGCGCTGTCGGGCACCGGTTCGGCTGGAACGCTGTCGATGGAACTCTTCAGGCTCAACACCGGCATCGACATCGTGCCGATCCCCTACAAGGGCGCAGGCCCCGCGATGATCGCCGTGCTCGGCGGCGAAGCGGATTTGCTGTTTGCCAATCCGGCGGTGTTCATGCCGCACCTGACGGCGGGACGCCTGCGCGCGCTAGGCACTGCGAGCCTGCAACGCATCGGCGCGTTGCCGGACATGCCGACTTTCCATGAATCGGGTTTCCCCGGCTTTGAATCGTTGTCGTGGTACGGCTTGGCCGCGCCGGCGCGCACGCCGGCAGCCATTGTCGCGCTGCTGCATAAGGAAACCGTCGCGGTGCTGAATCAACCCGACATCATCGCGCGCATCACTCAAGACGGCGGCATCCCCGTGGGCAACCCGCCGCAGGCCTTCGCGCAGGAAATACGCAATGAAACCGCGAAGTGGGCGAAGGTGATCAAGGATGCGAATATCAAGAATTGAGTCAAGAACCGAATCAAGATCGACGTAGCGTCGTCGCGCGTCAATAACGCAACCGCAAGATGGGTTGCACCCATCCTGCGGATTCTTGGTAATCACGATTCTGGATCGGGCTGCCCCACTTGCTTTAACACACGCAGTGCAAGACTGATGCTGTAACCGCGCGACTGCAAAAATCGCAGTTGCCGCGCTTTCTCTTTTTGATCCGTGGGCGCGCGGCGGAATTTTCGCTGGCACAGCGCCAGCGCGGCAGCGAATTCGTCGTCCGGATCGTCCGCGTCTCCCGAACCACTGGATGCGTTTTGCGCCAGCGCGGCGGCGGTAACATCCTCGTCAACGCCCGCGCGTTTGAGCTCCTGCGCGATGGAGCGCCGCGCAAAATTGCCCGTGCGCTTGCGCACCAGCGCCTCGGCGTAGCGCGCATCGGACAGCCAGCCGCGCTCGGACAAATCGTCCAGCAGCGCTTGCAGTTCAGCGGGATCGTCGGTGTAGCCGCGTAGCCGTTTTTCCAGCTCTTGCCGGGGAAACTCGCGCCGCCCCAGGAGGCGCAGCGCGCGCGCGCGTAGCGACGGCTGCGCCGGAGCCTCACGCGCCGGCCGCGCGCCGTCCTCGAACGATGATTCCGGGCTAGGTCTCTTCGTCTTCTTCGTCGGGCGCGGATTCAACGCTGGCTCCAGCACCGTTCACGCCCAATTCCGCGCGTATCTTGGCTTCGATTTCCTCGGCCATGGCGGGATGCTCGCGCAGATATTCGCGCGTATTGTCCTTGCCCTGACCGATGCGATCCTTGCCGTAGCTGTACCACGCGCCGGATTTCTCAATGAATTTGTGCAGCACGCCGAGTTCGATAATTTCGCCTTCGCGCGAGATGCCTTCACCGTACAGAATGTCGAATTCAGCCTGACGGAAGGGCGGCGCGACTTTGTTCTTGACCACCTTGGCGCGCGTTTCGGAGCCGATTACTTCGTCGCCCTTTTTGATCGCGCCAATACGGCGGATGTCGATACGCACCGAGGCGTAGAACTTCAACGCATTGCCGCCCGTCGTCGTTTCCGGATTGCCGAACATGACGCCGATTTTCATGCGTATCTGGTTGATGAATATCACCAGCGTGTTGGAGCGCTTGATGTTGGCCGTGAGTTTGCGCAGCGCCTGCGACATCAGCCGCGCCTGCAAGCCCATTTGCGGCTCGCCCATTTCGCCTTCGATCTCGGCGCGTGGCACCAGTGCGGCCACTGAATCGACCACCACCACGTCCACCGAGCCAGAACGCACCAGCATGTCGGCAATTTCCAGCGCCTGCTCGCCGTTGTCGGGCTGCGAAATCAAAAGGTCTTCGACCTTGACGCCAAGCTTGGCGGCGTATTGCGGATCGAGCGCGTGTTCCGCATCGATAAACGCCGCCGTGCCGCCCAATTTTTGCATCTGCGCGATGACCGACAACGTCAGGGTCGTTTTACCGGAAGACTCCGGTCCGTAAATTTCAACCACCCGCCCACGCGGCAGGCCGCCGATGCCCAGCGCAATGTCCAGCCCCAGCGAGCCGGTGGACACGACCTGAATGTCTTTGGCGATATCGGACTCGCCCAGACGCATGATCGACCCCTTGCCAAACTGCTTTTCTATCTGTGACAGCGCCACCGACAGCGCCTTGGATTTATTTTCTTCCATCTTGTTGTTCCTGGATTCCTGGATGATAGGTTGCGTATTTTGGTCCATGATAACGTCTCCGGTGAGTTGTCGTTGGAGGCATTATCGCATAATACTGTATAAAAAACCAGCTATCGCGCCGGCCTGTAACTGCGGCAAAAATATTCATTTAAAAACAATTAGTTATGATATTTCACCTCACTGGACGATAGATTCGATTCTGCAAATTGCACTTCTGGTGCAATCGGATAGGCCATTCCCAACCGCAGTCGTGCCGAGTTTATCGAACCACGGGGACGGCCGTGGTTATTTTGCAATGCGCTCCCGACTTATCGATGGCGGCCGACATTTATTTCAGCGGCCGTGACGGTCCGGCGCCTCCATTGACTTTCCTACATTCGCGCTGCTAGTACGTAATCAAAGGCAAACCCGAACCTTTGTTAGATGGGCTGGCGTTCCTGCTTACGACAAGTGGTTCCGTCAATTGTTGGAGGCAGCCGTGTCGACAAAATCGCTCCGCTGCCCCTTTGTACTCGAGGAGAACCACCGTATTAGCGCTCGGCGGGCGCTGATGAAGGGCTCCGACTTGTGTGATTTCCGTGATGAGCTGGATCGGAATACATCTGACCTCCAATCTAAATAGGAAAAACCATGGCTACCAGTAAAAATCCGCGGGCTAAAGACGGGCTAAAGGTACCGGAGTCGAATTGTTTTCCCGGCCAACACACTTGCAGCCTGAATTGAGAAATTAACCCATGCCTCGCCGTGATCGCGCCGCTTTTGTTGATCCTGCCGCGCTTAATAGGCGAGCTTCAGTTTGTCGAGCTGTTCCTTGCTGACAGCCGGCACATCACCGCGCGCATCCCAGCGATTCAGATTCCAGCCGCCCTCGCCCAGCCAAGCCTTGAACAGCGCCAGATTCTTCTGCCGCTCCTGGTCATTGCCACCGAGGTAGCGGTACATGTTGCCAGGTTTGCTGCCTGGACTGGCCTTGCCATCATCCAGCCGGCGCTGTATCGCACCGGTTTCGGGATAGGCGATGTGTGTGACCAGCAACGGATAGGAGTCCATGCGCGGCCCGAGTTTTTCCTTGGTGAATTTCTCTTCCTGTTTCTTGAATTCCTTGTACAACGGCGAGCCATCACCATGGCATCCTGCACAGTTCTCCTTGAACAGCGGCAAGATGTCCTTAGTGTAGGTCACGTTCTGCGCCAGCGCCGACGCGGTGGCGGCCACAGAAATCAGAATTGCGGGAATCAGTTTTCTCAGCATGGCGATCTCCTTCTCCGAATCATTATTGTCGGTGTGCGACCCAACGGATATGAACTTGCATGAGCACACATCCCTTCCGATACATAATCATTATCACTGGAACGGCTACACTGCCATTTGATGCAGAGCAAGCCTGAGCAGAAAATTCGGAGACGTGCGAAGTGGTATTAACTATCAAGTAGATCAAATGCGCCAATACAGCGGCAGTCAAGCCAGCCGCTGCATCACCTTGAACATCGCCCAGTCGAAATCCTCGCCGCCTCAGCAAGTATCTGGATGAAGCGCAGCCGCAGTCTTCCACAAGAAATTTATATTTTATTATTTAAAAACAAAAACTTATATAGTTTACGTACTCGGCAGCAGCCGATCCATTTCTTTCTTCACCACCGCGTAACATTCGCAAACGCGCTTTTCCAGCTTCGGGCGATCCAGCACGGTGATTTGGCCGCGGTGATAGCTGATCAGCCCGGCTTCCTGCAATTTGCCCGCCGCTTCGGTGACGCCTTCGCGGCGCACGCCGAGCATGTTGGCGATGAGTTCCTGCGTCATCTTGAGCTGGTTGGACGGCAGCCGGTCGAGGCTCAGCAGCAGCCAGCGGCATAACTGCTGATCCACCGAATGGTGACGGTTGCACACCGCCGTTTGCGTCATCTGTGCAATCAGCGCCTGGGTGTAGCGCAGCAGCAAGAATTGCAACCGCCCGCCGCGTTCGAATTCGGTTTTCAGCACCGCCGCGTTGAGCCGGCAGCCGTGGCCGGCGCTTTGCACCACGGCGCGGCTGGGCGTGCTTTCGCCGCCCATGAAGAGCGCGATGCCGACCACGCCTTCGTTACCGATGACGGCAATCTCGGTCGAGGCGCCGCTTTCCATCGCGTAGAGCAACGAGACGATGCCGCTCCCCGGAAAATACAAATGCCGCAACGGGCTGCCGGACTCAAACACAACCTTGCCCAGGGGCAAATCCACCGCTTCCAGATACGGCAGCAGGCGCTGATAGTCGGGCGCGGGCAAGGCGGCAAGCAATTGATTTTGCTCGGGTTTATGGGAAAGCGGCACGGGCATGGTGACCACAGCATACGCCGTCCGTACGCTGGCGCACAGAACTTCCCTCACCAAGGGGGAATAATGCGCGCGGGTAAATTTTGGTGGTGTGTTCTTACAGAGGAATGTGATGCGTACAGCAACCAGTATGGCAGCGGTAACGGCAATGGCGGTAATAGCAGCGGCAGGCTTCGGCTGCGCGCAAAAACCCTCGACGCCGGCAGCGGTGATCGAGGACAAGTTCTATGCGGTATCGCCGGATCAGGTGACGGTGAAAACCGGCATCGTCACGGGTGAAGTGACGGAGATGAAAGTCACCGAGCGCGTCGAACAAGGCACTGGGCGCGTGGATACGCAGGCGAAACTCACCGGCAAACTTAAGCTGACGAACAGCTCCACCGACCAGACCGTGCGCATGCTCGGCGGCAAGCTGATCTATATCGACGATCAGGGTCAGGTGATCAAGATCGAGCAGGCGCGCACCGAACCGGTATTGAAGTTTCCGTCGTCATTCAACAACGGAGCCGACCGGCTCGATCCGGGGCAGGATGCCACGCAAGCGGTGGAAGTGGATTTCCCCGCCGAAGCGTTGAAAACGAAGAAGCTGAAGGAAATCCGTCTTGAACTCGCGTACATCCCGTCGTCGTACAAAATGCAGACGGCGAATTTCAGCGTTTCCATCGGCGACGGCGCAACCGCCAATAAGTAATGCGTCGCCAGCGGTAATTCACCGCAACGCGCACACCGCATGCGCGCGGTCGGACAGGGCAACCCGCCCTGCCCGGCCATTTTTATCAGGAGCTATCCCATGAACGCAGCCGAAGAACAGCAGATGTTGACGAGCTTGGCCGAGATTTCAAAAGACATGAAGGCCTTGCTGACGCTCACCAAAGACCTCGCGGTAGAGCAGGAAAAAGTCAACGAAAAATCCCTGCAACATCTGGGCAATATTGCACACAAGCGGTAATTGCGCGGTGACATGACTTACCCTGTCATCCTGCGCATTGAAATTGCCGGAAAAAGTGCCGCACCCACTCTGGAGGAAAATGGCCCCTGCAAATTCGCGTCACGCACTTGAACCAGGAGACCACGCTCGATTCACTCGCTGAAGATTACGCCATGGAACGGCCCCGCGACGATTCCGTGCGGGCCGGGCTGATCAGTCCAGCGTAAGGCCGGCTGCCTTGACCGCCTTTGCAATCCGTTCGAAGTCGCGGTCAATGTACGCCGAAAATGCCTCCGGGGTACTGGTCGGCAAGTCGGCGCCCATTGCTGTCATGCGCTCCACGACTTCGGGAAGGTTACTGGCGCGCGCGGCGGCTGATTGGACGCGATCGACGATAGTCCGCGGCGTTCCTGGTGGCGCGGCAAGCCCATACCATGAGTTCATCTCATAGCCGGGATAACCTGCCTCGCTTACGGTCGGGATGTCCGGCCAGCGGGGATTACGCCGGGCTTTCGCGAGGCCCAGTACCTTGACGCGGCGGTTTTGCAAATGCACCGCTATGGTCGGCATGCTCGCGAAATACAACATGACCTGCCCCCCCACAAGATCGGTCGTGGCCGGCCCGCCGCCTTTGTACGGGATATGCACCATTTTTGTTCCCGCCATCGAGTCGAACAGCACACCAGCCAAATGACCAACGGAGCCCGTGCCTGACGACGCATAGCTCAGCTCCCCGGGGCGCGCACGCGCGTAGGACACCAACTCCTTGACCGAATTGGCCGGCAGCGCCGGATGGGCCACGATGGCGAACGGCACCTCCGCGACAACGGTGATGGGCTGAAAGCCCTTGCGCGGATCGTAAGGCAGCTTGCGATACAGCAACGCGTTGATCACCTGAGTGGTCGCGGATGTCAGGAATAGCGAATAGCCATCGGGCGCAGCCCTGGACGCGAGCTCCGCGCCGACGATGGTATTGGCGCCGCCACGATTGTCGACGATGACCTGCTGGCCCCAGAATTCAGAAAACCGTGTGGCATAGGTACGTCCGACGATATCGGCTGCGGCACCCGCGGGGAAAGGGACGATTAGGCGGACCGGCTTGGATGGGTAAGACTGCGCGAACACCGACCACGCGAGGCCGCCGACAACCAGCACCGCGCCAATGGACGCGTAACATCCGAGCCCGACCGCAGGGCCCTCGGTTGCCCGCAGTCTGCGCGTCCTTTCGGCCCGTTTCATACTTCGGTAGTGCGTCAGGGTTGGTATCACGGCTTCGCCACGGCAAACTTACGCATGTAACTCTCATGCCGAAAGAGAAAATCCCCGCCCACGACGCGATGTTCGAAAGTGCCGCCGTGCCGGAAGCGAAAGTCGATGAAACCCACTTCCCGCGCGCCCCAGTGCAACGCCGTCGGCGGGCCATTAACACAGGCGGTGGAAGGCCCCCACAAATAGTAAATGTTATCCAGTGAGAAGAACCTTGTCTGGTGCTTGTGTCCGGCACTGACCAAACGTACACCACCGCGTTGGCACAACCCGATCAGTTGCGCCCGGCTGCCAGAATCGAGGCATGACTGCCGCAGTGTCGGGTCTTCGTAATCCGGCTCGGAAGGGTGATCAAGAAATAGCGGCTTGTGCAGGAAGAGTGCGATCGGCAGCCCGGCAAATCCCGCCAGTGCCTTTTCCAGCCACTGCCATTGCTCTGCTTCGGCGGACTGGCCATTGCTGCCCAGCAACTGGGCGTTAATACCGACAAATCCCCAGCCTGCGGCAGCGAAAGCCCAGCGCTCTTCACCGAAATGCCGGACAAAGCGTGCGCGGCGTGTATCGTCCACGCGCTTGGGCATGTTGCCCGCTATGATGTTGTCGCCGATGTCGTGGTTGCCTGGCAGGTAACGGCACGGCACCACAAGTCGTCCCATCTGCGCACGCGCAAATGCATGATCCGCTTCATTGTCCGGATCTCCCATGACCAAATCACCATTCGCGACGACCAAGTCGGGGCGTTCGCGGGCTATCCAGTCCAGTATTTTCAGCCAGTTGTCGAGATGATGACTTTGTCCGGCTCCAAGATGCACATCGGCAACCTGGATGAGTCTGAATTCGCTCATGGTAAGCGGAAGAACGCGGCTTTCATGATCACACGCAAACGCATAATTACTCCCATGGGTTACAAGCCATGCCTTCTCAAAGACCTATCCCGCCAGCTCCGGGTGAAAATGCCCTTTGCGCACCCGCGTTACACGCTCGCTTGCAAACACACCCGCGCGATGAAACGGCTCGTTATCCACGAACGCCTGCGCCTCCGCGCGGCTGTTAGCGCTGATGACCCACAGGCTGCCGATGGTTTCTTTTGCATCGTCGCTTTGCAGCGGCCCCGTGAAAAAACACTGCGAATCCACTTTTTTCAGATAGGCGACGTGCTCGGCCTGATGCTCCGCGCGCAATGCCGTTGAATTCGGTTTGTCGATCAAATAAATAGCCCAAAGCATGTGGTTCTCCTGATGAATTCCGCCGCGCAAATTTGTATGTTACATAACATGACTTACAAGTACCCCGAACCGCCGCGTTCTCGTTACCCAGCATTCATCAAACGATAACGCGGTCGAGACTACCGCCGGATGCTGCCATCACCCGCCACCGCCAGCACCTGCTCCAGCGCAAACACCACGGCCTGGCGCCGCACGGCTTCGCGGTCGCCGTCAAAATGTTTCACTGCGGCGTGCACGGGGCCGCCTTTCCCGCCCCAGCCGAAACACACGGTGCCCACCGGCTTTTGCGGCGTGCCGCCCGACGGCCCCGCCGTGCCGCTAACGGACACGGCCACTTGCGCGTGACTGCGCTCAAGCGCGCCGGCGGTCATCTCGCGCACGGTCTCCAGCGACACCGCGCCATGCGCTTCGAGGGTCTCCGGTTTCACGCCGAGCATTTCACGCTTGGAAATGTAGGTGTACACCACAAAGCCGCGCTCGAACCATTCAGAGCTGCCGGGCACCGCCGTCATGGCTTGCGCGATCCAGCCGCCGGTACAGGATTCGGCGGTCGCCATCATCATGCCCTTGGCCTTGAGTGCCTGGCCGACACGCTCGGCCAGTTGATAAAGATTTTCGTCAGTCATGATTTCAGCCGATCCAGTGTTTGGCGAGCGCGAGTATCAGCAAGGTATAACCAGCCGCAAGGAGATCATCAAACATCACACCGAAACCACTTTTCAGCGTGCGGTCGAAATGACGTATCGGCGGCGGCTTCACGATATCAAAAAAACGGAACAACGCGAACGCCGCAAGCTGCCACGCCCATCCCGCTGGCGTGAACGTCAACACCAGCAGAAACGCCACGGTCTCGTCCCACACCATGCCGCCGTGATCCGATACGCCCAGCGCGCGTCCAGCAACTTGACATGCCCATGAACCAGTTAAAAAAAATACAATAAAAACAATTAGTTGTACAAAATAGCCGGTATGCGCGGCAAGCAGCATGTAAAGTGGAAACGCAAGCAAGGTGCCGAACGTGCCCGGCGCAAACGGTACAAGCCCGACACCGCCCGCGAAGGCGATGCAATGCGCGGGATGCGCATAAACGAAGCGCAGGCCGGCACGCGGCAACGAAGTCTCAACCAAAATGATCAAATCCGCGCTGCGTAACACGCAGCGGCAAGCCGTCGCCGTCGATCACCGCCACGCCCACCGCACCCGCGGGCGCGCGCACCATGCGTCCAACGCAAGTGACCGGCACGCGTGCCCGCGCGGCGGCGCGCAACACCGCCGCGTGGCGTTCCGGCGGCGCCGTGAAACACAATTCATAATCGTCGCCGCCCGACAGCAACGCACGTTCCACCAGCGCATGACCGGCGCACGCGCGCATCAGCGCGGAACGCGGCAATGCATCGCGCTCGATCACGGCGGATAGCCGCGAACGCTCGCAGATGTGCCCCAAGTCGGAAAGCAAG
>DHVE01000110.1 GCA_002412495.1 Betaproteobacteria bacterium UBA5216
GTATGGCTAAAGGGGGCAGGTCATGATGGCCGAAGAAGAGAAACCGGAGCCCGGCTTTGTATACCTTATACGTTCCGGGAAAGCTCACAAGATCGGACGAACCAATCATGTCGAACGGAGAGAGCGTGAGCTGAAGATTCAGTTGCCGGAGAAGGCCACCCGCGTTCACATCATCAAGACCGATGACGTGCGCGGCATCGAGAGCTATTGGCATCACAGATTTCGACACAAACGCCTCAACGGCGAGTTCTTTGATCTTTCGCCAGGAGACGTGGCTGTATTCAAGCGTCGCAAGTTCATGTGATGCGCGGTTCGTGCCAACGGCCGCATAACTGCGGATTGCCTTTGAGCGAATTACGCGCTGGATTCCAGCTTGTCACGCCGGAATGACGGTGCCGAAATTGTTGCGCGCATTATCAATCGGCGTCTCCTCTTGCCCTGACGCGGCTCAGATCACGCCATCTGCCTTGTAACCCGCCACTTCCTCCGCCGAGTGCCCCAACCACTGGCCAAGCACCGTCTCATTACTCGCGCCCAACGTCACATTGGGTTCAATCGCCCGCCGTGGCGTCCCCTCGAAAATCAACGGTGAGTTGGGCAGTACGATACGTCCCATGACGGGGTGGTCTATCCATTCGAGGCTGCCGCGCGCGTGCATGTTTTCGTCGTTCATCACTTCCTTCAGTGTGCGCACGGCCGCGCAGGGCACGCCGGCGGCGATCATGCGTTTAGCGACATCGTGCTTCATCTGGGTTTTGCTCCAGCTTTCGAGCAGTTCATCGACCGCCGCCATGTTGGCCACGCGTGTGGCGCGCGAGACAAAGCGCGGGTCGGTTTTGAGATCGGGCCGGCCGATGACATCGAGCACCGCACGGAAGTGGTGGTCGTTCGGCGCGTTCAACACCACGAAGCCGTCCTTGGTGGCGTAGGCGTTATACGGCGAGATGCCGAGGCCCGCGTGTTTGTTGCCAGTGCGCGCGGGGGCGGATTCGCCGCGCGCGTGCAACATGCCGTAGTTGGACGCCAGCGAGGAATAGATAGCGTCCTGCATCGACACCTCGACCACGCGGCCCTTGCCGGTGCGCTCGCGTTCATACAGTGCCGTGACGACGGCCGCGTAGAGGTGCGTGCCCGCGCCGAAATCGCATACAGCCGCGCCCGCCTTCACCGGTGGCAGTTCGGCATAGCCGGTGGAATCGACCACGCCGCACATGGCCTGCATCACCAAATCCATCGCCGGGTAGTCGCGGTAGGGTCCGGTCTTGCCGTAGCCCGAGCTGGAGCCGTAAATCAAACGCGGATTGATTTTCTGCAACTCTGCAGCGCCCAATCCGAGGCGATCCATCACGCCGGGCGCAAAGTTTTCCACCACCACATCGGCGCGCGCCACCATCTCGCGAAACAACGTTTTTCCCTGTTCGGTCTTGAGATTTAGCGTCACCGATTGCTTGTTGGAATTCAGCATCGCAAACGGCAAATCAGCGCCGCCCATATCGCCGCGGCTGCGCAGGTTCTCGCCTTCGAGCGGTTCGACCTTGATCACATTGGCGCCCGCCATCGCCATCAGAAACGTGGCGTAGGGGCCGGCGTAGATGTGGGAGAGGTCGATGACCGTGATGCCCGATAACGGGTACGTCGGTTGCGATGCGTTCATTGGGGATGATTCTGTGGTCAAGCTGCCTCCGGGACTCTTAATTGCAATTTGTGAGCTGTTCATTCACTCGCCTTCAGGACATTCGTATCTACACCTCTCAAAGAAACTCCTTCCCCCTTGAGGGGGGAAGGTGGGGATGGGGATGAAGATTTCGCGTCGCCACCATTCCCCCCATCCCAGCCTTCCCCCGCAAGGGGGGGGGAAGAAGCCGTTACGTGAAGATGTAAGTTACGTATGCATTGAAGGAGAAGGCGTTTCCGATGCATGACTGTGTGGTTTTTAACGCATGGCAATTTATCGTATCTGATGGTCTATGTTGACGCGCGCGCCAGCACCCGCTGCGCGGTGCGATAGTGTGGCCGATCGAGCATCTTGCCGTCCACTGAAACCACGCCGGCACCGGGCAAGGCGTCAAACGCCGCGATCACGCGCCGCGCCGCTTCGACATCGGCTGCCGACGGTGTAAATGCCTCGTTAATCACCGCAATCTGGTCGGGATGAATCGCCGCTTTCGCCGAGAAACCGCTGCGCAGCGCCTCGATGGATTCCTTGCGCAGGCCCGCGGCATCGCGAAAGTTGGTGTACACCGCATCCACCGCGACCGCCGAGGATGCCGCCGACGCGAACAAACACAGCGAACGCGCCAGCAAATAGGGCGCGGCATAACGCCCATCATCGTCGCGGTTGCTGATGGCGCCCAGATCCGCCGCGAGGTCTTCGCCGCCCCACAACATACCGTAGAGGCGCGGTATCGGCGGGGTGTCGTAACTGCCCAAGCCGAACATTGAACCACCGGTTTCCGTGACGATCGGCAGGATGCGAATCTCCCCCGCCGGCACGCCGTCGCGCGCTTCGAGCGCCGCTAGATAATGCGACACGAGCCTCACGTCGTCGCCATTGCGGCACTTCGGCAGCATGACACCGAACGGGCGCGCCTTGACCACGGCCGCAAGATCAAGCAGCGTCGCGCCGGTATCCAGCGCGTTGATGCGCACAAAGAGCTTCATGCGCGCGCCAGCGGCCAGCGTGGCGGCGCACAACTCGCGCGCGGCGGCCTTGCGCGCCGGCGCCACCGCGTCTTCGAGATCCAGAATCAGCGCGTCCGCGGCGCTTGCCAAACCCTTGGCGATTTTGCGTTCGTCGTCGCCCGGAACAAAAAGAAATGAGCGCATGGTTTTACCGTGGCCTCAAATAATAAAGCATCACAACTACTTGTTTTTATTTATTTTTTCTGGTCGGCTGGCTAGAAATTATTCATGCCCAGAAACCCGTCGTTCGGAAAATCCTTCATGATTTTTTTGCCGATGAGATCTTTCAGCGTTTCCGTGGTGCCGCCGCCCAACGTGCCGTAGCGCGCGCCGCGATAAAAACGCGACACCGGGAATTCGTCGGTGAAGCCGTACCCGCCGTGGATTTGAATCGCATCGCTGGTGACGCGCAGCGACATCTCGTTCACGGTGATTTTCGCGACCGCGGCCAGATACGGATTCGGAAACGGGTTGGCGCTGGCCGCCGCGCGATACAGCACCGACCGGCTCGCCTCGATTTCGCGGTACATTTCCGCGAGCTTGTGGCGGATCGCCTGAAACTCGCCGATGGGTTGGCCAAACGCGCTGCGGTCGCGCGCGTACTTCACGGCTTCCTCGAACGCGCCTTCCGCCAGGCCCAGCGAGACGCTGGGATTCAGGCAACGCTGCGTGTTGAAGGCGTTAATGAGTTTGTGAAATCCGCCTTCCTTGAGTATCAGATTCTCCAGTGGCAGTTCGCAATTGTCGAAGCGGATTTCGGCGAGATTTTCGCCGCCCATGGTGTGATACCGCGCGGTGCATTCAAAACCCGGCGTGCCCTTTTCGATCAGTACGCAACCGATGCCGCCGCGCCCCGGCAGCTTGTTCACGCGGGTGAACACGACAAAAAACTGGGCGTCATCAACGCGGCTGATCAGCGTTTTCACGCCGTTCAAAATCACCCGGTCGCCCTTGATATCCGTGTTGGTGCGGTAATTTCCGACGTCGGTGCCGGCATGCGGCTCGGTCATGCACACCGCCAGCATGTACTCGCCGCTGCACACCTTCGGCAGTATGCGCCGCTTCATGCTTTCGGGCGCGTAGGTGGAGATGATCCGCACCTGCACGCCGACCTCGCCCATGAGATCCATCGCCGTGACGTAGCAGCCTTTGGAAATCTCTTCGATCACCAGCGCCGTGTCCAGCACCGGCAGGCCGAGCCCGCCGTACTCCTCAGGGATGGCCATGCCGAGCACGCCAATCTTGGCCAACTCGTGCATGTTGTCCCACGGGTAAGTGCCGTCCATGTATTTCAGGGCATTGGGTTTAAAAACCTCCTGCGTCAACTCGCGCACGGTGTTGACCATGCTGCGTTGCTCTTGCGTCAGTTCAAAATTCACCATGATAAATCTCCAGTTGTATTGGGTGCTGTGGCGGAATACGGCGGCGGAATTACGCGATCAAGCGCCCGGGCCGCTCGAAAACGCTGGTGGGGTGTTTCAACAGATGCTGGTAGCGCTGGCGCACCAAGTTTTCGAGTGCGCCGACATGTGTTTCCATTTCGGCGGCGGCAGCGGCGCCGTCGCGGCAACGGCAGGCATCGAGTATGCGCTGATGCGCTTTTACCACGTGTGTCTGATTGCCGACGGAGTAACGTATGCCGTGATGCTCGCCCGCCGCGAGCACGCTGATGGTGTTCCAGAAGACTTCCAGCACCTTGTTGCCGCCCGCGCGCGCGATGATGCTGTGAAACACGCGGTTCTCTTCAAGAAACGTATCCTGATCACGCTGCGCATCGAGCGCCTTCATGCGCGCAATCGACGCTGCCAGTTCCGCGAAGTGCGCTTCGGTGCCGCTGATGGCGGCCGCTTGGGCCAGCGCGGGTTCGATCACCTCGCGCGCCTGGAGCACCGTCGAGAACGGCACCTCATGCAGACGCAGAAACACCGACAGCCCGTGCGCCAGCAAATCGATGCTGGGTTCGCGCACGATAATGCCGCCGCCGGGGCCGGGGCGGCGCTCGAGCACGCCTTGTGATTCCAGCAGCTTCAGGCTCTCGCGTAATGTGGGCCGGCTCACGTTGAACTGCGGCAGCAACTCGGCCTCCGTGGCAAAGCTGCTGCCCGGCTTGAGCTTGGCGGCGATGATGCGCTCAAGCAATTGCTGAGCGACATGCTCGGCCTTGCTGCGGTGGGTGTTCACTGCTTTATTCACCGGGACTTACCTGCACTTGCGCCAAAGCGCGGCGGCCGTTTTTCCGCGAACGCGGCGAGGCCTTCCGCGTAATCAGCCGAAGTCAGAATCTCGCGCAACGCGCTGGCTTCCAGCGCCAATCCGTCCGAAAGCGTGGTTGCCAGACCGCCGTAAATCAGCCGCTTGGCCGTGCGCGCGCCCGACGGCGAACGCGAAGCCAGCACCGTGGCGATGCGCGTTACATGCGCGTCGAGCTGGTCGGCGGCGACGGCGTCGTTGATCAGGCCGATTGCCTCGGCGCGTTTGCCGGTAATCGGTTCGCCCGTGAGGATGAGTTCCAGCGCGCGCATCGCGCCAATCGCGCGCGGCATGCGCTGCGTGCCGCCCGCACCGGGGATCGCGCCGATGCGCGCTTCGGTCAAGCCGATTTGCGCGTCTTCGGCGGCGTAGCGCAAGTCACATGCCAGCGCGATTTCGCAACCGCCGCCGAGAGCCAGGCCATTGATCGCGCAAAGCGTCGGCATGGGCGCCGCGCCCAGCGCGTCCACCGCCGCGTTGATCGCGCGGTTATGTTTGACGCGCGCCGCTTCATCCATGGTGCGGCGCTCTTTCAGATCCGCGCCCGCGCAGAACGCGCGCCCGGTGCCGCGTATCACGATCACGCGGGCATCACCAGCGGCCGCCTCGGTAATCGCGGCGAGCAGCGCGTTGGTCATGTCCACGCCGAGTGCATTAAGACGGTCGGGGCGGTTCAGACGTATATCGACAATGCCCGCCGCACTTTTTTCCACTTGAATGCCGGAATCGGTTTGCATGGTTGAATCCCTATTTGAGTTGTAACCGATCACGAAAATCAGGATGCGCAATGGCGCGCAGACGTTCGGCGCGTTCGCTGAATGAGCGCCCGCGCAGATCGGCAACGCCGTATTCGGTGACCACGATATCGATATCCGCGCGCGTGGTGGTCACGGGCCGGCCTTCGAGCGATACCACGATGCGCGAGTGCTTGAGATCGGGCGTGGTGGACGGCAGCGCCATGATCGAGCGCCCGCCGGTGGAGGCCACCGCGCCGCGCACAAAATCCGCCTGCCCGCCGACCGCGCCGAGATAACGCCCCGCCGCGATTTCGGAATTCACGTTCCCCGTCAGGTCCACCTCGACGCCGGAGTTGACCGAATACAGACTCGGCACGCGCGACAGCACCTGCTGGTTGTGCGTGTGCTCGGACGCGCGCATTTCAATCAGGTCGTTGCCGTCGGCGAAATTCATCAAACGCCGCGTGCCGAATAAACCGCCGGTGACCATGCGACGGGCTTGCGTCACCACGCCTTTTTCCACCAAGTCAACAATGATGTCGGACACGACTCCACTGTGCACACCCAGATTCTTGTGGTGTTCCAGCGCACGACAAACCGCGACCGGCAACCCACCGACACCCAGCTGAATGGTCGCGCCATCGGGAATCAGCCCCGCGACGTGCGCCGCAACACGCATGTCGGTGTCCGTCGGATCGGGGTCGGCGATCAGCACTTCGTCGGCGTCGCATTCCGTCAGCACGTCAATGTCGTCCGCCGCAACCAGCGCATCGTGCGCGGTAACGGGCAAACGCTCATCCACCTCGGCGATCACGCAACGTGCCGCCTGCACCATCGCGGGCAGAAAATCCACCATTACGCCCGCGCTGAAAAACCCCGGTTTCGGATGCGGCCGCACGCGCAGCAGCAGCACGTCCACGCGTATCGCGCCCGAACGCACCAGAGACGGCACGGCAGACACGTGCGCCGGGACGATATTGAGCAGATTGGCAGCCGTGAGCGTGCGCGCGGTGCCCGCGCCGTTAAGGCCGCGAAAGCGAAACCGGTCGGCGTGCTCGGGCTTTAACGTTTTGCTCGACAACATGCCCACAAACAATTCCAGTGGCGGCAGCGCATGACGTTGCGCGACAAGCCGCTGGGTAAGGCCCAGCGGCTCGCCCGTGCCCTGCAACCAGGTCACTACGTCACCCGCGCATAGGTAGGGTGAAAAATCGAATACGCTGCTAAGGCCGGATCGGAGAGACATGCCGCCGATGCTATCGCCGCCGGCTTGAATCTGTCAAATCATCTAGATCATTTGACAGCCCATTGACGCACGGTCTACACTGAAATCAAGATAAAAATATCCCGGAGGAAACCCATGAACGCGCAATATCAACGGCCCTGCCGGCACCCGCAGCCGCAAAACCCGTTACTCGTCCGCGCGCTGGCACTATGCCTGGCCGCCGCAGGTTCGACGGTAGCGCAAGCACAGGACGCCAGCCGCTTTCCCACCAAAGCGATACGGCTGATCGTGCCGTTTCCGCCGAGCGGCAGCAACGACATCCTCGGGCGCTTCATTGCGCAAAAAATGACCGAGCGGCTGCCGCAACAGATGGTGGTGGACAACCGGCCCGGCGCGGACGGGATCATCGGCACCGAGGTGGCCGCGCGCGCGCCGGCGGACGGCCACACGCTGCTGGTCGTGTCCACTACGTACACCATGAACCCGGCGATACACAAACTGCCGTACGACCCGGTCAAGTCGCTGATTCCCATCGCACAGATCGCGTCGGGTGCAAACGTGATCGCCACACATCCCACGTTTCCGGCGAAAACCGCGAAAGACCTGATCGCGCTGGCGAAAGCGAAACCGGGAAATATCCGCTACGCGACCTCGGGCATCGGCGGGTTCAATCATTTTGGCGGCGAGCTTTTTAATTCGATGGCCGGGGTCAAACTCGGGCACATCCCTTATAAGGGCGGTGGGCCATCGATGATCGACGTGATGTCGGGTCAGGTCGAGGTGCTCCTCGGCACGCTGATACAAACGCTGCCGCACTTGCGCACAGGCAAGTTAAAGGCCATTGGCATCGGCTCGCTCAAGCGCGTCTCGGTAGTACCGGACGTCCCCACGATTTCCGAAAGCGGCCTGCCGGGCTACGAATGCACGGTGTGGTGGGGCTTTCTCGGCCCTGCGGGAATTCCCGGTCCCATCGTCACGCGGCTCAATACCGAAATCAATGCCATCCTCGGCGAGCCGGAGATGGCCAAGCGCTTGCAGACCGAGGCAGCCGATCCCGTGATCGGCCCGCCAGAGGCGTTCGGCAAACTCATTGCCAGCGAAATGATCAAGTGGGCGCGAATTGCGAAGCAGGCGAACATACGCGCTGAATAACGCTCCCCGAAAGTACCGACAACATCATGGCCACAACGCAAAGCAAACCCGCAGCACCCGAACAAACCCTCGACGCCTTTATCGCGCTGTCGCAATCCCTGCGCTGGGAGGCCGTGCCCGAAGCCACGCGCGTGAGCGTGCGGCGCGAGTTGCTCGACCATCTGGGCGCAGCCATCGCGGGGCGCGCCGCGGCGGGCATTCCGGCATGGCTCAAAGTGCTGATCGACATGGGCGGGCGGCCTGATGCGCGCGTGCTCGGCGGGCCGCGCGTGCCGGCGACCACTGCAGCGCTGTGCAACGGCTACTACGGTCATGTACTTGAATTCGACGACACGCACGATGCGGCGGTGTTGCACGCCGGGTCGGCCGTGATACCGGCGGCGTTCGCGGCGGCGGGTCTTCGTGGCGCTGGCGGTGGCGTGAGCGGAAAAGAATTCTGCGAGGCCATCCTGCTCGGCATCGAGCTCACCTGCCGGCTCGGGCTTGCGACCAAACTTAATCTTGTCGAAGGCGGCTGGATTTATACGGCGCTGCTCGGGCACTTCGGCGCGACGCTCGCCGCCGCACGCCTGATCGACCCTCGCCCGCAGGTGATACGCAACGCCTTGGGCATCGTCTATTGCCTTGCCAGCGGCAACCATCAATCCACGCGCGAGGGTGCGCAGACCAAGCACGTGCAGCCGGGCTTTGCAGCGGCGAACGCGATCACCGCCGCGTTGATGGCAAGCCAGGGGCTGCCCGGCGTGCAGCATCCGCTGACAGGCGAGGATGGCTTAAATCGCGTTTACCTGCACGAGCGCTTCGACGCCGCGCGCGCGCTTGAAGGGCTGGGCGTGCAATGGGAATTCGACCGTCTGTCGATCAAGCCGTATCCGACATGCCGCCTCACACACCCGCCAATCAGCGCCGCGATTGAATTGCGCGAAAAGTTGACCACTGAGCTCGGCGCCGATCTGTCGAAGATCGAGCGTATCGAGTTAATCACCGGCCCGCAGGCGCACGACATCGTGGGCCGCGACGCACCCGAGAAGCGCACGCCGCAAACACGCGTCAACGCGCAGTTCAGCAACTACTGGTGTGTCGCCAACGTGCTCGAACACGGCGAAGTGACACCGCGGCAGTTGGCCGAGGAAGTCCCGCCTTCACCGGCGCTGCAACAATGGATCGCCAAAATCACCGACACTGCCGATACCGCCGCTGCGGGGCGTGAAATCGGCGGCTGCAAAATCCGTGTGCACGGCGCATTCGGCACGCGCGAAGTCGAACACCTGAGCGCCAAAGGCCACCCCGACAACCCGTTGACCGACGACGAACTGCTGGCGAAGTTCAATGGCAACCTGCGTTATGCGAAAGCGAGCGATGAGCAGGCCTCCGAGCTGGCGGAGGCGATACTCAGCATCGATGGTTTGAGCGATGTGATGCCGTTGGCGGACGCCCTTGCGGGCGCAGTAAACTGATTGGCGTCACACGTTCATTATTCCAGTAAGCATCCGATTTGATTCATGATTTTACGGAAATCCGAACCCATGGCAGACGAACCCGGCATCACCAAAGAACTCGCGCGCGGCAAATTCACCGACGAAATGTTGGCCGAAATGCGCGCGCTGATCGGCACGGAGTTGCGCACCGAGTCGTGCGTGAACAACGAGGACGCCACGAGGCTTGCGATCCTGCGCTTTACCGAGGGCGTCGGCGACGATAATCCGCTGTTCACCAATGCCGCGTATGCGGCTGCCACGCCGCACGGAACGTTGATTGCACCGCCGAGTTTTATTTTTGCGTGTCTGGCCTCGGTGCAGGTGGGTTGGCGGGGCTTGGGCGGTTTTCACGCCGATACGAAGCTAACGTTTCACGATCACATACGCCTCGGCGACAAGATCACCTGCCGCGTGTTCTTCGACGGTTTCGACGGGCCAATGGCGAGCAACTTCGGCGGGCGGCGCATCAAGGATTACGTGCGTCAGGAATACCGCAACCAGCATGGCGAGCTCGTCGCCACTTTCATCTGCTCGCGCATGCGCTTCGAGCGCACGGAGATGCAAGAGCGCGCCAAGACACGCGAGAAGGTGAAGCCGATCACCATTCCGCATCCGTGGACGGATGCCGAAGTCGCCGCCATCGAGGAACAGGTGCTCGCCGAGAAGCCGCGCGGCGCGATACCGCGTTATTGGGAGGATGTGCAAGTTGGCGAGGAGCTCGACGTCATCACCAAGGGGCCGGTGGGACTCACCGACGAGATCGCCTACATTGCCGCGGGCGCGGCGCCGATCCCGCGCGTGGCGGCGCATGGCGTGGCGTTGCGGCGCTATCGCAAGCATCCGCGCTGGGCGTATCGCGATCCAGCGACGCACGCGCTGGAGCCGGTCTACTCGGTGCACTACAACGACTATGCCGCGCGCCTGCAAGGCGCACAGGCCGCGTACGATGTCGGCATTCAGCGCACGTGCTGGGGCATCCACCTGCTGACGCACTGGATGGGCGACACGGGCTTTCTCAAGGCGCTGACCGGACAGTATCGCTCGCACGTGTATTTGTCGGACGTGGTTCGCCTGGGTGGACGCGTGGAAGCGAAGGAGATCGACGCCGACGGCCACCGCGTGGTGCACCTGACGACACGGGCAATCAATCAGCGCGAGCAGAATGTGATGCCCGGCAGCGCGGTGATTGCCTTGCCGTACCGCGATGGGGCAGGCAAAGCTGTGATACCGAAGTAGGGCGCGGCAATGAATACACCGGATATCCCGCTGCCCCTGAAAGGCGTGCGCGTGCTCGATCTGGGCCATGTGTTTCAGGGCCCGTATGCGACCTTCTTGATGGCGATGGCGGGCGCCGACGTCATCAAGATCGAGGCGCCGCATGGCGACATGTCGCGCCGGCGCGGGCGTGACGGCGATTATCCGTTCCGCGCGCTGAACGGCTGCAAGCGCGGCATCGTGCTGAACCTGAAAAGCGAACGCGGGCGCGAAGTGCTGATCAAACTCGCGCGCAAGGCCGATGTGCTGGTGGAAAATTTTGCGCCGAGTGTGATGCCGCGCCTGGGGCTTTCCGCTGATGTGCTGATGAAGGAGAATCCGCGGCTTATCTATGCTTCAGCTTCCGGTTTCGGCCGCACCGGGCCTTACGCCGACAAGCTCGCGCTCGATTTGACGATACAGGCGATGAGCGGGCTGATGAGCACCACGGGCGAGCTCGGCGGGCGTCCGCTGAAGGCCGGCGTGCCGGTGGCGGATTTCATGTCGGGCGCACATCTATATGGCGCGATTGTCACTGCGCTCTACGAGCGCGGCGTCACCGGGCTCGGCCGCGCGGTGGAGATATCGATGCTGGAATCCGTATTCGCGCCGCTCTTGCCCGCCGCAGGCCACGCCTATGCGAGCCACACGCCGCCGCGGCGCACCGGCAACCGCCATGTCGCCGATTCGTATGTGCCGTTTGACACCTTCGAGGCTGCGGACGGCTGGGTGGCGATCGTGTGCGCGACCGACGAGCATTGGGCGAATTTCACCGGCGCAACGGGCATCGCCGCATTGCAGGACGCATCGCTGCGGCAACTGAAGGCACGCATCGCGCGCATCGACGAGATCACCGAGGCAATCGCGCAGTGGGCGAGCACGCGCACGCGCGATGAGATCACCACGCTGTGTCAAGCGAGCCATGTGCCGTGCGCGCCCTTGCGCGATGTGCTCGAAGTGCTCGACGATCCGCATTTGCGCGCGCGGGGCTTTCTCACCGAGCATCCGACGCACGCCGGCCCCGTCGCGCTGCCCAACAGCCCGATGCGCTACGAAGGCTCGCCGCTGCGCACGCTCACCGCGCCGCCGGCGTTGGGGGAACACACGAACGCGGTACTGGCCGAATTGTGCGGATTAAATGATGCCGAGATCGCGGCGCTGCGCGAAGCAGGAGCATTGGGACATGAAACGTAACCAATTGTTTTTAAACATATTTTTAATCTCGTTGCTGATGCTACCGATAGGCACCGCAGTCGCGCAAACCGCGTACCCCACGAAAGCCGTGCGCTGGATCGTGCCGTATGCGCCCGGCGGCGGCACCGATATTCTGGTGCGTGCCGTGGGACAAAAGTTTGCCGACGGCATGAACGTGCCGGTGGTGGTGGATAACCGCCCCGGCGGCGGCACTAACATCGGCGCGGAGGCGGCCGCGCGCTCCGCGCCCGATGGCTACACGCTGTTCGCGCCGGGGGTGGCCAACGCGATCAACGTGACGTTGTTTGCGAAGCTCAATTACGACATCGTGCGCGACTTCGTACACGTGAGCAATCTGTGCAAAATACCCGGCATCCTTGTGTCGCATCCCTCACTGCCGGCCAAAAATGCGCAAGAGCTGATCGCGCTGGCGCGCGCGCGGCCGGGCGAGTTGCGCCACGGCTCGCCGGGCATCGGCAGCCCGCAGCATTTGGGCGCGGAGCTTTTCAAGTCGATCACCGGCATCAGGATGATCCACGTGCCTTACAGGGGCGCGGCACCCGCGATCACCGATGTGGTCGGCGGACACACCGAGGTGTATTTCGGCGCGATTCTTTCCACGCTGCCGCAAGTGAAGAACGGGCGGCTGCGCGCGCTGGCCGTTACATCGCTAAAGCGCGTGGCCGTGGTGCCGGAGATCGCGACGTTAAACGAGCAGGGCCTGAAAGGCTTTGAAAGTGCGTCGTGGATATTCGTGTCCGTGCCGGCGAGCACGCCGCGCGACATTGTCAATCGCCTGCACCGCGAAGCCGTGCGCGCGACGGGCATGCAGGACGTGCGAGAGCGCATGGCGGGCGAAGGCACTGAGATGGTGGGCGATACACCGGACCAGGCAACGGCCTTTCTCAAGGGTGAAATCGAGAAATGGGGCCGAGCGGTGCGGGCTTCAGGCGCGAAGCCGGAATAAACACCGTGCCGCACGCCGCAATCCACTGGGGCAAAGACATTGCCGTCGAGCACATCCGCGGCGTGCCGTTCCGGCTTTACAGCGAGCGGCCGCGGCGCGTGACGGAGTTCTTGACACTATCCGCGCGCTGGGGCGCGCGCGCGCATGTGGTGCAAGGCGAACGTGTGTTGAGCTTCGACGGGCTGCGCCATGCGAGCGCGGCCAAGGCGCGTTTGCTCAGTGCGAACGGCATCATGCGCGGTGAGCGCGTGTTTCTGCTCGGCTGGAACAGCCCCGAATGGATCGTCAATTTCTGGGCGTGCCAGTTGATTGGCGCCGTGCCGGTGCTCGCCAACGCGTGGTGGAGCGAGGGTGAACTCGCCGATGCGTTGAACCGGCTGCAACCCGCGATGACGTTCGCGGACGCGCGCGGCGCGGCGCGGGTACCGGCGCAGTGGCGCTGCGGTGCGTGGGGCATCGACACCACGCCTGTACCGGAAATTGACGCCACGAACAACGGGAGCGAAGAAGACCCCGCGCTCATCATTTTCACCTCCGGCACCGGCGGGCGGCCCAAGGCGGTGATCCACTCGCACCGCGCGCTGATCGCGGGCGCGCAGATGCTGCTGCACATCACGCGCCAGTTGCCGCAGCAGTTGACCGATGCCTCCGGCGACATCGCATTGCAAACCGGGCCGCTCTTTCACATCGGCGGCGCGGGCATGTTGCTGCGCTCGGCGGTGCTCGGCAATACGTTGGTGATGCCGGCGGGCAAGTTCGATCCCGGCGAGGCGCTGGCGCTGATCGAGCGACACAAAATTGTGCGCTGGCCCGCGGTGCCGACGATGGTGTCGCGCGTGCTCGACCATCCCGATTTGCATCGGCGCGATCTCGCGAGCCTCGCCGCACTGACATTGGGCGGCGCGCCGATACACGCTGAACTCCTCGCGCGCATCCGCGCCGGCCTGCCGGGGGTGAGCGCGCGCATCCCCACCGGCTACGGCTTGACGGAGAGCGGCAGCCAGGTTACGGCGGCCTCCGGCGCGGACACCGCGAAAAAACCCGGCGCATGCGGCCGCGCGCTGCCGTGCGTGGAACTCAACATCCTGCCCCGGCCGGGCCTGCCCGGCGGCGAGGTGCTGGTGCGCACGCCCACGCAGATGACGGGCTACTACGGCACGGATGAATCCCCCATCGACGCCGAGGGCTGGATTCACACCGGCGACCTGGGACACGTCGATGAAGACGGCCAACTGTGGATCACGGGCCGCAGCAAAGAGATCATCATCCGCGGCGGCGAGAACATCGCGCCCGCGGCGGTGGAGTGCGCGCTGGCGGCAGTGCCGGGCGTAGCCGAAGCGGTGGTGTTCGGCGTGCCACACGCGGATCTCGGCGAGGAAGTGATGGCGGTGGTCGTCACGCCAGTTGAAATCACGGTCGCGCAGTTGCAGAACGCGTTGCGCGCGAGCATAGCCTCGTTTGCGGTGCCCAGCCGCTGGCGCATCCAGCGCGAGCCGCTGCCCATCAACCACACCGGCAAGGTTGATAAGCCCGCGGTAGTTGCGCAGGCGCGTGCGGCGCTTGCATCGGCTGCTATCAGGGAGCAAGCGTGAGGCACATCATTGGCGGTACATTCGCGGTACTGATGCTGGCGGCAGCGCTACTCCCCGCCGCGGCGCAACAGGCCTACCCCGCGAAAGCCATCCGCATCATCGTGCCGCTGGTGCCCGGCGGCAGCACCAACAACATCGCGCGGCTGGTGGGGGAAAAGCTGCGCGAGAATTTCGGTCAGCCGGTGATTATCGAAAATCGCCCCGGCGCGAATTCGATGGTCGGTACCGAGTTCGTCGCGCGTTCGGCACCCGACGGCTACACCCTGCTGGCGCAGTCGGGCACGCACGTGATTCTGCCGTTCGTGGACCCGAAATTGACCTTCGATCCGCTGAAGAATTTCGCGCCCGTGGCGACATTGGCGCGCACGCGCTATGTCATGTTGTCGCACCCGTCCGTGCCGGCGAAAACGCTGAAGGAATTCATCGCGTTCGCCAAACCGCGGCCGGGGCAGATCAACTTTGCGTCTTCCGGCACGGCGTCCGGCTCGCGGCTCGCGGGCGAAGTCTTCAACATGCTCGCCGGCGTGCGCATGCAGAACATCCCGTACAAGGGCGGCGCGCAGGCGCTCACCGAGCTGATCGGCGGGCATGTGCAGGTGTCGTTCAACTCGCCCAACATTTCCGCGCCGCATATTCAGTCGAAGCGGCTGCGCGGGCTCGCCATCACCGGCGAGCCGCGCTTGAGTTCATTGCCGCATACGCCGACATTCGCCGAAGCCGGGCTGCCGGGTTATGCGGAGATGGGCTGGCAGGGCATGTTCGCGCCGGCCACCACGCCCCGCAGCGTGGTGGATTTTCTCTCGGCCGAGATCGCCAAGATGCAATCGGCGCGCGATTTCCGCGACATGTACGACAAGCAGGCGCTCGAGCCTTTCGTCTCCACGCCGGAGCAATTGGCCGAAATGCTGCGCGTGGAAACCGCCAAGCTGACGAAGCTCGTCAAGACCGAGGGGATCAAGTTTTAGAAGTAGTCTGCTCGACCGCGCTCACCGCGCCGTGCCCCGCTTCAATACCACCATCACTGGCGACGAACGCACGCGCTACCGTGGACAAGGCGCGTGGGGCGACAGAATCATCACCAATCTGCTGTCCGAGGCGGCTGCCGCCACGCCCGACAAGGTGGCGGCGATCGACAGCCCTGACTGCACCACATATCGCGGGCTCGCGCGGCTTACCGAGCGTTGCGAGCATGGCTTGATCGCGCAGGGAGTCGCGCCGGGGGACGTAATCGCGATTCAGTTGCCGAACTGGGTGGAGTTCATGGTGCTGCATCTTGCGGCCACGCGCATCGGCGCCATCACCACGCTGATCAGCCACGAGCGCGAGGTGGCACATATGCCGCGCATCGCGGAGGCGAAGTTGCTGGTGATCCCGCGCGAGTTTCGCGGCCATGACTATCCGGCACTGGCGCGGCGCTGGAATTGCGCGCGAAGTTCGGCGGCGACGTGGACAAAATCGACCGCGTCGAACTGTTGATCGGGCCGCAGGAGCTGGATGTAGTCGGCCGCGACGTGGCCGAAAAGCGCGTGCCGCAAACACGCGTCAATGCGCAGTTCAGTGTGTATTGGTGCGTGGCGAATGTGCTGGCGTATGGCGAAGTCACGCCGATACAGCTTGCCGGGGAAATTCCGCCGACGTCAAAACTCAGCGCATGGATTGCGAAAATCAGCGCCGTACCGTTTCCCGACGCCAATGCCGCCGCGTGTGTCATCGGCGGCTGCACGATTCGCGTCCATAGCGTAAAAGGGTCGTTCGGCGTGTGCGAAGTGACGCAAACGAGCGCCAACGGCCACCCTGACAATCCGCTCAGTGATAATGAGCTGCTCGCCAAGTTCAAGGCGAATCTGCGCTACGCCAAGGTAAGCGACGAGCGCGCTACTGAACTTGCAGATGCCATTTTGAATATCGATAGCTTGTCTGACGTGCAGCCGCTGGCGGATGCGATTGCGGGCGCGGTCGAATAATGATTCCGGGCGCGTCAAGCACGTAACTCGGGCGGGAGTTATCCCGCCTTTGGTACAAACCACGGAAGGCGGGATAACCCCCACCCCACGAATGCCGGCCCTTCCTGTCCAGGCACATTCTTGTTGCGGCCGCGCAAGCCTGTTATTGTCGCTGCCGCGCATCTTTGCGGCACAAAAATAGTTCGTTTAGCGAGGGTAGTCATGGCTTTTGAATGCATCAATCTGGTGGTGGATAACGACGGCGTGGCGTTGCTGGAACTGAATCGCCCGGATCGGCTGAATGCGTTTACGCGGCAGATGATCGCCGAGTGGACGCAGGCGCTGGCCCAAATCGCCGACGACAGCCGCGCGCGCGTGGTCGTGCTCACCGGCGCGGGACGCGCGTTTTGCGCGGGCGCCGATGTGTCGGACATGACGGTAATGCAAGCGGCGGACAATGTGGAGCGCAAGAAATATCTATGGAAAGAAATCCAGAAAATTCCGCTCGCCATGGAGCGCCTGGAAATTCCGGTGATCGCCGCCGTCAACGGCACGGCGCGCGGTGCGGGCCTCGACATGGCTCTGATGTGCGACATCCGGATGTGCGCGCAATCATCGACATTCGCCGAGAGCTATATCAACATGGGCGTGATTTCCGGCGACGGCGGCACTTGGTTTCTGCCTCGCGTGGTGGGCGTGTCGCGCGCGCTGGAGTTGCTGTGGACGGGCCGCGTGGTCGATGCGCTTGAAGCCGAACGCATCGGCATCGTCAGTCGCGTGTTGCCGGACGCCGAAGTGCGCACCGAGGCGATGAAGCTCGCGCGCACCATCGCCGCGCAGCCGCCGCAAGCGATCACGCTGATGAAACGCGCGGTGTATCACGGGCTGGCGGGTGGCACGCTGGCCGCGCACCTGGACATGATTTCATCGCACATGGCGGTGGTGTTTGATACGCCGGAATTCAACGATCGGTTGAACGCGTTTCGTGCGCGCACCAAGAAGTCATAGAAGTAATTTTGTCGGCTCACCCAAACCGAAAGGAGAAAACTTGAACTTACGTCTTGGCTTTGCACTGTCGTCACTCGCCACGGCACTCGCTGCCGCATTGCTGGTTAGCCCTACCACATTGGCGCAAGTGACGCCCGCCGTCCCCACGGCGGCGCCTGCCGCGACATCCGTGCCGGAATCAGACCCGGCGATGCGATTGCCGGAACTCAAAGCCAGTGAGTGGTTTGATGGACAGGCGGGAGGCACGTTTGGCGAGAAGGCGGTGAATTTGCTACCGCGCGCGAAACGTGTTGCGGTGGTTGGGTTCAAAGTCATTTTTGTCAATGAGACCTTCGCGCGTGCGCGCGTTCGTGCAAGCTATATGCCTGGCCGGGATACGTCGGGCGCCAGCGCTGCGATGCAGGTGAATCTGACCGGCGTGGATACCGCGACGCTGCAAGCACTGACCGATCAAGCCTACGCGCGATTCGTCGCTCAATTGCGCGCGGCCGGGCGCGAGGTGGTGACCATCACGGATGCGAAATGGGATTACAGCGAATTTCAGTCCATGCCCGCGCCTGCCGAAGTAAGCGAGGACACCACCAAGGGAAGCGCTTTTACACCGGCGGGAATGCCGCTTTGGTTTCAAATCGCTGAGTTCGCCGGCCCCAGGCTTGAGCAGACCAACGGCAGGGCCATGGCAGCGGCGTCGTTCAAAGCTGGCGGGCCCCTCATGTTATCGACTACCGTGGTGGTAGATTTCGCGCAAATGGCATCGAGCGGCAATCGCAGCGGCTTGGTCGCCCGCACGGCGGAAGTGGGCACGACGCTGGCGATGGGTGTGCATCGGCTTGATACACGATTGGTACGCGCGGAAGAGGCCAAGTCCGGCATCGTGTATAAAGGTGACGATGCTTGGTTGCGTCTCACCAAACCGCTTGAAACCGACCTTGAATTCGCCGTGCTGAAAGTGGCGGAGAAAGATCATGGCACCGGCGTTGGCGGATTCCTCTCGCGCGCTTTCGTGGGCACCGGCAAGACGGCGTTTCGCCGTGCTGAAACCTCAAACAACGAATACAGCAAGGCGGCAACCGCCGTGCTGGAACGCGCGACCGGGTTATTGGCAAAACTGTTCGCGGAAAACGCACCGCAGTGATCCATCAACCGGCACACGTTTGCGTGATTTGGGCGGTGACGACCCTCTGGGTGATTCAGTCAGCAATAAACATACGCAGTTGATTTTATGATGAAATTTTTAACGCTTTTGACACTACTGATTGGGGCATGGGGCTCACCGGTTATCGCACAATCCTACCCCGCCAAATCGGTGCGCCTGGTGGTGGGCTTTGGCACTGGCGGCGGCACCGATACGCTGTCCCGCGTGTTGAGCCGCAAGCTCGCCGACACGTGGCCGCAATCGCTGGTGGTGGAAAATCGGCCGGGCGCGGATGGCTCCATCGCCACGGAAATCGTCGCAAAGGCGCCTGCCGACGGCTACACGCTGGTGATGGTTTCCAACGCGCATACCATCACGCCGTTTCAACGCAAGCTCGCCTATGATCCGGTGAAGGATTTCGCACCGGTATCGCTGATCGGCAGCAATCCCAACCTGCTGTTGCTACATCCATCGCTGCCGGCAAAAACGCTGAAGGAACTCGTAGCGCTCGCCAAATCGCGCCCAAACGAAATGGCGTTTGCGTCCAGTGGCGCGGGCACGTCGCCGTATCTCGCGATGGAGTTGTTGAAATCGATCACCGGCATGAAGCTCACGCACGTGCCCTATAAAGGCAGCGGGCCGGCGGTGATTGATCTGATCGGCGGACACGTGCAACTGATGTTCGGTGCCGTGTCCACCACGGTTTCGCATCTACAAAATGGGCGGCTACGCGCCATCGCCATCAGCAGCCCGCAACGCTGGCCGGCGCTACCGGAAATCCCAACCGTGGCGGAATCCGGCGTGCCGGGTTTCGAAGCCAGCACCTGGTACGGCGTGCTGGCGCCCGCTGGTACGCCGCAAGCCATCGTCACCAAACTTCATACCGACATGGTGGCGGCCATCACCGCGCAGGACATCCGCAAACATCTCGTCGATCTCGGCATCAGCACCATTGCCAACTCGCCGCGTGAATTCAGCGACGTGATCCGCAACGACATGGCGCGGTGGGGCAAGTTGATACGGAGCTTGGAGCGGCAGAAATAAGGATATTGTAGGGCGGAAGGCGCTGCGCTTTTCCGCCCTATGCAGTCAATCCCCTTCGAACACCGGCTTTTGCTTGTTCGCAAACGCGTGATACGCGCGATGAAAATCCTGCGTCTGCATGCAGATTGCCTGGCCTTCGGCTTCGGCTTCGATGGCTTCGTCGAGGCCCATGTTCCATTCCTGATGCAGCAGTTTTTTGGTCATGCCGTGCGCGAAAGTCGGGCCATCCGCCAGTGAACGCGCCATGTCCTGCGCGGCGGCGAGCACTTTTTCCGGCTCGTGGATTGCGTTGTAAAAGCCAAACCGCTCGGCTTCTTCGCCGCCCATCGAACGCCCGGTGTATAAGAGATCGGACGCGCGGCCCTGGCCAATGATGCGCGGCAGCAGCGAACACGCGCCCATGTCGGCGCCCGCGAGGCCCACGCGCACGAACAGAAACGCCACCTTGCTGCGCGCCGTGCCGTAGCGCAGGTCGGAACCGCAGGCGATCATCGCGCCGGCACCGGCGCAAATGCCGTCGATGGCGGCGACAATCGGTTGCGGACACGCACGCATGGCTTTCACCAAATCGCCGGTCATGCGGGTGAATTCGAGCAGACCGGGCATTTTCATTTTGGTCAGCGGGCCGATGATTTCATGCACGTCGCCGCCGGAGCAGAAGTTTTCGCCGGCGCCGGTGACGACCACCGTCTTCACGTCATCGACGTAATTGAGCGCGCGAAAGGTGTCGCGCAACTCGGCATACGACTCAAACGTAAGCGGGTTCTTGCGCTCGGGACGGTTCAAGGTAACGGTGGCAACTTTGCCCTGCACTTCCCATTTGAAATGTTTGGGTTTGAAATCGGCGGCTTTGGTCATATCGGATTCTCAAGAAATTAAATAAAAACAAATGCTTAGATACGGATTTACGCAGATGAACGCAGATTAAAACCCCATACGGTTATCTGCGCAAATCTGCGTAAATCCGTGTCAAAAATGTCTTTGACCTTCTCAATCCTGCATCGTCAACCCGCCGCTCACACTGAGCACTTGCCCGGTGAGATACGACGCGCGATCGCTGGCAAAAAACAAAATCGCATCGGCCACGTCCGACGGCTGCGCAAAACGCCGGAACGGTATCGCGCGCATCAGGGCTTCGCGTTGCTTGTCGGGAATCGACGCCAGTAGCGGAGTGTCGGTCGGGCCGGGACACACGCAGTTGACGTTGAGTTTGTAACGCGCGGTTTCGCGCGCAAGCGACTTGGTAAACGCGATCACCGCGCCCTTGCTGCCCGCGTACACTGCTTCGCCGCCGCTGCCCGCGCGTCCGGCATCGCTGGCGACATTGACGATTTTGCCTTCGGCGCGCGCGATCATCTTCGGTAAAAACACATGCACCACGCGTAGCGTGCCGGTGTAATTCAGATCGATCAGCTTCTGCCACAAATCGGGCGTGGTGTTCACGAAGGCCTCGATCTTGCTCCAGCCCGCCACATTGACGAGTACATCCACGTTGTCGGCGCTGGCGTACGCCGCGTCACGAAAGCGCGCGACGGCGGCATCGCTGGTGACATCCAGCGGCACAAATGATGCCGTGTGCCCCGCGGCCTTGAGTTGATGGGCGGCCTGCTCGCCAGCCGTGGTGTTGATGTCGCCAATAATCACGGCCGCGCCCGCGGCGGCCAGCGTTTGCGCGGTGGCAAGACCGATGCCCGATGCGCCGCCCGTTACCACCGCCGTTTTTCCATTTAGCTTCATAATGTTTGATTTTCCGTGATGCGTTCTATTGGGTTTTGATGCGTTCATCTTGTGGATGCATTTTCACTGCGTGCGGCACGCATTTTAACCTACCCCCGTGCGCGCCCTGCTGTGATGCAAGGCGCGCGCGAGATGTGATAACGTGAAAACCATGATGAACATCAACAACGCGTTTCTCGAATGGCCCTTTTTTGAGGACTCACACCGGCGGCTGGCCTCCGATCTGGAAGCGTGGGTAAACACGCATCACGAAGCACTGGCGGCCGAAGGCATCGACGAGATCACCGCCGTACGTGCCATCGCAAAGCGGCTGGGCGACGGCGGTTGGCTGCGATATTTGCTGCCGCAATCGCTGGGCGGCCCGCACGCGCGCGTGGATGTGCGCAGCCTTTGCATCGCCCGCGACGTGATCGCGCGCTGTTCCGGCCTTGCCGACTGCACCTTCGCAATGCAAGGCTTGGGCGCGGTGCCCATCGTGTTGTTTGGTTCCGCTACACAGCAAGCGGCTTATCTGCCGCGCATCGCCGATGGCTCGTGCATCACGGGATTTTGCTTGTCGGAAGTCGAAGCAGGTTCGGATGTTTCGGCGTTGCGAACCCGTGCGCAGCGTGATGGTGGCGATTTCGTTCTGAACGGCCGCAAGACCTGGATATCCAACGCCGGCGCCGCGGATGCCTATGTGGTGTTTGCGCGCACGGGCGAAGCGCCAAGGGAATCCGGTTCCAAGGGCTTATCGGCGTTCGTGGTGGATGCCAGCACGCCCGGGCTATCCGTGCCCGAATCCATACAGGTCGTTGCGCCCCATGTCATCGGCACCGTCGCGTTCGACAACTGCCGCGTGCCCGCAAGTCAAATGCTGGGACAGCCCGGCGACGGTTTCAAGGTTGCCATGTCCACGCTCGACGTGATGCGCTCCACCGTGGGCGCGGCTGCTCTGGGCTTTGCACGGCGGGCGCTGGCCGAGGCAAGACAACACGTCAAGGCGCGGCAGGTGTTCGGTCAGGCTCTCGCGCAGTTTCAGGCAACGCAAATGCGCATTGCCGACATGGCGTTGGAGGTCGATACATCCGCCTTGCTGGTGTATCGCGCGGCATGGACCAAGGACACCCTGCGCGATCGCGTTACGCTCGAAGCGTCAATGGCCAAACTGCACGCCACCGAGGCCGCGCAGCGCGTGATCGATTCGGCGGTGCAATTGTTCGGCGGGCTGGGTGTCACCGTCGGCAGCACGGTGGAACGCCTTTATCGCGAAATACGCCCGCTGCGGATTTATGAAGGCACGAGCGAGATTCAGAAACTGATCATCAGTACACAAGTGCTGGGGAAATAGCTTCGTCAAATTCCCAAAGCGCTGCCATGTTCAGCGTTGCCCGGTCTTTTCACCAACCCACTTCAGGCCCTGCTCAATCGCCGCCACCATTGTCCTAAGCACCTTGATGCGCGCGTAATACTTGTTGTTGGCTTCGACCAGTGTCCACGGTGCCGTGGCAGTAGAGGTGCGATCCACCATTTCGGATACCGCCACTTCATAGTCGTCCCACTTCTTGCGATTTCGCCAGTCTTCCGCCGTGATTTTGAATCGCTTGAAGCTCACTTGTTCGCGCGCCTTGAACCGTTTGTACTGTTCCTCCTTGCTGATGGCGAGCCAGAATTTAACCAGCACCACGTTATGATCCGTCAGTTGCTGTTCGAAGTCGTTGATTTCCGAATAGGCTCGCATCCAGTCCGCTTCCGAGCAAAATTTTTCGACGCGCTCCACCAGCACACGGCCATACCAGGTGCGGTCAAAGATGGTAACGCGCCCGCGCCGCGGCACATGGCGCCAGAAGCGCCACAGATACGGTTGCGCGCGCTCTTCCTGCGTGGGCGCGGCAACCGATACGTTCTGGTATAGGCGGGCATCCAGCGCACCCGTCACACGGCGAATCGCGCCGCCCTTGCCGGCGGCATCATTGCCTTCGAACGCAGCAATCACGGACAGGCGTTTGTAGCGCTTGTCGCGCGTCAAGAGATTCAGCCGGCCCTGCCATTTATCGAGTTCACGCTCGTAGTCCTTGCGCGTCAGGTCCTGGTCGAGCTTGAGCGCACGCAGCACGTTCAGATTGTCGGCCGGCGGCAACAGCGGCTGGCCGCGTTGCGCCGCGGCCTTAACGGGCTTCGCGTCCAGGCGCGCTCGCATGGCCGTGAGCAAATGCCGCCCGACGGTCAACGAACGGTAGCGCGAATCCATGCCGGGCACCACGATCCAGGGCGCATCCCCTGTCGATGTTTCACGCAGAAACGGTTCGCAAACCTTGATGAAATCGTCGTATAACTTGAAGTATTTCCACTCCATGTCAGTGACGCGCCACGCGGTTTTGGGGTCTTTTTCCAGCGCCTTCAGTCTTTTTTTCTGCTGATCTTTTGACAAATGAAACCAGAACTTCACCAGCATCACGCCTTCGTCCGTGAGCATTTTTTCGAGGCGCTGAATGTCACCGATATAATCGCCCAGTTCGCGCTTGGAAATGGAGCCCTGTACCCGCAACACAATGGGCACGGTGTGCCACGCGCCGAAAAAAATGCCGATGGTTCCCTTGGGCGGCAGCGCGCGCCAGTAGCGCCACATCAGGGGCCGGTCGCGCTCTTCATCGGACAGCTCCGGAAACGCATGGGTTTGGATGTGACGCGGATCCATCCACTCGTTCAACAAGTTGACGGTTTCTCCCTTCCCTGCGCCCTCCACGCCTGCGATCAGGATGACCACGGGAAACGTGCCGTTTTCCTTGAGATCATATTGCGCGTGCAACAGCGCCTCGCGCAGTTTGCGTTCCTCGCGTTGAAACGCAGTCTTGTCTATTCGATGGTCAAGGTTAGCCGAGTCAAACATTTCAGTCCTTTCGTAACATGTCCGGGGCCATGACAGCGCGCAGTACCGCGTAGCGCTGGCCACCGCGTGAACGTGCTGTAAACCACCACGCCATTCCCTTCCTGATGCTCAAGTCACCCGCAGTGCGCATGAGCAGCATGGACGCGACTTGCCCCAACGTGGGCTGGTGGCCAACCACCACTGTCGTTCGCACGGATTGCGGCCAGCGTGCAACCTTCAAAACATGTTGAACTTCCGCAGATGTATCGAGTTCGGCACGGGTCACGATCTCACGCTCCAGTGCGGCGGCCGTCTGCTGCGCGCGCCGGGCCGGACTGGCCAGTATCAGCGCGTCGTCGGGCAACCGCGCATTAAGCCATGCGGCCATCCGCTTGGCCTGCGTATGTCCCTTCCCTGTCAACTCGCGTTCGGCATCAGGGTAGCCGTCCGCCGCTTCGGCATGGCGCCACAGTATGATATCCATGATTTCACCCAAATGGACTGGCGTGACGGCATTCGCGATAATCGTGCCACGCTGTTTGAAGTCTGCGCTTCAGCGAGATGGAGCGCAAGGTGCGCCAAACAGAAAATTGCTCTAGCAATTGCGCTATGTCAATGCATCGTTTGTTTGTCAGCACCGCGCTGATCTTGCGTTCGGCGACGGCAAGATCGTTTATCGCACCAAGGGCATCCTGCAAACGAGAAAGTGTGTGCCGCATTGTCGTCACCATGGCCTGATCGAATAACGTACTTACGGCGTCTATCGCGTATCGCAGCTTCTTGATTCGTATGCGTAGACGATGCAACGAGTCGTCATCCAGTTCGTCGAGCCGACGCCCACGGCCGCGCAATGCATCAGCGTACTGTTTCAGTTGGCGTCGAACAAGACGCCGGGCGGGCTGATCCCACGACGCCGCATGGTTAAGATCGGCTCCTGCCCGCAACGATCGCGGTGCAAAGCAACGACCCAATCTGTCAATCAGGCGCTGGCATCGTCGTGACGCAAGCGCTCGGCGGGCAACCCGTGCGTTCCGGTGCTGTTGCATCAGCCATTCAGCAGTCAACACGTCGGTCAATGGCCCTTCCCCCAGCACCGCACGCAATGGTGGCCAGATTTCGCTCACGAACACATCGCTATCGCGCGCCAGGCCCAGCGCATCGGCCAGCCACTTCACATCGCGAACCGCCGCTTGTCTTTCGCGTTTTCCAAGCAGTGGGGAATACAAGGACAGGACGGCACGTAGCCTGCGCACCGTGACGCGCATTTGATGAAGGTATTCGGGGTCGTTTCCCGCCGTTACGCCCGGCTGATTCTCCCGAAACTGCGTTAGCAACAAACGTCCGGTGCGGCTGAAAGCGGATCCAGCCGATTCATCCTCGGATAGCAGGACGCCCCGCCATGTGACCGGCCGGGACATGGCATCCGGCGATGCCGACGAGGCATGATCGCGCTTGCGGACAGGCGTGGGAGGCAACATAGAGCCACTTTATGAGAGCCGCCCCGGTTGTGAGCCGCGACGGAAATACACCAAAACATGCGATAACGTTGCGAAGCGATCCAGCAACGCCCGCCGGTTCTCACGTTGATCGCACAGCTGGAAAGGCTATCTAATCACGCTGCATTGGCAGGTGCAAGAACACTCAGCAGCTTCTGCTGTGCGCCGGGCGTTCGGTCGTCCTTGGCAGTCGCCGGTTGGTATTCGCCATTCGGGTTCATGACCCACGCCTGGGCGTTGGCCTCCAGATAGGGCTTGAGTCCTTCGTTAACGACCCGCCGCTTCAGTTCCGGGGCAAGTATGGGAAAACAGATTTCGACGCGCCCGAAAAAATTGCGCCCCATCCAGTCGGCGCTCGACAAATAGACATTCTCGGCGCCGTCGTTGTGAAAATAAAACACCCTCGAATGCTCCAGAAACCGGCCGATGATGGAGCGCACGCGGATATTTTCCGAGGCCCCGGCCACGCCGGGGCGCAACGCGCACACGCCGCGCACGATGAGATCGATTTGCACGCCGGCGCGCGACGCCGCGTAGAGCGCGCCGATGACTTCCGGCTCCACCAGCGCATTCATCTTGGCGATGATACGCCCCGCGCGGCCCGCTTCGGCGTGCGCCGTTTCGGCCTGTATGGCACGCAAAATTTGCCGGTGCAGCGTGAACGGCGCCTGCCACAAATGTCTTAACGGCGTCGCGCGGCCGAAACCCGTCAATTGCATGAAAATATCGTTCACGTCGGCGCAGATTTCATCGTGGCAGGTGAACAAGCCGAAATCGGTGTAAAGCTTCGCGGTGCGCGGATGGTAGTTGCCGGTGGACAGATGCACATACCGCCGTAACCGCGTCGTAGCGTCCGCATCGTTGCCGGGGCCGGCGGCTTCGCGGCGCACCACCATCAGCATCTTGGCGTGCGTTTTATGGCCGACCACGCCGTGCACCACATGCGCGCCGACTTCTTCAAGGCGTTGCGCCCAGTTCATATTGGCTTCTTCGTCAAAACGCGCCATCAATTCCAGTATCACGGTGACTTCCTTGCCACTCTTCGCCGCCGCGATGAGGATTTCCATCAACTCCGATTCGGCGCCCGTGCGGTAAACCGTTTGTTTGATGGCGACGACGCGCGGATCACGCGCGGCTTCCCGCAAAAACGTAATGACCGGCTGGAACGACTGAAACGGGTGATACAGCAGAATATCGCCCGCGCGTATGGCGTCCACCATACTCGCGGCGTGCTCGATGCGCGCCGGCACCCCGGCCTTGATGGCCGGAAATTTCAGATCGGGGCGGTCCACGCTGTCCGGCACGCTCATCAGCCGCACCAGGTTGACCGGGCCATCCACACGGTACACGTCCTCGACGTCGAGCTTGAACTGGACGCGCAGATATTCGCTGATCCGCGGCGAGCAGTTCGCGGTGATTTCGAGCCGCACTTCATCGCCGAATTGGCGATGCGGCAGTTCACCGCGCAGCGCATCGCGCAGGTCTTTCACTTCTTCTTCGTCCACGAACAAGTCACTGTTACGCGTCAGGCGAAACTGGAAACTGTCAATGACTTTCATGCCGGGAAACAATTCAGCCACATGGGCGCGCATGATCGCGGAAAGACGGATGAATTCATGCTCCGCGGTCGCGATGTCGCGTGGCACGCGTATCACGCGCGGCAACACGCGCGGCGCCTGCACGATGGCGATGCCGGAGCCGCGGCCGAAGGCGTCCTTGCCTTCGAGTTCAATCGCGAAATTGAGGCTTTTGTTGAGCACGCGCGGAAACGGGTGCGAGGGATCCAGCCCGATGGGCGTCAATACCGGCATCACTTCGCGCTGGAAATAGTCCCGGCTCCAGGCGACGTGCGCCGCGTTGAAATCCGAGCGGCGCAAAAAGCGGATGCCTTCCTTTGCGAGGGCCGGCGTAATTTCCTGATTGAACACACGATATTGCGCAGCCACCAGTTCGTGCGCTTCGCGAGCGACTTGTTCATACACCTGCCGCGTGGGCATGCCGTCGGGTCCGTAGACAGTGATGCCTGCTTCGATCTCGGCGTGCAGCCCCGCCACGCGGATTTCAAAAAATTCGTCGAGATTGCTGCTGACGATGCACAAAAAGCGCAGACGCTCCAGTAGCGGCGTCGCGGGGTTTTCCGCCTGCGCCAGCACGCGGCGATTGAACGCGAGCTGGCCGAGTTCGCGGTTCAGGAACAACGCCGGCGCGAGCCGCGTCTTGCTCATGAACACGCCCCGCCAAACGCCGCTCGGCCGCCGCAGTTATTTCGCTGGCGGCACGTAACCGGACGCGGCATCGGCGCCACCGCCAAAGAAATGTTTATCCATCTGCTGCGCAAGATAATCACGCGCCTTTTTGTCGGCAAGGCTCAAACGGTTTTCATTGACCAGCATTTTCTGCTGTTCCAGCCACTGTTTCCACGCCTCTTTCGAAACGTTTTCGAAGATTCGTTTGCCCAGTTCACCAGGGTAGGGCGCGAAATCCAATCCTTCGGCTTCGCGGCCCAGCTTGATACATTTCACCATTCTCGGCACTGGCAACTCCTTATCGTAAGCCATTGATATTACGGGATTAGTTAACAACAAGTCATTGATTTTACGGGGTTATTTTCCGTAACTGGCCCGCCTACCGCCGGAATGGGAGGTCCATTGTACGCAGATTCGATATCAATCCGGTTTCGATCAGCGGCGGATTGGCGAGGGGTTTTTCGAGGTGATACCCCTGCACATGATCCACGCCAAACGCGGCCAGCATTTGCAGCGTCTCTTCGTCTTCAACGCATTCGGCAATGATGGTTTTGTGCATACCGCGCGCCACCGACACCATCGCCTTGACGAACAACTGGTTGTCGGGGTCATTCGCAAGATTGCGGATGAACAGGCCGTCAATCTTGATCGCATCGACGTGCAGATGCTTCAGGTACGCGAACGACGAAAAGCCTGTGCCGAAGTCATCCAGGCATACGCCGCAACCGGTGTGCTGCAAGGCCTCGATGAATCGCCGGGCGTCATGCAGATCGGACACCGCCGATGTTTCCGTAAGCTCGACCAGAAGGCGCTTGGCGGGCACGCCCTGCCGATGCAGCTCATCGGCGATGAATTGCGGCAGCGTCGGGTCGTCCAACGAGCGCCCCGATACGTTCACCGCCAGCGCGGGAATGGCGCTGACATCGGCAAGCATTTTGATCGAGCGGCGCAACACCCAGCGGTCGATATCGAGAATCTTGCCGGATTTTTCGGCTACCGGAATAAATTCACCGGGCATGATGGCATTAGCGTCATTATCCTTGTCACGCATGCGCAACAGCACTTCAAAATGCACCAGTGTGCGTTCCCGGGCGGAATAGATGCCCTGAAAATGCAGATCCATCAGGTCGTTTTCGAGCGCGTGCAGAATGCGGTCGTTCCACGACAACTGCGTCACCATGCGCTGCGAATCGTCCAGTTCGGCGCGGTAGATGCGCCACGCGTTCTTGCCGGATTCCTTGGCCTGATACATCGCCGCGTCGGCCCGCGCCACGAGGTCTTCGGTATTGCGCGCGTGATCCGGATAGATCGCGATGCCGCAGCTGCATGTCAGCCGCAGATTCTGGCCCTCGAACTGGAAGCGTATCTGCGCGATCGAGCGTGTGATGCGTTCCGCCAGAATCTTGAGCATTTCATCGGAAATATCGGGCACCAGGATCGCGAATTCGTCGCCGCCCAATCGCGCAAAAATTTCATTGCGGCGCACCTGCCCGCCGACTTCGCTCGCCACGCGAATCAGCGTGGCGTCGCCCGCGCGATGCCCGAACGTATCGTTGATATATTTGAATTCATCGAGATCGAAAAACAACAGCGCCACGCGCGACGATCCGCGTTGCGCGTCGGCCACCATGCGTCCCATCTCTTCGTTGAAGCGGTGCCGGTTGTAGAGGCCCGTCAACGCGTCGCGTTCGGCGAGATACACCAGTTGATCAGCGTTGCGCCGCTCGGTAGTGACATCCTCGAATATCCACATGCGCCCCACCGGCTTGCCGAAAGCGTCCTCGACCGCGTGGCTTTGCTGCGTCACCAGCCGGCCATCGGCCATCGGCAGTTCAAACGCCGTCAACGGTTCGCCCTGCTGCGGCGGTTGCAGCAGATGGCGCGTGTGTTCGGCGGGCCGCGCGAGCGTGCAGCCCGACTCGGTCAGCAGCACCACCGGGTCGGCGCCGATGACCGGAGTACCGGCCGGAATCATCCAGATGCGCGAAAACGCCGGGTTGCAGTACACCACGCGATTTTCCGTCGATACAAACAGGATGCCGATGTTCATCACGCCCAGCAGCGCCGACAGCCGGGCGTGTTCGTCCTGCGCGCGGTCGAGGTATTGTTTCTGCACCTGCTGCGCCTCTCGCAACTCGGTCACGGTGGATTCCAGACGCTGCTCCGCTTCCTTGCGCGTGGTGATGTCGCGAATGCTGATGCGGATGCCCAGGTTCTGCTGATTGTTGTCGAAGATAGGACGCCAGTCGGCCGCCGCCCAGAAGGTCGAGCCGTCCTTGCGCCGCGCGCGAAATTCGAAATCGTTGCCGGTGTTGCCCAGCACCGCCAGCCGGATTTGGCGCACCGTGCGATGCACGTCGGGTTCGCTGACGAACGGCACCGGAAAATCCTGCGCGGCGAGGCACTCCTCCGGCGTGTAGCCGAACATTTCCTGCACGCGCGGATTGATCCAGATCAGTTTACCGCTGGAATCGGCCCATAGTTCGCAGTCGTAACTGTAATCGGCGATGGCGGTGAACTTGGCCTCGCCCCGCGCCAGCGCTTCGATGCGACTGGACAGCGCATCGGCCATGGCGTTGAACGCCGCGCCGAGTTTGCCGATTTCGTCGTTTTCGACGTCGCGCGCCGCGGGCAGCCGCACCGAGAGATCACCCGCCGCCAGCCGCGCACTGGCGTCGGCGAGACGCCGCAATCCGCGCGTCAGCCACGCATACAACATGACGGTAAAGGCCGCGGTCAGCGCGAGCGCCACCACGCAGACAATGACAATCTCGCGGGTCAGCGCCTCGTGACCGGTGTTGAACAAGTACACATCGACCACCACCAACAACACCAGCGCGAGGGACAACACCAGCAGGCCCGCCATCAGCAGCCGTGATCTCAAGGACAAATTCAGATGCATCGAAACACCACCATGGTCACGGCGTTCACAAACGTTTGATCAGCACCACCGAGCGCCGCTGATAGTTGTACATCTCGCGCTTTTGCGCCGGCAATTCGTCCACGCTGACTTCGGAAAACCCGTGCTCGACAAACCAGTGCTCGGCGCGGGTGGTAAGTACGAACAGCTTCTTAAGGCGCTGCCGGCGCGCGCGCTGCTCCATGCCTTCCAGCAGGCGCTCGCCCGCGTCGCGGCCGCGAAATTCCGGATGCACCACCAGGCACGCAAGCTCCGCGGCGCGCTCCTCGGTGAACGGATACAGCGCGGCGCAACCGGTGATCATGCCGTCGTGCTCCAGCACGGAAAACCGTCCTACTTCCATTTCCAACAGGTCGCGGCCGCGCTTGACCAACGTGCCGTCGGCTTCCAGCGGCTCGATCAGGCGCAGAATGCCACCGATGTCGTTGATTTTGGCGTCGCGCAATTTCTCCACTGGATCGGGCGCGATCATCGTGCCCACGCCCTGGTGCGTAAACAGCTCCTGCAACAAAGCGCCGTCGGCATGCCGTGAAATCAGATGCGCACGTTTCACACCCTGCTCGCAGGCGCGCACCGCGCACGGCAGATAAAATTTGGCATCGCCATCGAGCGTGGAATCCTTGCGCGTTAACAACTTGAGCGCCTGCAAGGGCGTGAGTTCGCGCAACAAGCCGCCACGCGCGTTGGTGGCGCCCGGACGATCCATCATGAATATCAACTTTTCCGCGCCCAGCGCCACCGCCACCGCTTCCGCGACATTTTCCAGCGCCACGTTGAAAATTTCGCCGGTGGCGGAATAGCCGAGTGGCGACAACAGCACCAGCTCGCCGAAATTCAGCCGGTCGCGCATCGCTGCCACGTCGATCTTGCGCACTTCGCCGGTATGTTGCAGATCCACGCCATCGAGAATGCCGATCGGTTTGGCGGTCACGAAGTTGCCGCTCGATACGCGGATATCGGCACCGGCCATCGGCGACCCCGGCAGGCCCATCGACAGCAGCGCCTCGATTTCGACGCGCAAGCGGCCGCTGGCTTCCTTGGCCACGGCGAGCGTGATGTCGTCAGTGACGCGCAATCCCTGCACGTAGCGCGTGCGATGGCCCAGTTCTTTGAGCTTGGCGTCGATCTGCGCGCGCGCGCCATGCACCACCACCAGCCGCACGCCCAGCGCCGCCAGCAAATTCAGATCGTGATTGATACCGACAAATCGGCCTTCGGAAATCGCCTCGCCGCCAAACGCTATGACAAACGTGCGTCCACGAAAGGCATGAATGTAGGGTGCCGCCGCGCGAAACCACTGAACAAACTTATCGGGGGACGCAAGCGCCATCAGACCAAGTTAACCCTCGGGTTATTATGCTTTTAAAAACAGCATATTACGCGAGTTTCCCGTGCAAACCAAGCATTCCGGCGATCAGCAGTCGCCCCACAGCGATTGCATCGCGGCCAACGCGGCCACCGCCGCAGTTTCAGTGCGCAACACGCGCGGCCCCAGCGCCAGCGGCGTGTATCCCGCCGTGAGCGCGGCCTGTGTTTCTTCGGCATTCCAGCCGCCTTCGGGGCCGACCAGCAACGTGATGCGGCCCTCGGGACGCGCGCGATCGCGCAGGCGCGTCGCGGTGGCGTGCGGCGACAGCAGGTACCGCGCGCTTCCCGGCGGCACGGGTTCGCCCAGCCATTTCATTAGCGGCTGTACTGGCAGCACCGACGGCAGTTGATTGCGTCCGCACTGCTCGCAGGCCGCCGCCGTCACCGACTGCCAATGCGCCACGCGGCGGTCCGCCCGTTCACTGGTAAGACGCACCACGCTGCGCTGCGTGATCAGCGGCTGAATGGCGGACACACCGAGTTCAACGCATTTTTGCACCGTGTAATCCATGCGCTCACCACTGGAGATGCCTTGCGCCAGCACGATTTCGAGCGGCGATTCGCGGCTTACTTCGTTGCGCCCGGTGACGGTGAGCGTCAATCCGCTCTTGTCGATGCGTTTGATGAGCGAGGTATATTCAACACCCCGCCCGTCAAACAGAATGAGGGGGGCGCCGGCCTGCAACCGCAACACGTGGATCACGTGATGCGCCTGACCCGCCACCACGCGGCACTCGCCGTGATCGGCTATTACTCCGGGAAAAAATAATCTGGTCAATGCTTTCACCCCACGGTCGCTCGACGATTATGCCATACGCGCCTCGCGCAGCGGCCGCGGCTCGCCGTGGCCAGTCATGGCGCCGCAGCCCACGTCGCTATCGTGGCGCGGCGCCGACGCAAAGACTAGAATTGCGGCTTATTGGGGAGGCTGCACGTTGAAAATCGTCATTCTGGGCGCGGGGCAAGTCGGTTCTTCGGTCGCCGAAAATCTGGTATCGGAAGCCAACGACATCACCATCGTCGACACCAATGCCGACCGCTTGCGCGCGCTTCAGGACAGACTCGATTTGCGCACGGTGTGCGGCAATGCCGCGCATCCCGCCGTGCTGGAGCAAGCGGGATTGGCCGACGCAGATCTGCTGTTTGCGGTGACGCAAAGCGACGAAACCAACATGGTCGCATGCAAGCTCGCCGCCACCATGTTTAATTGCCCGACCAAGATCGCACGCATCCGTTCGGCGGACTACCTGTCGCATCCGGAAATTTTTTCACCGGAAAATTTCGCGGTCGATGTGCCAATCTGCCCCGAACAATTACTCACCGATTACATCGTCAAGCTGCTGGAGTTTCCCGAAGCGCTGCAGGTGCTGGAATTCGCCCACGGCAAGGTGAGCCTCGCGGCGGTGCGCGCGTTCCACGGCGGGCCACTGGTCGGCCATGAAATTTCGTATCTGCGCACGCACATGCCGCACGTGGAGGCGCGCGTGGCCGCAATCTTTCGCCAGGACGCGCAGATCACGCCCGAAGGGAACACCGTCATTGAGGCGGGTGACGAAGTATTTTTGATCGCCGCCACGGAAAATCTTCGCGGCGTGCTGCGCGAACTGCGGCGCATGGACAAGCCGGTGAAACGCGTGATGCTCGGCGGCGGCGGCAATATCGGCCGGCGCCTCGCCAAGGCGATCGAGGGCAAATGCGAAGTCAAGATCATCGAATACAGCAAGCCGGGCGCCGAGCGCCTGGCGGCGGAACTGAGCAATACGCTGGTGCTGCAGGGCGACGTGACCGACGAAGAATTGCTGGAATCGGAAAACATCGGCGAGATGGATGTTTATTGCGCGCTCACCAACGACGACGAAAACAACATCATGTCGGCGCTGCTCGCCAAGCGCATGGGCGTGCGCAAGGTGATTGCGCTGATTAACCGCTCCTCGTATGTCAATCTGTTGCAGGAAGGGCGTATTGATATCGCGATTGCGCCGGCGCAAGCCACTATCGGCACGCTGCTCGCGCGCGTGCGGCGCGGCGACGTGGCCGCCGTGCACTCGTTGCGACGCGGCGCGGCCGAGGCGCTGGAACTGGTCGCGCATGGCGACGCAAAATCATCCCAGGTGGTGGGCCGGCGCGTGGAAGAAATCGATCTACCCAAGGGCACGACCATCGGCGCCATCGTGCGGCGCCGCGCCGGCGCGACGGAACACGACGAACAATCCGATCAGGTCATCATCGCGCATCACGATACGGTAATCGAGGCGGACGATCACGTGATCGTGTTCGTGGTGAACAAGCGCATGGTGCCGCGCGTGGAAAAGTTGTTCCAGGTGGAAGCCCGTTTTTTCTGACCGCGCGGAAGAAGACATGAGAGCCTTTTTCGCCGTACTGCGGCCGCTCGGGGTAATCGGCATGGCAATGAGCCTGTCGCACCTGGCGCCAATCACGGTGTCGCTTATCTACAACGATGGCGCGCTGCGCGTGTTCTGCATTTCAATGGTGTTCAATTTCGCGGTGGGCATGATCGCCTTCATGACGGCGCGCCAGGTCAAGGTCGAGCTCAAGCCGCGCGACGGCATGCTGCTGGTGGTGCTCGCGTGGACGGGCGGCGCGGCCTTCGCCACGATTCCGCTGCTGATGCTGATCCCCGATCTGTCGTTTACCGATGCCTACTTCGAAACCATTTCCGGTCTCACCACCACCGGCGCCACGGTGCTGTCGAATCTGGATTCACTGGAGCCTTCGCTCAATATGTGGCGGGGGCTGCTGGTATGGCTGGGCGGCATGGGATTGATCGTGCTCGCGGTGGCGGTCCTGCCACTGCTCGGCATCGGCGGGCGCCAGATGTTCAAGGCCGAAACGCCGGGGCCGATGAAGGACGCGCAACTAACACCGCGCATCACCGAGACAGCCAAGGGGTTGTGGGTGGTTTATGCGCTGATTTCGCTGGTGTGCTTTATCGCGTTTCACCTTGCGGGCATGACGTGGTTTGATGCGCTCATGCATATGTGTTCGACCATGGGTCTGGGCGGCTTTTCCAGCCATGACGCAAGCTTCGGTTACTGGAATTCGCCGCTGATCGAGGGCGTGACCATACTGTTCATGCTGATCGCGGGTATCAACTTCGGCACGCATTTCGTGGCGTTTCGCCAACGCACGCTGGCGCCGTACCGGCGCGATCCGGAAGCCGGCTGGTTTCTGTTGATCACCCTTGCCAGTTGCGCGGGCCTGGCGATTTACCTGCAAATGATGGGCACGTATGGCGGCTTCTGGGAAGCCTTGCGTTTCGCGTCGTTTAACGTGGTGTCCATCGCCACCACCACCGGCTTCGCCAACACCGATTACAATTTGTGGCCGATGTTCGCGCCGCTATGGATGCTGTTCCTGTGCAGCTTCGTATCGTGCTCGGGCTCGACCGGCGGCGGCATCAAAATGATCCGCGCGCAAATGCTGTATATCCAGGTCAACCGCGAATACGTCAAGCTGCTGCACCCGCGCGCCGTATCACCCGCCAAACTGGGTGGACAAGTCATCGAAAACAAAATTCTTTTCGCCGTGCTGGCCTTCATGTTCGTCTATGTCTCGTGCATCGTCTCGATGACGCTGATCATGGTCGCCAGCGGGCTGGACGTGGTCAGCGCCTTCTCGGCCGTGGTCGCCTGCATCAACAACACCGGACCGGGGCTGAACAAGGTCGGGCCGGCCACCACCTACGAGGTGCTCACGGACTTTCAGACCTGGGTATGCAGTTTCGCCATGCTGCTCGGGCGGCTGGAACTGTTCACGTTGTTGATCGTGTTCACGCCCGCGTTCTGGCGCCGCTAATGCAATCCGTCGATCTCACGGGGCATTTTTTGATTGCCATGCCGGCGATGACGGATCCGCATTTTGCGAAATCGCTGACGTATATTTGCGAGCATAACGAACAGGGCGCGCTGGGCGTGGTGGTCAATCGACCGATCGACATGACGCTTTATGCGCTGCTGAGGCAAATTGAAATCAAGAAGCCCGCCGCCGCGTGCAAGGTGGTGCCGGTGCACTACGGCGGCCCGGTGCAGATCGACCGCGGATTTGTGCTGCACTCGCCCGCCGGCTCGTGGAATTCGACGCTGGTCGTGAATGAAAACATCGGCCTTACCACGTCAAAAGACATCCTCGAAGCGGTCGCCTGCGGCGAAGGGCCGCAATCCATGCTGGTGACGCTCGGCTATGCGGGCTGGGCGCCGGGGCAGCTTGAGCATGAACTGGCCGCCAATGCCTGGCTCACCGTCGGCGCCGACACGCGCATTCTGTTTGAAACACCCGCCGCGCAACGTTATAACGAGGGGCTGAAGCTGCTGGGTATTGATTTGGCCATGTTGTCGGATGCGGCCGGGCATGCTTGACCTGAAGGATGAGGACAGTGGGATGAAGGATGAAAACAACCAAACGATTGGCTGGCTTTCATCCTTCATCCTTCATCCTTCATCCTTTGAATTGCCGGAATCACGGTGACAAGAACCATGGACACGCCCCCTCAAACGGGCGCCGTGCTTGCCTTCGATTTCGGCGAGAAGCGCATCGGCGTTGCCGTGGCGGATTTGACGGTGGGCATCTCGCATCCTCTGCAAACCATTCACGCCGAAGACAACGACACGCGATTTGCCGCCATCGGTGCGTTGATTGCCGAGTGGAAGCCGGTTCAACTCATCGTCGGCGAACCGCACCACGCGGACGGTGGCGCGCATGAGATCGCCCGTCTCGCGCGGCGCTTTGCGCAGCGACTCGAAGGGCGGTTTTCATTGCCGGTGACGCTGGTGGATGAAACCCTCAGTTCGCAGGCAGCCGAGTCGCAATTGCACGCACAGGGCGTACACGGCGATAAACTGGCGGCGGCCGTCGATGCGGCGGCCGCGCGCGAGATTCTGGAAACCTGGCTGGCGCAGCAGCGCCGCAAACGCCTTTCATAATCAAGAAAATACTCAACAAAAACATATACCTACACGCCATGACCCACGACATCCTCATTAACGCCAAAGGCCACAAGGGCACGTACGACCGTCTGGTGCGGGAGTTTTCCGCCGTCAGTTTGTTCGAAGCCAAGGACCGCGCGGCGGCGCTGAAAGAAGCCGCGCCGCGCGTGCGCGGGCTGGCAAGCACGGGCCACGCGCGCGTGGATGCCGCGCTGATGGACGCTCTGCCCAAGCTGGAAATCATCGCAAACTTCGGGGTTGGCGTCGACCAGATCGATCTGGATGCGGCGAAGCAGCGCGGCATCATCGTCACCAACACCGCTGGCGCACTGAATGAATGCGTCGCCGACTGCGCGATGGCGGTGGTGCTGAACACGCTGCGCAAAATTCCGCAGTCGGGCGTTTATCTGCGCGCGGGCCTGTGGCAATCGCAGGGCGCCTATCCGCTGGGCACCTCGCTCGGCGGCAAGACGCTCGGCATCCTCGGCCTAGGGCGCATCGGCGCGGAAATCGCCAAGCGCGCGCAAGCCTTCGGCATGAAGATTCGCTATCACAACCGCCGCCAAAAGGACGTGTCGTTCGCCTACGACCCCGACGCCGTGACGCTGGCAGAAAACTCGGACGTGCTGATGGTCATCACGCCCGGCGGCGCGGACACCGAGAAGCTGGTCAATGCGCAAGTGCTCGACGCGCTGGGGCCACAAGGCTATCTCATCAACGTCGCGCGTGGCAGCGTGATCGATGAGCCGGTGGTGCTGCGTTATTTGCAGGAGAAAAGAATCGCCGGCGCGGGGCTGGATGTGTTCGAACACGAGCCCAAGGTACCGCCGGAATTTTTTGCGCTCGACAACGTGGTGCTGACACCCCACGTCGCCAGCGCCACCCACGAAACCCGCACCGCGATGGGCAACCTGCAAATCGAGAACCTGCATCTGCACTTTGCGGGCAAGCCGGTGAAGACGCCGGTGGTTTGAAGGCCAGTGGCGCTGCTAGCGCAGACCGAGCAACGGCGCTCGGCGTGACAGCGGCGGGCCCGTAAAAACCTTTAATCGGCCGGGCGCGTTGTGTTACGCTACGTCCCCAATAAACGCCCATGAACAACAAGCCGGGTAACCCACCTTCGCCCCCTTCGAATCCGCTGCCGGATGCCGAGCAATTGCTCTCCCGGCTGCTGGATCAAATGAAGCCCGTCGCCGGGCCCGATACGGGCATCATCGGCATTCATACCGGCGGTGTGTGGGTCGCGGAGCGGTTGCACGCCGCGCTCGGCGTCAAGGCGCCACTCGGCACGCTGGATGTCTCTTTTTACCGCGATGATTTCGAAAAAATCGGCCTGCATCGCAATGTCAAATCCTCGGATCTTCCGTTTGATGTCGAAGGCCGCCGCCTGATTCTGGTGGACGACGTGCTCTACACCGGGCGCACCATTCGCGCGGCGATGAACGTGCTGTTCGATTATGGCCGTCCGGCCAGCATACAGCTCGCGGCGCTGGTGGACCGCGGCGGGCGCGAGCTGCCGATCCGCGCGGATTTTCTCGGCGGCGACATTACCCTTGCCGTGTCGCAAAGCGTCGAATTGATCCGCGATGGCGCGGGCAAACTATCCCTGAAGCTGCACGAGAACTGACATGTGGCTTGATCCGCGTAATCCGCAACTGAACAAAAACGGCGAACTGCATCATCTGCTGTCGCTCGACGGCCTGCCCGCCGACGTGCTGCGGCAAATACTCGACGCGGCCGCGTCCTTCGTGGGCGTGACACAGCGCGAGGTAAAAAAAGTGCCGCTGCTGCGCGGCAAGTCGGTGTTCAACATCTTTTTCGAGAACTCCACGCGCACGCGCACCACGTTCGAGATCGCCGCCAAGCGCCTGTCGGCGGACGTGATTAATCTGGCCATCGCGCAGTCGTCCACCAGCAAGGGCGAGAGCATGCTCGACACGGTGGCCAATCTCGCGGCGATGCAGGCCGACATGTTCGTGGTACGGCATGCGGCGAGTGGCGCTCCCTACCTGATCGCTAAGCACGTGGGCGCGGACATTCACGTGATCAACGCCGGCGACGGGCGCCATCAGCACCCGACGCAGGGCTTGCTCGACATGTTCACCATTCGCCACTACAAAAAGGATTTCACCAACCTGCGCGTGGCCATCATCGGTGACATTCTGCATTCGCGCGTGGCGCGCTCGCAGATACACGCGCTAACCACGCTGGGCTGCCCCGAAATCCGCGTCATCAGCCCGCGCACGCTGATCCCTTCGGACATTCGCAGCCTCGGCGTGCAGGTGTATCACGATCTGCGCGAGGGCTTGAAGGACGTGGATGTGGTGAGCACGCTGCGCCTGCAGAATGAACGCATGAAGGGCGCGCTGCTGGCCTCCGGCGAAGAGTTCTACAAATACTACGGCATCACCGATGACAAGCTGGCGCTCGCCAAGCCCGACGCCATCGTGCTGCATCCGGGGCCGATGAATCGCGGCGTGGAAATTGATTCCGGCGTCGCCGACGGCAAGCAGTCGGTGATTCTGCCGCAGGTAAGTTTCGGCATTGCCATCCGCATGGCAGTGATGAGTATTGTCGCGGGCGGATGGCGCGGGTGAAACACGAATGAAAATTCACATCAAGGGCGGCCGTCTCATCGACCCGCGCAATAACATCGATGCCGCGCGCGACGTGTACATCGCCGCCGGCAAAGTCGTCGCCGTGGGCGCGGCGCCCGACGGCTTCACCGCCAATCGCACCATCGACGCGTCGGGCAAAATCGTCTGTCCCGGACTGGTGGATTTATCGGCGCGCCTGCGTGAACCGGGCTTTGAATACATCGCCACGCTGGAGTCGGAAATGAATGCCGCCTGCGCTGGCGGCGTGACCAGTCTCGCGTGCCCGCCCGACACCGATCCGCCGCTCGACGAGCCGGGACTGGTGGAAATGCTCAAATACCGTGCGCGTAATCTCAATAAGGCGCGCGTCTACCCGATCGGCGCGCTGACCGAGGCGCTGAAAGGCGCGCGGCTCACCGAGATGGCGGAACTGCGCGACGCGGGCTGCGTGGCGTTTTCGCATGCCGACGTGCCGCTCAATGACAACCAGGTGCTGTATTACGCCATGCAGTACGCGGCCACGTTTAATATTCCTGTCTGGCTGCGCCCGCAGGATGCATCGCTCGCCCGTAACGGCGTGGCGCACGATGGCCAGGTGGCCACGCGGCTGGGGCTGCCGTCGATACCGGTGTGCGCGGAAACCGCCGCCTTGTCAGTGATTCTGCTGCTCGCGCGCGAGACCGGCGCGCGCGTGCATCTGTGCCGGTTATCGAGCGCCGACGGCATCAACATGGTGCGGCGCGCGCGGCATGACGGCGCGGCAGTGACGTGCGATGTCGCCGTGCATCATCTGCACTTGTCTGAAATGGACATCGGTTATTTTGATGCGCACTGCCATTTGATTCCGCCGCTTCGCAGCCAGCGCGACCGCGACGCGCTACGCAAGGCGCTCGCCGATCACACCATCGATGCCGTGTGTTCCGACCACTGCCCGGTGGACGACGACGCCAAGCAATTGCCGTTTTCGGAATCCGAACCCGGCGCAACAGGACTGGAATTGCTGCTGCCGCTCACGCTGAAATGGGCGGACGAAGATCAGGTGGCGCTGCCGACCGCGCTGGCGCGCATCACCACCCACGCAGCGAATATCCTGGGAATCGACGCGGGCCACCTCGCGGTGGGCGCGGACGCGGATGTGTGTGTGTTCGACGCGGAGCGCTACTGGAAAGTCGAGCCATCTTCGCTGCTGAGTCAGGGCAAGAACACTCCGTACAGCGGGCTGGAACTCAAGGGCCGCGTTACGCATACGCTGGTCGGCGGACAGATCGCGTATGAACTGCGCGCGCACGAATTGAAGTAGCGTTTCCGCACACAAGCCGCCGGTTCACACCGGCGGTTCTGCTAGACTTCCCCGTCCTTTTGTCCCGCTATTTGCAAAGTTAAAGTCATGAACCCCTTACTGGATTTTTCGGGCCTGCCGCGCTTTGCGGACTTCAAGGTCGAGCACGTCACGCCCGCCGTCGATACGCTGCTGGCGGAATGCAAATCGGTCATTGAAAAAGCCGCCGCCGATGCAACGCCCGCGACCTGGCGCGAGTTTGTCGAACCGATGGAGAACGCCAATGAACGCCTCGGTCGCGCGTGGGGTCAGGTCGGACATCTCAACGCGGTGATGAACAGCGCGGCACTGCGCGAGGTTTACAACGCGAATCTGCCAAAGATCACCGAGTACTACACGGAACTGGGGCAGAATGAAAAATTATTCAATAAATACAAACAATTACGATCGTCCAGCGACTTCGGTGGATTATCGCGCGCGCAGCAAAAAATCGTCGAAAACGAACTGCGTGATTTTCGTCTGGGCGGCGCGGAATTGCCCGCCGACAAGAAGGCGCGCTTCAAGGCGATCTGCGAAGAGCTGTCGAAATTGTCGTCGCGTTTTTCCGACAACGTGCTCGATGCCACCAATGCGTTTGTGCATTTTGTGACGGATGAAAAGGGCCTTGCGGGGTTGCCGGATGATACGCGTCAGGCCGCGCGTGAAGCCGCCGAAAAAGACAACAAGCCCGGCTGGAAATTCACGCTGCATGCGCCTTCGTATTTGCCGGTGATGCAATACGCGGACGACCGCGCGTTTCGCGCGTTGATGTATCGCGCGTCAGCAACGCGCGCCTCGGAATTTGGCGAGGCGAAGCTCGACAACACGCCGCTCATCGCCGACATCGTGAAATTGCGCAAGGAACTCGCGCAACTGCTCGGCTTTAACAACTACGCCGAGTATTCGCTTGAGCCGAAAATGGCGGAGTCTCCCACGCAGGTGATCGATTTTCTGAACGAGTTGGCCGCGCGCGCCAAGCCCTACGCCGAACGCGACCTGAAGGAGCTTACCGATTTCGCGCGCGCGGAACTGGGCATGAACCAGCTCGACGCATGGGATATTCCCTATGCCTCGGAAAAGCTGCGCGTGTCGCGTTATGCGTTTTCGGAACAGGAGGTCAAGCAGTACCTGCCTGAAACCACCGTGGTGCCCGGCATGTTCAAGCTGATCGAAACGCTTTACGGTTTGACCATCACGGCTTCCGAAGCACCGCTGTGGCACGATGCCGTGCGCTTTTATTCGATACACGATAAAGCCGGCGCGCTGGTCGGGCAGTTTTATCTGGACCTGTATGCGCGTGAAACCAAGCGCGGCGGCGCGTGGATGGACGACGCCATCACGCGGCGGCGGCTGGCATCCGGCGTGCAGGCGCCCGTGGCATATCTGAATTGCAATTTCTCGGCGCCGATTGGTGGACAGGGCGGGCAGCCCGCACAGTTCACGCACGACGAGGTAATCACACTGTTTCACGAATTCGGCCATGGCTTGCACCACTTGCTGACACAAGTGGATTACCTCGGCGTCTCCGGCATTCATGGCGTTGAGTGGGATGCGGTGGAGCTTCCCAGCCAGTTCATGGAAAATTTCTGTTGGGAATGGGACGTGCTGCGCCCCATGACGCGTCATGCACAAACGGGAAAACCATTACCGAAGTCGCTGTTCGACAAGATGATCGCGGCCAAGAATTTCCAGAGTGGCATGCAAACCGTGCGGCAGATTGAATTCTCGCTGTTTGATCTGGAACTGCATTCGAGCTTTGATCCGGCCGGAACCAAGACCGCGCTCGATCTGGTCAACGACGTGCGCCGCCGCGTGGCGGTGGTGATACCGCCTGATTACAACCGTTTCCCCAACAGCTTTTCACACATCTTCGCGGGTGGCTACGCGGCGGGCTATTACAGTTACAAATGGGCGGAAGTGCTGTCCGCCGACGCGTTCAGTCTGTTCGAGGAAAAAGGCGTGCTCGATCCGGCGGTGGGCCAGCGTTTTCGCAATGAAATTCTGGCGGTGGGCGGCAGCCGGCCGGCGCTGGAATCATTCAAGGCGTTTCGCGGTCGCGAGCCCACGATAGATGCGTTGCTGCGCCACAACGGCATGGCTGCGTGAGCGGCGCCCGTGCCGGGCCACGCTTTGCGGTAATCTTTTGCAAGTGCTAAAGTGAATCGCCGGAACGGAATCACAATCACGAGGTACGCCATCATGAAAATATTCACGCCGTTTTTGTGGGTGCTGCTCGGTGTCGCGATGTCCGCGAATGCCGCCCAGTTGTATCGATGGGTTGATGCCAAGGGCAACGTGGAGTGGCGCGATACGCCGCCGCCCGCATCCGCGCCCGCCAAGAAAATCGAGCAGCGAAAAATGGGCGACAACGTCACGCCGGGCGAGGATATGCCCTACGCCGTGCAACTGGCAATGAAAAATCACCCCGTAACCCTGTGGGCAACCGACTGCGGTGCGGCTTGCACCAGCGCGCGCGCGCATCTGAACCGGCGCGGCATTCCGTATACCGACAAGAATCCGCAGTCGGATTTTGACGCCTTCAAGAAAATCTCGCCCGATGGCAGCGTTCCGTTCCTTCAGGTCGGCAGCGCGCGCTTGAAAGGTTATCTGGAGTCCGAGTGGGACAACACACTCGACTATGCAGGCTACCCGCGCACCGGCGTCGCCTTGAGACCCAAACCCGCCGCACCGGCACCGAAACCCGCGGCCGATGGCGCGAAGCCCGCAGACCCCGCTGGCGCAACAACGCCCGGCCAGACCGCCGCCGCACCCACCACTACACCCGCCACGCCTGCGCAGCCAGCGGCACCCGCGCCTTCCCCATCCGCGACGCCAACGTCTACGCCTGCCCCGGTGACAGTGCCGGCGATTCGCTAGTTCGCGTCTATTGCTGGTTACACAAACGGGCTGCACAAGCCTTTCGCCTGTTTTCAGTGGGTTAAAAATCCTATGCGCCTGGCCACATGGAACGTTAATTCGCTGAAAGTGCGTTTGCCGCACGTGCTGGCATGGCTCGATCGACAAAAGCCCGACGTGTTATGCGTACAGGAGACCAAAACCGAGGACGCCAATTTTCCGGCGCAAGCCATTGCCGACGCCGGCTACCAGGCGCTCTACAGCGGACAAAAAACCTATAACGGCGTGGCGCTGTTATCGCGTACGGCTGGCGTAGACGTGACCGCCGGCATTCCGGGCTTTGAAGACCCGCAAAAGCGCGTGCTGGCCGCGACCTACGGCGACACACGCGTGATCTGCGTGTACATTCCCAACGGGGAATCGGTCGAATCCGACAAGTATCAATACAAACTCAAGTGGCTCGCCGCGCTGACCGAATGGCTGCGCGCCGAGTTACAAAAATACCCGAAGCTGGCGCTGCTCGGCGATTACAACATCGCGCCGGAAGACCGTGATGTGTGGGATCCGAAGGAATGGGAAGGCAAGGTCTTGTTCAGCGCGCAGGAACATGCCGCATTGAATGCCTTGCTGGCGCTCGGTCTGAAAGACAGCTTCCGGATGTTCGAACAACCCGAGCGATCCTTCACATGGTGGGATTACCGCATGAAAGCGTTCCAGCGCAAGATGGGGCTGCGCATCGATCACATTCTGCTGTCGGATCCGCTGGCAAGAAACTGTACCGCCTGCGCGGTGGATGTCGAGCCGCGCAAGCTCGAACGGCCTTCGGATCACGCGCCGGTGTTCGCCGATTTGCAGTGAAGGGGTTGTGGCGGCGTTAATCGCTGTTGTCGTCGATCCCCAACTCCTGCACCTTGCGCGTGAGCGTATTGCGCCCGATACCGAGCAGTAGCGCAGCCTCGATGCGCCGCCCGCCCGTCTGCGCCAGGGCTTTCAGGATCAGCGTTTTCTCGAACTGGTTCGTCAGCTCATCCATGATGCGTGTTTCGCCGCGCGCCAGCCGGAGTTCCGCCTCGCGTTCGAGCGCGCTGATCCAGCTTTGATCGGGCACCACGGCATCCGCGGCGCGAATTTCCGGCGGCAAGTCTTCGATTTCGATTTGCGCGGCCGGCGCCATCACCGTCAGCCAATGGCACAGGTTCTCCAGTTGGCGCACATTGCCTGGAAAATCGAGCGATGACAGATATTTGATGGCCGGCTCCGAGAATCGCTTGGCCTCGACGTTAAGGTCGGTCGCGCTCTTGCGCAGAAAATGCCGCGCCAGCAGCGGAATGTCTTCGCGCCGCTCACGCAAACTGGGCAGGCGAAGGCGGATCACATTCAGCCGGTGAAACAAATCTTCGCGGAACAAGCCTTGTTTCACGCGCGCCTCGAGATCCTGATGCGTGGCGGCGATCACGCGCACGTTGGCGCGTATCGGCTGATGGCCACCCACGCGGTAATAATGGCCGTCGGACAGAACGCGCAACAGACGCGTCTGCAACTCGGCCGGCATGTCGCCGATTTCATCCAGAAAGAGCGTGCCGCCCTCGGCTTGTTCGAAGCGTCCCCGACGCGTGGTTTGCGCGCCGGTGAACGCGCCGCGTTCGTGGCCGAAGAGTTCGGACTCGAGCAATTCCTTCGGAATCGCCGCCGTGTTGATGGCGATAAACGGCAATTTCGCCCGCGGACTGTGGCGATGCAGGGCATTGGCGACGAGTTCCTTGCCGCTGCCGGATTCGCCGGTAATCATCACCGTGGCATTTGATTGCGCCAGGCGGCCGATGGCGCGAAACACGTTCTGCATCGCGGGCGCCTGCCCCAGAATCTCGGGCGCGGCCTCCTGCGGCTCCGCGGCGCTCTGCACGGCCTGATTGTCGTTCAGCGCGCGACGAATCAATTCAACAGCGTGGTCGACGTCGAAGGGCTTGGGCAAATACTCATACGCGCCGCCCTGAAAAGCCGTAACGGCATTTTCCAGGTCGGAGTATGCCGTCATGATGATCACCGGCAACGTGGGGTGCCGTTCGCGGACTTTTTGCAACAGAATCAGACCCGATTCGCCGGGCATGCGTATGTCGCTGACCACCACCTGTGGCGTTTCGGAGTCGAGCGCTTCCAGCGCTTCGCGAGCCGATGAAAACGCACGATACGCGATGCCTTCGCGCTCCAGCGCTTTCTCGAATACCCAGCGTATCGACTTGTCGTCGTCGACAATCCATACCGGGTTTATAGACATGACAAACTTTCGCGGGTCGATGGCGGGGCGTCCGTCAAGTGACGGTTGGAACGGAGCGGATAGCATGACTGGCTTCCTTCATAACAATGCAACGCGAGTGTCGCGTCAACAACAGTGCGGCCGGCGCGGCGCGCGCGGATGGGTTTATTACGCATGGCCTTGAACGCCCGATTCCGGCGCCTCGGCTACCGGCAATAACACGGTAAAACAGGTTTTTCCCGGCGCGCTTTCGAAGGTGAGCGTGCCGTTGTGCTGACTGACAAAGTTTTGCGCGATGGTCAGGCCCAGACCGCTGCCGTTGTCGCGCCCGGACACCAGCGGATAAAACACGCGCTCGCCGATTTCGGGCGGTATGCCGGGGCCGTTGTCGGTGATGCTCAATTCGATGGCGTGACGATAGCGTTTGCGAGCCAGCGTCACCTGCCGCGCGGCGCGCGTCTTTAACGTAATCGTGCCGTCTGGAGTATTCGATTCCGTCAACGCCTGAGCGGCGTTGCGCGCCACGTTCAACGTCGCCTGAATCAATTGTTCGTTATCGCCATAGATTTGCGGCAGGCTCACGTCGTAGTCACGCTTGATGGTGATTTTTTTATGGAATTCGGCAAGCAGCACGCTGCGTACGCGCTCAAGCACCTCATGCACATTCAGATGCGCCGGACGCGGACTGCGGTGCGGCGAGAGCAACCGGCTCATCAACGCCTGCAAGCGGTCGGCCTCCTTCATGATGACCTGGGTGTACTCGTGCAGCGCCGGGTTTTCGAGTTCACGATCCAATAGTTGCGCCGCGCCGCGGATGCCGCCCAGCGGATTCTTGATTTCATGCGCGAGATTGCGCATCAGTTCGCGATTGGCGACGCTTTGATCGAGCACGCGCTCTTCACGCGCGATGCGTAATTGCTGCTCGATCTGGCGGAACTCGACGATGCACCCTTCCAGATCAAACGCGCTGCCCGGCTCGATCGGCGTAACGGTGCAGGCAAGATGCAGACGCGGCCGCCCGGTCACAGCGATGGCCAAGTCGTGTTCGGAAAAGCTGCAGTTGTTCTTGCGGGCGTATCGCAGCGCGCTGGCGAGCAAGTCGTGATCGGCGAAAACGTCGGCGATACCGTGCCCCACCACGTGCGGGCTGGATAGTTCCAACAGATTTTCAGCAGCGGGATTCATATGGCGTAGCACATCCGAGTCATCCACGAGGATCACTGCGGTTGCCAATAAATCCAGTCCTGAGAGTGCCGCAGCGGTCATGGTTTCATCCTGACTACAGGATGAGCAAGAAGCAGGCCAGTTAGAACCGGCGAGGGACGGTGCGGTGGAGACCCGGCGCGTGCGCGGCGCCTAGGAGACTGAATCAGCGAATATTGGCCAACTCTTTTTTGAGATTGGCAATATTGTCTTCGTGGAGTTTGACTTTCTTTTGAAACGGCTCGATGCGGTCGAGCATGCGCTGCGCATTGCGTTCGCTGCCCAGACGCGTGTTTTCCTGCTCGGCGAGTTCTTTCTTGGCCACTTGCAGGTTTTTTTCCTCGTTGATCAACTCGGTTTCGAGAATTTTCTTGCGGTCGTTGTCGCGCTGTTGCTGCACTTGGGGATCGACTTTGGGAAAGCCGCCGGGCGTCGGGCTCGCGCCCTTGCCTGCGGGCGGGGGAGCGGACACGATGTTGGGCGTGATCGTCAGTTGTTTGCAACCCTTCGCATCGGATTTGATATTGGTAAAGCGCTTGCCGCCGCCGGGCTCGTCGCACTCCCACATATCCGCACGCAGCGACCCCGCCGCTATCCCCAGGCACATCCCCAAACCCGCCACCACAAAACGCATTGCTGACATCGGATACCTCATTGAATCGCAGATAGTGCGAATAACGCCGCATACTGTAGGTGGTTGACCGCACGACATCAAGGTAATTACGTAAGTATTTGTTTAAAATGAATAAAATAGTTAGCACCATTTTGGTGCATCACGCATTATAGCCGCAAAATACACCCCTTCGTTTGGCACGAAAAAAAAGCGGGCCGTAGCCCGCTTTTCTTACTGGCCGCACATGCCGCGCGGCTGGATAACCAAGACTCGATTACAGGCTGTAATAGAGCTGGAATTCCAGCGGATGCGTGGTCATGCGGAAGGCAGTGACTTCTTCCATCTTCAAATCGATATAGGCATCGATCATATCGTTGGAGAACACGCCGCCGCGGGTGAGGAACTCGCGATCCTTGTCCAGATGCTCCAGCGCCATGTCCAGCGACGAGCATACGTTCGGCACTTTCTTGGCTTCTTCCGGCGGCAAGTCATACAAGTTCTTGTCGATCGGATCGCCGGGGTGAATCTTGTTCTGCACACCGTCAAGGCCGGCCATCATCATCGCGGTGAAGGCGAGGTACGGGTTCGCCGTCGGATCCGGGAAGCGCACTTCAATGCGGCGCGCTTTCGGGCTTTGCACGAACGGAATACGAATCGACGCCGAACGGTTACGCGCGGAGTAGGCCAGGTTGATCGGCGCCTCGAAGCCGGGCACCAGACGCTTGTAGGAATTGGTGCCGGGATTGGTAATCGCGTTCAGCGCCTTGGCGTGCTTGATGATGCCGCCGATGTAATAGAGCGCGAACTCCGACAGGCCGGCATAGCCATTACCGCTGAACAGGTTTTGACCGCCTTTCCAGATGGATTGATGCACGTGCATGCCGGAACCGTTGTCACCGACGACGGGCTTGGGCATGAAGGTCGCTGTTTTGCCATAGGAATGCGCGACGTTGTGCACGGTGTATTTGAGAATCTGATTCCAGTCGGCACGTTTCACCAGGCTGCTGAACATCGTGCCGATTTCGCATTGGCCGGGAGCCGCGACTTCGTGGTGATGTACTTCTACCGGCACACCCTGCTCTTCGAGTGCGAGACACATGGCCGAGCGGATGTCTTGCAGCGAATCCACCGGCGGTACGGGGAAGTAGCCGCCTTTGATCGGCGGACGATGGCCCATGTTGCCACCTTCGTATTCCTTACCCGACGACCACGGCGCTTCGCTGGATTCGATTTTCACGGCGGCGCCGGACATGTCGACATTCCACGTCACCGAATCAAATATGAAAAATTCCGGTTCCGGACCGAAGTAGGCGGTGTCGCCCAGCCCGCTTGATTTCAGATACGCTTCGCCACGCTTGGCCAGCGAACGCGGATCACGATCATAACCTTTGCCATCCGACGGCTCGATCACGTCACAGGTAAGGATCAGCGTAGGCTCATCGGTAAACGGATCCATGCGCTGCGAATCGGGATCGGGCATCAGCAGCATGTCGGAGGCTTGTATGCCCTTCCAACCCGCGATGGACGAACCATCGAACGCGTGGCCATCGGTAAATTTATCCGCACCGAACATTTTATGCGGCACGGAAACATGTTGCTCCTTGCCGCGGGTATCGGTAAAACGCAGGTCGACAAACTTGACCTCGTTGTCTTTGATGATCTTCAATACATCTGCGGCGTTAGCCATTTTGGTCCTCTCCTGACGGGTATAAATGAATACAACAATGCGAAACCGGAATCGTGAATAAACTCAGCATGAAGCATGCCAAGCATGCCGCGCGGGATTGGCATTGTGCCACAAGGTAATTTTCTACCAAACCAAATCCTCAGTGCACCATTATTGCCCAAAACACTCCAGAGTCGCACCGTTTTGGTGCATATCATGTATTCATTGCAGATTACTTATCTATAGAATCCTGTTATGCGCACACATTGAGGGACATTTGGCACACAACACAATAAAAACAATCACTTAGAAAATATGTGGGCGCCTGCTTACGAATTGCGTTAGCCGTTCTCGCAGCTACATCCTTTACACTCTTCCTTTTCTACTGGCAGGCTCATCTATGAATACCGACGAGATTCTAAATACCGCCCAACTTCGCGGCAAACAACTGGGCCTGCCCTACGCGGGCGCCCTAACGCCCAAAGAGGCTTACGAACTCATGCAACATCACGCCAAAGCCAAGCTCGTGGACGTGCGCACGCGGGCCGAATGGGATTGGGTTGGGCGCGTTCCCAATGCGATTGAAGTCGAGATCATGAGCTATCCAGGCAATCGCCCGAACGATGCATTCATCGCGGAACTCGAAAAGAAAGTGCCCAAAGACGCCCTCGTCATGTTTCTGTGCCGCAGCGGCGGCCGCTCGCACAACGCCGCCGGTTATGCGACGCAAGCGGGCTTTACGCAGAGCTATAACGTGCTCGAAGGCTTTGAAGGTGATCGTGACGACAACGGTCAGCGTAACAAGCTTGGTGGATGGCGCGCGGCCGGCCTCCCGTGGGTTCAAGGCTAATCGCAAGGTTAATTCCACGCGGCGATTACGAGGATACCTTCCATGAAAGCGGCAATGGTTGTTTTCGATAACATGACCACACTCGATTTCATAGGCTTTTACGACGCAATTACGCGCCTGAAAACCATGAAAATCCGGGAAGACTTTTCATGGAATATCTGCGCATGCAGCCGCCAGGTAAGCGATGATCGCGGCTTGAAGATCAGTGCCGACACGGTGGGTGAACCGCTTGCGGGCTACGATTTACTTTTTATTCCCGGCGGATTCGGCACTCGGCCGCTGCAACATGACCGGGTATTCGTGGACTGGATCGGCACCGCCCAAGATGCAACCCTCAAGACTTCGGTTTGCACTGGGGCCCTGCTACTCGGCGCAGCGGGATTTCTAAAAGGCAAACGCGCGACCACGCACCCCAGCGCCTACCAGGAGCTGGCGCCGTACTGCGCCGCCGTCTTGCAGCAGCGCATCGTCGATGAAGGGAATATAGTCACCGGGGGCGGCGTGAGCACCTCCATCGATCTCGGCTTGCATCTGATTGAACGGCTGGCCGGCGCGGACGCGCGCGCACGGATCGCCAAGCAGATGGATTATCCGTATCAGCATCGCTAACTGGAATTCTCGTCTCTGACGCGGGCGGAAACCGAAGATATTGCGCGCAAGGGGCGAAGGGATCGGGAACGGAAGCCACCTTGGCGACCAGCCGTCTAGCCAATATAGTGCGTGTCCGTCGTATCGAGTTTGTCCGATTGCGGAATCGCCATCGCTATCAGCATCGCGGTGCCGATCGCGCCCGCCGCTGACACGAGTATCCAGGCCGGTGCCATGGTTTCGGCCAGCGCGCCACCAAGCGCGAGACCCCCGCTAATTCCGCCGAGCAGGCAGGTGCCGCCCCAGGTAAAACATTCCGCCAGTTTTCCCGGCGGCGCGAGACGGGATAACAACAACGATTGCGTGGCGATCACGCTCGCCATCGGCGCGCCGGCGACAAAGTTCACCAGCATGAACAAATACACGTTGTTCACCGGGGCGACCAGCAACGATCCCGTTGCCATCAACCCCAGTGCTAGCAGGAACTGTTTGCGTAACGGCGACTTCCAGTGCCTAGAACCATAGGCGAATGCGCCCAGCGCGCTGCCGAGGCTCGCCAGCGCGAGCGCGATACCGGCAATGGCGGGCATGCCGCGCTGCGTGGCGTACGCCGTGACGCCGATCTCGAACAGTCCGAACGCCACTGAATAACCCATCGTCGCCACGAACAAGACCACCAGCCCAGGCTCGGCAAACACGCCCCAGCGGTTGCCGGTGCCGCGCGGGCGGATTTCCCAATCGCGTATCGCGGGCGTGCGCGCAAACCACAGGGTACCCGCACCCGCCGTCAGCGCGGCGAGCAGCACTGCGCCCTCGGGAATGCCCGCCGCAAGAAATAGCGCCACCAGCGCGGGGCCAATCACAAACACTGATTCCACCAGCACCGAATCCACCGAATAAGCGGTTTGCAGCAGCGCCGCGTCAGTCAACACGCGGGGATACAGCGTGCGCATGCAGATGGTGACCGGCGGCAGCGCGGCGCCGGCCACATAGGCACACAAGGCGATGGCGAGCGCGTGCGCCCGCAGCATGACCAGCCCCACCAACGCGGCCAGCATCACCGGATAAACCAAGGCACACACCCGCAATACCGGCAGCGGCCCCGCGCGATCAATAATGCGCCCCACCATGGGCGCGACACTCGCCAGCCCCGCCACATAGAGCGCACTCGCGAGACCCGCAGTGACGAACGATCCGGACTTGTTTTGCACCAGCAGCAGTATCGCAAAACCGGCGATGCCGATGGGTAGCCGGCCGGGTATCGACGCCACCATGGTGGCGCGTATCGCGGGCACGCGAAACAGCGCGCGATAGCGGTCCAGTAGCATGTTGTTTAAGAACTTCTTACGAGGGCCACTGAATCACGCCCCAATGGCTGGTGGCGAGTATCACCAGACCAAACGCGATGCGGTACCACGCGAACACCGTGAAATCATGTGTCGCGATGTAGCGCAGCAACCAGCGCACGCAGATAAACGCCGAGACAAACGCAGTCAACGAACCCACCGCGAAAAACCCGATATCGTCGGCGCTCAGTAATGCGCGATGCTTGATCAGGCTGTATCCGCCCGCGGCCATTAACGTAGGCACCGCCAGGAAAAACGAGAATTCAGTCGCCACCTTGCGCGACAGGCCGAACAGCATGCCGCCGATAATGGTGGCGCCGGAACGCGAGGTGCCGGGAATCAACGCGAAGGTTTGCGCAATGCCCACCTTGAGCGCGTCCTGCCAGGTCATGTCATCCACGTTGACCACACGATCCACGCGCGCGAACTGCCCGGCGCCGGGTTTGCGTTCAACCCACAAGATAATCATGCCGCCAATAATGAAGGCGAGTGCCACCGGCACCGCGAAAAACAAATAGCTCTTGATCAGCGAGTTAAACAGCAGGCCCATCACGCCGGCGGGAATGAACGCAATAAGCAGATTGCGAATAAAGCGTTGCGCCAGCGGATCGCCGAACGCGCCCTGCGCCATGCGGAAAAAGCGCTGTCGGTATTCCCAGACGATGGCCAGCATCGCGCCAGTTTGAATGACAATCTCGAATACCTTGGCTTTTTCACTGTGGTAGCCGAGCAAGTCGCCGGCGACTATTAAGTGCCCGGTACTGGAAATCGGCAGAAACTCGGTGAGGCCTTCAACGATGCCGAGGATGACCGCGATAAGATAGGATTCAGACATGCGAAATGGGAATTTCCCGCATGGTACCACAGGGATTTCGCCGCCCAGGGAAATCCCGGCGGCACTTTACCATCGGCGAAGCACCGATAGTCAGTAGGTTTAGTAGACGGTGTCGGATGGCGGCGCCGCGCGCTTGCGCGAATTGCCTGATGACATATCGCTCATGGCTTCGCGTATCGCCTGCTTCGCGGCCGATTCGAATGCCGAAAGCAAGGCGCCCATCAAAACCGTGCCGCGTGCCGCGACGTCGCGTTGAATCTGTTCGGCACGGCGTTTCATGGCCTCGGATTCACGCGCCTCTTCGCCGCGCGCCGCGGCCGCCATGGATTCGCGCAGGTGCTGAAACAACAGTGACACATCATCTTCGCGAATGATGCCCTTGAACAGGATTTCGGGATTGATTGCTTCGAATTTGTCAAAGGCATCGCGCTCCTGCGCGGCTACGGGCTGATGCAACGCCAATCCCACGGCGGCCATACCCAGGCAATATCGTAGTTTCATGCGCGCACCTTCTCCGATTGTGCAGATGCCGGATTAACGCAACAAGCTCGCGCTGCGAGTACATCGCAGCGCAAACCAGTTGTAAAAGTTTGTGCCACCACGGTGGGCAGCACAAACACAACCAATTGTTTTTATTGGTTATTTTTACAATTAAACTTTGTGATAAACCTCGGCGCCCTTTTTCACGAATTCGATCGACTTTTGTTCCATGCCTTTGGCCAGCGCGTCTTTTTCGTCGAGGCCTTGCTTGGCCGCGTAGTCGCGCACGTCCTGGGTAATTTTCATCGAGCAAAAATGCGGTCCGCACATGGAACAAAAATGCGCGAGCTTGGCGCCGTCCTGCGGCAGGGTTTCGTCGTGAAATTCCTTGGCTTTGTCCGGATCGAGCCCGAGATTGAACTGGTCGTCCCAGCGGAATTCAAAGCGCGCTTTGGAGAGCGCGTTGTCGCGTATCTGTGCGCCGGGGTGACCCTTCGCCAGATCGGCGGCATGCGCAGCGACCTTGTACGCCATGATGCCGTCCTTAACATCGTTTTTGTCCGGCAAACCCAGATGCTCTTTCGGCGTGACATAACACAGCATCGCCGTGCCGTACCAACCGATCATCGCCGCGCCGATGGCGCTGGTGATGTGATCGTAGCCGGGCGCGATGTCGGTGGTCAGCGGTCCCAAGGTGTAGAACGGCGCTTCGTGACACAGCTTCAGTTGCAGTTCCATGTTCTCCTTGATCATGTGCATGGGCACGTGGCCGGGGCCTTCAATCATGGTCTGCACGTCGTGCTTCCAGGCGATTTCTGTGAGTTCACCCAGCGTTTTGAGTTCGGCGAGTTGCGCTTCGTCGTTGGCGTCGTAAATCGAGCCGGGACGCAGACCATCGCCGAGCGAGAACGCCACGTCATATTGCTTCAGCAGTTCGCAGATTTCCTCGAAATGGGTGTAGAGGAAACTTTCCTTGTGGTGTGCCAGGCACCACTTGGCCATGATCGAGCCGCCACGCGATACGATGCCGGTCATGCGCTTGGCGGTCATCGGGATATACGGCAGACGGACACCCGCGTGCACAGTGAAGTAATCCACACCCTGTTCACATTGTTCGATCAGCGTATCGCGATAGATTTCCCATGTGAGTTCTTCGGCTTTGCCATCGACTTTTTCCAGCGCCTGATAAATCGGCACCGTGCCGATGGGCACCGGCGAGTTGCGCATGATCCACTCGCGGGTTTCGTGTATGTGTTTGCCGGTGGACAAATCCATCACGGTGTCTCCGCCCCAACGGATCGCCCAGGTCATTTTTTCGACTTCTTCCTGAATGCCGCTTGACAACGCCGAGTTGCCGATATTGGCGTTGATTTTCACCAGGAAGTTGCGGCCGATGATCATCGGCTCGATTTCCGGATGGTTGATGTTCAGCGGAATAATCGCGCGGCCACGCGCCACTTCGTCGCGCACGAATTCAGGCGTAATCGCCTTGGGCATGTTCGCGCCGAAGTTGTGGCCGGGATGCTGCTTGGTAAGCAGTGCGATCAGGCCTTCGCATTTTTGATTTTCGCGAATGGCAATGTATTCCATCTCCGGCGTAATGATGCCTTTGCGGGCGTAGTGCATTTGCGACACATTCATGCCGGCCTTGGCGCGGCGCGGCTGGCGGTGCAGGTTAAAACGCAGGCTCGCCAGTTTGGGATCGGCGAGGCGCTCTTTGCCGTATTGCGAAGACGGGCCGCTCATCAATTCGGTGTCGTTGCGCTCTTCGATCCATTTTTGACGCAGCGGCGCGAGACCGGAACGGATGTCGATTTTGACGCTGGGATCGGTATACGGACCAGAGGTATCGTAGACAAAAATCGGCGGGTTTTTTTCATGGCCCATGCCCGCAGGCGTGTCCGACTGCGAAATCTCGCGCATCGGCACGCGGACATCCGGGCGCGAGCCTTCAATGTAAACCTTGCGCGAATTGGGCAGTGATTTCACCGCCGCTTCATCGACATGCGCGGTGGTGTTCAGAAATTGCGGATTGGCGTTCATGAGTGCTCCTTAACTTTTGATAAGCGGCGGGGAGCAAGGTGGCGGCAGCGAAAAAACCGGAGACCGCACCACGCTTCCCTACGGCGGCATTACCCGCATCAGGTTCCGAGGGTCTTTCTCACCCCGACAGTGCTATCCGGGGACCCCTAACGTGTATGCTTACGCTAAAGGAATTGTGGGATAATTGCAAGGAATATCACGCAGCGCCTCCTTCCGAAACCTCGGAAAATACGATTTATTTTCAATTAGTTACGTAACCTTACGCAACATTACGCAATCCAACTATGAGCATGGACATCGAACGCGCGCGGTTTAACATGGTGGAGCAGCAAATCCGCCCATGGGAAGTGCTCGATCCCAAGGTGCTTGATTTACTGTTGATGGTAAAGCGGGAAGATTACGTGCCTGACAATTACAAAGCGCTGGCGTTTGGCGATCTTGAAATCCCCATCGGGCACGGCGAGACCATGCTTTCGCCCAAACTCGAAGCGCGCATCTTGCAGGAACTCGGCGTCACTGCCGATGACCGCATCCTTGAAGTCGGCACCGGCAGCGGCTACCTCACTGCCTTACTCGCCAGTCAGGGCGCGCATGTTTACAGCGTGGATATCGTTGATGAGTTTACTGTCAGCGCTGGCGCGCGACTGGCACGGCACGGCATACGCAATGTCACGCTCGAAACAGGTGACGCGGCGCGTGGCTGGGAAAGACACGGGCCCTACGATGTGATTGTACTAACGGGATCCACTCCCGTTTTGGCGGAATCGTTTCAACAAAGCCTGAATGCCGGTGGCCGATTGTTTGCCGTGGTGGGCGAGGCGCCCGCGATGGAAGCGCAACTCATGGCCTGTACGGCCGCGGGCTTTTACGGCACGACCGGCTTGTTTGAAACCGTGATTCCCCCGCTACGCAACGCCCCGCAACGAACACGGTTTGTGTTCTGAAATGACACGCTCCACCATTCGCGTGTTAAAGCACAATTCGATACTGGTGGCGGTTGCGTTGGCGATCGGTGCTGGCGCAGGCGCGCCCGCCTTCGGCGCGGATTTGCTGGAAATCTTCCGTTTGGCAAAAAGCTCGGATGCCGTGTACGGCAGTGCGAGGGCCGCATGGGCCGCGGCGCAGGAAAAGCTGCCGCAGGGACGCAGCGGTTTGCTGCCCTCTGCGTCGATTTCAGCGTCGACCCAACACAACGACCGGAGCATCAATTTCCGCGATCCGGCAACCGTCGACAACAACACGCGGTTTAACTCCAACGTGCTGTCGCTGTCGATCACGCAGCCGATCTTCCGACGGCAAAATACCGTCGTGTATGAACAGGCAAAGACACAGCTGGAACAAGCGGATGCCGTGCTCGCGTTGTCCGCGCAGGATTTGATCACTCGAGTATCGCAGGCGTATCTCGACGTGCTACTGGCGCAGGACAACGTTGCGCTGGCCGGCGCGCAGAAAACCGCTATTGCAGAGCAGCTCGCACAGGCCAAGATCAGCTTTGAAGTCGGCACCGCAACCATCACCGATACGCATGAAGCCCAAGCGCGTTACGATCTGTCGGTATCACAGGAAATCGCCGCGCGCAGTGACCTCGAAATCAAGACCCGCGCACTCGAACAGTTGATTGGCCGCGCGGCGCCCGGGTTGGCACCGTTGAGTCCGGCGCTCAAACTGCTGTCGCCCGAGCCCGCCGCCATGGACAAGTGGGTCGAAGAAGCGCGCAATAACAATCATCAGGTGCGCGCTGCGCAATCCGGCGCCACGCTGGCCACTCAGGAAGTCGAGCGTAACCGTGCCGGCCATTATCCGACGCTGGATGCTTTTGCGACCTGGAGTGAAAATCGCACTGGTGCGGGCACGTTTGGCGGCGCAGGCAACGACATCAACAACAAGATTATCGGCCTGCAACTCGCCGTGCCGATTTACCAGGGCGGACTGGTCAGTTCGCGCGTGCGCGAGGCCATGGCCAATGAAGACAAGGCGCGCCAAGATCTTGAAAATGCGCGCCGCACTGCCGAACTCAATGCGCGGCAAAACTACCTCGGCGTGACCAGCGGCATCGCGCAGGTCAAGGCGCTTGAAGCGGCGCTCACGTCGTCGCAAAGCGCGTTGGATTCCTCAAGGCTGGGCCGCGAAGTCGGCGTGCGCACGCAGGTGGATGTGCTGAACGCGCAACAACAGCTTTTCTCGGCGCGGCGTGACCTCGCGCAAGCCAAATACAATTACATTCTTTCCACGTTGCGGCTCAAGGCGGCCGTGGGGCGGCTTGCCGAGGAAGACCTCGCAGGGGTCAGCGCCTGGTTGGAACGCAAATAACTTTTGTTCGGCATGACCGGCGAATCCGACCGGCAGTCGCTTTCCTCGGCAAAGAAAGAGCTACGCCAGGAAATGTTTCGGCAGCGCGATGCGTTGGAAAGCGCAACTCGCGTTTTTGCCAGTTCTCGCATTACCGACCAGATTCTTGCGCTCGATAGTTTTGTACGCGCGCACCGCGTGCTGGCCCATGCTGGCCTATGCCAGCATGGGCAGCGAATTTGATACCAGCCGCCTGCTTTCGAATGTACTGACGCACAAGAAGCTCGCACTACCCCGGGTGGATCGGGCTACACGCAGCCTGCAGCTGTTTTGGGTCAACGATCTGGAAACCGATTTGCAGCCCGGCGTTTGGGGTATACGGGAACCCCAGCCGGATCGGTGCGCGGCCGCCTGGATGAAATCGATCTGATACTGGCGCCGGGCGTGGGATTTACCCGGTGCGGCGAACGGCTGGGTTACGGCGGCGGATATTACGATCGGTTGCTGGTGACGCTGACACGTTTTGCAAAACGGCCCTTGGTGATAGCGGGAGCTTTTGATGTTCAAATCGCCGCCGTGGTGCCAATGGGTGCGACCGATATGCCAGTGGACAACATAGTCACCGAAAGCGGAGTTTACCCGCGCTAATGCCCGCCGTCTGGAATCCGCAGCGTCTCCACCAGTTTTTTCGCGGCGCCGCGATGCGTTTGGCTAAATTGCAGCGCGGCACTGCCCATGCGTTGCCTCAACGCCGGATGCGATAACAACGCGGCGGCCTTGCGCGCGAGATCCGCCGCATCGATCACGCGCAACGTGGCGCCCGCGGCTATGGCGTCCTCGGTGGCATCTGCAAAATTGTAGGTGTACGGACCGACGAGCGCGGGCTTTTCCACGGCGCACGCTTCAATCAAATTTTGTCCGCCGAACGGCAGCAAACTACCTCCGATAAAGGCGACGTCACATGCGGCGTAATAGGCAAACATTTCGCCCATGCTGTCGCCCAGCAACACCTGCGTGCCCGCACGAATGGCCGCGTTTTCGCTGCGCCTTTGATATCGCACGCCGTGTTTGTCAAGCAAGGCGGCGACTTCATCAAAGCGCTGCGGATGGCGCGGTACCATTACCAGCAACAGGTTCGGCAATTCCTTGATGGCATGGCATTGATGCTCAATCAGCAATTGCTCTTCACCGTCGCGCGTGCTGGCCGCCAGCAGCACCTGGCGTTTACCCATGTTCGCGCGCAGCCGCGCCCCCTCGGCCAGCAGTGCCGGCGGTGGTTCGACATCAAATTTTAGATTGCCGAACACAGAAACATGCTGCGCCCCCAGCGCAGTAAAACGTTGCGCGTCAGCCGCCGTTTGCGCGGCAACCGCGGTGAGTTTGCCAAACGTATCGGCAATGAGCGCGTGCATGCGCTGATAATTGGCGAACGACTTTTCCGACAAGCGCGCATTGACCAGATGCAGCGGCACGCCGCGCGCTTTGCACGTGTGAACCAGATTCGGCCAGATTTCGGTTTCCATCAACAAGCCGATTTGCGGACGGAAGTGATCCAGAAAACGCCGCACCGCGCCGGAGTAATCGTAGGGCAAATAACAGCGCCTGACATCGTTGCCAAACAGGGATAAACCCGCGTCGCGCCCGGTGGGCGTCATGTGCGTGAGTAGAATTTGGTGCCCCGGGTATTTCGTGCGCAGTGCTTGCACCAATGGCTCGGCCGCGCGTGTTTCACCTACAGAAACGGCATGTAGCCAGATGAGCGGTTGTGGTACTGAGTCACCGTGATAGAACCCAAACCGCTCTCCCATATGTTGTGCATATTGCGGCTGGCGGCGCGCGCGCCACCCTAGCCGCAGCAGCACAAAAGGCAGCGCCAAATAGAGCAGCAGTCCATAGGCAAACCGGAAAATAGGGGCCAAGCGTGTAATGTTCATGCGGTCACCCTTTTACCCTATCGCCCCGTTAACTTTTTCCACGCATCGATCACATCGGCAACCGCAGGCGGCGCGCCTATGCCGCCCAGATTTATCGCTTGCGGCGCGCCATAAATACCGGTCGCGGCAGGATTTGTCGCGTTGTAAATACCCAGCGTCGGTACGCCCAAAGCTGCCGCAAGGTGGGTGAGCCCGGTATCCACGCCGACCACGCCCTGCGCGCCTGCAAAGAGCGCTGCCGCGTCGTCTATCGTTAATGCAGGCGGTATCACGGCACCTCCGTTAACGCGCTCGGCTAGACGCCCGCCGCGCTCACGCTCGACAGCGTTACCCCATGGCAGAATACAATAAATACCATTTAAAAACATATAGTTGCATAACTCAATCCAGCAACCTTCCGGCCATAACTTACTATCGGCACTAGTCGCGTGCAACAACAACACGTATTGCCTACACGGCAACCAGGAAAAATCGCGCGGCTGTGCTGAGATGCCGTAGTTGACCTCCGGCGACACCCGATAACCCAGCACCTGCGCCGCCAGACTGCGATTGCGCGCCACAGCATGCTGGCCCCACGGCACGCTGAAGGTGCGGTCATACAAAAACCGCAGGGGCTCGCGCGAACTGCACCAATCGAGACCATAACAGTGCCCACGCGCCGCCCGTGCCACCACTGCACTTTTCAGCAAGCCTTGGGTATCAATAATCGCGTCGTATTCGCGCTCGCGCAGCGCTTCAAGAAACGCACAAATCTCCACCCGCGTTTTTGCACGCAACCCATCGCGTCGCCAGCGGCGCAGCGCCACCGGGATAACACGGCGTACCGCCGGATGCATGCGCGGTATCGCGGCAAACGATTCTTCCGCGACCCAATCGATTTCGGAATGGGGGGCATGACCGCGAATATCGCCAACCACCGGGAGGTTGTGTACGACATCACCCAGCGACGACGTTTTAACTAATAAAATTCGCGGCATGTGAACAGCGACTGTAGAGTAACTGACCGTATGTATTTGTTATAATTGAAAAAAATCGTGGAATTATCCATCCGCCGAGAAGGTTAGCATTGGCGAGCGGAAATGCCTACTCTCTGATAAACCAGCAATTCGATGCACATCACGATGCGCGCTGTAAAACATCCTGAACATCTGCGGGACACGTCGGTTATCCGTAGTGGGGGGGAAGAAAATTGATATTCGTCACTGGCGGCGCCGGATTCATCGGCGCGAATTTTATACTCGACTGGATCGCGACCGTGGGCACACCCGTGATCAATCTCGACAAACTCACTTACGCCGGCAATCCCGACAATCTGGCCAGTCTGCGTGGCGACCCGCGTCACATTTTCGTCAAGGGTGACATTAACGATCGGGCGCTGGTTGCAAATCTGTTAAAGCAGCACCAGCCCAGCGCCATCGTGCATCTTGCGGCTGAGAGTCATGTAGATCGTTCCATCCTCGGGCCGGCAGAATTCGTGCAAACCAATATCACAGGCACCTTCAGCCTGCTGGATGAGGCGCGCGCCTATTGGAACACGCTTGCGGAATTCGCCAGACGCGATTTTCGGTTTCTGCAGGTATCAACCGATGAAGTGTATGGATCTTTGGGGCCGTCCGATCCCGCGTTCAGCGAAAGCACGGCCTACGCGCCCAATAGCCCATATGCGGCGTCGAAAGCCGCCGCAGATCATTTGGTGCGGGCATATCACCACACATATGGTCTGCCAACGATAACGACTAATTGTTCAAATAACTACGGCCCCTTGCAGTTCCCCGAAAAATTGATTCCGCTGATGATACGTAACGCGTGCGAACGGAAAGCATTACCGGTATATGGCGATGGCCGGCAAGTGCGCGATTGGCTCCATGTGACCGACCATTGCGCCGGCATTCGCGCCGCACTGAAAAAGGGACGTCCGGGCGAGACTTATAATATTGGTGGCAACAGCGAAAAGACGAACATCGACGTGGTAAACATCCTGTGCGCGATACTGGATGAATTGCGGCCCGGCGGCGCTCCGCACGCAAAACTCATTACTTATGTAAATGACCGGCCAGGACATGACCGGCGCTACGCCATCAATGCCGCCAAAATCAAGAATGAACTCGGGTGGGAACCCGCAGAGAAATTCGAATCGGCATTGCGCAAGACCGTAGCGTGGTATCTTGCCAACGAGGATTGGGTGTGCAATGTAACCAGTGGCGCCTATCGCAACTGGGTTGAAACCAATTACGCCCATCGGGGAGTCGAATGAAAGGCATAATTCTGGCGGGAGGCTCCGGCACGCGCCTCTATCCGGCCACGCAGGTGGTTTCCAAACAACTGTTGCCGGTGTACGACAAGCCGATGGTGTATTACCCGCTGTCAACACTGATGTTAGCGGGCATACGCGATATTCTGCTGATTTCCACGCCGCAAGATACGCCGCGCTTTCAGCAATTGCTCGGCGATGGGCAAAAGTGGGGACTGAACATCACCTATGCGGTGCAACCCCGGCCCGATGGGTTACCGCAGGCGTTTATCATCGGCGCTGACTTCATTGGCAACGGCCCCTGCACATTGATACTCGGCGACAACATCTTCTATGGTCACGATCTGCCGAACGAACTGAAGGCCGCCGCGGCAAGAACGACCGGCGCCACGATTTTCGCCTATCAAGTCCAGGATCCCGAACGTTCGGGCGTGGTGGAGTTCGACAAGAACGGCAAGGCAATTTCCATCGAAGAAAAACCGAAGCAGCCAAAATCACGATTCGCAGTCACCGGTTTTTTTGTCTATGACAACAAAGTCGTGGATATCGCTCGCGGCCTGAAACCTTCCGCGCGCGGCGAACTCGAAATCACCGACGTCAACAATGAATACCTGCGACGCGGCGAACTCGCGGTCACCCGGCTGGGACGTGGCGTGGCGTGGCTGGATACCGGCACGCATGAGTCTTTGTTGCAAGCGTCGATGTTTATCGAGACCATTGAAAAACGGCAAGGACTGAAGATCGCCTGCCCGGAGGAAATCGCGTATCGCATGGGTTACATAACGGCGGACTCGCTAAGTATCATCGCGGAGTCGCTGGGCAATAACCCTTATTCTTTATATTTGAAAGGTATTTTGCGTGAGCAATTTCAACCTTAAAGTCATTAAAACAATTATTCCTGACGTACTAATCCTTGAACCTCTCGTTTTTGGTGATGATCGCGGGTTTTTCTACGAAAGCTTTAACGAGCGCGTTTTCGCAGAGGCAACTGGAGTGAATACTCGGTTTGTGCAGGATAACCACTCGCGCTCCGCACAAAATGTAATGCGTGGATTGCATTATCAGATTCAGCAGCCACAGGGAAAACTAGTTCGCGTAACTAGCGGCGAGGTATGCGATGTCGTAGTGGATATTCGACGTAGTTCCCCTACATTTGGCCAGTGGACCGCGAACATGCTGTCTGACAAGAACAAATACATGTTATGGGTGCCCGCTGGATTCGCCCATGGGTTTCTCGTCACAAGCGATTACGCCGAGTTTCTTTATAAGACTACGGACTATTGGGAGCCGGCGTACGAGCGCTGCATTTTGTGGAACGATCCAGAGCTGGGGATTAAGTGGCCACTTTCCGGAGAGCCATTGATTTCGGCCAAGGACCGGCGCGGGTTGCCTTTGGCTCAATCTGAGCTGTTTCCATGACCAAGATACTATTGATTGGCAAATCTGGACAAGTCGGCTGGGAGTTACAACATGCCCTAAGACCGCTTGGCCAAGTAATTGCTCTCGATCGCAGTCAAATGGATCTCACAGACGCAAAATCTATTCGAAAGTCAATTCGCGATTCGACACCAAATATTATTGTCAATGCGGCGGCTTACACTTCCGTTGACAAGGCGGAATCCGAACCCGAGCGTGCAATGCAGATTAACGCGGTCGCCCCGGGAATAATGGCCGAAGAAGCAAAACAAACAGGCGCGCTGCTTGTACATTATTCAACGGACTATGTATTCGATGGATCTCAATCAGCGCCCTATACCGAGGATGACCTGCCAAATCCGCTCAATATGTATGGGAAATCAAAACTGGCCGGAGAGGTTGAGATATCTGCTTCGAATTGCGCGCACTTGATTTTACGTACCAGCTGGCTTTACAGCGCTCGCAATGAAAATTTTGTGCTCACCATGCTCAGGCTTGCTCGGGATCGCAAGGAACTTGCCGTGGTTAATGATCAAATAGGTTCCCCCACTTGGGCGTCGACCCTAGCAGAAGTAACCGCGGATATAATTGATAAGACCACACACCATGATTTCAAATCGGGAATCTACCACGTCAGCGCCGACGGGTTTGTATCTCGGTTCGACTTTGCCAGAAAGATAATCAGCATTGCCCAAGAGGAATTGGGAGGCGCCGAGAATTGGGCAACAATTACGCCAACCCTTACAAAAGACTACCCATTGCCGGCAGCCAGGCCGCTTAACGCCGCCACCGACAAGGATAAAATTAAGCGGGCCTTCGAGATTAATTTGACGAATTGGGAAGATCAATTGCGAGCGTGTCTAAAGGACTTGTTCAACAAACCCACTCCGGCTCCTATTTAATTATCGAGTATCGATTGCAGCTCCTGTCATGGTAGCGCTCAATTATTTCTTGGCGATTACTACCACTTCCTCTCCAGCATTGCGATTAACTTGGGTCACCACCCACTCCAGGAATTCCATGACACGAGCCCACCAGCGCACCTTGAGCGCGGGCGCGCCGCTCATATCGTAACCACCAGTACGCTTGATGCTCTGACTACCAATAAACATCCCGTAGGCATCTCGGATCGACGTAAAAGTTCTGGCTTGATGAAAACCCGCGCCTACAACCATTCGCGACAGATTCCGCGCGTTGAATAAATGCAGGTGACGTGGCGGATCAAGGTGCATCCAATACTTGCCATACAAACCATGTCCGAAACTTTCGGAGTTAGGGGTTACAATGACCAACTGACCGCCCGGTTTGAGAATGCGACGGCATTCCGCAACAAGTTCCCGTGGATCATGTACGTGTTCAATAAAATGACTCATGGTCACCGCGTCAAACGAAGCATCGGGATATAACTGCGACTCAAGCGAACCTACTCGCACTTGCACGCCCTTCAACGAAGCGTTTCGAGCGGCAACCGGATCAAAATCCACGCCCTCTACTTCCCATCCGATTTGCTGCATGTATCCTAAAAAACTTCCCGCCCCACATCCCACGTCAAGCAAGCGGCCTCGGGGAATAGGCGGCAACCACATTACATTAAAATCCACTACCGCTCGTCGCCCAGGGTGCAAATAAAATAGTGCGCCGGCCAATTTGCCCGCAATCCCGACTTCGTTCTTAAAGTAACCATAAGTGAAGGAGAGATAGCCTCGCTTCGCCATGGTAAAAAACCGCAGCGAAAGTTGCGCGTGATTTCGAACTTCATCGTCATGCGTATAATAATGCGTATATGCCTTTGAGATATCTTCTTGTAAAGGCATCGGATCCAGCCATATAAGACCACACGCGACATCAGGGCATCGAACCAATGTCCAAAGTCCAGCCGATCCAAATAATCGATCACCTAGTTCACGATAAATCGGTTGAGCTTCCTGACCACATAGGTAACAAGCAATGCGGGGCGATGATCGTATCTGGTTCATAGGCGCAACAAAAGTTTATTGGTTTCGTGGATTCTAAAAAAATAAATGGGCAAAGCCCTTGCATTCTAATTAAGGAAACGCTGAATAAGTGGATTTCGCCGTTCGACAGGCTCGCCAAGAACGCAATCAACAACTTAGCATTCGTCCTGAACTTGTCGTAGGACTTGCTCAGTGTTTCCTTAACGCTGTAATTTGTCTTTACCTTGTCGCGAATATGCCGGTACTGGTATTTGCAAACAAATTAACCCATCGCCAACGCTCGCCACGTTTACCGCCGCGCGTCACGACCGAAATTTCCACTTTCCAAACGCGTGCTAGCGGCCAAATCAGCGTCCCGATAGCGCATTTTCCGGTGAGCAAGGAAAAACAGCGCCACAGTATCGAGCATACACCGTCCCGTCCACACCGCAGCAGCTCCATTGATGCCAAAGCGGGGTACTGTCCAAAAGAGTGCCGCAACGTAAATGGGTAACTCGAGTATGTGAAGCTTCGCCGTCCAATCCGCGCGGCCTGTAGCTTGCAGGAGCGAGAATGGAATATGCGCAACGCTGTTGAACAGTACGCCCACCGACAGTATCTGCGCAATCGCCGCGCCCTCCCTTGCATAATCCGCACTTAACCATGCCGTTAACCAATAATCAGCGAAAAGTGCCGTCATAATCACCAATGGCAGCATGGTCGTGATCAACACGATGATTGCCTTCCGATATATTCGCCGGGTATGGGCCACGTCAGCTGTAAAACTGCTGGCGAACACCGGGAACAACACCCCTGTCAGCGCGGCAGGCACCAACCAAAGGCGCGTAACAATCTCGTACGGAGCCGCGTAGTAAGCCACCGCTGCAACCGATACAAGCGCCCCGATGACAAATCTGTCCAGATAAACCATTAGTGGCCCCACAACGTTGGATACGGTAAGCCATATTCCGTAACTGAACATTTCAGAGAACCCGTCCCGGCTAGGCACCCCAAGACAGACAAATTCTGGACACAGCCTGACGCAAACCGTCCAATGCGCGATACCTCCGAACACACGCATAGCAGCAAGCGCAACGCATACCGTAAACAGATCCACGGAATATTCGGTGACAGCAACGGGCACCAAGAAGGTCAGTATTCCCATCGGGATGCGCAGTGCATTTACCCAGCCAAATCGCTGTCTCGCCTCCAAAATGCCACGATAAGCCGCGGTCAACATAACAAGCGGCAAACACACAGCGAGCGCCTTTAGGCCCGCGGCCGCTTCGTCCCGAAACGCATCCGGAAGATTCAATATATCAGAGCACAGCCAACGTGAGGTCACAAATAAGACGCCACCCGCGATGCAACCCATCCCGAACAAAACCAGAAGGGCAGTACGGGCAAGCACTGGCAATTCTGATTCACGCGGCGTATTTATTCGAGCAGCTATCAATCGGGTCAGTGCCCGGCCCAGACCAAGATCAAACAACCCAAAATAGCCGACAATGATCCAAGCCAGCGACAGGAAACCAAACCGCACGGGATCCAGCCGAGTAACCAGCAACGGAACGGCCACCAAAGCCGCCACAAGTGGTGCCACGTGCCCCGCAAGATTCAGTAGGGCACCGCGAGCCAGACTCACCACCATCTCCAACCGTGACGTCGAAAAAAGACCAACGCGCCATGCACGAATAGCGCTATGTGCCGCCACCCTTTGCGGGCAGCATTACCGCCATAATGCGTTACCTTGACTTGTGGTACAAAGGCCAGTACGCCTTTCATGGACGCGCGCAAACTCAGATCATAGTCCTCAAAGTAAACAAAGAAACTTTCTGAAAACCCGCCGACATCAGCAATCGGCGCACGACGGCAAAACATAAAGCTACCAGACAGCAGAGGCACGCCCAGCGTCGGTTTGTCGAGCGGCAATTCCCGCATTTCGTAATGCGCGAGCCGCGCCTCAAACTTGTGCTGCACACGTTCCGGGGCAAATCCTCTCAATGCAAAATCGAACACCGATGGATAGCGTCTGCATAAGAACTGTAATTGGCCTTTTGCGCCCCGCACTACAGGTGCCAAGATCACTACTTGTGGATACTCCATCATGAAACGAAGTGCCTCATCTATAGCGAACTCGTCAATGATCACATCAGGGTTGAGAACCAAGTGGAATTCCGCGCGCGACGCAAGTAGCACTAAATTGTGCCCGCGGCCATAGCCAACATTGCCGTGCCCTGATACAAGGCGCGCATCAAAGCACCGCGCCATTTCATTGAGGCGTTCCGTCCACTCGCGTGCGGGACCGTTATCGACTAGTACCACATCAGCTTCCGCAAGCCTTCCTGATGCGCTAGCCTTAGCCAACGACTGAAAAAGGGATTGCAATGTATCGCCCAAACGCGTAATGTGCGGCGCATATGTTACGACCGAAACTGATAAGCGCACGCTCAAGAACGATGCCACAGCGAGTATAGCCCCGTCGCCATAGTGGCACGCAAATCGCGCCAATTAACGCGCGCTTCGGCTTGCACAAGGCGCCGCTTGCGCAACACATTCGGTAGCCCGTGGATTGCATCCAGCTTGGCACGCAGCGCAACACCGAATTGACCTCGTACTGCGCAGACCACGACTCCCAAGGCGTTCGCACATAGATGCAACGGTAGATATATCCAGAACAGCGGGGCGGGCATGTTTTTTACGTACGTCCAGATCATGTTACGCTGACCGTGGTACGTGGAAAAATCACTGCGCCTACCGCTTATGCCGGAACTTACATGGTCAACTATTGCAGTTGGTATGTACGCGCAGCGCAGTCCTCTAAGGCGTAGCCGGAATGCAAGGTCCACGTCTTCAAAATAGCAAAAGTAACTTTCGTCAAAGCCACCCACCGCTTCGAGATCCGATCGGCGATACATCGCGGCAGCGGCACAGGGCGCGAATATCTCTTCCATATCTCGAATGCAATCGCTGGCTCGAACACCGTGATCCCGACGCCAAGCCACCCCACTCACGTGATACATATCCCCTGTCCCGTCCAAAACCTCCGGCATGTCTGCCAGTCGCATATGGCAACCGAAGAAATCGAAGTTATCCGTTGCCGTGGCAGCAATCAGTTGCTCTAACCAATTTGGCGCTGCGTATGCATCCGGATTCAACAAGGCAATCCAGGGCACGCGGCCGGCGTGTAATAGTCCAAGGTTATTTCCTGCCGCAAACCCCACATTGGCTCCTGCCTGAACTACTGAAACGCCAGGATAATGGCTTTGAATACCATGTACCGATCCGTCCGAACTCGCGTTATCCACGACAATGGTGTGAAAATCACGAAAAGTCTGACAGGCAAGCGTATCAAGGCATCTGCGTAGATATTGTCCGCTGTTGAAATTGACAATTATTACGGCAACCTTGCACCCATCTGCCCCAAGCGTTACTGTCACTTTTCAGGCGGCAGTGCGCCGCGCCGCTTGGCGAATACGCAACCGATGGTATATAAGATAAGCTGGAACAAAAACCAGCCAAATTACGAGCGTAAGCAATAGCATCCATTGGTCCGACAAAGGCACGGCCTCTCCAACATCGCGCTGTCCCGTTGCTGCCCCCCCCCCTCCTTTGTTGTAAGCGTCGATAAGTATCGCTTCAGTCAGCAAAGAAATTCCATTTGAGTTTCCCGCCATTGACTTGACCAAACCATCCAGATACTCGATCATTTTTTGCTGCGTCGTGGCGTTTGCTACCAAACTCGCCTTGATGCTAATGCGATCTTTCAATTCACTCGGAAACAGGCTCGCAAGCGGCGGCATTGCAGTGACCAACACCTTGCCAGAAGATACCCGAGCAGTATCGACTATTACCGGGAAAGCAAGTCTTGACTCGCTAACGCCCAAATTGAGTTTAACCGCCGCCTCATAAGTATAAACTTCGCCTTTCTTGCCAGTATATTTCAAGGTGGCGTTCCGAATTTCCAGCGCCCTACCCTGCTCCTTAATCTGCAGCTTGCTCGACATACTCGGGCTTAGACCATTGTTCTCCAAAGCAACGCCAAAAAACCCAGGAAATGCGAGTAAATCCGTGTAACGCACAAGAGCAGGCAACACCGGTATTTCTATGCGGATTTCATCCGCCGCGCTTGCGTGCGATATTGCGCCAACGGATGCAACGATAATCACCCATTGAATCGCAATTCTTATCCAACCACCCAATTTACGCATTGTTCTCCTTATTACTCTTGAATGACTCATATATAAACGGCAAAGCAAGAAGCACCGCCGTCGTATGGGTAGAAAACATCATCCGCGGGTCAAATGCGCCCATGAATACGGCAACGTAGCCGAGGATCACAAACCGGGCAACAAAGTACAAAACTACGACCGTCGTTATCGTCGCTAGTGGCGTGAGCGGCTTTAGGTGCGCGATCCAGTTACGCCACGCAAGAATCGGCATAAACACTAGCAGCAAGATACACGCGGCTATCTGGTAAGGTGTTGCGATCAGAAGCCTAACCGCCGCGAGCGGCGATACATACTCTGGAAGTACGGATCGGCGTACAAAATTCGCCTGACGTTCGGTGTCAAAATGACTGGTCATCGTAACCCATTGAAATTTTCTGCCTAATTCTACTGGAACATCGTAAATTGCTTGTTGTTCCACAACAACATTAGGAAATGGGAGCAAGGCCATTTTCGCCAGTCGCCATGCCTCTGCCACATAGGCTCTCACCCAACGCAGTTCCATGGGCGGCACAAGAGCGTTGCCACGCGGAGTACACTTTAAGCCGCCATTTTGGCAAGCACGCTCTATATCCAACCTTGCATTACGGAAGTAGGCCTGCGCCTCGGGCAACGTCGGCGTAAGGCCGGCACGAAATGCCGCGTCCCTTATCCAAAACGGCATCCAGCCATTTGCCCACTCGCTGCAAACGCCATGTAATCTGCACGAATGCGTAGCAGATCCCGGTGGTGGCAACTGATCTATCAACGGCACAAGACTCGGCACCGTGGTACGCAACTGCTGAAGCGTCTGTTGGGACACCATGACCATTCTGTTGTCTTTTAACGAATCAATTGCCCTGACAGTAGCCATGAAACGTGGATATTCACCTTCGGAATATTCATGCAAAATTGGCAGGCCATAGTGGCGTTCCAGAAAATTCCGAATTGCAGCGTCATAAAGAAGTGTTGTTACAATGGGGGCCAGCAGTACGGCTATCAGCGACGCCTTCCGGATTGCTGAATAATCGCCATCTCGCCGCTTCGATTGCCATAGCACGGCGGCTACAAAACCCGTCAGCAACCCCCACAGCAATCGATCATCCTCGCGCAAATACACGGAAAATGCGAACGCAAGGGAAAAGATGGCCCAATGAATTCCGGTTCGCCTACCCGATGATATTCCGGCGGAAATATGCAGCATCGATGCAGTCAGCGCCACAAATATTCCCACGCCAAGCGGCTCGCGAATAACGCGCGTCCATTCGACGCTAAGGGTTATCGGATTAAAAAGCAGAAGACAAAACGCCAATAACGCGATTCCTCGGCTAACGCCACACTGAGTAAATGCCAATAAAATGTACACACCAGCAGCAACATAAACCAGATTAACGGAAAGCAGGAATGGCAACCCAATCATCCTAGCGCCCGCTAGCCAAATCGATAGTCCGGGATATTTTACGAGCACTCTAGAATCATATACACCGAATCCCTGTCCGGAGAGCATTGAAAATGCACGCTCCACATACAGGCTATCATCGTGTGGAGAATATCCGATAGTTACCGATAGATCAGAAACCAGCACCAACTTTGTCGCGACCAACAAAATAACCACGAACCAGAACAGGCCTGCCTGCATTTTCCGATAGCCCCAAGGCGGGAATTCACGAACTGGACTCATGTTCTTAAGAAAAGTCCGTCTTCGCAAAAAATCCAGACACCAATTCGCCCACCTTGTTTTGCTGGGAAAGGGTAATCCCCGGATAGAGTGGCAAACTCAGAATGCGGCCAACATGATTACGTGTTCTTGACAAGGCACCGCCGGATCTCACAAGACCAGAGGCGGCTGGCTGCTTGTCGATAGCGGTGGCGTAATGCACCAACGCTTCAACACCGTTCTCCCGTAAGTGGCGTTGGAGTGAATCTCGATGATCCACTTTTATTACGTATGTTTGGTATACGCATCGCTCCCCCTCCCCCTCGGCGGGCACTTCTGCGAAGTCTGCTAATAATTCGTTGTACCTAAACGCCGCTTGGCGGCGCGCCTCCGTCCAGCCATCCACTAACGGCAATTGCGCGCGCACCATGGCGGATTGCAACTCGTCGAGGCGGCAGTTTAAACTGAAAAACTCACAGCGTTCCCTATCGATCAAACCATGATTACGCTGGAGTAACAGTAACCGATACAACGCTTCATCATTGGTGGTAACGACCCCGCCGTCGCCATATGCATGTAGGTTCTTTAGAGGATTCAAGCTGAAACAGGCTGCGTCGCCGAGCCCGCCGACCCTCTTGCCATCAAGGCACGCGCCAATCGCCTGGGCAGCATCCTCAATCACAACCAGATGATGCCGCCTTGCAATTTCTACGATCTGGCCCATTTTCGCTGGGCGCCCCGTAAGATGAACGGGCAAGATCGCACGCGTACTCTCAGTGATTGCCTCCTCAATGCAACCGGGATCAATATTGCCATCCACACCAATATCGACAAATACTGGCTTAGCGCCGGAAAGGACAATTGCGGCAGTCGTCGCAACAAAAGAATTAGCTACAGTAATTACTTCAGTGCCGGCGGGCCACCCAAAGGAGCGCAATGTAACCAACAGCGCCGCTGTCCCGCTGGAAGTTCCTACCGCGTAGCGAGTGCCGCAATATTCCGCAAATTCTTTCTCAAATGCGGCAAGTTCCACACCAAGAATGTAGCGGCCAGACAAAACCACCCGCTCGCAGGCCGATAGCAGCAATGTTTTGTTCGCCGCCGCCTCTTGGGCCAGGTCAGCATATGGGACCAAAAATCTCATTCAATTTTTTGGAAAACGGTCATTTCCGAACAATCAACGCCAAGTGATGATTAATTATTTTATTCACTAATGCTACACTAGCCCCGGTAAGCCCTGCAAAACTTTATAAGAGTTGCTCGAACAGGAAATAGCATTGACCAATACAACCTCACCACATCACGGTAAAGCGCTCAGCCTGCTGCGCGAAATGCTTTACATCCGCCTCGTCGAAGAGACAATGGCTACTCGTTACGCGGCACAGGAAATGCGCTGTCCGGTACATCTCTCTATTGGGCAAGAAGCCATCGCTGTCGGCGTATGTCAGGCCCTACGCCAGTCCGACCGCGTATTCAGCACTCACCGCTGTCACGCCCACTACCTTGCCAAAGGCGGCAACCTGAACTCCATGCTTGCTGAAATCTATGGCAAGGACGCCGGCTGCATCGGCGGGCGCGGAGGCTCGATGCACCTTACCGACCCTGAAAAAGGCATGATCGTTAGCGTCCCTATCGTAAGCAGTTCAATTCCACTGGCCGTAGGCTCGGCCTTAGCCGACAAAATAGACCAGGTTGATAGGGTGTCTGTAACATTTTTCGGGGACGCCTCTGTGGAAGAAGGTGTGTTCCATGAAAGCGCAAATTTTGCAAGTCTCAACAAGTTGCCTGTATTGTTCGTTTGCGAAAACAACCTTTATTCTGTTTACACTCCACTTCGCGAACGGCAACCAGCGCGCCCCCTGACCGATCTTGCCAAAGCGCACGGCATGAAAGGCATTGCCGCAGACGGCAACGACGTCGACGCCGTGCTCGCTGTCACACAAGAAGCTGCCGAGCACGCGCGATCAGGCAAAGGCCCCGTGTTTCTTGTGTTTGATACTTATCGCTGGCGTGAGCACTGCGGCCCCAATTTCGACAATGACATAGGATATCGTACCGAAGCTGAGTATCTCGATTGGAAACGACGCGATCCAGTGGAGCAACAAAAAACAAAGCTGGTGACTGCAGGATCCCTGAACAGCCACGACTTGGAAAGTATGAAATCGCATTTGCAGGAAACGATCAACAATGCTTTTGAATTCGCAATAGCAGCGCCGCTGCCCCAACCATCACAAGCCTCCCAGTTTGTTTACGCCTGAAACTCACGCCATGGCAAATACGCGCATTATCAGCACGGGAGACGCTATCCGCGACGGGCTGACGGAAATTGCATGCAAGGATCCGTCGGTCATTTTTCTTGCGGAAGGTGTCGCCGATCCGTCCTCCGTTTATGGCACGATCGCAGGACTCCGCAATCATATTGCGCCGGAACGCATCATCGAAATGCCGGTCGCCGAGAACGCTCTGACTGGCGTGGCAATTGGCGCTGCAATGATGGGCAAACGGCCTGTATTGAGTTTTCATCGCGTTGAATTCGCCCTTCTCGCCATGGAACAGATTGTCAACAACGCGGCCAAGACTCACTACATCAGCCGCGGCAGGCATCGGGTGCCGATAGTGATTCGCCTTGTGGTTGGCCGCGGTTGGGGGCAGGGCCCGGAGCACTCGCAAAGCCTGGAAAGCATGTTTGCATTGATACCCGGACTAAAAGTACTCATGCCGACCTACCCGAAGGATGCCAAGGGCATGATTATTTCCGCTGTTGAAGACGATAACCCCGTCATTGTCATCGAACACCGGTGGTGCCATTATGCCCAGGGCGTTGTTCCAGACGGTTACTTCACAGAACCACTTGACGGACCGCGAGCGATCAGGGAAGGCAAGGATTTGACCATCGTCTCCTCCTCATACATGACTCTCGAGGCTATGCGCGCGGCTGAACAATTGGAGAAACTCGGTGTGTCGACCACGGTATTCGATCTTCGCGTGGCGCGCCCGCTGATTTTGGATCGGGTGTTTGCTTCTGTCATGCAGACCGGGCGCTTAATGACAGTGGACACTGGCTTTCGCAAGTTCGGACTCGGCGCCGAAATCGTTTCTGAAGTGACAGCGAACTGCTTTGACAAACTTAAGGCGGCTCCGGTGCGTATTGGCATGCCTGACCATCCGACGCCAAGTTCGCGTGGTCTTGTACCCGGTATTTATCCGGACGCGATACGTATTGTTCGCGAAGCCAGTGCAGGGCTTGGCATTGCCCAAAATAAAATTGAATATGCGGTGGCTGAACTTATCGCCCAACGTAAAGGGCTACCCATCGATGTGCCTGATCCCTTTTTTAAAGGACCCTTTTAAGTGCATGTACGTTACTCCCCCCTCGGCCAGCAGTACGCCGATCCCGAGCCCATTTTCGATGAACTACGAGAACTGGTGCGCTCTGGCGATTTCACTCTCGGCAAACCAGTGCGCGAGTTCGAAGAAATGTTCGCCTCCATGCTGGGAGTCAAGCACGCCATTGGCGTGGGATCCGGAACGGATGCCTGCAAACTTCCGCTCAAGGCGCTTGGCATAGGTTCAGGCGATGAAATAATCACCTGCGCCAATACTTTCTGGGCCACGGTCGGGGCAATCAATGAAGTGGGCGCAAGGCCCGTCTTTGTCGACTGCAACGACAGCTTTTGCCTTGATGTTGATCAGATCGAGGCCGCCATTACTGCGAAAACCAGGGCCATCATGCCGGTGCATTTGACAGGTGACGCCGCCGACATGCCTCGCATTATGCGAGTTGCGGAGAAATACGGCCTCTCCGTGGTGGAAGACGGGTGCCAAAGCCTGATGGGAGAGCTAGACGGCAAGCGCATCGGCAGCTTTGGCGCGGCGGCGGCCTTCTCGATGCACCCTCTCAAAATCATCAACGTCTGGGGTGACGCAGGCGTTATCGTTACCAATGACGATGAAATGGCCCGCCTTTGCGGCCTGCTGCGCAACCATGGCTTGAAGAACCGCGACGAGATGGTAATGTTCGGGTATAACACGCGGCTAGACTCCACACATGCCGTAGTTGGCAAATACATAGTGCGTCAGACACCTTGGATCACGGAACAACGCGCCAAGAATGCTGCTTACTATGATGCTGGATTTAAAAACATTTCCGGCGTGCGCATCCCCCCCCGCAATCCAAGGGTAAAACACGTATATTTGTTATACATCCTGTTTGCGGAACGTCGCGACGAGCTGGTCAAATACTGTATCGACAAGGGAATAGAGGCGAAAATCCACTATCCGATTCCGCTTTATCAGCAGGAAGCGCTGCAGTTTTTGGGCTATAAGCCCGGCACCTTCCCGGTGACTGATCGCCATGCCCGGGAATGCATTACGTTCCCGGTAGACCAGCATCTTTTGAAAGAGGAAATGGACTACGTAATCGAAACCGTTCGCAACTTTTACTCCGGAAAATAACCATGAGCGCCAGTATTAAAGTCCCATTCATTGACCTCAAGCAACGTTACGAGGAAGAAAAAGAAGAACTCTTGGCTTGTGTTGAGCGTGTTGTCTCGCAAGGCCATTTTGTGCTAACGCAGGAGGTGAATGAATTCGAGGAACAAGCGGCAAAATATGTCGGGATCAAACATATTATCGGCCTGAATTCAGGTACGGATGCGCTGATGATGGCATTGTGGGCCAACGGAATCGGTAAGGGTGATGAAGTGATTACCACCCCTGTATCATTTGTCGCCACGACCGGATCGATAGTTCACGTTGGCGCAACGCCCGTTTATGTTGATGTGCGCGACGATCAGAACATCGACCCCGCCAAGATTGAAGCGGCGATTACCTCTCGTACCAAAGCCATCATGCCGGTGCACTGGATTGGCCGAATCGCCGACATGGATGCACTCATGTCGATTGCCAAGAGACACAACCTGCTTGTGATCGAAGATGCCGCGCAGACTATGGGTGCCTACTACAACGGCAAACATGGGGGCAGTGTTGGGCATGCGGCGGCTTTTTCTGCCCATCCACTCAAAAATCTGAATGCGCTGGGTGATGGCGGCTTCATGGGTACCAACGATGATGACGTCGCGCGCAAGGTGCGCCTGTATCGCACACATGGGCTAGAATCGCGTGATAGTTGCGTATTGTATGGCGTCAACTCTCGCCTTGATTCGCTTAATGCGGAAGTGCTCAAGTTCCGGCTTCAACGCCTCAAAAGTGTAGTGGATCGTCGGCGCCACAATGTTGCGCTTTACACCAAGCTGATCAAGCAGGGGCCGATAATGATCCCGGCGGAAAAGCCACAGGAGCATAACTCGTATGTGATGTTTATTACCCAAGCGGATAACCGCGATAAGCTCAAGGACTATCTGGCTGAGCACGGCATTGAATCGCTGGTATATTACGGCACCGCGCTACACTTGCATAAGGCGGCCGCCAAACTAGGCTACAAGAAGGGCGACTTCCCTGTTGCTGAGCGCCAATGTGATCGCGTTCTCGCCCTTCCCCATCACCAACACCTGAACGAAGAGCAGATTGCCTACGTGGCCGAAAAGGTCAACAAGTTTTACGGTGGTTGAGACGCGGATGGCCCAAACAGTATTGGTCATCGCACCGCATGGGCTTGATGAAGCTTTGGGATGCGGTGGCACAATGGCACGCCATGCCGACACGGGTGATACGGTTCATACACTGGTATTGTTCGGCGATGGCACGGGACGCGATGCAGCGCGCCGCGTAAATGCGGCGGCCGCAGCACGGATACTCGGCGCTCAGCCCCCATGCTTTTCCGGATTCCCCGAAAATCGCAGCGATACCATCCCACTCGTCGAGATCGTTGCCGCAATCGAGCGCTGCGTGAACAATTTAAGGCCTCGGATTGTATACGTCAGTCACGGCGGCAATCTTAACATCGACCATCAGACCAGTTTCCGGGCTACAGCTACAGCGATTCGCCCTGTGCCGGGCTCGCCCGTTCGCGCAATTTACTCCTATGAGATACTTTCCTCAACCGATTGGGCCCCACAGGGATTCGGAGCGGAATTCCAGCCCAATCACTTCGTAGACATCACCGCGAACCTAGAATCCAAGATTAAAGCACTTGAAGCCTATGGCGACGAAATGCGGCCCGCGCCACACGCACGCTCTATGGAAGCAGTTCACGCACTTGCGAAGATGCGGGGCGGCACGGCAGGGCTTGCGGCGGGTGAAGGTTTTACCGTTGTTAGGCAGGTCGGCTAGGAAGCCGTATTTCTCGTCCTTCCCAAACATACAGATTAATATCGAAAGGGTACATGAACCTCGGTAGCCGCAGCCCAGGCTTGCTGAAAATTGGAGGAAATGTCCGAAGCGGCGATTGTCCAAAACGACGCACTGAGAACTTCGCTCCTGGTAGCGCCTCCAGACCCACACGTTCCAGCTGCCAGTCCTTCCAGAAAAACATATCGAGACCTGTGCCGATACACTTGCGTGCTGGATTCCAAACCAACTCCTCAGCAGTCGCAAAAGGAAACCACGGACTCATGTCGAACACCAATAGACGGCCTGACAACTTCAATACGCGCGAGAATTCCTGAAACACTTGTTTGACGATCGAACGATTCTCTTCAATCGTTTTGCCTGTCATATGGTGCACGGAGTAGAAGCAGATAATCGCGTCAGCAACATGGTCACGCAGTGGCATTGCTGCGGCAGAGGCGAAAACGCGTAGATCAACTACCTTATTTGAACGAATCGAGTCATAGGAAGCATCCACGCCCACGACAAAAGCGCCATTTTTTGCATATGGCAGTTCTGGCCCGCAGCCAATATCAACCACCACCTGATCTGAAGCAATTATGTTCTCAACTGCAGCCGCCTGTTCAGCATAGAAGATGTCCCAAGTGCCAGGGGCATGGTTCCCAGCCTGCATTACCTCAAACACATCATCAAAGTAGGACTTGGCTGCAAGTTCACGTGCCACAACCACTCCATCTTGCAGAAGAACTTCAGTATTGCAGACCTCGCATACTGCCTTGTCAGCAAGGAAGCTGAGATTGCCATGACACTTCGGGCAGGCCAGCAAGGACCAGCGAGTCTTTTCCAGACTGTCGGCAGATGTCATATCAATACTGGGGGTTTGACTAAATTCGTTGTATAAACGCAGGGCCGGGCTTAATCGCCCCTGCGTAAAGGCTGAGGAAGGCTGCGTGAAATTCGTGAGAACCGGCTCATAGCCACCAGTAGGTGGTAAACCGTGCGCCCAACACTTAGCCAATTGCGGAAACGAAGTGCATCCGACTCGTTGGTTTCTTCCGCTCCACTGACCCCGACCTCAACAAAAGTAGCTCCGGAACGGATCAGCTTCACAAGTATCTCAGCCTGAAACCCGAAGCCACCACTCGTAACAGAGATACGTTGCAGGAGATCTCGGCGATGCACTGGCAAACCATTATAGTAATGTAACTTCAACCCAAACAGAAGATTGACTATAGCCGTATATGCCCTTGAAAGGAGATACCGGCCACGCGTTTTGATCTCCCGTAGATTGATCATCCACGGGATGACAATATCGGCAGAACCAATTTTCTCAAAAATCAGCGGCAAACTCGCCGCCGGCAATCCACCGTCACCACAGAGAAGCATCACATAATCAAACCGTGATTCACTCAGCCCAATCTGATAAGAATTCCCAAAGCCCAGGTTTTTGGGGTTATGAATAACTCGAGCCTTGTCATTTGTCATCGCAATCTGATCCATGATCCGGCCGGTAGCATCGCTGCTTCCATCGTCGATAAGAATGAGCTCGTAATCCTCGAACTGCCCACTCGTCTTTTCGAGGATTTGCTCAATTACTGAGCCGACTACCCGCTCTTCATTAAGCGCAGGGACGATAAACGAGATGGTGTAGGGGTACACAGCTAAGGGAAGTTGCTTGTTTTCGGGTTAACCGCCGATAATCTGTCGACGTGTGTTGGCATTAATTGAAGCGTATCAAATACAAGCAATTGCCGCAATGTGTTCCAGCATGGCTATAATGCGTTATTAGTGAGCTTGGCAGACGAGACCCGACATTCAAATGTTTAAACTGATGCTGATCGCTATCAAGCTCGCGTTATCCGGCGCCCTGATTTTTTATGCCTTCTCCAAGATAGACGGGGACAGCGCATTGCGGGAATTGCATAAGCTGCCGATCGAAGCCATAGTACTCACGCTACTTCTGCTGGCTATTCAGTATGGGCTCGCTGCATGGCGACTGCGAAACCTTTTGCACAAAGAGGGCGCCCACAGCAGCATCGGGGTTGCTCTGGATGCCGTGGTCATCGGCGCCTTTTTCAGCCAAACACTCATTTCCTTCGTGGGCGGGGATGCCATGCGGGTATGGCGTGTGACACGACAAAACGTTGCCATAGGCAACGCCACCCGCGCGGTGTTGCTCGATAGGCTCCTCGGCTTCGTTGGCTTGATTGCATTGATTACTTTCGGACTCCCGGTTTTGTTTCACATAGTATCGGACGCACGAGTACACACCGCAATCATCATTCTGATCGGCGCAGCCATAATCGGCTGTCTCTTGTTGGCTTACTTTTCCCGATTGCCGACATGGATGCGCAGGCACCGCCTTCTCACATTCGTCTCAAAACTTTCCGAAACAAGCCGGGCTATCCTGTCCGACACCAGATCCCTTTGGACACTCCTGGCTATATCCCTGGGTATCCAGATCATTAATGTGGGTGTAATTTATGTTTCAGCAGTTGGCTTGGGTGTCAATCTCAGCGCCCTGCATTGTCTGGTACTGGTGCCGCCGGTTCTTTTTCTTTCCATGATGCCCATATCTTTTGCGGGATGGGGTGTAAGAGAAAGCGCCATGGTGGCAGCACTTGCCACCGTAGATGTGCCACCGCCTCAGAGTCTTGCGCTGTCGATCAGCTATGGGCTTGCACTGGTGGTCGTCAGCCTTCCAGGAGCCTTGCTTTGGTTTCGCAGCCGGACCAAAGCGAAGTCGATGCTCCGCTGTGACCAAAACACACGCCGCCCATACTAGGAGCGCAGCGTACGATGAACCCACAGGCAATTACCGACCAACGGATCGAATACGAATGCCCGTTCATGCGGATATACCACAGAAGGGCGGACTTCCAAGAATTCTCGAAGAATTACTATGTCGTAGACTTCAAGCGCCGAGGAGGCGTTGTCGCGGTGCGCGATGGTTCTATCTTGCTGGTTCGACAGTATCGCCTTTTAATAGATGGGGAATCACTAGAACTTCCCGGTGGGTCTATAGAAGACAACGAGAGTGCCGAATCAGGCCTCGAGCGTGAGTGCCTTGAGGAAACCGGTGTACTTGTGCGAAACCTGCGGCCAGTAATCACTTATTACCCGGGCCTCGATAACGTGGACAACCGTACCCTGGTATTCTGGTCCAACGAAGTAGAGCGGGTACGACCTTTCATCGCAAACCCGCACGAGGTATTCGGCATCGAATGGGTGCCGCTGCCTGATTGTGTGGATATGATTTTCTCTGGCCGCATCCTCGATGCGATGGCCGTCGCCGGTATTCTTGGTTATGCATTACGCACACAGCGGTGCGCCTCTGCGGCGCCAGGACCTGGCCAGGTCGAGCGATGATCGCATTTATCGAGGTTGGAGGCGTGTTGCTCGCGCTCGCTATAGCTGGAATGCCCATACATTTTCTTGTCTACGCTTTCATTGGCCGCCGCATGACGATTTTGCACAACGAACGCGGCATCTTCTTTTATCACCTCGCGTCTGCGCTCATGCTGAGCAGCCTTGCATGCGCAGGTGTGCTTGCAGCCCCATCCCCCGAAACTGCCGCAATCGCCGCCGCAATCGTCGCTGGCCATGGTATCTATAGCCTTACATTTCTCGAGTTCTGGTCGCTCTCGCAGATTAGTTACTCGCGGGAAATTCTCCTTCGGGCCAAGTCTGGAGCGTTTGACGGGCCTGATATACCGCAAGACCTACTCGACATAGGTGAGCAGAAGCGCGCGGGACGACTGCGGTCGCTGTCGGCCATTGGCCTGATCGAAGAGCATGAACACGAATGGCAGTTGACAGCTAAAGGGAGGATCGCATCAGCTGCGCTGCGACTGCTACAGTGGCTCCCTAACATGCATGGAGCAGGCTGAACATGTGGATCGTAGCCAGCGGCACAGCATTCATGGCAAGTGTGGTGCTGCATGCTTTTGCGGTCCGGGTTTTCCGTGGCGCCAACAGCGTGGTGAGTTTCTTCGGCGTGGGTGTCGTGGTCGGCTGCACGATGCTCGCGGTAGTGGGTACCCAGACCGGGTTCGGTTCGCCGCAGTTCATGGCCGCTGCGGCGACCTATGCATTCGCATGCGAGCTGTATGTGTTTCTGTTCACGCTCGCACTGTCAAGCATCTCCGCCAATCTCCTGGCGAAGCTGCATGCCGAAAGCATGACAACCGCTGAGGTGGAGACGCTATATGACAGTCGGCTCATGGTTAGCAACAGAGTAGAGCGGCTAATCAAATCCGGGTTCATGGACAGAAGCCCATCCGGCGTTGTCATTTCAGTTCGAGGTAAACGACTTTTGCGCACTCTAAACAGGTTACGGTCATTCTTCGGGCACGACGTGCTTTGTTGAGGATCTGCACGAACACCACTTGGCACGTCAATTATGCAATTCCAAAATAATCTCGAGAGGAATTCTCGAAAGCAGAAATATTGGGATTACCGTGATTTGTTTGCAATTGCGCCGTTAGCGGCTCTAATTTGCGCACTTTTCAGGCTTCATGTCTTCGGGGAAACGCTGTACCTGGGTAATCCGGATCGGCTGAACAATAACCTCAAAGTGACCAAGTTTCACGTAGACCAACTGGTCAGTTCGGGCTCAATTCAGGCTTGGAATGATCACGAGTTACTCGGTTTTGACACATTTGCACTTCCTTACACATTCCCCAACCCAGTCACTTTTTTCGCAAGCTGGGTGGGATCGGACCACCTGTACGTGTTCGCCGGCTACATCTCTCCTCTCTTGTTGTTCCTCTCCGGTGTCGCGGCATACGCTTTTATTCGCGAAATTGTCCGCGACCGAACAGCTTCTTTTGTAGGCGCCGCGACGTATCAGCTTTCTACGATTGCCGTACTGAAAGTAAGTCAGAACGACATGAGTTTCATTGTGTTCGTCCTGTTTCCATTACTCCTGCTCGCCATTCGGCGGGTCTCATGGCGAAACGCAGCGCCTCAAGCCGTTCTAATCGGGCTGCTTTGCTTTGCGCTGCTCCAGTTTGCCTTTCTTCAGAAGGCAGCTTACGCATTAATCTGCGCAGCCAGTTATGTTATTGTTTTGTCATTATCAAGGAAAAGTCTTGCTCCGGTTGTCGCAGGCGGCATCGGGGCGCTGAGCGCTGCCGTCGCCGCCGCCCCGCGGTTCTACGGCCTGTTTGAAGCGATGGGGCAATACACGCGTTTTGGTGCCACCGCTCCCTATGCTTCCATGCCAATCGAGTTACTCCGCTGGTTTGACCCCTTCCTGTTTGGAGCGAGTTTCACTGAAGCGCAAGCGTCAGGAAGCACGCTTAACCTTTCAGAAGGGTTTCTACTATATGTCGGCGCACTCGCACCGCTCCTGCTTGGCTATGCCCTCTGGAGGTCAGCAACGAGCGGAGATCGGGGGCATGGCGCCTCCCGCGCCGAGTGGATTTTCTTGTGGGCCATGCTCGTCATTCCCCTGCTTGTGGTTACCTACCGACCAGCATTGATGGTTGTTTACTGGACATTCATGAAGGTCGATTTCATACACGGCCGAATCTTAATTGTGGCGTTGCTCCCCGCCTGCGTCTTCATTGCTTGGAGCCTACATCTTATCCGCAAGCTTGCTAGTGAAGGACATGGCGTCACTATTCTGCACCGACTACTGCCCGGCCTTTTGGTGGGCGTTGGATTAGTCGCCTTTTTGGAAACTCTGGCGCATTCCAACATAGGCCATGTCTTTCGCCTAACCTTTGTAGAATGGCCTATTCAGGATGCGTCGGCGATCCGCGTGGCAGGTTCTATCGTCTGTTTCGGTGTTCTAGTCCTGACGATTCTCCGGGCACCTGCCCGTCTGTCAGAATCGGCGTGGTTTACCTTGTGCACATTTATGGTCGTCCAGATGTTTTCGACAGCAAACTTGCAGATCAATGGTTCGCACGCCACGGAATCACCCATCCCGTTTCAGAACGGCGATGTATACCATGCGGCGCGCAACGCATTCCACATGCCGTCGGACAGCGATATCCATGCACTGGCGGACAGACTACAGACCGATCAATACCGCAGCGTACTGATCTGCGACGGTTCGATTGCCGGTGGCTTCTGCGCAGCGCACGTAGCCGAATATTGGAAACTTCGGGTCGCGGACGGATATTACGGGTTTGGAATTCCCGCCCGGCTCGCAACACTTCCACTCAAATCTGCGCTGGGCCTGCGACAGCTTATATTCACATCTGATCAAGACTTGCCGTGGGCGACGCTTGGTCTCATGAATGTGAAATACGTCGTGAAAGTTTCACCCGGCATGTATGGCTATTCTATAGGCGAGTCACGAGCTCCCAGCACTGTGCTCGAAAATCATGAACGAGTAACTCCCCGCGCTTTCTTCGCAGCAGAGGTGAATCAGGTCGCCTCGGCCGCTGAGGCGGCCTCGCGGATATTTTCTTCCGACCTTGTCGTGGACGTCGAACAAATAAGTATGTCCGAAGGCCTGCCTAATCGCATGTCCTCACTATCACAAGGCCAAGCTCAAATCTCAGGGACAGGGGACAAACTGAAAGTCAGATTTGAACCCGCCTCGTCAGCACGCTTTCTCGTCATTAACGAACTTTTCATGCCTCGGTGGATCGCTAGAATTGACGGACAGGACGCGCGCATTTATCCAACAAATATATTTATGCGGGGGGTAATTGTACCGCCCGGCGTAAGAGAGATAACCTTCGAATACAAGCCCTTCGTACGAACCCGACTTGCCTGGCTTCTGAGAATCGCTGGAGGCCTGTTACTGCTGGCGGGTGTCGCGTCGCTACTGATAGCGTCCAACCGCAGATTGCGTGCCACTTAGGTGCGCGCGTGCCTCGACCGGTCAATGAGATCAACACTCCTCTCAGGCAAAGATATGCTACTCGATTCATACTTGGATCGCGCAAATGCTTGACGCCTTGAACCATTCGGGGTTAAGCGACCAAAAGTCAGCACAAGGTGTCCGGGTTCTCGCAGCACAGATGATGCTGATTTTTTTGTTTTGCAATATCTGGTATTTGCACACCCTATCCTTCCCCTTGGTCGGCGAAGACGGCGCAACACAGTACTCCAATCTGACTGAGATGATTCAAGATCATCGGTTTTGGTCATCGAGCGTACCGCTGAAATGGCGGGAGGGTTTAGGGCAGCCAAACTTGTTTCTGGTCCCGGCCTTCGATCCGTTCTCTTGGCTGCTCTTCCTGCCCGGAGAGTCCGAGTTCTGGTTCCGTGTCTCGATGGCTCTGCGTGCTTTCACCTGCTGGCTGGCGACATACGGGTTTGCGCGATCAATTGGAATAAAAGCTGCCGGTGTTTGTTCGGTTGTCGCGCTGGTCAACATGTACCTCAACTTCATGCTGACGGGTGCCTGGGGTATTCCCACTTTTGCAGGGATATACAACGCGACTCATTCGGCGATCTTTCCCGCAATGATGATGTTGATCGCACTACTGGTTCGCCAGCGCTCCCGCATTGGATTGCACACTGGCATGACCTTCGGGTTTTCTCTTCTTCTGGCGCTCACATACCCGATCGGCTCGGTACTCCCTCTATGCGTAGCGGGTCTTTTCTGCGTTATCACTTGCATATGGCCCGGTAGCGCTGCTCTCTCGCTGCGCGAGCGAGCGCTACGTACTGCACTGGGTTGCGCGGCTCTAGCCATCCCTTTCCTCGCCCTTTGGCCGACTTGGGCAGCCGTTGTCGGCGTATCAGCACGCTCGGTATTCTCTACGGAATTGGTCGCCTACGGACAGCAATACCTGCTTCCTCATCTTTGGCATGATGTCACTCTGCCGATGAGGCTAATCATTCTCCTTAGCGTAATCACCGTAGCCGCCACATTCGGAAGGCGAAATCTACTGACCCCAGTAATTATCACGCTTCTAATAGTAATTCTAGGGGTCCAAACGGGAAACTTGATCAAACTCAATGGCGGCGTACTTGGCTCGATTCTGGACCGCCTACCGAGACTGCATTACCTCGAGTTCTATCTGCCTGTGCTGTATGCAGTACTTGCAGGCTTCACAGTTGCAAAATGGCGGCTGATCCTGCGCCTTTTAAATGCGCGCAGCGCTTGGAATGCAGGGCTTTGGCTACGCGTCGCGGCAATCAGCGGATTTGCTGCAATTCTGTTCACCATGGAACGAGGGTATGTATCGGTATTTATGGTCTTTGCGGGGATTGTCGTTATAGTCGCCAACCGGTCCACGATAGGGCGAGCGTTGTGCCGACGAAGCGAATCCGTTGGTTCCGCGATCGCAGTCGCAACCTGGTGCGTGGCTGGAATAGCTGGATGGTATGTTTGGCCAGCGATGGTTCATCCAGTTTTCAAAGCAGACCTTCTCTGTAACACTCGTGACCTGCTTTGCAAGGACGGTGTAGGAAGAACTCTTGGTGCTGCAGGGAATCCGATTACCGAATTTCTTAAACAACGCCTGAATTACCACCCACACTTTTCCGGACGCGCAGACACCTTGCTCGTGCCAGCGCCTAAGCTGCGCCTCGCAAAGGGTTTTGTCGATAACATCCCCCCTTGGCGATTCGACACGATGCTCAGATGGTATAGCTTGGCCTACACGACGCAACATCGTCAATTCCCGCATTCCGGATACCTATTGAGCAGAGCGCCATCTTCTTTTTCCGAGTCCGATTTACCCGACTTGGCGTTCCGCATCCGAGCGCTAACGCGCAGCACTGATACTTTTAACGGCATATTGCCCGAAAGCGTCGCTCGGGAAATGCTCAAAGATTCGGAAAGCACCTCTGGAGTTACTCCTGTCGTAAAAGTCGAAACGCACACGACCCCTGAAGAAGAAAGGCGGCGGCGTTCGTCAGCTGAAGACACTTTGGCGCGCGATGAAGTAACGCTGATGGTTGAGGAGCGGACAAGGGCATGGCTAGCGACCGGAAACGGCTTTCTATTACGATCGCTGCCACTTCAGGGCATTCCAGTTGCATCGTCCTACGAACAGGCACTGGACTACCTCTATTATCTGTTCTGGACTCGATATATTAATTTCGGGAGCATTGCGCAACCGTCAATAAACATGACCACGCTTCACCGCGCAGACCAGTCACGTTTGGCATTGGTTGGTATTCGATACCTTATCGCAAGGAACAGCATCTTTGCCCCTCCGCCAGATCTCCAGGCTGTATTCTCATGGAAAAACTATACCATCTACGAAGTACCGGACGCCAATATCAGTGGCTTTGCGGTAAGGAACGTGATTGAGGCTGGGTCTATAGAGGACGAACTTCGTGCCATGAGAGATGAACGCTTTGACCCACGCTCAACTGCTGTCATATCCCGCACCGAAGCATCTCGGCTCAGCCCCGGGAGGCTGAGCGCTGTGTCAGAATCTTCTATTGAACTTCATTCAAACCAAATCCGAGTTCGCGCCAAATCCACAGGCGAAAGTAGTTTGCTCGTACTCCCGTTCAAATACTCGCACTGCTGGGCACCGCACTGGCTTTCCGCCCCCGGCATGCTTATCCGCGCCGACACCTCTCTCTTGGCTATACAGTTTCGAGGCATTTTGGATGTATCTCTAAAATGGAAGGCCGGCTATTTCAGTTCCCAGTGTTTGCGCGACGATCGTGACTTGATTCCCTCAGCGCGCGCAGCGGCGCATAGCCTGCCAGTATTTGATGCGGCTAGTCTAAGCTGTAAAAATTAGAATCCTGGACGATCTAGAATAAGTCTTCACCGTACGATCGACACGAATTTGGCCCACATTGAAATTTCGTATGACACCTGAAGGCAGCATCGCCGCTCTGGGCATACTTATCCGGTGGTTCTGCGTCGCCGCGCTGGGGATCATCGCCGCCGCGCATGCCGTAGAACTTGCCGCCCCATCGGACTTCATCGTTCAGTTGGCTCGCGCAGCCCTATCGCGCAGTAACCCGATCCCACCCACGTGGTACTTCCCTGCCAGTCGCATCCTGATCTGGACTTGGGTCGGTGTTGGCGTCGCTGCGATAGGGGTCGTGATAGCCCTCAAGCGGGCCCGGTTGGTCGAGGCTTCGAGGTTCATCGCAATACTGTTGCCATCGGTAGTGCGGATTTCGCTCATGTTGCTTCCCGTCCTGCTCATTGTTGTCCTACTGGGCGCCAGCAATGTCGTATCGGCGTTCGACATTGGGTGGGCTGGATTCGAAAAAACGGGAAACGCATTGATTTTTTACCATATGGCACGTAGTGCTATCGCTTTGAGCGTAGCCGCAGCGATGCTCGGCTTGGGTTACTGGCTATTAACCTATGGATTCAAGCCTGACTTAGGTGTTGCGCGACTTCGCCAAGTCCTGCTGAGATCGTTCTTTCTCGGCGGGGCTGTATATGCTTTCGCCGGAACAGCACTGGCATTGGGTAGTTCTCTGACTCGGGCTGCAAGTCTTCTCTTGCTCATCTTGGGTATCGCTCTGCTGCCACGTCTGATTGGCGATTTGCTGAAAGCGAAAACCGAAAATGACCGCGTGGAACACACAGCAAGCTGGCCGTGGATCGCCGGCTCGCTGTCGCTCTGGCTCGCCGGCGGTGTAGGGCTCCTCTTATTTGCTAGTAAAGGCCTTTACCCGGGTGTTGCCGACGGGGATGTCTGGGTGCACTACCTGCATTACCTTCGCATCGTAGTCGAAACGGGAAGCTCATTACCCAACGAGGTCTGGTATCATTTTTTTCTTTCCAAGGGTGCGGGGCTGTTCTTCCTCACCGCGGTCATCAGTGATCCGCTTGCACCGCAACTCGTCTCCTCTCTGTTCATTGGGGCCGCAGCGGTAATCGTCTATGACCTTCTGCGTATGGCCGATACCGAGCAGCACTGGGCTGCGCTTGGTGTTGTGCTGTTTATGGGCGCTTACGTTTCCACTTCATCTGGCGAGGGCGCATGGGGATACTTTTTCAAGCACCACGAAGTCATGGCAGGACTCATTGCCTTCATCTTCTGGGAAATGGCGTCGACCTTCAGGACCGATTCAATTCAGCATCACCCCTCGAGGCGGGTGCTTTTGGCCGTCGTTCTGCACCTCGGCTTCTTTCAGCCGGTTGGCGCCTTCCTTGCCATAACGTCACTCTTGCTCATCATCGTATTAGCACTTTGGGTGCGGCGCCGCCGCGATGTTGCAGCCATTGCCCTGCAAAGCATAACGCTTCTCCTCATAGGAGTAATTGGATCGTTAGTACTTAACTTCGTGATCACCGGCCTTGCGGAATTGGTCCCTACGCAGCTCATGTGGGCGATTGCCGATCGCGCTAAATTTCTCTCGTCCACAGGCTTCGGGGTTGTAGCGTATTTCCTCCAAGAGCACAACGCCCTTGGCGGAACAGTCGATGCAATGTTGTTGGGCAAGCTCCTACGCTACGACTATTTTCGTTTACTTCTATCGCCTATCATGCTGTTTTTGATCGGCATTGCATTGACGGCAGGATTACTGCGCATGTGCGCCGTGGTTCGCACAGAGCCAGCGCGTATGGATCCAGCTCGCGCGCTGTCATACGAGATCGTGGCGTTCTTCAGCCCCCTAGTGTTGTTCGGGCTAGCTGTAGTGAACCTAAGTACTTTCCGGCTGCTGGGCATTCTTACACTCCCGATTGCCATGTTAGGCGCCCTTGGATTGAGCTTTGCAGCGAAGACTTACGTTCGATCTCAGCGACAATCCAACATAACTGCATGCCTTGGGCTGATCTTCAGCATGAGCGTTTCCGCAAGTATTCTCCAGAACATGGGGCCTGAGCGTGGCGCTTCCGTTCAGCGCTTTCTGTCGGGAAGAGATTCGCTTCTCGCTGTGCTTAGTTACACGGAAAGGAATTGGGGTCAGGATCGGTTTCTGGAAGATCTCGTATCGATACGGAAAAAAATTGGCCCCAATGCAAAAATATTTTCGTTTGGCCATCAGGCCGACCCGAGTTACGCATTTCCGGGTCGCGGGCTGGTTTCCGAACCATCGTATGACTTGGGTCCAAAGCTAGGTGAAATTGTGTTTGGCGAGCCCGGGCACGCCAAGAAATTGCTGCAAGCCGACGGACTGGACTACTTTTTCATATCGTTCCGTGGTGACAGCGCATATCTTTTCAACAGCTTGGCTTTCAGCAGACTCTTCAAGGGAGACAATCTCGCACGATACTTCTCTCTAGTGTATTCAAACCGGGACTCCTACCTTCTCACTTGGCGCCATAGTGCTTCTGACTCGGCCTTGCCCGATCGCCTGACGAGGCTCCTCGAGCTGAAGCAGACAGCCGCCATGTTCCTCCCGTTCTCAAATGTGATGCCCTCGATTGGCGATATCGAGGGCTTTATATTGTCTCAAACGAAGTTACTGCCTGCCTTTTGCGAGGGACCAGTCCTGAACAAGCAGGTCAGCGCATCTATAAACACTACCCTGAAATCCATAGCGGTTACTCTCCTCCAGAGAAGGCTTGGCGCAGTAGATCTTGTGCACACCGACAACATTGCCCTTGCGAGCCGTATTGTCGACAAATTTCGGGAGCGGCTCGATACCTACCTTACCGGAGATCTCGCAACAGCTCGGGCTAGCGTTGCGTTTGGTACTCCTACCTGTCTAATCGAGATTGAACAGTTCTCAAGGCAAGTCGCCAAGCAGGTAATGCAGGAAATGTCAGATATCGCCACCCAGGAAATTGACGTTGATTTCGGCCCCGGTTTCGGACGCCTGCTTACCAATAGGAATGAACGATGGCCTTTCGGTGAAATCTATCAAAATGAAACAAATTTTTCGCTGCGACAGGATGGAGCATCTGTCATAGACAGAGGTGGGCTGTCGATCAGGAAATGGGTTAGAAAATTCTTCCTGCGCGATTGATGGATGCCCCTGAGAAAGGGCGAACTTGATGCAAGGCCATCTCTTACGCGGGCACGCGAACGCCTCCCACGCGCGCCAGCCCAATTTGTATTCGGCTTCCAAAAAAGTTCCCCTTAGGTGTTCTTAATAGCTTTGAACCTGCTTCGCAAACCAGGAATGGCAAGATAGAGTGCTCGTATCTCACATTAAATCCGTGTTGCCTGACCTGCTCCCCACCAGCCCTA
>DHVE01000151.1:0-157 GCA_002412495.1 Betaproteobacteria bacterium UBA5216
TTCGTCCATTTCGCCGTCGCCGACGAACGCCCAGACCTTGCGATCGGATTTCGCGCGTATCTCGCGGTCTTCGAGGTAACGCATGAAACGCGCCTGATATATCGCGTTGATCGGCCCGAGGCCCATCGATGCGTTCGGAAACTGCCAGAAATCCGGC
>DHVE01000151.1:476-8007 GCA_002412495.1 Betaproteobacteria bacterium UBA5216
AATCCGGCATCAGCCACGGGTGCGGATACGACGACAGGCCGCCGCCTCGCGTTTCCTGCCGGTATTTCATCAAGTGCTCTTCGGACAAACGGCCTTCGAGAAAGGCGCGCGCGTAAATGCCGGTGGAGGAATGCGGCTGAAAGTAAACGAGGTCGCCGTCCTGTCCGGCGCGAAAGAAATGATTCAGGCCGACTTCAAACAAATCCGCGGCCGAGGCATAGGTGGCGATGTGGCCGCCGAGTTCCGGATGTTCGCGATTGGCGCGCACCACCATCGCCAGCGCGTTCCAGCGCACCAGCGCGGTGATGCGTTCTTCGAGCGCGAGGTCGCCGGGATAGGGCGGCTGCTCGGCGAGCGGTATGGTGTTGCAATAGGCCGTGGTGGCGTTGAATTTGAGCCCGCGGCAACTGCGCCGCGCGGTGTCGAACAACTGCTGCATGATGAATTCGGCGCGTGCTTCGCCTTCAACGGCAATCAGTGATCGCAAGGATTCGACCCATTCGCGGGTTTCCTGGGGATCGGGATCGGGGATGTAGTTCATGGGCGGCTCGGTGGATTTTTCAGGGTTACGGATGCGGTGACTACGGCGATGGTAGGGGATTCAACCGGGTAGAGGCTTGCGAGTTTTGCTTGAATACCCCATTCATAAGCAATAATATTGTTCATTATGGAAAAAGCAAAGCATAAAATTGCTGAAATTTCACATCCTTTCATGCCGGATGAAACCGACTGGCGCATCCTCGCCGCGCTGCAGGACGATGCGCGGCTCACCAACGCCGATCTGGCGGAAAAAGTGTTTCTGTCGCCTTCGCCCTGTCTGCGTCGCGTGCGTGATCTGGAACAGGCCGGACTGATCCGCCGTTACGTCACCTTGCTCGATCCGCTCAAGCTGGGGCTGACGGTGAGCGTGTTCATCCAGGTCAGCCTTGAGAAGCAAATGCGCGGCGCGCTGGATACCTTTGAAAATTCCGTGTTGGCGCGCGAAGAAGTCATGGAGTGTTACCTGATGACGGGCGACGCGGATTACCTGTTGCGCGTGGTGGTGTCCGACATGCAGTCGCTGGAACGGTTTATCGTGGATTATCTGGCCAAAATTCCGGGGGTGTCGAATATCCGTTCCAGTTTTGCGCTGAAACAGGTCAAATACAAAACCGCGCTGCCATTGCCGGCAAAGGCGCCGCGAAACACCCGTTTACGGTCGCGGTAGTGGTATTTACAATGACAGTGTCGCTGGCCGGCCGCAATTCGTCATTCACAATCTTGCCAATCCGCCAAGTTTAGCTTAGTGTGTTGATTATTGGGGCGTTCCCGGAAATGCCGGCGTGGTAAATCGGCCCTGTCCGCATGATTTTTAACTGGTTTTGAATACGTACGAAATACGCACGACGCACCATTATCCGTTTAACTCGCAAGGAGGCATCAATGTTAAGCAACACACAGCGTGAAGATCTCATGGCGCTCACCACCAACAAACCGCATTGGTCGCGGCGCGATTTCATGTCTGGCTCGATTGCAGCCGGCTTCGCCCTGGCGGCACAGCCGATTTCGGCACAGACCGTGATTACGACCGATACGTTTGATCTGGATCACGGCATGGCACAGGTGCCCACCGATAAAGGCAATATCCCCGCGTACTATGCAATGCCCAGCCGGATGTCCAATCCCGGCCGGTGGTCCTCGATGCCCATCGTGCTGGTGGTGCAAGAGATTTTTGGTGTGCACGAGCACATCAAGGATGTCGCCCGCCGCTTTGCCAAGGCCGGTTACCTCGCGGTTGCGCCAGAGTTGTATCACCGCCAGGGCGATGTGTCGCAGTTGAAAGACAACAAGGAGATTTTTGCAAAAGTGGTCAGCAAGGTGCCGGATTGGCAGGTCATGCGCGACCTTGATGCCTCGGTGCGTTGGGCCGAACTGCAGGGCGGCAGCCGCTACAAACTGGGTATCACGGGCTTTTGCTGGGGCGGACGCATCACGTGGCTCTATGCCGCGCACAACGATTATGTGAAGGCGGGCGTGGCTTGGTACGGCCGGCTGGTGGGCGACAAGAACGCCATGAATCCGTACAACCCGATCGACGTGGTGTCCAACATCAAGGCGCCGGTGCTGGGCCTGTATGGCGGCGCAGATGCCGGCATACCCAACAACACGGTGGACCAGATGAATGCCGCGTTGAAAAAAGCCGGCAACCCGTCGATGATTCATACGTATCCCGACACGCCGCATGCCTTCCATGCCGACTACCGTCCGAGCTATCGCCGTAACGAGGCGTATGACGGCTGGAATCGCACGCTGGCCTGGTTCAAGAAGTACGGCGTTTCCGCTTAACTGTTTTTGTTTCAAATACCCGCCCGTTGCCGATGCTGGCAACGGGCGTTTTTATTTGATGGTCCAATATATGGATTTTCGTGATCACTCAAGATCAACAGCGGATTGCGACTGAAGTGCCGTGGATTTGACGCATCCGTATACATTTCCAGAAGTCCCCTGGCGCAGAAAAATGAAATAGAATTATTTTGTAGTCGCAATTCAACCTATCGCCACTTGAGAGGGCCCCTGCCATGTTGACGCTACGGAAGTTGGTTGTCTTGGCTGGATTGTGCTTGGCAGGTATTTGCGTTACGGGGATTGCTCGTGCGGAATGCGGCGGGCTTCAGGAATGTATTGCGATTTCCACGGATGGCTCGGCGCCTGCGCACTCTGCGGACGGCACGAATGTGCCTGCGCCGACGCTCAATTTTGGTAATCAAACTGCCGGGATTGCGAGCGCGGTTCGAACTATTCTCGTGGCTGGTGTGGAGGGGCCAAACGGTACCAGAGCCACACTGACGTCAATTGCGTTTAGCGGGCCTAACGCGGTTGATTTCAGAATCGCCGGTGGCACATGCACGACAGGCAGTCCTACCTTGCTGCATGACGGCGCTTTGACTGCCCAAATCGCCAATGCGTGTACGATTCTCGTCGCATTTAATCCGCTGACGGTAGGCGCCAAAAATGCGCAACTCAACGTGTCAACTTCGGCGATCACGCGCGTTGCTCCGTTGGCGGGAACCGGGATAGCGCCAGCAGGTGGAGCGCCCACTGCGGCACCTGCGTCGCTCTTCGTCCCTGCGAACTCTTTCGCGACACTGGATTTGGCGCCGTTTATCTCTGGCATTGTCACTGGTGTTGGCGTGGCGGTTCTCCCGGCGAGCGGGAATGCGGTCGCAAGCGGCACTCGCATTACCTACACCCCCACGCGAGATTATTTTGGATCAGATACCCTGTCTTATGTTGCGATCAATGCTTCCGGGGCGTCTGCACCCGCGGTAGTAACCATTACCGTAGGTGGCCGTCCCGACCCATCGCAGGATGTCGTGGTCAGAAGTTTGTTGCGGGCACAGGCCGAAACCGCCAAGCGGTTTTCCAGAACGCAGACATCCAATTTCCAGCGACGCATGGAATCGCTGCATCTCGGCACGTCCGGTAACGGCGGGTCAACCGGGGCAAGCACAGAGCAGGGGCGCTTCGAAACGGCAAGCGGGTTCGCGGCAGGCCGTGATCCGTTTGCTGTTTCCGCGGTAGCTGGATTGGCGTCGCGCGCTGGATTGACCGCGACCAACGCTGGTCGTAACGGCAATCAGCGAGCCGGTTTATACGATCACCGCCCATCTGACGCGGGTTCGTATATTGGCGTTGCTGCGGATTCTCCATTGCAACCCACCGCGTTTATGACCTCGTTGGTTAGCGTGGTCAGCACGGGATCGCTTAACTTGTCGGCAAGCGGACGTGCCGACGGCCAGTCGGCGCAGGGTGCCGGTATTTGGCTGGGAGGCAGTCTAAGTTTTGGCACGCGCGATACTACTGGCGATGGCAACGGGCTGCGCTTTACGACGGATGGTGTCACAGTGGGCATGGATCACCGATTTAGCGACAAATTAGCGTTGGGAGTCGGTGTGGGCTATGCGCGCGACAAGACACGTATCGGTACGGATCGTAGCAGCAGTCAAGCACATGGCACTTCGGTTGCGTTCTATGGCAGCTATCAACCAGCGCGCAATATGTTTATCGATGGCATGCTGGGTTATGGCGCGCTGGACTACGACTCGCAGCGTTATGTTGCAGCCGTTTCGGATTTCGCACGCGCCAAACGTAAGGGTGATCAGTGGTTTGGATCGATTGCCGCGGGCTATGAGTTCCGACAAGATGGACTGATGTTCTCGCCGTACGGCCGGGTTGATATCGGCGTCGACCGGTTGAAGCAGGCCACGGAGGCTGGCGCTGGTTTGAATGCCTTAACTTACCATGATCAAACTCTTCGTTCGGCGAATATCGCATTGGGAGTGCGCGCCGAATCCGCGCATCAGACCGATTTCGGGTGGGCGTTGCCCCGACTGCGCGTTGAGTTTAAGCACGGGTTAGAGAGTGACCGGGCAGCGGTTATTTCCTACGCCGACCAGTTTGCCGGCCCGATCTACGGGGTATCGGGCCTCGCATCCAATCGCAATTCCATACTGCTCGGATTTGGCAGCGATTTTGTCCTACGCGATGGCTTGAAACTTGGATTCGATTATCAGGCGTTGCGCTCATTTGGACCTGATCACAGTCATTCGATCCGGGTCTGGATCTCAAAAGAACTGGATGGCAAGGGCCTGCCGACCGGATTGGTGGCTTCCAAATTGCTTACCGATCCGCTGAGGGTAGAGGCGAGCATGATGTGGGACGACAACCTCAACCGTGCTCGCGATGCATCCGAGAAGCTTTCGGACCGCATCTACGGTATTAACGTCAGCACGGGAACGAATTTTGCGCTGTCCAACAATGCACGTGTCGTGGTCTCCGGATTTTTGAGTGGAGACAAGCTTTATAACTACACGGGTCTGGATCGGTTCTCCGGCGGTGCCAATGGGGAGTTACAGTATCGCACGTCCGCGGAATTTGACGCCGTCACGTTCGGCCTCTTTGGTCGTGCTACCGTTGATGAGTACAATGCCAGCATACGTAGCGGCCAGCGCTATAGCCTGGGGCTGAACGCACGGCAGTCCCTGACCGACCGCATCGATATTTTTGGAGCGCTTGCGCGCAATATTCGTGACGCGCGTAGCAAAGTATTTGACGGGCGTGATTATTCGGCGCGAGTTAATCTTGACTACGCGCTCGGCCGCAATAGCTCGATGTATCTGGGCGGCGAATACCGGCGCGGTGACACGGTAACATCGGCCCCGGTATCGTTATCGTACGGCGCGCTGGCGAAAGACACGATAGCGGACAACGCGTATGGGGCTGGCGGAATGCAGGCCTATCGATACGAGGCCCGAACAACTATCTGGACGATTGGCTACAATTATCCCTTGGGGCCGCGTGATTCGATTGATTTCTCGTGGCGTTACGCGCGTTCTACGCCGACCAGTCAGGTCAATAATCCGTTGTATGCAACTGGTAATTCCACGTACACCGCGAACCAGTATTCCATAGCCTACCTGATGCGCTTCTGAATTTGTGGAGGCATTGCGTTCCGGCGGTCAGTAATCGCGGCGCGGGCCTTTGTAATCGTCTTTTGGGAACACAAAGGGGGGCGTTCTGCCGACCAGCGTTTCGATCAGCGACAATTCCTGATCGGTATGATTAATAAATGGCGCACTGCGTATGGCGCGGCCAGCCGCGGATTTAGCCAGTATGTATACTGGACGATCATGGTGCCGCGCCTCGATGGTCTCTTTGCTCTGCGGATCGCTTATGGCGGCGACGTCGGTGCGACCGTAGCAGGTGCAGAAATAGGTTTGCTCCGGATCGGATTCGGCGTACCAGCCGGTACCGCGAATGCCGATGGTGGCCGACGAAGTTATAACCTGCATTCGCGAATTGCGTGATACCGAGAGCAGCTTTCCTGTCACGAGACGCAAGGTCGCAATCAGTGTGGCCGTTGCCTGGCTCTTGTCGCCTTCGATAACGCAACGGGTGTCGGACCGCAGGATCATCGCATGGTCACCGACAACAAAAACGATCTCGCTATCTTTTCCCGTCTCGACGGTGTCTCCAGTGCGTATGACCGACTGCAACGTCGCGGGGGCGTTGTTGACCGTCACCGTGCCCGTCAGCCGGTAAATAGATTGTCCCGGTGGAAGTTTAGCTGGACGGTTGCCAAATACATTTTGGGCATTTGCGCCAAAAGGGATTCCCCACGCAAAAAAGCCGACGGTTAATGCCTCGATTAGCAGGCGGCGGCGTGGATCTTCAATCGGATCGAATCGATTCATGGCAGCCTCCATGGAGAAATTGGTGTGGGGTGCAGGTGCTGAATTGTAAAGCTACGCCCCGAAAAATGTTAGCATGAACCTATTGGTTGCTGCGTCCAAGGGAGCAAAAACGGGCATAGGTAAGCACTGCCAGCATGCCGCCTCCGTCTGTTAGACTGCGCTCAAGTTGCCGGACGACGAAACGGTCGGCACGATTGCACGCATGGCCTGCGAACCGGCAGCGCATGTACATTCGTTACCGTGACTTTTGATGCCCTTCACAGTGCCTGACCTGACTGAATCGACGCACCAACGGTTTCCGTTGGCTTCGCGCATGAACGACATCGAGCCTTTTCACGTGATGGAGTTGCTCGCGCGCGCCAAGGCGCTGGAGGCGCAAGGCCGCGATATCGTGCACATGGAGATCGGCGAGCCGGATTTTCCCACGCCCCGGCCGATTTGCGAGGCTGGCATACGCGCGCTCGAACACGGCGAACTTTTCTACACGCCGGCATTGGGCATTCCGGAGCTGCGCGCGGCCATCGCCGGTTTTTACCAATCGCAGTACGGCGTCACGGTATCGCCCTCGCGCATCGTGATCACATCGGGTTCGTCCGGCGCGTTGTTGCTGGCGATAGCCGCGTTGGTCAATCCGGGTGATCAGGTGCTGGTGGCCGATCCGGGTTATCCGGCAAACCGGCATTTCGTGCGCATGATGGAGGGCGAGGTCGTCGGCGTGCCGGTGGGGCCTGATAGCCGCTATCAACTGACGCCTGAATTGATCGAACAATACTGGACCGAACGCACGGTGGCGGCGCTGGTGGCCACGCCTTCCAATCCCACGGGCACGTTGATTGCACAGGAGCATCTGATTCGGATGGCGGCGAACGCGCGGCGCCGCAACGGCGTGCTGATTGTCGACGAGATTTATCACGGGCTGGTATACGACGGCGCGGCCCGCGGCACGCCCACCGCCGCGGGCGCCGGCGACAATGTGTTCGTGATCAACAGTTTTTCGAAATATTTCAACATGACCGGCTGGCGCCTCGGCTGGATGGTCGTGCCGGACGCTTATGTGCGGGAGTTCGAGAAACTATCGCAGAATATCTATCTGTCGGCGCCGACGCCGTCGCAACACGCGGCGCTCGCCGCCTTCGAGCCGGCGACCATCGCCATCCTCGAAGCGCGCCGCGCCGAGTTCAGGGCGCGGCGCGATTTTCTGCTGCCGGCGCTGCGCGAAATCGGATTCAGCATTCCGGTCGTGCCGCAGGGCGCGTTCTACATCTATGCCGATTGCAGCGCGTTGTGCGACGACAGCT
>DHVE01000112.1 GCA_002412495.1 Betaproteobacteria bacterium UBA5216
CGCTTGACGGGGGAGCTTACGAACTTAACGGGACGGAGGTGCATCATGAAAACGACTCTCAAGACTTTGGCGGCGGTTTCGGTTCTGGCGGTGGCGGGTTTGGGCACGGCGCATGCCAACGGCCCGCAGGGCTATGGCTACGGCCATGTCACGGTGCAGCCTGGCTACGGCGCGCATCGGCATCCGTTGGAAGGCTTGCGCGAAATCAACGCGCGCCAAGCCGAGCAACGCGCCCGCATCGAGCACGGCTTTCATCGCGGCGGCATCACGCGTTTCGAGTTTCGCCGCCTGATGGCCGAGCAACACGATATTGAAGCCATGGAGCGTGCGTTTGTGTCGGACGGTTTCTTAACCCCGCATGAGCGCATGGAACTGCATCGCCGGCTGGACATTGCGTCGAGTCACATCTGGCACGAAGCGCACGACCGCGAGCGGCGCTTTCGGTAACCGGCGGCGGGCGGGATGATCTCCCGCCCGTCATCCCGCGCAGGCGGGAACAACCCCTCTGATGTTGTTTACTGCGGTTTAAAGCCGATGTCCCGCGCGAGCTTTCCCCACTTTTCGAAATCGCGGCGAATGGCTTCGGTGAAATACTCCGGTGATTCGGTATGCAGATCCAGCCCGAGGATCGCGGCTTTTTCGCGGATGTCGGGCGTGCGCATCGCGGTGTTCATTTCACGATTGAGATACGCGATCTGTTCTTTGGCCATGCCCGCGGGCGCGACGGCGCCGAACCAGCCGCCGGACTGAAAGCCGGGCACGGTCTCGGCGAGTGTGGGCCACTGCGGGTAGTTCGGCGCGCGTGTCTCGCGCGCCACGCCGAGTATGCGCAGCCGCCCCGACACGGCGTGCGGCTGCACGGTGATAAAGGCGCTTAGGGTTGCGTCGATGCGCCCGCCGATCAGATCGGTGACGATCAGTCCGGCATTCTTGAAAGGCACATGGTAATAGGTAAACCCCGCCTCCTTGCGAAAAAGCTCGGTGGCGAAATGGAGGAAAGCGCCTTCGCCGTTGGTACCAAAGTTGAGCTTGCCGGGATTCGCCTTGCCGTAGATGATGAGTTCGCGCGCGGTCTTGAACGGCACATTGGGATGCACCGCCAGCGCGAGAAAATTCGACGCCATCAGCGTGATCGGCGCGAAATCCTTGAGTGAATCATAGGCAACTTTTTTATACGCGAGCGGCACGATCACCATGTTGCCGCCCTGCCCGCAACCGATGGTGTAGCCGTCGGTGGGCGCGCTGGCAATGACCTGCAAGCCAATCTGCCCCACCGCGCCGGGGCGATTATCCAGCACGAAGCCGTGGCCGGTTTTCTCGAAAAACTTGTGGCCGATCAGCCGCAACAAGGTGTCGCAGGTGTCACCCGGCGCGCCGGGAATGATCACGCGGATAGGCTTGGCCGGATAGTTTTGTGCCTGGCCGGCCGAACACACCGCACAGGCCGCCAACACGAGCGCTGCCTTTATCCCCTGCGACAGGTACTTCATGCGGGCTGCCCCCCTGTTTTACTTGCCGTCTTTTTTGTCGCCCTTGCCGGGAGACGCGGAAGCCGCGGCTGCATTAAGCGACGCCAGCGCGGCTTTTTGCATTTCCAGTGTTTTGACCGTCATCTGGATAAAGCCGATGTTCATCGTGAGCCAGTTTTCCACGCCTTTTAATTCGGCGATTTTTTTCTCGATGTCTTCCACGTTGGCCGTGGGCATGAACATGCCGGGAACCGGGAACGACATCGGGTTCCACATTTTCTGCATGAACTCCATGAAATCTTTGGGCAGTTCGGCTTCTGGCATGGCAGGCTCCCGCGCCGCCCGCCGGTCACGCAATGTGCTGGCGGAAGCGCAAGGCCATACTATATAGCGAAAACCCGCGTGGAGAACGCGGGGCTGCCGGGGACTACCGCGCGGGGAGCACCGCCGAACTACGGACGGACAGCGGCGATGTTGACGGGCAGCGCCGCGAGCGGTTCGGAAACCTTCGGCGGGTTGGCGGCGGCATCCGGTATGGCGGGCTGGGGCACAACCGGGCTGGGCGGCAGCGTCATTTGCACCCGTCCACCGGGCGCGGGTTGAACGGCGGGCGAATTTGCGGAACCCGGCGGCACATGGGCGCCGCGATCCGTGCGCGGCAAGCCGAGCATGGCATCCAGCCGGTCTTTCTCATTCAGCACCTTGTGCGAGTACGCCGCTTCGCGATCCTGCGGCGCGCCCGCATAGCTTTGCAGCGCGGCGAACAGATTGCCCGCCGAGGCCTGCAAATATTCACGAATGATTTTCGCGCCGACAGCGATGTTGGCGCGCGGCTCAAAGGCCGCCTGTTCGCCGCCGAATTCCGTGAATTTTTCTAGATGGTACTGCGGAATAATCTGCATCAAACCCTTGGCCCCCGCCACGCTTTCAGCAATGGGGTTAAAGCTCGACTCGACGGCCATCACCGCCACCAGCAGGGTGGGATCGACATGGTACTGGCGCCCCACGAGGTGCGCCTGCCGCACCAGATCAAGAACCACTTGCCGGGATACCAGGAACTTGCGCGCCATGTAATCCGCGATCATGGCGTGGCGCCGGTCTTCGGGAATCATGCGCCCAGCGCCGGCAACTGTCTTGACCATGTTGGTGTTGGCTGGCGTTTCCGCGATCACGACCTCGGGCTGTGGCGCGGTACTGGATGACGGAAAGGCCTCAATCCGGAAATCCAGCGTAAAGGGAAGCGCCGCCACGGCCAGCGCCATCACGACCGGTACAAAACTCAACTGCTGCGTCCAATCTCCCGCGGCCATACGTCCGCGTACGTGCTCAATGATCGATTTTGCGTACATGCAAAACCTCCTTGGTCAGTCTGGCTCTTGGTGGCCGGTTCGATCACCCCGCCGGAATTCGCCGTGCTAACACAGCGTTGCCAGGGTGATATTACTCCCTTGTGGTTCGGCCTCTCCAAAACCACTACCTGTAGCGGTCATCATGGAGAGTCGGAAAAAGTGGGGCAATTCTAGTGACGCTCTGGCGCCACTGCAACCGAAAAATACCGGTCATTTAACAAGCAACGGCATTCTGCCACAAAAATTATTGCAATGCAATATTAAGTAACAAATTGTTTTTATTATTAAATAATTTTAATATTTGCATTAAGAGAAAAATTCGCTGCAATGCGATATACACAAAAGAATTTGGGCGTCTGACAGAATGTCAGCACCCACTAATTTAATTATCGTTAATAATCAATTAGTTAAAAATAAGTCCTTGTTTGACAATGACTTAGGCCGTATCGGGCGGATGGCTCGCTTCCCATTCCGCCAGCGCTTTCTCGTACCGCGCAAGCGCTTCCCAATACAAATCATAGATGCAGGGCGTGCAGCCGCTGTCGCAGCAACCGCTGTAGTCGGCCTCGTCGGGCGGCACGGGTTTCGTGCTGGTTGTCATGTCAGCGCACACTCAAGGGATGATCCGGGAAACGCCGGCGGAATTCCGCAAGCAGTTCATCGGCATCGGCCTGACGATTGTCGCGCTTGAATTCGGCCAAACGCTCCAGCCATTTTTCCGGCGGCTGATCTTCGAGCCCGCGCCACACCGGCACACGTTGGGGGGCCAAAGCTGCCGCGGGTTTGGATGCCACCTTGGCTGCCAGCCTGGGCGCCGGCGCGGGGGGCGGCGCAACTGGCGCGGCCGCAGCCGCCGGCGCGGATTTCATGCTCGGGCCGGCATTGCGATCCGCTTCGCTACGACTGGCGGCGTCGTCGCGGCTGGCCGGGGCTTGCGCGGTTGATTGCGCCGGGAACGGTGCCGGCGCGCGTTCCGGCGCAGGCCGCACTGCCTCGGCTTCGCGCCTCGCTTCCATCGGCGCACGCTCCACCACCGGCGGCGCCGCCGCACCGGCGACAACCTGACCCTGCATCGTGGCGACGGATTTTGTCTCGCGCGTGCTGTCGCCCAGCCTTTGCTCACGCGTCGCGCCGGAATCCGCCTGATCCTTGTTCGCACCTACCGCAGCAACCGGCCGGTCCGACGCGGTCCCGGCCTTTTCCGCGCGTTCTTTTCGGGCAAGCGCGGCATAACCGTCGGGCGAGACGGGGGCTGGAACGGAGGGGGGCGCGGCGCTATCCTCAGCACGCTCACTACGTTCTCCGCGCTCTCTACGCTTTGCCGGCTCGCCGAGTTTTTCGTCGGCAAACTTGGGCGACACCGCGTCACGCAACGTCGCATCCTGTTTGACGGTGGACTGGGTGGAAGCCCGAGCCGAAGAGGGTGCCGATGGTGCGGACGGCGCTTCCGCGGCCACGGGCGCTTTGGCCGCGGGTAACGGGCGCGTGGCTACCGGCGGCTGTGCCAGCTCATCGCCCTTCTCATGCTGCACGATGCTCACCAGGCTCACACTCAATACCATTACCGCCGCGATCGACACCGGCACGTACCAATTGCGCTTCGCGCGCACCGGCGGCGCGCCGGTTTCGCCGCCACCACCATTCACGCCTGGCGAAGGCGCACCGCCGAGCGCTAGCGGACGCGCGCCTACCTCGCGCCGCGCCGCAGCGAGTATGGCCGCATCGAGCGCCGCTGGCGGCTCGTCGCGCGGCGCGGCCGCCAGTAACCGCGCTAGCGCCGGATCGCGTTCCATCGGTTCGAACGGCTCGTCGCGTCTGTTGTCGTTTACTGCCACGATGCCAGCCCCTCTCTGATCTTCGCCATCGCGTAACGCAAGCGGCTTTTCGCCGTCTCGCGCGATACACCCGTGGCATCGGCGATTTCCTCGACGCTCATGCCGCTTTCGTATTGCATCACAAAGGCCTCGCGCTGCGATGCCGGCAGCGCGCCCAGCAGTTGCAACAATTGCGCCGCCTGCTGCTTGATGTCCAGATGTTTCTCCGGCTCGTCGCGCGGCGCGGCCCGCGGCTCCGCGATCAGCGGCGCCCCGTCGTGATCCTCGTTCTCGTCATCAAACGACACCATCGCCGCGTTCCCGTGTTTACGATAGTGATCGATCAGCCGGTTGTGCGCGAGCTTGTAGAGATAGGTGGTGAATTTCGCCTGCACCGTGTAACTCTCGCGCGCACGAATCAGATTCATCCACACATCCTGAAACAACTCATCGGCAACACCCGCGTCGCGGCACTGCCGCAACATATAACGGTACACTGGCCCCTTGTGACGCCGGTATAGCGTATCAAATGCGCCCGCGTCGCCGTCGCGGTAGGCAAGCATGAGTTGTTCATCGCTGACGACGGCAGTGGCATCCATAACGGACGCCAGTATGCAGAAGCGCAAGCATACCGGCAACCGTCTTTACGCCATGCGCCTTACACCTAACGCTTTCGGCAGTTCACCGAGGGTCGGGCACAAACTGTCCCGGAAACGGCACCGGCGCAGGCCGGGCATACACCGGCGGTTGATAAATCACGCCCTGCGCCAGAAGATTTTCATGGGTGTCGTAGTGTATCGTGATGATTTCCGCCGGTGACGACGTGGCGCGTTCGAAGTTGGTGTAGGTCACATGCGATTCCTCGCTGCGGCCATGACCGGTGCCGAGCGTGGTGGATTTCCGCGGCGCGCGCGTGACGCTGCCCGAGTCGAACCCGCGCATGCCCAGCGTTGATTCGGCATTGGCGCGGCCCTGCGCGGCACCTACTGAAGAATCCGCTTGCGCTTCCGCCGGCGCGGCCGGAGCCTCCCGCGCGCGTGCGCTGTCCATTGGCGCACCGGCTGTGTCATCCCGGGACGAAGGCAATGAAGATGACGAAGAATCCGAACGCGAATAAGGACGCGGCCACGGACGCACCGGCGGTTCAATGCGTACCGGCGGCTCGTACTTTTTGCGGAACACGGCAACGCCGATCACGCCCACGTTGTTCGGACGCCCGGTGCGCGCCGCATACGAATTCTGATGCTCGGTGAAATAAAACGCCGCGATGCGATCAGTGCTTTTGCGCCAGCCGCGAATGTCGAACGCCTGATAATTACCGAGCACATAACCTGTTTGCTCCCAATTCGCGGTCTCGCCCGACACCGCATTGACGCCATCCACCGACACCACCGACAGAATTTCTTGCCGCCCGCGATTGGCAACGCGGATCTGATATTCGTTGCCCGGCTTGCCCACCACGTAATAGCGGCCGTTGTGCTGATAAATCGGCAGGGTCCGGTTTTCCACGCGGTCGTACACCGTGACATCGGCGATGTTACCGATCGCGCCCGCTGCGCCGGAAAAACCAGCCAACAACGATACGTATATGATTTTATTGCGTAATTTCATTTCGTGCTCCTTGTCAGTTTCGCATCGCTGCGATGCTGGAGCTGTAAACGGTAGGGCGGGGGAAATGGGGTTAATGCAAAATCAAATGCCACGAAGCCTGCCTGATGTTCGGTTTTAAGTGCCGTTTCGGTAACAATCAAGAAGCCCATCATCCTGCCGTGATCTTCGCCGCAGAAGTTGTCGCACACGAACGTAAACTTACCAGCCTTGCCCGCGATGAAAGTCACCGCAACCTTTTTGCCGGGCACTGCGCCGACGCGGGCGATCTGACGCGCATCGCAAAATTAACCAGCGCGCGGTAGTTTGCCGCGCGTAAGGCTGCGAAAGGCCGCTGGTTGTATTGATCTGGTGGATGGCGTAACGTAATGGCAGGACTGGCGGAGTGCGAATGCATGAGCAAAGCATATCCGCCGGGTACGTCTGTTGTCATCGTCAACCTCAAACTCCGGGAGTAGCGCCATGTTCAGCCGCAGAAATTTCTTGTCTCTTGCCGCGGGCAGCCTTGCCTTGCCAAGCTTGTCGTGGGCGCAGTCGGGATCCCGCAAGGTCGCGCTGTATGCCAACGTCGGCGCCGATCTGACGCACTATGACGTGGATGTCGCCGGTGCGGCGCTGATCAAGCGCGAAACCGTTACGCTGCCCGCCGGCGTGCAATATGCCTGGCCGCACCGATCGAGACGCTATCTTTATGTTGCAACCAGCAGCAGTGCCTCAGGTTACGGCAAGCCCGGCACCGAACACCACGTCACCGCGTTTCGCATCGACCCGACGACCGGCGCGCTGACCAAGCATGGTGAATCCATCCGCCTGCCGACACGGCCGATTCACATGACACTGGATATTCCGTCGCAACACATACTGGTGGCATTCAACAACCCGAGCGCGCTGCACATCTATCGCATCAATAAGGACTTCACACCCGGCGAGGAAGTCAAACAGGGCGCCATGGACGCCGGCATTTTTGCACATCAGGTGCGTGTGACGCCCGACAACCGCCATGTGATTCTGGTGACGCGAGGCAACGAGGCCACGCCTCAGAAAGCGGAAGATCCGGGCGCGCTGAAGGTGTTCGATTACAAAAATGGCGTGTTATCCAACGAAACCGTCATCGCGCCGCACGGCGGCAAGGAATACGGACCGCGGCATCTGGATTTTCATCCGACAAAACCGTGGATGTACGTATCGATTGAAACCCAGAACAAAATGCACATGCACCGCATGCAGGGCGGCAAGCCGCTGCCGGAAGTTGTCTACTCCAAGGAAACGTTGGCCGAGCCGAACAACATCCGCTCACGCCAGGCGGCGAGTACGGTTCATGTGCATCCGAACGGGCGCTTTCTGTACGGCGCGAACCGCTCGCAGGACACGGTCGATTTCGAAGGCAAGAAAGTTTACAAGGGCGGCGAAAACAATATCGTGGTCTACGCTATCGATCAGAAAACCGGCGAACATACGCCAATTCAACATATCGAAACGCAGGCCATACATCCGCGCACGTTTCACATCGACCCCAGCGGACGCATGCTGGTCGCGCAACACAATTTGCCAGTTGACGTGCGGGACGGCAGTACCGTGCGCACGGTTTCCGCGGGGCTTAGCGTGTTCCGCATGGGCTCGGACGGCAAGCTCAGCTTCGCGCGTAAATACGATATCGATGTCGGCAATTCCATCATGTTCTGGATGGGCATGGTGCCCCTGTAACCGGACTGCTCAGCCCGTTACCGTGCGTGAATGGCGTGGCCGTGCCAGTCACGGCAACTGCGCCAATCGACGCAGTCAGCTACTACTTATCGGCCTTTTCCTGTTCCGCGGCACGTTGTTGTATCGCCTGTGCCGCCGCGTCGATTTTCTTGTCGGCCATTTCCTTCATTTGTTTACCGGCTTCAACTTCCTGCTTCTTGATTGCAGCGCCGGTAGCCGCCGTGGTCACGACTTCCGCGCCGCAACCCGCCAAGCCGAACGCGACAAATGCTGCTAACGCACACTGGATTGCCCTCATAAGAACCCCTATAAATATTGTTTAAAAACAATACGTTACAAAAAAAGAAACCCATCAAGGCACCAACAGCCTTAAATCAATCGCAGCACCCATAGCACCATAACCCAGCCGGTTCGGATGCAATTTGTCACCCGGCCCGCCCAACGTATTTTCCGGCACGAATTCGGCACGCATGGCGCCGGTTTGCGGATCCGTCACCACCTTGTCGAAATCCGCCACGCCATCGAACACGCCCGAAGTGCGAATGAATTCGTTCAACTGCCGGCGCTTGTCGTCCTGTTCCTTAAAGCCGTGCGCGGCACTCGTAGATCCCAGCGCCGACACCACCGTCGCGCCAATCACGCGCACGCCGGGAATGCGCGCGCGAATTCGCGCAACACCGTCTCGCATGCCTTTTTCGACGGCCTCGAAACTTGCATTGCCGTTACGGCTGAAGTCGTTGGTACCCTCCAGCCAGATCACCGCCTTCACACCCGACAGCGACAGCACATCGCGCTCCAGCCGCGACAGTGCAGATGGTCCACCGGGAAATGGCTTGGGAGGCGGATACACCGTCGGCCCCACCACCTGGTTTCCGCCGATGCCGGCATTCACCACGGCGATGCGATTGCCGTGGGCCGCGCGCAGTCGGCGATCAAGCACATCGGGCCAACGATCATCGCCATTCATCGTGGATGCCGTGCCATCGGTGATCGAATCGCCGAACGCCACCACGGCGTACGCCTCGCTTGTAGTGCCGTGGTCGCGCATGTCCAGTGCATCAAGAAAAAACCACGCCGCCGTGGCAAACGGAAACGCGCCTTCGCTTTCTTCGTGCCCTTTTGCGCCCGCGCCCGGCCACGTCACATACGAAGATTGCAGCGCCTTGGCGTGCCAGGTCATCGGCCCGCTTTCGCCCACCACCTGAAAACTCACCGCGAGTTTGCGTCCCGCCAGTTCAATGGATGTCGCGTCGCGCACAAACGGCAGCGCCACCGCGTCGCTCCACACCGACTGGCCCGCCGCCACGGTAACACGCCTCTTGCCATCGAACGTAATCGCGCGATTGGTGCCGACGGTAATTTCCGCACCCGAATTTTGCAAGCCCACGTGCACGCCATCGAACGTTACAGGTTTCGTTCCCAGCGCGTTCGACAAACGGATGCGCGTTTCGCGTCCCCACAACGTCGGACGCACGATCATGCGAAACGACTGGTCACGCGCGCCCTGTGTACCACTGGCCGGCACTGGAAACACCCGGCTCATGTCCGGCATCGCCGACGGATTGCCGATGGGATACGGCCCCTGTATCGAAGCCGCCCAACTCGTCACCCAACCTTGGCCCGTGGCGGACGGATCACCCACGCTGGCACACGCGGTCAACAGAAAAATCGCGCATAGTGATAACAAACGCATGCTTGTTCTCCATGTTAAAAATATTCGCGGCGCGGCTAATCCAGCCGCTTCGCCAACCCCAGTTCCTTCAATACATCGCGCAACTCGATATGTACCCCATCGAGATACTTCATGGTATCTCGGCTGTTACGGTAATCGCCGTCCCAATGATTCGCGTCCAGTGTTTCTTTCCATTGCGCGTCGCGTGAGACTTTTTCCAGCGCTTCATCCCAGAACGCGACTTGATCGGCACTTAGTCCCTTCGGCGCCCACAGGCCGCGCCAGGTGTTGAAGGTGCCGGCGACGCCTTGTTCCTTCCAGGTCGGAATGGCCGCGAACGGGCGGGTCAGCCGTTTGTCGGAGGTGAGCGCGACGATGCGCACGCGCCCTGCTTCGAGATGTTTGGTGAGCGGACCGACGCTGCCCATGTGCAGATCGATATGGCCGCCGAGTAGCGCCGTCAGCGATTCGCCGGACGACTGAAACACCGGCGTCTTGAGTTTGCGCGTATCCGCGCCCGCGGCACGCGCGGCTAGCACGTAGGCGATGTGATTGTTGCCACCGATGGCGGTCACGCCGGCGGAAAGCGACGCCGGGTCTTTTTTCAGCCGCTCGATCAAGTCGCGGCCATTCTGTATCGGTGAGTCGGCGCGCACCGCGAAGCCGATGTAATCGCCGATCATCACCGCCAACGGCGTGAAATCACGATGCCGCAATGGGCTGCTGCCAACGATGTAATTCAATTGCTGCGTGATCGACACCACCGCCATCGCATGCGGGTCGCTGGGCTTTTGATTCAGGTAATTCAACGCCACGGTGCCGCCGCCTCCCGCCTTGTTAACGGCGATGCCACTGGTGGGTACGAGCTTGCGCTCCTGCCAGATGCGCTGCATCAGCCGCCCCACGGCATCGTTGCCGCCGCCCGGTGCGTTGGGAATGACGATTTCCACGGCGTTGGCGGGCCGCCAGTCGGCGGCCAGGGCGCGGGTAACGGGCGCTCCGCAGACGATCATCGCAAAAACCATCAGCAGCGGCAAAAGACGCATCGATTTTCCTCTCGTGGACTTGCCGCATGGCTTGCCGGCTACTCGGTGCTATCATAATTGCAATCGTGATCGACGACCATGGCTGTCACGTTTGTCACGCCGCTCCATCGCCACACCGTCCCACCGCTACCATTTGCCCATCTCTTGTTTACGCGAGACACCCTCATGCCCATCACCATCCGTCCCCTAACGCCCGTCTTCGGGGCGGAAATCACCGGCGTCGATCTCACGCGCCCCCTGGACGATGCCACTTTCGCCGAAGTGGAAGACGCGTTTGAAACTTACTCGGTGCTGGTGTTTCCCAAGCAGAATCTCACCGACGAAACCCAGATCGCGTTCGGCAGCCGCTTCGGTGCGCTGGAAACCACGCAGGGCCACATCGCCAATAACTTTCAGGTGAAGCAGATTTCGGAAATTTCCAATCTCGATCCCAACGGCAAGCTGATGGCCGCCGACGATCCGCGCCTAATTTACCGCATCGGCCAGCGCAACTGGCACTCCGACAGTTCGTTCAAGCGCGTGCCTGCGAAAGCCTCGTTGCTGCACGCGCGCCGGCTGCCGCCCAATAGTAACGAATGCGGACAAACGCAGTTCGCGAGTCTGCGCGCGGCCTACGAAGATCGGAAGAGCGTCG
>DHVE01000148.1 GCA_002412495.1 Betaproteobacteria bacterium UBA5216
GGCACGCCCCGCGCGCGGCACGCGCGGCGGCAAAACGCCGCCCACGTCGGCGCATTCGTGCTTAACTGATGATTGACGTGGATCGCGGAGAGTCGCCAGCCATAACGCCGCGCCAGCACCGCAAGCACATCCAGCAACACGATGGAATCAATACCGCCGCTCAGACCAACGCACATGCGCAGGCCCGGCAATGCCGCGACCGATGGCAACAATACGCGCTCGGCGGCGCGCACCAGTCCATCCGCCGTCGGAGCGTTTGCAGACAGACTATTCGCGTCGCCGCGGGCCATAGTTGCATCCACCATCCACTGTGACGCGAGGCAGCGCTATCTGCCGTCGGCTTCCTTGAACTTGCCGTAGCTCACCAGCTTTTCAAAACGCGATGCGAGCAGTTCTTCCATCGGCTTGTCGCGCAACTGCCGCCATGAATCGGCCAGCGCCTTTTTCATCAACTGCATCATCGCATCCGGGTCGCGATGCGCCCCGCCCAGCGGCTCGGCCACTACCTTGTCGATCAGCCCCAGCGCCTTCAGACGCGTTGCGGTAATTCCCAATATTTCGGCGGCTTCGGAGGCTTTTTCCGCGCTCTTCCACAAAATCGCCGCGCAACCCTCGGGCGAAATCACCGAGTAGGTCGAGTATTGCAGCATCAACGTCGTATCGCCCACGGCAATGGCCAACGCGCCGCCCGATCCGCCCTCGCCGATGACACTGCAAATGATGGGCGTCTTTAATTCGGCCATGACGTACAGATTGCGGCCGATCGCCTCGGACTGGCCGCGCTCTTCCGCTTCCACGCCCGGATAGGCGCCCGGCGTGTCGATAAACGTAAACACCGGCAGATTGAATTTCTCCGCGAGTTTCATCAGCCGCAACGCCTTGCGGTAGCCCTCGGGTTTCGGCATGCCGAAATTGCGCATCGTGCGCTCTTTCGTGTCGCGGCCTTTTTGATGGCCGATGACCATTACGTTTTGTTCGTTGAAGCGCGCGATGCCGCCAACGATGGCCGGGTCATCGCCAAACGCCCGGTCGCCATGGAGCTCCTCGAAGCCGGTGAACAAGCCATTGATGTAATCGAGCGTGTAAGGCCGCTGCGGATGCCGGGCCACCTGTGAAATCTGCCATGCGGTGAGCTTGGCGTAGATGTCCTTGGTGAGACCCTGGCTTTTTTTCGACAGCTTGGCGATTTCCGCTGAAATATCCAGCGCGGAATCGTCCTGCGTAAAACGCAGTTCCTCGATACGCGACTCCAGATCTTCAATCGGCTTTTCGAAATCAAGAAAAGTCTGTTTCATGGGGCGATGATACCGTGAACCGGTGAGCGGGTGAACGCGTAACCCCGCGCGAGTCTGGTTTTCCCACTCACTGGCTTACCCCGCAGCGCTAGTACCAAGCGACATCCGATCCGCGCGGATCACTTGCGGCCTCGGCGATGCCGGTTTTTCTTGATTTGAACACCGCCTGCATGTTGCCCCACTTGCGAGTGCCCTGCTGAATGACGTGGCCCTTGCTTTGCAGCGCCGCGCGCCATGGCGTACCGAACCCCTCGGGTTCGACCTCAATGCGATCCGGCCAGAATTGATGATGGTAGCGCGGCATCGCCACCAGCCGTTGCAAGTCAACCTCCGGCGTGCGCAGATGTTCCAGCACGCCCAGCAGCACCATGCTGATAATGCGCGACCCGCCTGGCGCGCCGAGAATCAACACGCCGCGCTCGTCCTCCACGAACGTTGGCGTCATGCTCGACAGCGGACGTTTGCCCGGCGCAATCGCGTTGGCTTCGCTGCCGCGCAACCGGTAACTGTTGGGCACGTCCGCGCGCAGCGTGAAATCATCCATCTCGTTGTTCAACAATACGCCCGTGCCCTTGGCGACAAGACCGGAACCAAAAATCCAGTTCACCGTGATTGTCGCGCCGACGCGATTACCCGCGCCGTCGATCACCGAAAAATGCGTGGTGTTGTAACTCTCGGCTTTTTCCGGTACCGGCACGCTCAGGCTGTCACTGGCAGTCGCCCTGGTAGCGGAAATTCCATTAACCAATTGTTTTATATACGCTTTTTCGGTTAGCGCCGTCACCGGCACTTTGACATGATCCGTGTCGCCCAACACGATACGATCCCGAAACACACGCCGTAAAACTTCTGCGATTGTGTGCGCCGATTCGGCATCCGACACGCCCGCGAGTTTCACGTGCTCCAGCATGCCGAACGCTTGTGTCAGCGCGATGCCACCCGCTGATGGCAACGCCGCCGTGGTAATGGTCGCGCCACGGTAATTGACACGCATCGGCTCGCGCTCGATCACGCGATACCGTTCCAGATCCGACAACTGCCACGCACCACCGGCGGCATTCACCGTATCCACCAGCGCGCGCGCCACGGATCCGCCATAAAACCCTGCCGTCCCTTCGTTCGCAAGCCGCGTCAGCGTTTGCGCCAGTTCCGGCTGCTTTAGCAAATAGCCCGGCGTCAGCGCCTGGCCATCGGCAAGAAAAATTCGTGACGCCTCCGGCATCTTGCGCAAAACACCCTCGCGAATTTTGGCGATGCGCGCATAACGGCCGTCCACCGCAAAACCATCACGTGCCAGCGCGATGGCGGGCGCCAGTGTTTCCGCGAGCGGCAACGTGCCGTAGCGTTGCGCTACATGCACCAACCCCGCCGGCGTGCCGGGTATACCCGAAGCCGTTCCGCCCAGCATCGTCGCGCCGCGTACCGGATTACCGCTGGCGTCGAGGTAGTGTTCGCGCTTCACACCCGCCGGCGCGGTTTCGCGCGCGTCCACCATCACCTGACGGTTATCCGCCGCGCGATGCAGCAAGAAAAATCCGCCGCCGCCCAACCCCGACGAATACGGCTCCACCACTGCCAGCGCCGCTGCCACCGCCACGGCGGCATCAAAAGCATTGCCACCGCGCTGGAGTATGGTTTCCCCCGCTTGCGTGGCGAGTGGATGTGCCGATGCAATCGCTGCGATTTGCTGCGCCTGCGCGAGCGCGAGCGACGCCCACAGCAGCCACGGGACGCACACCGAAAAAATCCATAAGCGTATATTTTTATTAATTATTTACCCCTCCTTCACCCTGAACCACCCCGCGTAGAGAGCGGGTAGAAACGTCAGCGTGAGCGCCGTCGCAAATAGCAATCCGCCCATGATCGCCACCGCCATCGGCCCCCAAAAATCGCTACGCGTCAGCGGAATCATCGCGAGAATCGCCGCCGCCGCCGTGAGCATGATTGGACGAAAACGCCGTACGGTCGAACCAATGATCGCCTCCCACGGTGTCTTGCCCGCAGAAATATCCTGCTCGATCTGATCGACGAGTATCACGGAATTGCGCATGATCATGCCCGACAGCGCGATCACGCCCAGCATTGCCACAAAGCCAAACGGGATGTGAAACAGCAACAGAAAAAATGTCGCGCCGATTAATCCCAGCGGCGCCGTGAGCAACACCAGGAACGTGCGGCTGATGCTTTGCAACTGAATCATCAGCAGCGTGATGGTGACAAAAACCATCAGCGGCATCACGGCCGCCACCGATGCCTGCCCCTTGGCGCTCTCCTCCACCGCGCCGCCGATTTCGACGTAATAGCCGTCCGGCAGCTGGGCGCGCAACGGATCAAGAAGGGGATTGATCTGCCCCGTCACCACCGACGCCTGAATGTTCCCTTTGATATCGGCCCGTACGGTCACGGTGGGCAACCGGTTGCGGCGCCACACCACGCCGTCTTCAAGCTCGTACGAAATAGTCGCCAGTTGCGACAGCGGCACGGTGCGTCCGCCGGTCAGCGGTATGTTGTAGTCGCCGATCGTGCCGATGGCCATGCGTTCCGCCGCCTCCGCGCGCGCCAGCACTTCGATCAGTTTGTCGCCCTCGCGAAAGAACGTCACGCTGTAGCCCGTCAGGATCGAATTAATCACCGCCGACAATTGCGCGGAATTGATGTTTAGTGCGCGCGCCTTGTCCTGATCGACATTCAGCTTGATCACCTTGGCGCGTTCGTTCCAGTCCAGATGCACGTTGAACACGTGCGAATTAGCGCGCACGACCGCCGCCGCTTGTTCCGCCAATGTTTTGACGGTCTCGGGGTTGGGTCCCGACACGCGGAACTGCACCGGATAGCCCACCGGCGGCCCGTTTTCCAGCCGGTTGACGCGGCCGCGCACCATCGGAAAATCGCGCTCCAGCGCCGTCTTCGCACGCTGGAACACCCGTTCGCGCGCGTCGTTGCTCTTGGTCAGCACCACGAATTGCGCGAACGACGCATTCGGCAACTGTATATCCAGCGGCAGGTAAAACCGCGGCGCGCCGCCGCCGACATAGACCGAGTGTTGTTCAATATCGGGATCCCCCGCCAGCACCTTTTCCATTCTCAACACTTCCGCGTGGGTCGCCCGCACCGATGATCCCTCCGGCAATTGCAGGTCAATCAGCAATTCAGGCCGGTTCGACGATGGGAAAAATTGCTGTTCCACCAGCGCAAAACCCACCAACGCCGCGGCGAACACCAGCGCGGTGATCAGCATTACGGTCTTGCGAAAACGCACGCACCAGGTCACCAACCGCCGGAACGCGACGTAAAATTTCTTTTGGTACACCGCGTCTTCATGTGCGCCGGACTGCACTGTGAAATCCGGCAGAATCCGGTAGCCGATGTAAGGCGTGAAAATTACCGCAACGATCCATGACACCAGCAGCGCGATGGTCACCACCGCGAATATCGAAAAGGTATATTCACCCGCCGATGACTTGGCGAATCCCACCGGCAGAAAACCCGCCGCCGTGACGAGCGTGCCGGTGAGCATGGGAAACGCGGTACTGGTATAGGCAAAGCTCGCGGCACGCACCCGATCCCAACCCTGCTCCATCTTGTTCACCATCATTTCCACCGCGATGATGGCGTCGTCCACCAGCAAGCCGAGCGCAATAATCAAGGCGCCCAGCGAGATACGCTGCAGGTCTATGCCGAAAAGTTTCATGAACAGAAACGTCACCGCCAGCACCAGCGGGATACACAGCGCCACCACCACGCCCGTGCGAAATCCCAACGAAATAAAACTCACCACCAGCACAATGGCGATCGCCTCGATCAGCGTGCGCATGAATTCACGCACCGAACGTTTGACCACCGTGGGTTGATCGGCCACCGAATGCAGTTCCAGGCCGACGGGCAGATTCGCGCGGATACGCGCGATTGCCGGCGCCAGTTGCTTGCCCAGCTCGATGATGTCACCGCCCTTGGCCATCGACACCGCGAGCCCCATCGCGTTTTGTCCGTTGTAACGCATCTGCAGCGCGGGGGGATCGGCATAGCCGCGATACACGCGCGCGATGTCGCCCAGCCGGAACAGGCGATTGTTCGCGCGGATGCCGATTTCGCGAATGCTTTCAACGGAATCAAAATCGCCCGATACCCGGATGTGTATGCGGTCGCTCGCGGTATCCACGCTGCCCGCCGGCGTCATGGCATTCTGCGCATCCAGAATATTGAATATCGCGAGCGGATCAACGCCCAGCGTCGCGAGCTTCTTGTGGGATATTTCGACATACACTTTTTCAGGCTGTTCGCCGAGCAACTCCACCTTGGCGATATTCGGCAGGCGCAGCAGTTCCGTCCGAGCCTGATCCGCGTACTGCTTCATTTGCGCATACGAAAACCCGTCCGCCGTAAACGCAAAAATGGTGCCGAAGGTATCGCCGAACTCGTCATTGATAAACGGCCCCTGCGCGCCGCGCGGCAATGTCTGACGCGCATCGCTGATTTTCTTGCGCACCTGGTACCACACTTCCGGCACATCCTTCGGCGGCGTGTAATCCTTCAGCAACACAAAGATCATCGATTGACCGGGGCGCGAAAAACTGCGCACGTGATCCAGCCACGGCGTCTCCTGCAATTTCTTTTCCAGCTTTTCGGTGATTTGCAGTTCGACTTCCTCGGCCGAGGCGCCCGGCCACTGCGTATTGATGACCACCACCTTGATGGTGAAGTCCGGGTCTTCGGCCTGCCCCAAATTGCCGTACGCGATCACACCAGCCACCATCAGCGCAACAATGAAATACAACACTAGTTGCTGGTGCGCCAGCGCCCATTCGGAGAGATTAAACGATTTCAATGCGCTACTTCCGCGCGGCCGCGGCAACGCTGGCACGAACTTTCTGCCCCTGCGTGAGCTTGTGTACGCCCGCGGTCACCACCACGTCGCCGTCCTTCACGCCGGAAACCACGGTCACCGTGTCCTCGCGAAACATGCCCACCTTGACCGGCGCGAGCTTCACCGTTTGCGTCGCCGCGTCCACCACCCACACCGCCACATTGGCACCCTGTTGATACAACGAGGTCAGCGGCAACACCACCACGCCACTGCCACCCGCTTGCTGCAAGATCACGGTGGCGGTCATGCCAAGCCGCATCTCGGCATCCGCGTCCGCCACCGCGATGCGCACGGCGTAAGTGCGCGTCACCGCATCGGCGCCAGGAGAAATTTCGCGTATGGTCCCCGCGTAGCGTTTATCGGCCACCGCCCACAATGTCACTTCGATTTTTTGCGCCGCCTTCAATTCGGGCAAGCGGTTTTCCGGCACCGCGATCTGGATTTCTTTTTCGCCGTCGCGCGCCAAACGCACCACCGTCTGCCCCGCCGCCACCACCTGTCCCGCCTCGGCCTCCACGGCGGTGATCACGCCCGCACGATCGGCGGTCAACACGGCATAGGCGCTTTGATTGTCCGCCACGTTCAACTGCGCCTTGGCTTGCTCAAGCCGCGCCTGCGCGACATCGAGCGTGGCTTTGCGTTTGTCGATTTCGGCGCCGCTGACGAATTTTTTCTGGTACAGATCGTTGTAGCGTGTGTAATCGGCCTGCGCCTGCACCACATCGGCCTGCGCGGCCGCCAACTGGCTGCGCAGACTCGCCGAATTCAATTGCAGATCGCGCGCATCCAGCCGCGCCAGCGGCGTACCTGCCTTGACGCTGGCGCCAACATCCACCAGACGTTCAGTAATCTTGCCAGCAACCCTGAATCCCAACGCGGATTCCGAACGCGCACGCACTTCACCCGCGTAACTGGCGGTCAGCCCGGCGTCTCCCGCCGCCACGTTTTGTGTCACCACCAGCGGGATCACTTCCGGTGCCGGCGCCTTGTCGCTGCAGGCGCCCAACAACAGCGTGGCGCCAGCCAACCGCAGACACTGCCAAATCAAACTTAAATTATTGATTTTAAATACCTTTTATTATTTCGCCGGTTTCTCGAATTTTAACGTCATACGATCACTTTCGCCAATCGCAAGATACTTTTCCGGATCCAGCCTGCCCCGCGACATGGGCGGCAACGTCCACACCCCATTGGGATGATCCTTGGTGTCCCTGGCATTGGCGTTCACTTCCGACTTGGCCAGCAATTTGAATCCGGCTTTTTCCGCCAGCCCGATTACGTATTCTTCGGTCATGTAGCCGGTCTTGATCTGCTGCTCGAACGATGTGCCGGAATGGGCGCGATGCTCCACCACGCCGAGAATGCCGCCGGGTTTCAACACATCGAAAAACGCCTTGAAAACCAGCGCGTCGATTCGCGGCGCGTTTGCATTTTGCGCGCCAGGCTTCTGCGCGCTCCAGTTATGCACGTTGCGAAATGTCAGCACCATGTCCATGCTGGCCGGCGGCGCAATCGACAGATAATCGGGCGGCCCCAACGAGGTAAAAACCGGTTTGCCGTAAAGCTCGGGACGTTTGGCGTAGGCGGCTTCCTGCTTTTCGCGCGCCTCCCGCTGCCAATTTGGCAACCTGGGATCTTCAATGGCACTGTGCGCGAGATACAACTTGCCGTTGTCGCGCAATACCGGCGCGAGAATTTCCGAATACCAGCCCCCGCCGGGCCAGATTTCCAGCACCGCCATATCCGGCTTCAAGCCGAAAAACAGCAGCGTCTCGCGCGGGTGCCGGTACACGTCACGCTTGCGATTGGCGGCGCTGCGATGGTCGCCCGCCAGCGCTTTGTCGAGTAGTGGCTCGACGGCCTGCGCGGCGGCCATGTCCACCACACCCGCGGCAAGCCAGAATGCCGTCGCACCCGCCAGAAAAGTCGTCGCCCATGGACGCCGCCCGTGTTGAATTTTCCGCCATAGCCGTTGCATGCTGCGCTCCTTGCGTTTACGCGACCGTGCTGCATTTTACGCTTACAAGTCAGCGGCGCGGAGCCTATCCGGAGTGCCTTAATTTGCAGGTGCCGGGGAAGATGCTATTCTTGCACGCACGCGTTGCCCGCTCGGGGAACGCTTCCGCATCGCCTCTGCTTCACACAGCCATCGCGGCATCACTTCGGAGAATTGCATGGAACTCAATAACAGCATCGGCGTCACCAGCCCCGGCGACATGGGACAAGGCGTCGCCCTGTGCCTCAAGGAAATGGGATTCAATGTATGCATGGCGTCGGACGGACGCAGCGCGCGCACCCGGAGCCTGGGCGAAAAAGCCGGACTGACCGACTGCGGCTCGCTGGAAAAACTGGTGCAGACCTGCGACATGGTGCTGTCGATCCTCGACCCCGGCGCCGCCGTCACCAACGCGCGCGCGGTGGCCGCCGCGTGCAAAGCCACCGGACGCAAGGTCGTTTTTGTCGACTGCAACGCTGTCGCGCCACAGACGATGCATGAAATCACGGACATCATGAGCGCCGCGGGCTGCACCACCATCGACGCCGGCATCATCGGGCCGCCGCCGCGCAAGGGCGCCAAGCAGCGTTTTTACGTATCGGGCCCCAACGCCGGCATCATGAATCGCATCAACTCGCCGCAAATCAACGTGCGTATCGCGGGCGATAAAATCGGCGACGCCTCGGCGGTGAAGATGTGCTACGCGGCGCTCACCAAGGGCAGCATCGCGCTCGGCACGGAGTTGCTGGTTGCGGCGCGGAAATTGGGAGTGGACAAAGCGCTGGAGGCTGAGCTCAGCGGCAGCCAGGCCGAGCTCTACGAATCCGTATTGAGCCGCTCGGCCAGCATGCCGTTCAAGGCCTATCGCTGGGTGCCCGAAATGAACGAGATCGCAAAAACATTCGAAGGCGCAGGCATGACGCCACGCATTCTGCAAGGCGCCGCCGATCTGTATGCCCAGATTGCCACCACGCCGCAGGGCAAGGAATCCCCCGAGGAAGCCCGCGACAAAAAGCGTACCGGCAAGCAGGTGATCGAAGGGCTGGCGGATACGATTTAGCCCGCCGGAACCCTACACGCGGTACTGTGAGCGCCGGTCGCGCAAAAAAGAAATGACATCGGAGCCGTGTTCGGTGCGGCTGCGGCCGAGGCGAATTTCGCCAGTACCTTCGATCACGGTTTCGCCGCGCAGTAGGTGAATTTCATCGCCGCTGGCAAGCGTGATGTAAGTGCCGTTGACACTGTGATCCACCAGATAAAAACTGGTGCGCACAAAGCGTATCGAACAATGGCGACGCGACGCAAGATGATCGGTCACCACGACTTCGCATTCCGCGGCGCGGCCCATGACGATCAACGGACGCCAGCGATCCACCCGGATGCGCTGGTCGTTTAGCGACACCAACAGGCTGCCGCTATCCACGCCGATTACGCGCGGCGCCATCAGATTGATGTCGGTAAGCTCCATGTTATCGACCCGCCAAACCACCTGACAGATCGCGGACTCACTCGATCCGCCTTTTAACACCGCGCTGAACAGCGGTCGCACCATGCTTTTGACGGATTCCGGCAATTCCTGTCCAGTCACTTCGGAAATCAGAATCTGATCCGCCATCGCAACGTTGGTGAGAAACGCCGCCGCGTTCACCGTATCGCCGAAAACATCGCCGTCCTCGATCAACACCGGTCCCTTGTGCAACCCGATGTGTATGCGCAGCGGATGCTCGCCGCCTTGCGCCTCGCTCACCGCGACCTGCATTTCCACCGCCGCGCCGACCGCCGCGCCCGCATCGGGGAACACACACATGATCGCGTCACCCAATGTCTTCACCATCCGGCCTTCAAACCGCGGCAACAATCCGGACAGTTTCAGCAGACAATCGTTAATGACGGCACGCGCGGCTTCATCGCCCAGTTGCTGATACAGGCGGCTGCTTTCGGTAATATCCGCAAACAGCACCGTGAGGGATTGCGTTTCGCGCGTCATGTGTCCAATCGTAGCGGCATTGCCCACCTTCACGCAACCATCGTTTGATTAAAATCATCGACTTTTACACTTGGGTTGATCACAATCAAGCCATTACACTCCCCTGGAACAGCAATGACCCTCGAAACACGCAGCATGGCGCTTTTCTGTGATTTTGAAAACGTCGCCCTCGGCGTGCGCGACCTGCACACCGATGCCTTTGACATTTCACGGGTGCTGGAACGCCTGCTGCTCAAGGGCAGCATTGTCGTAAAAAAGGCCTATTGCGACTGGGAACGCTATCGCGAATTCAAGAAAGACATGCACGAAGCGGCGTTCGAGATGATCGAAATTCCCCACGTGCGCCAATCCGGCAAGAATTCCGCCGACATACGCATGGTCGTCGACGCGCTGGATCTGTGCTACACCAAGTCGCACGTGGATACCTTCGTGATCATCAGCGGCGACTCTGATTTCTCGCCGCTGGTATCGAAGCTGCGCGAAAACAACAAAGTGGTGATCGGCGTCGGCGTCAAGAAATCATCGTCGGATCTGCTGATCGCCAATTGCGACGAATTTATTTTCTACGACGATCTGGTGCGAGAAAAAACGCGCAAGCAAACGCGCAAGAAAAAACCGGTGGCGCCCGCGACCGGGAGCGCCGCCGCCGGCAAGGCTGCGCCGGAAAGTGATCGCACGGCGGAAGCGCTCGACGTGGTGATGGAAACCATCGAAGCGCTGTTCGCCGAGCGCGGCGCCGAGGAAAAAATCTGGGGATCGATGGTCAAACAAGCGCTGAAGCGCCGCAAACCCGGATTCAACGAAGCGTTTTACGGCTTTCGTTCGTTCGGCAAATTGCTTGATGAAGCCGAGGCACGCAAACTCGTCACGCTGGAACCCGATGATAAATCCGGCGGCGTCATCATCAAGAGCTTTAATCCCGACTATTAGCATCGCACCGATTGAACCCGCCATGATGGGAGAGGTCGAACACCCGCATGAACACACTCTCCGGCAACAACCTGATCTCCCGCCTGCTCGTCGGCGTGATCACACTCACCCTGGTGATCGTGGGATTCTTCTTTCTCACCATCGCGCTTGCCATCGGCGCCGTGGTCGCGCTGGTATTCGGCGCGCGTCTATGGTGGACACTGCGCAAGCTGAAAAAAATGCAGGCGTCCGGCGCCGTCGCCGCCGACGCCCATGTGGTTGAGGGTGATTACCGGATCATCGAACACGAAACCACGGTCGAGCGACTGCCGCCAAAGCTGTGAGGTCGCCCCCCCGCGACACCTTCTGCAGCACAGACGCAAGCCATTGTATTAAAACATTTTTTTTAGAAAATCGTGACTACAGCCGCGCTCGGTTAGAATGCGCGCTCCGCTATTCTCGTATGTAAAATCTGACCGTGGCCACTGATCTACGCTGGTGCAAGATAACCGTCTCGGGCCTGCTGCAATTCGATGGCCCGGATGCACGCGCCTTTCTGCAGGGCCAGCTCACCAACAATGTACAAGCGCTAAGCGCCGCCCGCAGCCAGTATTCCGGCTATTGCACGGCAAAGGGGCGCCTGCTCGCCTGCCTGCTGCTCTGGCAACGCGGGCAACGCGATGACACTTACGCGATGATGCTGCCGCGCGAATTGTGCGAGCCGATACGGAAACGGCTGTCGATGTACATTTTGCGCGCCAAGGTCAAGGCAACTGACATCAGCGCCGAACAGGTTTGCTTTGGCGTAACCGGCGCGGATGCCGCGGCCTGGCTTGCCGCGCGCGGCGTTTTGCCCGCGGCCGATCATGATGTCACCCACGGCGACGGCATGACCGTTTTGAAACTGCCGGTGAATCGTTATCTCATTGTCGCGCCGGCAACCCGGGCCGACATCGTGGAGAGCACGCTGGCGCAATCCGGCGCTGCCGATCCTGAATCACTCTGGTCGAAACTCGACATTGAAGCCGGCATACCCGGTGTCGTCACCGCGACGCAAGAACAGTTCGTGCCGCAGACGGTCAACTTCGATTTCATCGGTGCGGTGAGCTTCGACAAGGGCTGCTATCCCGGCCAGGAAATTGTCGCGCGCACGCATTACCTCGGCAAACCCAAGCAACGCATGGTGCGCGCGCAAATCGTGTCAGAGGACAGTCCGCAGCCGGGCGACAAATTGTATTCCAGCGCATTTGGCGATCAGGCCAGCGGCATGATCGTCAGCGCCGTGTCACTGGATGAACATCGTCATGACGTGCTCGCGGTCGTACAAACCGCCACCCTCGACGGTGCGGACGTGCACTGGAAAGCCGTGGATGGCCCCGCGCTGACGCTCGCCGCGCTGCCTTACAGCGTCAAATAACCCGTGTGTCTCATCCTGTTTGCGTTTCAGGCGCACGAAAATTTTCCGTTGGTGATCGCCGCCAACCGGGACGAAGCCTACGCGCGACCGGCCGCGCCGGCGGGCTTCTGGCGGGATCATCCGCACGTCTACGGTGGACGCGATCTCGAAATGGGCGGCGCGTGGATGGGCTTGACGCGCCATGGCCGCTTTGCCGCCGTCACCAATTACCGCGACGGATTTCCCAAAGGCGGCGCGCCGCGTTCGCGCGGTGAGCTGGTTGGCGGTTATCTCACCGGAACGCAAGCAGCGCGCCCCTATCTGGAAAGCGTGGCCACGCGCAAAACGGAATACGCGGGCTTCGGCGTACTGGCGGGCGATTTGAATGCGCTGTGGTTTTTGTCCAATTACGGCAACGGCATTGAAGCAATTGCGGCGGGCGTGCACGGCTTGAGCAATCATCTGCTCGATACGCCGTGGCCGAAGGTGACCAGCGGCAAGCGCGAACTTGCGGCATTGTTGAACGGCGACGTGGGCACCCTGCCGGAAAAACTGTTCGACATGCTAAGTGACCGCAGCGTAGCCACGGATCGTGAACTACCGGATACCGGTATCGGCCTGCAACGCGAAAAAGCGCTTGGCCCGAAATTCATCGCTGTGGATGATCGTTACGGCACGCGCGCCAGCACCGTCATCATCGTCGGGCGCGACGGCCGTGTGCATTATATCGAGCGCAGTTTTGGTCCGCGCGGAACGTTCCTCAGTGTAGTGTCCAACCGTTTCGAACTGGCGGCGCCGCTCACGGCTTAGTGCGTGGACTTGGCGTGCGGCTTGCGCAACCGCCGAGCGACAACCGCATTTCAATGTGAGGGATGCCCGCCTCCATGAACTCGCCGCCCACGGGCTCGTAACCATGCCTCGCATAAAAATCCCGCGCATGCGTCTGCGCGTGCAGGCGCGTTTCACCGTGTCCATCCTCACGCGCCATATGTATCAAGGCCGACAACAACGCGCCGCCGACACCGCGCCCACGCCAGGCTTTCAACACTGCCATGCGGCCGATTCGCCCGTCCGGCAGCAACCTTCCGGTGCCCACGCCCGCGCCATCCGCGAGTGCAATGACATGCCGGCTCACCGCGTCCCATTCGTCCCACTCTTCTGACTCGGGCACGTGCTGCTCAACCACGAACACGTCGCGGCGTATCGCCGACAGCGTTGCGCCGTGCATCCGCCAGTCAGCGCGTTGCACTTCAAACGGCATCGCTGGATTCGTCGTGGATTCCATGGTCGCCGATTATAATCAGCCCATGCAAAGCCTGTGGAACAACGCGGATGCCGGACGCTGCGACAATGAACTCGCGCTGCGCGCGTACGGCTCACGCTTGCTCGGCGGTGATCCGTCACTGGTGCTGCACGGCGGTGGCAATACGTCGATCAAGCTCGACGAGAACGGCGAAACAGTGCTTTACGTGAAGGGCACCGGCAGCAATCTCGCCACGGTGGATGAACGCGCATTCACCCCGCTGCGAGTTGATGGCGTGTCCACGCTACTGGCGCTACCGGAACTCGACAATGCCCGGATGATGCGCGAACTCGATGCCTGCCTGAAGCGCCGCCCCGCGCCACGACCGTCCATCGAAACGTTGTTGCATGCGGGGCTGCCCTATCGTTGCGTGGAGCATACGCACGCCGACGCCGTGCTCGCCGCCATGAACGTCGAAAACATGACGGCCGTGCATGCCGAGGTGTACGGCGAGCGCGCACCGCTGGTGCCGTATCATCACTCCGGCCACGCACTCGCGCGCGCCTGCATGCAAGTGTTTGACACACAGCGCACCGGGAACACCATCGGGCTGATCCTCGCGTTTCACGGCGTGGTGGCGTTTGGCGACAGCGTGCACGCTTCGTATGAAAACATGATTGAACTGGTCACGCGTGCCGAACACTATCTGCAAGCGCGCGGCGCATGGCGGATACCGCGGATACCCGAGGCAGAAGCCTCGCCGATCGCGCCGGATCCCGCTGTGTTGGAAAACGTAGTGGATGCGATCCGCGCGACAGCCAGCGCGCCGCTGGTGTTGCATATCGACGGCAGCCCGCAAAGCCTGGCGTTCACGCGCCGCGCCGATCTCGCTGACATCACCCGCCATGGCCCGGCCACGCCGCAGCACGCGGTGTACACCCGGCGCGTGCCGATGATTGGACGCAAAGTAACCACCGTGCGTGACTATGCCGCGCGCTATCGCCACTATCTCGACACGCATCTAGGTCAGCGGGCCAGCGCGCTGATGGACGCTGCGCCGCGCATCGTACTCGACGCCGATTTCGGCGTATGCGCGTTCGGCGCCTCTGCGCGCGACGCCCACATCGCCGCTGAAATGTTCGCGCACGACATCGCCATCATGACCCGCGCGAGCGCGCATGGCCACTATTGTTCCGCGCCGCCCGGGGCAATTGCACAGGCGGAGTTCGAATACGGCGGATTCGCCGCAAAACTGGCACGAAATAATGAATAAATACAATACGTTACGATGGGGTGAACACGCTCTCGACATGCTCGACCAGCGCCTGCTGCCAGCGCGCATTGAATACGTCCGCTATGACTCCGCCGCCGCCGTAGCCGCCGGGATCAAAACCATGGTTGTGCGCGGGGCGCCGGCCATCGGCTGCGCCGCGGCCTATGGCGTGGCGCTGGAGGCGCTGCGTTTGCGCGACCAACCGCGCGACGCGTTTCTGGCGGGCCTGACGCACGGCATTGCCGCGCTCGCCGCTAGCCGTCCCACGGCGGTCAATCTGTTTTGGGCGCTGGATCGCATGCGCGCGCGGCTCGATACACTGTCATTGCGCGCGCTTCCCGTGGCGGAAATCGCCGACGCGCTACTGGCCGAAGCCCATGCCATTACGGTGGAAGACGTGCAATTGAATCGCGCCATGGGCACTCTCGGCGCGGCCTTGTTGCCGCACAACGCGCGCGTGCTTACGCATTGCAATGCCGGCTCGCTGGCCACCGCGGGCCATGGCACGGCACTGGGTGTCATTCGCTCCGCCGTCGAGGCCGGCAAGCGCATACATGTTTACGCCGACGAAACGCGGCCCTTCCTGCAGGGCGCGCGACTCACCGCCTGGGAACTGATGCAGGACAATATCCCCGTCACGCTGATTGCCGACAACGCGGCCGGCCTGTTGATGCGGCAGGGCTCCATCGACGCGGTGATTGTGGGCGCGGATCGCGTGGCAGCCAATGGCGACGTGGCGAACAAGATCGGTACCTACAGCGTCGCGGTACTGGCACGCCGACACGGCATACCGTTTTACGTGGCAGCGCCGCTCTCGACCGTCGACATCAACACCGCGTCGGGCGATGATATTCCCATCGAAGAACGGGCCGCCGCCGAAGTCACCGGCTACGGCGATACGCAATGGGCACCGGCGGGTGTCGGCGTGCGAAACCCGGTGTTCGACGTGACACCTGCGGAATTGGTCACTGCGCTAATCACCGAACGCGGCGTGGTGTGCGCGCCTGATGCGGCAAAAATCGCCGCGCTGGTCGCCGTGCGGGCGCTTGAATCGCGATCCTAAATCACCAATCCGCCGCTGACCTCGATCACCGCGCCATTGATGTAGCTCGCTTCGTCCGACGCCAAAAACGCAAAGGTATTGGCCACGTCTTCGGGATGACCCAGGCGGCCCATCGGCACTTTTTCCTCGAGCGCGTTGATGACTTTTTCAGGAATCGTCGCCAGGATGCTGGTGGAAATAAAGCCCGGACACACTGCGTTGGAACGAATGCCCTTGCGCCCCAACTCTCGCGCCCAGGTTTTGGCCATGCCAATGACCCCAAATTTGGCGGCGGCGTAATTGGTCTGGCCGAAGTTACCGTAGAGCCCGACGATGGACGAGGAGTTGAGTATCACGCCGGACTGCTGCGCGATCATGGTATCGACCACGGCCTTGGTGGCGTTGAACACGCCCTTCAGGTTGACCGCGATCACTTTGTCAAACTGATCTTCGGTCATGTTTTTCATCTGCGCGTCGGCCACGATACCGGCGTTGTTGACCAGGCAATCAATCCGGCCAAACTTTGCCAGCGTGGCCTGCACCATGGCCTTCAGCGTTGAATTGTCGGTAACATTCGCCACGCAACCCAGCGTTTGCGCACCCGCCTCGCCACACAGCTTCAGCGTCTCGGCGATGGCGGCCTCGCTCAAGTCACACACCACCACTTTGGCGCCTTCACGCGCGAATTTAACCGCCGTGGCCTGCCCTATGCCGCGTCCCGCGCCGGTAATAATCGCTACCTTGTCCTTCAGCCGCATGATCAGTCCTTATCGTATTTACTGGGTATGGTGCGCAAGGTGCGTATGGTCTTTACGCTACTGATGCGCGTAGTTGCAGTGCACAATTTAGCGGATTTTTCCGCGTTGCACAATAAAAATCCTGCTGCGCAACAAAATGCGATCCCGCCGGCGCGAACCTAATCCGTATAAAACCTAACCATTTGTTATTACGTTATATTTACGGTCGTTCCCACGGGGACCCGATCAAACATCTCGATAATGTCGGGACCGCGCATCAGGATGCAGCCGTGTGACGCGGGGATCCCCATCGGCACGGAATCGGGGGTGGAATGAATGTAGATGTATCGCCGCATCGTATCGACTTTGCCGAGGCGGTTAAAACCCACTTCGCATCCTGAAAGCCACAGGATGCGCGTCAAAATCCAGTCACGATCTGGATATTTCTCTTTTAATTCAGCGGTGTAAATCTCGCCCGTCGGACGGCGCCCGACAAATACCGTGTTTTGCGGACAACCGGCGCCGATTTTGGCGCGCACGATATGCCTACCGCGTGGTGTGCAGTTGCTGCCTAACAGTTCGCCGGGCCCGTTACGTGCTGTCGAGATGCGATAGGTTGAAACCGCATTGTTATTTTTATCATAAAAAACAAGCTCTTGAGATGAAATACTGATGTCAATTCTATTCATGTTGCGCGCGCCGCCGGGCGAAAAAGTCTTTTAGAATTTGCGCGGTTTCTTCAGCCAAATAACCGCCGCTCGCCTCGGCATGGTGGTTCAGCCGCGTTTCCGCGAATAAATTAAGCACACTGCCGCAAGCGCCGGTTTTGGCATCCGCAGCGCCAAAAAACACCCGGGCAATCCGCGCGTGCAGGATCGCCCCCACGCACATGCAGCATGGCTCCAGCGTGACATACAGTTCGCAACCTGGCAGCCGATAATTATCCAATTGTTGCGCCGCGTCCCGCAGCGCCATCACTTCCGCATGGGCGCTGGGATCGTGGCGGGAAATGGGCTGGTTGTAACCGCGACCAACCACCAAGCCGTCTTTTACGACGACCGCGCCAACGGGCACCTCGCCCGCCAAGGCCGCCTCACCCGCGAGCGCGAGCGCCATGCGCATGTGCAATTCATTGAACATGCAGCAACTATAGCAAAACGGCACCGCACGTAATGCTTCCGCGTCGCCCGGGGTCGCATCCCCACTGCGTGGGGCCCCTGCTCCGCCCTGCGCTCCTTTACTCCCACTCAATAGT
>DHVE01000015.1 GCA_002412495.1 Betaproteobacteria bacterium UBA5216
TGCTCACCCCCACCCTAACCCTCCCCCCTCAAGGGGGAGGGAAACTGTTTTGTGGCGCAGTGCAACTATAATGGGAACGGAATTTTAACTCATTAGAGATTGCGACTTCATGTTCGTACACCCCGGATTCGACCCCATCGCCGTGAGCCTCGGCCCGCTGGCCATCCGCTGGTACGGCCTGATGTATGTGGTGGGCTTCGCGCTGGTGTGGTGGTTCGGACGCCTGCGCATCAAGGCGAACCCGCAAGGCGCGTGGAAACAGCAGGACCTCGACGACGTGATGTTCTACGGCATCCTCGGCGTGATTCTCGGCGGGCGCATCGGCTATGTGCTGTTCTACAAGTTCAGCGACTACATACACGTGCCGTGGAAGATTTTTTACGTGTGGGAGGGCGGCATGTCGTTCCACGGCGGCATGCTCGGCGTCATTGTCGCGCTGGCGTGGTTCGCGCGCAGCCGCAAGCAACACTGGCTGGATGTCACCGATTTCATGGCACCGCTGGTGCCGCTGGGGCTGGCGGCGGGGCGTGTGGGCAACTTCATCAATGCCGAACTGTGGGGTCGGCCCACCGATGTGGCGTGGGCGATGGTCTTCCCGCAGGTGGACCGGCTGCCGCGCCATCCGTCACAGCTTTACCAGTTCGCGCTCGAAGGCGTGTTGCTGTTTGTGATCCTGTGGTGGTATTCGGCCAAACCGCGTCCGCGCGGTGCGGTGTCAGCAGCGTTTCTCATCGGCTACGGCGTGTTTCGCTTTGTTGTCGAATACGCGCGCGAGCCGGATAGTTTTCTCGGCCTGCTGGCGATGGGGTGGTCGATGGGGCAGTGGCTGTCGTTGCCGATGGTGCTGGTGGGCGCCGCGATGATGGGATGGGCGTGCCGCGCGCGAAAATGAAGTTTTTGGATGGGATCAGCGTAGCGTATCCTGCCTTCTGCGGTTGACTGCTAGGTATGCATCCCCGCTTGGGTGGTGGCGTTTCTCGCAAGCCATGTCGCCGCTGTCGCTTTGAACCGCGCGCGCTGCGCGTCACTCAGTCCCCTCGGATCAAACCGATAGCGGTTGTGCAATTGAACCAGTTCGTGCAACGCAGTCGTGTCCCATCCCGCATCGCGCTTTAACCGTGCCAGCCAATCGCTCGCGGTTTCATGCGTGCCGCGCCCCCACCCTTGTTCCGCCAACTGTTGCTCGATACGATAGAACTCCGAATCGGCGCCCACTCGCGAATCCATTATAACTATCTGTTTTTGTTGGTTATTTTTTAAGGTGCTCCGGCTGCGATAAAGCCGCCACGCAAGCCACAGCGCAAACGGAAACACCACGATCATCGCGCTGGTGAGCAGCTTTCGTTCGTCGCTGTTGGCCCAGGCTTGCGCGACGCGAAAGTGCAGCCACGACCCCAGGTCGCTCACGGCGCTCCAGGCCTTCGAGAATGCGCTGCTGTCCTCCGCTTCGATCGTAAGCCACGTCGGCGGCGTGGTGTCGATGTCGATCCAGGCGCCGTTTACATACGCGCGCACCCACGCGTGCGCGTGCCGCGTGCGCACGATCCAGGCGTTTTCACGCTCGCTCTTTTCGGTGACGGCAAAGCCGGTGGCGTAGCGCGCGGGGATGCCGCCCGCGCGCAGCAACAACGCGGTGGCGGTGGCGAAATATTCGCAGTGCCCCGATTTCGAGCGATGCAAAAAATCCACGATCGGCGAGCCCACGAGGGGCACGTCTTTCTGATACGTGGCGTAGCGGTAGCCGTTGGCAAAAAACTGTTTCACCTGCGTGACGGCTTCATCGCCGCGCGCCGGCGTCAGGCCGAGTTCGGTGGCGACCGCGTGAAAAGCCTCGCGCTCTTTTTGCGGCACCCGCGTGTCGTCCGGCGTGGGCGGGCCTTCAAAAGCATATTCGCCCGCCAGCGCCGCCGCATAGGAGAAATAGCCCGGATCGCGCACGATCTGCACCGCGCCCAGCGCATTGCGCTGCACGGTGATGGCCTTGAGTCCTTCGATGGCAGCCGTACCCGTGGGCAAGCTCAATACCGGATTGGGCCGCGCGCTGTAGTCGTGTATCGTGACGCGCTTCGGCGACACGGGGGTGGACGCCCCGGCCATCAACGGCCAGCGTTGATCGCGCCCGCCGTCCACCGGCAAAAATACCGTGCCGCGCGCGATCCACGCCGCGCCAGCGTAGGCGTTATAACTCGCGCGATGCAGCAACTCCGGCGGTTTGGTTTCTCCCGCTGCCGCGGTTCCCGATGCGCCCGCCGTACCATCCGGCACGGTCACGCGCAGCACGATCGCATCCGATTCCTTGAGTTTGCCGATGTGGCCGATGTCGGTGCTGGCGCGGTACGGATCGGTGCGCGTGCCGCCGCCGGAAATCCACTCGGGCACGGCTTCCTCGAGCCACGTTTGCGTGGTGTTCAGCCCGTAATGCAGGGCGTAACCAAGCCCGATCGCGATGGAAAACGCCACGCCCCACGTGCCAACGCGATAACACCACGGGCGTATGCGCACCAGCGGCCAACTGACCAACGCGACGACGCCGATGTAAAACCATTCGCCGCGCACATTGGCGGCGGATGCGGCAACGATCCACAGCGCGTAGTACGGCCACCACGGATCAAATTGGGCCGGCCGCGCGGGCGGTCGACGGCGCAGGCTCCAGAACAACACGGCGAGGTTCATGTGCTCGGCGGTACTGTAGGCATGCGCCAACGCCAGCGGCAAGAACATCAGCTGCAACCACTGGAAAAACATCACGATGGCGCGCGGATTGCCATAGGTCAGATAAAGATATCCGCCGAGCAGCAGCGCCAGCACGGTGCAAAAGTCCGCCACCCGCGTGAGCTGTGCGGTAGTGAGTTCCCAGCGCAACGACACGTAAAACGACACGCAGATCAAAACCGCAGCCGGCACGGCAACGATCCACTGGCCCGTTTGCCAGCCCCAAAACGCCATCGCCGCGGCGAGCATTAGCGGGTGGATTTTCACTTTGAAAGCGCCAGTCCATTGAAGAGCAACCCATTACCGCACAGGCGCAAAGGCGCAAAGGAAACGCAAAGAACCCCGATGGAATGGTTCTTCTTTGCGGCACTTCCTTGCACCTTTGCGCCTTTGCGGTGGGTGGTTCTTAAATTCATAACCGCGCCAAACCCTCCGCCACCTTGCCCGGCGTTATCACGTGCAGCCACGGCTCGCGGTTTTCAACCGGCTCGGCGCTGACCACCAGCACCAGCACCGGCACGCCCAGTGTGCGCAGCACGCGGATGAATTCGCGCCGCGCGTCGTCCCATGCGAGCAGGATGCAGATGCTGCCGGTCAACAACCCGCGCCGCGCCGTCACCGCATCCTGCAAGTTGCTGAACGGCTTGCTGGCGCAGAGTTGCACGCCTGCCAGCACTTCAAGCAGGCTACCGGTGGTCATTTGCCCACGTCCGGCGGTGTAAAGGTAAGATTCCGCGCCGACGAACATCAGGTCGAGCAAACACTCCTGCGTATTGACGGTGCAGGCGAGCGACGCGGCAATCGACACCGCGTCTTCAAAAGCCGCCGCCTGCTGACTGCCCGCGAAGGTGTCGAGTATCAGCGCATGTCGCTCGTAGTATTCGTCCTGATACTCGCGCACCACCGGCTCGCCCGCGCGTGCGTAGCTCTTCCAGTGGATGCGCTGCAACGGATCGCCCGGACGGTAATCGCGCAGACCGACGAACTCTTCGGAGTTGCCAATCGACGCGGCGAGCGCCACGCCGCCCGGTTGATAACGGCGCGATCCCGGCAACGCCACCGGCGGCAGCGTATAGCGGCGCGGCAGCACCAGCACATTCGCGGGGGCATCCACCTGCGTCAGCCCGCGCACCAGCCCGAGCGGATCGGCGCGTGCGATGGTGATGCCGTGAAAGTGTTGATTGCCGCGGCGCAACGCCATGCCGCGCACCGTGACGTCTAGCGTGCCGCGCGGCGCGACTTCAGGCAATGCGAGTTCGTCCACCGCGCAGGCCTTGCGTTCGCTGATCAGCCGCTTCCATAGCCGGTATGTCGGAAAACGCATGCGCGCACGAAACTCCGCCAGCGGCGGACGCGGGTCGGCAAGATCATCTATCAGCGCCAGTCCGTCGCGAGGCGCGGCCGCGAGATTGTTGACGGTGACGCGATAGCTGAACGGCTCGCCGGCCGTCACCACGCGCGGCAAATGCCGCGCGGCGCTGAACCGCCCGCGTTGCAGCGCCGTCGCGGCCCAGCCCACCATGAGCAACGCGGCGGTGAAGGCAAAAATTCGATATGCCACCGTGAGATTGGTATCGATGCCGAGCGCCGCCGTGCCGATCAGCACGCTGCCCACAAGCATGCCGGCCCGCGTCAAGCGCCGCTCAATCAGCCGTTGGCTGGCGGCGACGAGGCTGAAAATCCAGTGCGAGAATTTCCACATGCAGGGTTTAGATCAACCGCTTTTTGACACAGATTTACGCGGATGAACGCAGATTAAGACCCAATCCGTCATACCCGCCTGCGCGGAAACGACGGCGGAGGGGTTATCTGCGTTCATCTGCGTTCATCCGCGTAAGTCTGTGTCGACGACGTTGCTCTTACGACGGCACGGCCACCGACTTCACCAACTCGGCCACCACCTGTTGCGCCGTCAGTCCTGAAAACTTCGCCGACGGATCGAGCGACAGGCGATGTGCGAGCACGCTCACCGCCATGTCGCGGATATGGTCGGGGGTAACAAAATCTTCACCCTGAACCAGAGCCAGCGCTTGCGCCATGCGGGTGAGTGCCAGCGAGGCACGCGGGCCGGCGCCCAGTTGCACCGAGGGCGCGCCGCGCGTGGCGCGCGCGAGATCAACGGCGTAGCGCTTCAGCTCGTCACTGATGCGGATGTTTTTCACATGCTGCTTCAGCGCACGTACATCCCCAGCGGTCACGCACGCTTGCAGCGTATCGAGCGGATGCGCCTGCTCCTGTGCGTTGACGATGGCGACTTCGGCTTCCGCGCTGACATAACCGAGCGACAGCCGCACCGCGAAGCGATCCATCTGCGCCTCGGGCAGCGGATAGGTGCCGCGAAACTCCACCGGGTTTTGCGTGGCAATCACAAAAAACAAATCATCCAGCGCGTGGGTCTTGCCTTCGATGCTGACTTGCCCTTCGGCCATCGCTTCGAGCAGCGCCGATTGCGTGCGCGGACTGGCGCGGTTAATTTCGTCGGCCAGCAGCACTTGCGTGAATATGGGCCCGGCGTGAAAACTGAAATTCTGGTCGCGCGGATTAAAAACCGATACGCCGAGGATGTCCGACGGCAGCAGATCGGGTGTGAATTGCACGCGGTGGAATTCGACGCTGACGCTTTTCGCCAGCGCTTTCGCCAGCGTGGTCTTGCCGGTGCCGGGGTTGTCTTCGAGCAGCACGTGGCCGCCCGCCAGATACGCCGCCAGCACCGTGCTGACGGTTTGCGTTTGTCCTGACATCACGCGCTCGATGTTGGCGCGAATTTGGGCGGCGAGCGCTTGAGGCGTCAAGCCTGAAATCGGAGGTTCGGCGATTGAAGTGGTCATATCCTATTTTGGCTCCCTGTGCTGTCTTGGGCAGCGTATCGGTAATTCACGCAGGCCAGTGCCCCCGACAGCTAAATTACAGGACTGTCGTAATACTGTAACAAATCCGCCATATCCTGTGCCGTCACATATGGTTTAAAGGGAAGCCTCCATGGAACTTGAGACGGAAAAACTCGACGGCGGGATCACCCTGATCAAATTGCGCGGCCGCATGGATGTGCGGGGCGCGCAGGAAATCGACCTCAAGTTTACGACGATCACTTCGGTGAACCAGGGCGCTTTCGTTATCGACATGTCCGAAGTGGATTTTCTGGCTTCCATCGGCATCCGCACCTTGCTGGTATCCGCCAAGGCCGCCAAGGCGCGCGGCGGACGACTGGTGTTGTTCAAACCGATCGAACTCGTCGCCAATACGCTCGAAGTGGCGGGCATCACGGCAATTCTGCCGATCTTTCACGACATGGACGCCGCCAGTGCCGCTGCGACGGCCAGTTGACCGGACAACGCCGTGTCGCGCCGCCTGCGTATCGAGAACTGCCTGGATGCGTTGCGCCCAATGTCTGAATGGCTGGCCGAATCTTGCGTGGCGCTCGGGATATCAGACGATCTGAGTTACCGCTTCGACTTGGCTGCAAATGAAGCCGTGGCCAATACCATCAGCTATGGCTATGCGCCGGGCGCACGCGGGACCATTGAACTGTGTTTCGACCTGACGCACGGCCACGCCATTCTCGTGATCGAGGATGACGGTAACGCGTTTAACCCGCTGGAACTGGCGGAACCGAGGCCTGCGTCATCCATCGAAGACAGCCGCATCGGCGGTCTGGGCGTGCTGCTGATACGGCGCAGCATGGGGCAGTGCGAGTATCAACGCCGCGGCGGACGCAACGTGCTGACGCTCAAGTCGCCGGTACTCGAAATTCAGCACGAATCACACTGATTGCGCCGGCGGCTGGGGCGGAAATCTCAGGCCTTGACGCCGGCCTTGCCCGCTACCTTGGGCTGATTCGCGCGACGCGTCATCAGCCGCGCAAAATTCGACAGCGACATCAGGTGCGCATAAATACGCGGCAGCACGCCGTTTTGCACCAGCTCTTTCAGTTTGTCGCTGGAAAGCCCGTTGATCTTCTGTTCGTTCACGCGGTACATGCCGGATAGCGTAAACGGCTCGCCTTCGTTGGGCTTGGCCTGCATGTTGAAGGGTTCCAGCAGGCCGAGCTCGATAATGATTTTGCACATGGCCTCGGTGCGCGCGAGATCGCCCTCGAATTCAAACAACAGCTTGCGGATGTTTTCCCACACCGGCAGCGGCTCGCCCTTGGCGTCATACAACGCATCGCCCTTGGAACTGATGGCGCGTTTTTCCACGCAAGCGATGCGCTCGGGTTGCTCCGTGCCGCTGACGTTCACGCGCGTCATGCAGAACGGGTAGCGCCGCACATACGCCGGCACGTAGGCGCCGCGATCCCAGGTGGCGTCCGGCGACACAAAAAGATTTTTCTGTTGCTCCAGCCCGACCACGGCCATTGCCACCGCCGTCTTGCCCTGGTCGCCGCTGACGAACACGACGGGGTAATCATGGCACGCGAGACTGATCTCGGTATACGACATCGGGATCACCATCATGCCGTGAAACACGGGCGGCAGTTTGCCATCCACCGGCAGCACAACACGATGATCCTTGGTAAGCGGCACGACTTCCTGATAACCGTACGGGGGTGTGATGTCCATGAGCGCTTCTCATTTTTCTGAAGGGGCAAAGACCATTATATCCAATGCCGCCACGCATAGGCGCGTACCGGCGGCGGTGGGATGTTTCCCATGCCGCAAGGTTTAATCCAATGGTAACCCGTGGACGTTACTGTAGCCGCGCGCGGTGTCCGCGACGAAAAGAATTCATGGCGGCGAACAAGGAAATAATATGAACAGTATTGGGCCTGTAATCCAGATTGCAGTGGCGCCCGTATTTTTGTTGTCCGGGGTCGGGGTAATGCTCACTGTGTTTACCGGCCGGCTGGCAAGAATCGTGGATCGCGCGCGCGTGTTGGAAGAGCGCCTGAATCTAGCGCACACGCTTCACGAGCGCGAGACGCAAGCCGAAATGAAGACGCTCTCAAAAAGATCACGCATCATCGACTGGGCCATATCGCTGGGCATCTGTGCGGGTATGCTGATTTGCATGGTCATAGTGTCGTTATTTATGGGAATACTTCTGGGTGTTGACCTGTCGGTTATGGTTGCCGCCCTCTTTGTTCTGGCGATGCTTGCGTTCATCAGTGCCTTTGCGTGTTTTCTGCACGAGGTGCTGATCGCGACAAAAAGCTTGCGCGTAGGCCGGAAATAGTTTCGCGGTCACGGCACCCGATATTGGATTGTGCGAACCGGTCATCAGACGGTAACACGCGCGCGCTACGGTACTTGCGTCGTCGAATACCTACGAACGCCAACGAAACCGCTTTCACTCCGTCACACACTCACACGGGAGAACGACCATGCATATACTGGAGGTCATGCGCAGGCTGCACCATGAGTCCGAAGTCGCGTTCTTGTTATCGGCGTATGCCGAGACGCTGCAACATTTGGATGGTGGAAGCAGCTTGCCCAAGGGCGTGGCGACGCTGCCACTGCGTGGCGTCGATGATGTGCGTTATCGTTTTGAGGCGCTCCTCGATGTGGAACTGAATGGAAATGCCGCCCGATCAGGCAATCCCGTACATGCCATCGTGCGTGAAGCCGTCGAAATTTTCGGCATGGGCCTGACGCGCATGCAGTCGCTGGCGGCAGCAAGGCAAGCCGTTCCCGCCATGCCTCAACCGCGCGCTGTACTTGCGTTCTAAGGGTTTCTGTCGTAACTGATTGTTTTAATGGGGTATTTTATTTCCATTAAAGCAGCGGCTGCAAATGCCGCGTCTGGGACCGTAAGCCGAATCCGTGCGTGGACTTGATGTTTGTCATATCGCCGTAACAAGAATTGGTTAGCGTGGATGAGCTTGTGCTGGCGTGTCACCGCAATACACGCCCATCCCGATGAACGACCGCCAACTGACAGAACTCTTTCTGAACCGCGAGCTGAGCCAGCTTGCCTTTAACCGTCGCGTACTTGCGCAGGCGGGGGACAAGCGCGTTCCATTGCTCGAGCGCTTGCGATTTTTATGCATCGTCAGCAGCAATCTCGACGAGTTCTTCGAGATTCGCGTCGCGGGTCTGCACGCCGAGATCGAAGCCGGCACACAAGGCTCGGCGCCGGATCGCAGACCGCCGAACGAAATTTACCGGCAGGTAGCACGGTTGGCGCATGACCTCGTCGCGGATCAATATCACTTGTTCAACCGCGAACTGATTCCGGAACTGGCCCAAGCCGGCATCCGCTTTCTGCAACGCGAGGACTTTGGCCCGAAACAGGCGGCGTGGATTCGATCCTACTATTACGATGCCGTAATGCCGGTGCTGACCCCCATCGGGCTGGATCCCTCGCATCCGTTTCCGCGCGTGCTGAACAAAAGTCTGAACTTTGCCGTGGCGTTGGAAGGTAAGGATGCCTACGATCGCGGCTCGGGCACGGCAATCGTTCAGGCACCACGAGTATTGCCGCGTGTCATTCGTCTGCCCCGTAACCTGGCCGACGCCGCGCACGAGTTTGTGTTGCTCTCGACGATCATGCAGGCGCACGTCAACGATTTATTTCCGGGCATGAACGTGACCGGCAGCTATCAGTTCCGGCTTACGCGCAACAGCAACTTGTTCGTGGACGAGGAGGAGGTAGACGATCTTCGTACCGTCCTTCGCGGCGAACTGCCGAACCGCCAGTTTGGCGACGAGGTTCGGCTGGAAATTTCGGCAAACTGCACGCCGGAGATCAGTGAATTCCTGATGAATCATTTCCGTCTCGAACCGGATGATGTCTATCGTGTCGATGGCCCTGTCAATCTCGTCCGGCTGATGAACGTGCCCGACGAGATAGACCGGCCTGACTTGAAGTTTTCTCCGTTTACCGCCGGCAAAGCGGGCAACCTGGAGCAGGCCGGAACCGCGTTTGAGGCCATTCGCGCCAACGACATTCTGTTGCATCATCCCTACCAGTCGTTTCAGCCGGTCATTTCGTTCTTGCGTGCGGCGGCCAATGACCCCCAAGTGGTTGCCATCAAACAAACGGTATACCGAACCGGGCTGGAATCCGAATTGATGGAAACGCTGATCGCCGCGGCTCAAAACGGCAAGGAAGTAACCGTGGTTCTGGAGTTGCTGGCGCGATTTGACGAAGAAGCCAATATTAACTGGGCACAACGTCTTGAAGCAGTGGGTGCGCATGTCGTTTATGGTGTTGTCGGCACCAAGACACACGCCAAGATGCTGATGGTGGTGCGGCGCGAGGCGCGCGAACCCGCGCCCGATGACCGCGGCGAGAATCCCGATGTCTTGCGTCGCTATGTACACCTGTCCACCGGCAATTACCACGCGCGCACGGCGCGGCTGTACACCGACTTCGGGTTGTTTACCCGCGACGAAGAAATATGCGCCGACGTCAACGATATCTTCATGCAGTTGACCGGTCTCGGGAAACCCATGAATTTGCGCCGCCTGTGGCAGGCGCCTTTCACGCTGCACGAACGGGTTCTCGAAGCCATCCGCGCCGAGACCGCGCATGCCAAGGCAGGGCAAAAAGCCGCCATTATTGCAAAAATGAACGCGCTGCTGGAACCCGATGTCATCGTCGCGCTGTATGAGGCTTCCGCCGCCGGCGTCAGCGTCGAACTGATCGTGCGCGGAGTATGCGCGCTGCGACCCGGGGTTGCCGGTCTTTCCGAAAACATACGCGTGCGCTCGATCATCGGACGCTTTCTTGAACACTCACGCGTGTTCTACTTTCTGAACGGCGGCGAAGAAAATGTCTACCTCTCCAGCGCCGATTGGATGGGACGCAATTTTTTCGGCAGGGTCGAAACCTGTTTTCCGGTGACCGACCCGGTGCTCAAGCGGCGGGTTATAGACGAAGGGCTTGTCTACTGTCTTGACGATCCGCATGCCTGGCATATGCAAGCCGATGGCACGTATCAGCGGAATTCCGAAGGCCACGCCCCGGATGTTCAGCAGCGCTTGCTCAAAATCCTCGCCGACGGGTAACGCGGCCCGGGGCGTCGCCAAGGAGCGCCAGCGGGAGCGGAACGGCTTGTTGTGCTTGCGGTTGATCGTCGGGATGGCTTGTGCGGGCCGCCGCTCGTCATGCGTTTTGCCGCGCCAAAAAAATAACTAATAAAAACAATATGTTATATAAATCGGATGGCTGGCGCTGTCATGAAACCGTCACATGCATGTCATAAACTGCGCCTCAATGAAGCACAACCTCTCTGTGAACCCATACCTGACCTATACGAGGAATAACATCATGTTGAAAACGATTAAAGTTGTTGCCGGCATTGCACTAGCGTTTGCGTGCGCGGGCACGGCATTCAGCCAGGAGATCACGGGCGCGGGCGCGACCTTCCCGGCGCCGGTCTATTCCAAGTGGGCCGAGGCCTATCAAAAAGCCACGGGCGTCAAAATGAACTACCAGTCGATCGGCTCCAGCGGCGGCATCCGCCAGATCAATGCCAAGACGGTTGATTTCGGCGCGTCGGACGCGCCGCTGTCGCAGGAACAACTCGATAAGGATGGACTGGTGCAATTTCCGGCGGTCATCGGCGGCGTGGTGCCGGTGGTGAATCTGCCGGGCTTGAAGCCGGGTGAAATGCGCCTGACGGGACAAGTGCTGGGCGATATCTTCCTCGGAAAAATCAACAAGTGGAACGACAAGGCGATTGCCGATCTGAATCCGAGCATCAAGCTGCCGGCGCAGGACATCGCGCCCGTGCGCCGCGCGGATGGATCCGGCACCACGTTTATTTTTACCAACTACCTGAGCAAAGTGAACGCCGAATGGAAAGCCAAGGTCGGCGAAGGCCAGGCAGTGCAATGGCCGACCGGCATGGGCGGCAAGGGCAACGAAGGCGTCGCGGCATTCGTGCAACGCCTGCCGGGCGCGATTGGTTATGTGGAATACGCTTACGCCAAGCAAAACAAACTCGCGCACACGCTGCTGAAAAACGCCGATGGCCAGTTTGTCGGCCCGGATGACGACACCTTCAAGGCCGCCGCTACGGGCGCGGATTGGGGCAAGGCCGCCTTCGGCGCGATATTGACCGAGCAGCGCGGCAAGGAAAGCTGGCCCATCACCGGCGCCACGTTCATTTTGCTGCACAAGGCGCAGGCCAAGCCGCAACAAGGCGTCGAGGTAATGAAATTCTTTGACTGGTCGTTTGCCAATGGCGCCAAGATGGCGGCGGACCTGGATTACGTGCCGTTACCCGATACGCTGACCAAGCAAATCAAGGCGGCGTGGGCCGGGCAGGTCAAGGATACCGGTGGTAAAGCGATCTGGACGGGCAAGTAAGCCAACCCGGTCCTTTCAGCAACCCTGACGATACGTGGGGCGGGTCTCCGTGACCGGCTCCACTTTTTTTCGACAACGCACATGACAAATCCCCCGGCAGGCGAGGCTACAATGGCAGCCGTGCCCCTTATTCAGGGCAGTCAAGACAGGGAGCCCGTGCGCAAGAAGCCGTCCCAGTTCGGCGATGTGATTTTTGCCAACCTGACGCGTGCATTTGCCGTGCTCGCGTTGGCTTCGCTCGCCGGCATTATTGTCTCGCTGGTGTACGGCGCGTGGCCGTCGATCCAGAAATTCGGACTGCCGTTCCTGTGGAGCGCGGACTGGAATCCGCCGTTGGCGAAGTTTGGCGCGCTTATCCCCATTTACGGCACGCTGGTGACTTCGGCCATCGCCCTGATCATCGCGGTGCCAGTATCGTTCGGCATCGCAATATTTTTGACGGAGCTGTCGCCGCCGTGGTTGCGCCGGCCCCTGGGCACAGCGATTGAATTACTAGCGGCGATTCCCAGCATTGTGTATGGCATGTGGGGGTTGCTGGTGTTTGCGCCGATTTTCGGCAAGTACATTCAGCCGGTGCTGGCCTCGACGCTGGGCAACGTTCCGTTCGTTGGCAAGTTGTTCTCCGGACCGATGATAGGCGTGGGCCTGCTTTCGGCGGGAATCATTCTGGCCATCATGATCATTCCGTTTATCGCATCGGTGATGCGCGATGTTTTTGAAATCACGCCGCAAATGTTGAAAGAATCCGCTTATGGCGTGGGCGCCACCACCTGGGAAGTGGTGTGGAGCGTGGTATTGCCCTATACCAAGGCGGGCGTGGTCGGCGGCATCATCCTCGGCCTGGGTCGCGCGCTCGGCGAAACCATGGCGGTGACGTTTGTCATCGGCAACACCAATTTTCTGTCGAGCGCGTCGCTGTTCATGCCCGGCAACAGCATCACCTCGGCGCTCGCGAACGAATTCGCCGAGGCCGAGCAGGGTTTGCATACCGCCGCGCTGATTGAGTTGGGTCTGATTCTGTTTGTGATTACGTTTGTCGTGCTTTCGTTTTCCAAACTGCTCCTGATGCGCTTGACGCGCCGGGAAGGCGGCAAGACCTGAAATTGAATGTAATCATGAACCTGCACAAAAAACGAAAACTGATCAACCGCGTGGCACTGACGCTGTCGCTGGCGGCGATGTCGTTCGGCCTGTTCTGGCTGGCGTGGATCCTGGTCACCATTCTGCAACTGGGTATCGCGGGATTGTCCGTGAGCGTATTCACGCAAATGACGCCGCCGCCTGGCAGCGCGGGCGGCCTCGCCAATGCCATCTTCGGCAGCGTGATGATGGTGGGGCTGGCCACGCTGATCGGCACGCCGGTGGGCATACTCGCCGGCGTCTATCTGGCGGAATACGGGCAGCACACGTTTCTCGGGCACGCCACGCGCTTTATCAACGATATTCTGCTGTCGGCGCCGTCGATCGTGATCGGCCTCTTCATTTACGCGGCCGTGGTGGTACCCATGGGCAAGTTCTCCGGCTTCGCGGGCGTGCTGGCGCTGGCGCTGCTGGTGATGCCGGTCGTGATCCGCACCACCGAAAACATACTGCGGTTGGTGCCCAATTCACTGCGCGAAGCAGCGTCCGCGCTCGGCGCGCCCAAGTGGATCATGATCCTGCAGGTGACCGTTCGCGCTTCGCAAGCGGGGATTGTTACCGGCATTCTGCTGGCGGTGGCACGCATCGCCGGCGAAACCGCGCCGCTGATGTTCACGGCGCTGTCCAATCAATTCTGGAGCACGGACTTGCGCGAGCCGATGGCCAATCTGCCGATGACGATCTTTCGTTTTGCGATGAGCCCGTTCAAGGATTGGCAGGATCTGGCTTGGGCGGGCGTGCTGCTGATCACCGCGGGCGTGCTCGCGCTGAATATCGTTGCCCGTTTCCTGTTCAAGGAAAAGATTTCCAATAGTTGACCCTGGATCAAGCAATGGCAAATGTCACCCTGCAGGCAACCGAAAAAAAACCGCCGCCCGTCACGCAACTGACGATACGCGATTTCAATTTTTATTACGGCAAGTTTCACGCGCTGAAGAACGTCAATCTGGATATTTACAAAAACTGCGTGACCGCGTTCATCGGCCCGTCCGGCTGTGGCAAATCCACGCTGCTGCGCACGCTGAACCGCATGTATTCGCTTTACCCGGAGCAGCGTGCCGAGGGCGAACTGCTGCTCGACGGCAAGAACCTGCTGGACCGCGATCTCGACATCAACGAGCTGCGCGCGCGCATCGGCATGGTGTTCCA
>DHVE01000027.1 GCA_002412495.1 Betaproteobacteria bacterium UBA5216
CCAGCGCCTTGATCACATCACTGCCGCGTCGGAATCCGCTGTCGATCAACACCGTCACGCTTTTGCCGACGGCACTGGCAACCTCGGGCAGCGCTTCCATCGGTGAAATCGCGCCGTCGAGATTGCGCCCGCCATGATTGGAGACAATAACGCCGTCCGCGCCACATTGCACCGCAATCTCGGCATCGTCCGCGCGCAGCAAGCCCTTGACCAGCAACTTGTGCGGCCAGATTTTTCGCAGGTGGCGCAGATCATCCCAATTAAGGGTTTCGTTTTTCATCTGCGAGCGCCCCATCGGCGCAGCCGTCACTTTGTATTTGATTTCGCTCGGGTAGTTTTCGTAGCGCGGCATGCCGGTGGTGAACATGTATTTCGCCAATACGCCGGTAATCCAGCCTGGATGCATCAGCACGTCGGTGACATTCTTGCGCGTGAAGCTGAAGGGCACGGTGAAACCGTTGCGCAGATTGAATTCGCGGTTGCCCGACACCACGCCATCCACCGTGACGATCAGCGCCTTGAATCCAGCCAGGCGGGCGCGCTCGACCAGTTGGTGCGATAACGAGCGGTCGGGCCACATATACAGCTGGAACCACAATTCGCCGCCCGCCTCTTTCGCCACTTTTTCCATCGGCGTCATCGAGCCGGTGGCCAGCGTGAACGGGATGCCCGCGTCGTTGGCGGCGCGCGCAAGGGCTATCTCGCCCTCGTGCCACAACAAACCCGCGACGCCGGTGGGCGCTATCACCATCGGCATTTTATGGGTGTTGCCGAACAGCTCGATGGCCTGGGAGCGTTTGGCAATGTTGACCAGCATGCGCGGCCTGAGGCGAATTTTTTCAAACACCGCGCGATTGTTGCGAAGCGACACCTCGTCTTCGGTGCCGCGATCCACGAATTCAAACAAGCCCTTGGGCAATTTTTTCTGCGCGATATCGCGCAGATCGGCGATGTTGTAAGCCTCGATTTGCGTAGCCATATTCGTCCCCTTTTTTGACTTACTTCAGTTAACTGAGTTCGGCCCGCACAAAACTCGCGACCTTGTCACGCGCCTGCGCGGCGGCCGTCGAGTTGACATTGCGGGTCATAAATCCTTCGGCTTCGCCCTCAAAAAGGTGCAAGTCCACGCGGCCGCCGGCCTTGCGGTAATTCGCGACGAAGCGGTCGAGGTCGGGCCGCGGATGCGCCTTGTCCGCCGTGCCGTTCACGTACAGTACCGGCGGCAATGCCACCTGCTCGCCGCGCTCGATGGCGCGCGCCGGGCTGCCTTCGGCCATTGCCGCTTCGGTTTTCCAGTAGGCATCGTGACTGGTCAACCACAGATGCACGGATTCCGGATGCGCACCGACGGCCTTGAGTCCCTTCGCGTATTCATAACGGCCCAGCGGATCAATCACCGGCGAACACAGGATAACGGCGCGCACGCTGGCATCGAATGCCGCGCCGTTTCCCGCCAACGGAATGGCCGCATAACGTTCGTCACGCGGCCGCATGCCCGTCAGCGCGGCTTGATGACCGCCGCTCGAACTGCCCATGATGCCGATGCGCGTGGCGCTGGTGCGTAATTCACCCGCGCGCTGCTTGAGCCAGCGCACCGCGTAATTAATATCCGCCATTGATGCCGGATAGGCCGCCTCGGGAGGCATGCGAAAATCCAGCGCCGCCACCACCACGCCCGTTCGCGCCAGCGGCTCATTGATCGCATGATCGCTGGTGCGATCAAACTTGCACCACGCGCCACCATGCAATTGCACCACCAGCGGAAACGGTCCCGGACCACGCGGCTTGTAGAGCCGCGCAAGCAACGGCTTGTCACCATGGCGCAAATATTCGACGTCCTCGATATCAATCTCGTAAGCGGCGGGGGCGGCAGCATTCATGATTTGGCATCTCTATAAATTATCATTTAAAAAACATATGCTTACACAACACACATCCATACTCACGCGAATGCTTACGCCAAGGCGTTCTGCAGAAACGCGGGATCAAATATCCGGTCGGCCATCACCTGGCAGCGCTGCATCAAACGATGCTCATCGGGGCCGTAGTCGGCCACCGCATTGTGCCATGTGCCCAGGTGATCCCACATCAGCACGTCGCCAACCGTCCAGCGATGCACATAGCGGTATTCCGGTTTCAGAATATGTTCAAACAGAAAATCCAGCGTGCGCTGGCTTTCATCCGCCGCCATGCCTTCAATGAATTCCGTGTAGCTCGGTGTCACGTAGATTACTTTGCGCCCGGTAATCGGATGCGTGAGAAACACCGGATGCGGCACCGGCGGATACTCGCGCCGCTGCGCCTCGGTGAGCGGCGGACGGACGCTGTTGCGCTCCTTGCGGCTGCGTTCCCACGATTTGTTGAGATCGTGAATCGCGACGGCATCGGCAAGTTGGGCTTGCACTGCTTGCGGCAAGCCCGCGTAGGCCGCTTGCGTGTTGATAAACTCCGTCGCACCCAGCGGCATGCCATCGCGCATCGGCACCTGATGCGCAACCAGCACATTCACGAATCCCACGGTGCGGTTGTAGGCCATGTCGGTGTGCCAGAACTGCCCGGCATCCGCCGCGCCGATTGGCTTGCCATCTTTTTTGATGTTGGAAAGGATGGTGACTTCGGGCAAACCCGGCTCGTAAAATTTCGCCGCGCTCAACACATGCAAGCCACCGAAACACGCCGAAAATTGTTTGAGGTCCGCCGCGCTGATCAATTGTCCGGCAAACCGCAACACGCCGTAATCGCCCAACGCCCGCAACAAAGCCGCGAAGTCCTCGCGTGCCAGCGGCTTGCGTAAATCCACGCCGGCGACATCCGCGCCCAGAATTTTGCCGGTGGGTTGAATATGGATCATGATTTACGCACGCGCGCCGAGCGTGGCCGCCAGAAATTGCGGATCAAAAATCCGGTCCGCCATCACTTGGCAGCGTTTCATCAAACGGTGTTCATCGGGGCCGTAATCCGCCACCGCGTTGTGCCACGTGCCGAGGTGATCCCACAACAGTACATCGCCAACAGCCCAGCGGTGCACATAGCGGTACTTCGGCTGCATCACGTGATCGAATAGGTAGCTCAACATTTCATGGCTTTCCGCCTCGGACATGCCTTCGATGTTTACCACGTGACTGGGATTGACGTAAATAATCATGCGCCCGCTGATCGGATGTTTCAAAAAAACCGGATGCGACACCGGCGGCCGCTCGCGTATCTGCTCGGGTGTCAGCGGCGGACGCGAGCCTTTCTGGCTCATCTGCTCCCAGTTCTTGTTGAGATAATGTATCGCCGTGGCATGGGCAAGGCGAGACTTCACATCGGCGGGCAGATCCGCATACGCCGCCTGGGTATTAGTAAACTCGGTATTGCCCAGCGGCGTTCCATTGCGCCGCGGCACGGCGTGCGCCACCAGCACGTTAACGAATCCCACCACCCGGTTATAAGACATATCGGTATGCCAGAACTGGCCGGCATCGGGCTTGCCGATCAGTTTGCCGTCCTTGCGGATATTCGACAGGATCGTGACCTCCGGCATGTCCGGCTCGAAATACTGCGAAGAGCTCAACACGTGCAATTCGCCGAATCGCGCCGAGAATTGTTTCTGTTCCGCCGCACTGATCAACTGCTCCGGAAATCGCAACACGCCGTGATCGCCCAGCGCGCGCAGCAACGCGGATAAGTTTTCATCCGACAACGGCTGCCTGAGATCAATGCCCGTTACGGTGGCGCCCAGTATTTCGCCCGTAGGCTTTATGTGCATGATGATTTCTCCTTGCTTTCCACGTAATTCCGCTCATTGAATTCTTGCAAACTACTCCACTTTTAGTCCGGTTGCTTTGACCAGTTCCGCGCCTTGTGCAATCTCCCGGCCAATAAACGCGGCAAATTGCGCCGGCGTATTGGTCTGTGGTTCAAAGCCCTGTTTGATCAGCCAATCCTTCATCGCGGGCACGTTAACCACTTTGCCAATGGCCGCGTTGAGCCGCGTTATGATTTCGTTCGACACGCCGGTTGGCGCGCTAACCCCGTACCAGGACACGAGTTCATACCCGCGCAATCCGGACTCGTCCAGCGTAGGCACGACGGGCAACAAGGTCGCGCGCTTTGCGCTGGTTACCGCAAGCGCCCGGAGCTTCCCCCTTTCCAGCAACGGCACTGCCGCCGGAATGCCGGGAAAACTCATGTCAATATCGCCCGCCGCGGTGGCAACCGCGCTTTCCACGCCGCCTTTAAATGGCACGTGCGTGGTTTTCACCCGCGTTTTCAGATTAAACAAGGCCCCTGCAAAATGCGTGGCCGTGCCCACGCCGGCCGATCCACAATTCAATTTGCCGGCCCGCGCGTTGGCCAGCGCAATCAACTCGGCGACGTTCTGCGCTGGCAGCGCTGCATGCACCACCAGCAACAAGGGGCCGGTGGCCAGCATCGACACCGGCGCGAAATCTTTCTGTAAATCGTAGGGCAATTTCGCGCGCAATGCCGGCTGCGCGGTATCCGCGCCGGTCATTACCAACAACGTGTAACCGTCGGCCTGCGACTGCGATACCCGCTCGGTGGCCAAAGTGCCGCTGGCACCTACGCGATTTTCGATAATGAACGGCTGCCCAAACACATCAGACAATTTTTGGCCGACAGCGCGCGCGGTCGCATCCGCGCCGCTCCCGGAAGTAAATCCGACCAGCATGCGCACTGGCCGCACCGGATAGGCTTGTGCGACTGCACTCGCGGGCAACAAGCCGATGCACGGAAACAGCCCTGCGCACAGCGCAGCCAACGCCGCGTAACCGTGACCGCCGTTTCGATTAACCATGCACATAGATTCAACACCCTGTCTGTTCACCGTCGCGTTCCCGATTCCCGTGCAATCACCGCCGGTCGCCTGCGGCCTTGATGATTTTTGCATGCCGTTCCAGTTCCAGTTTCAGAAAGGCGGCAAATTCTTCCGGGCTGCCGCCCACGATATCCACGCCTTGCGCTTCCAACTGCTGCCGCGTCTCGGGTGTGCGTAGCGTCTTGCTCAGTGCGTCCCTTAATTTCGCCATCACCGGCGCCGGGGTTTTTGGCGGAACAAATAATCCGGTCCATGTCGTTACGTCGTAGCCCGGCAGGCCGGATTCGCTGATCGTGGGTATGTCCGGACGCTGCGGCGAACGCTTGGCGCTGGTGATCGCGAGCAACCGCAGCCGGTCCGCCGCCACGTGCTGCAAAGCGGGCGCCACGGCAAAGAGCATCATCGCCACGTGCCCGGCCAGCACATCCGTCAGTCCCTGTGCCGAGCCTTTGTACGGCACGTGCAATATCGTGATGCCCGTCATGCTCTTGAGCAACTCCATCCCCAGATAGACCACGCTACCGCTGCCGGCCGATGCGTAGTTAAGTCGCGCCGGCTCGGCCTTCGCAAGCGCGATCAGTTCCTTGACCGTTTTGACCGGCACGGACGGATGCACCACCAGCGCAAACGGGCTGATGGTAATCAGGCTGACCGGCGCGAAGTCCTTGATCGGATCATAGGGCACCTGCTTCTGAAAGTTGGGCAAAACCGTCATTGGCCCGGCGCCATTCAGCGATATCGTGTATCCGTCCGGCAGCGCCCGTGCGGCGAGTTCAGTGCCGATGATGCCGCCTGCACCGCCACGATTGTCGATGACGAGTTGCTGCCCGAGCGCGGCGGACAAGCCGGGCGCCATGGTACGGGCCACGGTGTCGGCGGTGCCCCCCGGAATTTGCGGCACGATGATACGAATGGGGCGCGCCGGATAACCCTGCGCCGGTTCAGCAGCCATGCCGCTGTTGAACAGCAGGCACAGAAATGCCGCCAGCACTATTTGCCCATTGCGATTCATTGTCCCTTTGCGTTTCATCGGATTGCTGACTCTGCCCAAGCCGCTGTTACTCCCACTGCTACACCCGCTTTTCACCCACTAAATTCCAGTAGTGCCGTGCCGCGAATTTCATCAGCGGTGTCATGCCGGTGTGAAAGTAGCGCACGCCCCTGGCGAGAAATTCCTTGGTTTCTTCCTCGCACGAATATCCCGCCACCTTGCCCGCGCCGACAATACATTCGATGGCTCCACAGACCACTTTCTGCACCGGCGGCGCGCTTTTCTTGCCCGGAAACCCCATGGTCTGCGCCAGATCGCCGCCGCCGACAAAATACACATCGACACCCTCGACCTTCAGTATCTCCGGCAAATTGCGCACGGCTTCGAGTTCTTCAATCATCACGCAAACCAGCGTTTCCGCATTCGACTCGGCGATGCAATCCGGGATGCTGCCGCCAAAACCGTATTTGACCGATCGGCTGGAGCTGGTTACGCCGCGCTGGCCCATTGGATAATATTTGATGGCGTCCACCGCCGCGCGCGCCTCGGCCGCCGTATTGACGCGCGGCACCTGTATGCCCTGCGCACCGCAATCCAGAAACCGCATGATGGTTTCAGCGTGATTGGTCGGTGGCCGCACGATGGCAGTGGCATCGGCCAACTCGCAGGCGCGCACCATCGCAAGACAGTCGTTCTCATTGATCGAGCCGTGTTCGGCGTCGATAAGTATCCAATCAAACCCCGCGTAGCCCAACATCTCCACGAGATCGGCATCGGGGAACTGCACCATCGCGCCATACACCGGCTTGCCGGCCGCGAGTTTTGCCTTGATCTGATTTTTTTTCATCGCCTGTGCTTACTCTGACTAGTCCGCGCGAATGCCCGCCTCTTTGATCACCTTACCCCACTTCACCATTTCGGCCTTGATCGTCGCCATCACCTGCTCCGGCGAACCGCCGACCGTCTTCAGACCAATCTCCAAAAATCTGTCGCGCGTATCCTGCTGCTTCAGCAAGCGCGCATTATCATTGTTCAGTCGCTCGATAATAGCCGGCGGCGTTCCGACGGGCGCGAAGAGGCCCACCGTCAGTTCCGATGCGTAGCCGGGCAACCCGGCGGCCGCAACCGTGGGCACGCCGGGCGCCAGCGGCGAAGGTTCCGCGCTGGTCACTGCCAAGAGCCGCAGGCGTCCGGTCTTCTCATGCGGAATCGCCGCAGCCGCAACCGGAAACATCACTTCCACGCGACCGCCGAGCAAATCGAGCATCCCCGCCCCGCCGCTCTTGTAAGGCACATGCAGAATATTGATGCCCGCCAGCGATTTGAACAATTCCGCCGACAAGTGCAGCGTGCTGCCCGATCCGCCCGAGGAGTAGCTGAGTTGCCCCGGCCTGCTCTTGGCAAAGGCAATCAATTCCTTCACCGACTTGGCCGGCAACGACGGATGTACCACCAGCACATTCGGCGAACTGCCCAGCATCGTAATGGCGGCGAAATCCGTCAGCGCGAACGGCATGTCCTTGCGCAAAAACGGCAGCAACCACAAGTTGTTGCTGTACGCGAGCAAGGTATAGCCATCGGCGGGCGCCTT
>DHVE01000083.1 GCA_002412495.1 Betaproteobacteria bacterium UBA5216
GCCGTGCCGCCGACGATTTCGCCGGGCTTGAACGAACCAAGTTCGCGTATCGGCAACGCGGTTTCGCCGCTCTTGTTGCGAAAGGTGATGGTCTCGCGCGACAAATCCTGAAAAATGTCGCTGTGACGGTCGAATTTCAGTTCGTCGTGCGCGTAGGGCATGGCGAATTCGTGCTGCGGGTCAACCATGCGGCCGCGTTCAAGGCCCACCACCTTGAGGCCGGCATTGGCGAGTTCCATCGCGATGATCGAGCCTGAAATGCCGGTGCCGACGACAATCGCGTCCACGGGTTTGAGTTTTGTGATGGCCATGCTTATTTCCCTTTGCCAGCGTTGCCCGCGCTACGCTGGGTGTATTTGACGTAGCCCTGCGCATCGAGCCGCGCCTTGCCCTTCTGAATGTCGAGAATACTTACTGGTTCAGTGACGCGATACGGCTCGGTTTTATCCACGTGCGCGTTGTAGTCGCCACCCGCCACCCCGGGAAATCCAACCAGCTTCCAGCCCACTTTGTCTTTGTTGCCGCCATACATCGGATCGGCGAAAAAACCTTCCTCGGTGTTGCGCCACAGCAAATCAAAAAACAGTTTCGACGACAGCGACGGCAGGTCCACCTTGTCGGCTTCCAACGCCTTTAATACTTCTTCTTGCTGCCCGGCCTTGAGAAACTCAAAATGTTTGCCGTAGTGCTGCGTGCAATACGCATTGGTCTCGCGAATGCCCGCGTGGTAAATCTCCTGCGGCGTCAGGCGTGATTGAAAACCCTGCTGCGGCGTGCCCTCCAGCCACGGCCCCTGGCGGTAATTGCGGCCATGCGTGCCCCACACACTGGCAAGCTGCCGGTCGATGTAATAGGTGACATCGGCTTCCTTCGCGCCGGGGCCCAGATCATCATTGGGTATCAGCCGGGAGACGGCGGCGTCGAGAAAATGAATTTCCGGCAGCGTGAGGATGCTGTAGGCGTGCGGCGAGGCATCGGACATGGCGGTTCCTTGGTTGAAAATCCAAAGCAGGTTTCTTGCGGGAGGACGTGTGGAAGGCGGGTGCGGCAAGAATGGGAGGCGCAAGTGTCCATCGCGCATGCAGTGGCGTCAAGTTGATGCGGTCGTATCATGGCGGTTGTTAAAATTAGCATCACAACGTGGAAAGTTAAAAGTAAAAATTCAAAGGGAATCGCCGTCATGGTCATACGCTGGGGCATCATCGGTTTGGGCGATATCGCCGAGCGCAATTTCACGCCGGCGCTGGCGAAGGCCGCGGACGCGCAACTGGTTTCGGTCTACAGCCGCAGCGCCGAAAAAGGCAAAGCCTTCATCGCCAAGCATAACGTGCCGCGTGCCTACGACGCGCTCGACAAAATGCTCGCCGATCCGGAACTGGACGCGGTGTACATCGCCAGCCCCAACGCGCTTCACGCCGAGCAGTCGGTGGCGGCATCGCGCGCCGGCAAGCACGTGTTGTGCGACAAACCGATGGCATTGACCGAGGCCGACGGCGAACGCATGATCCGCGCGGCGGACGACAACAAAGTCAGGCTTGATGTCGCTTACCGGCTGCGTTACCACGCCGCGCACATCGAAGCGCGCCGCCTCGTGCAGTCGGGCGTGCTGGGCGAACTGCAACTCATCAAGGCACAGAACTTTGTCGGCGGACCGCGCCCGTATTGGGCGACGATGCCCGGCTGGCGCAATGATCCGGCGCTGGCCGGGTCAGGCTCCATCGTCGCGCAGGCCGTGCATCCGGTGGACCTGCTGCGCTACCTGACCGACAGTGAAATCACCGAAGTGCGTTGCATCACCGATGCCCGTCCTCCGTCGCGCCCGGTCGATGAATGCACAGTGAGCATTTTTCAGTTTGCCAACGGCGCGCAGGGCATGGTGGCCTCTGGCGCGATCGTGCCGCGCTCGGACAACGACGCGGTGTTGTACGGCGACAAAGGCAAGCTTTCGTGCTTCGGCACGCTGGGTCGCAACGAGGCCAGCCGCGCGCAGGAAGTCGTGGTGGAAAGCGACGCGCCCGAAGTGCGTTTGCCGTTCCCAGACGACACGCCCGTGACGCGCACCACGCGCCTGATAGAAGCCTTCAACCGCTCAATCACGCACGGCGAGGACACCGTGATGCCGGCGTTGAATGGATTGCAGATGATACGGGTGGCGAATGCGATGCTGGCGTCGAGTCAGCATGGACGGGCGGTGAGGCTCTGAGTGGTGCGCGCCATCAATGGCTGACAATGTAAGGGTGCAGGCGCATCATTCTTGATTTAGCAGGCGTAGGGTGGGCACGCTATTTGTGCCCACGCATTGGTGGGGGCGTCCGCGATCAGTTGCGTGGGTAGAACAAAATACGTTTTGCCCACCCTAAAAATCCAATCGGATTACGTGTCCCAGTATCACTCTGGTCGCGCGCCGGATGCCTTGACCACCCGGCCCCACTTGGCAATTTCGCTTTTCATATAGGTCGCTAGCGCTGTGGGTGACATTGCGCGCGCCTCCATGCCCACGGCGTTGAAGCGATCCTTGATGTCCTGTGCGAGCAGCAGCTTGGCGGTATCGGCGTGGATTTTTTCTGCGACCGCCGGCGGCAATCCGGCGGGCGCGATAATCGAATACCAGTTGTTCGCTTCGTAACCCGGCATGCCCAGTTCGGCAAGTGGTGCGACTTCGGGTATCGCCGGTGAGCGTGTGAGCGACGTCACGCCAATGGCGCGCAGTCGCCCCGCGCGTATGTGTTGCAGGGTGACGTTGATGGTAGGCATGGCCATGTGTATCTGCCCGCCCAGCACATCGACGAGCGCCGGTGCCATGCTCTTGTAGGGGATGTGAATAATGTCGATGCCGGCAGTAACTTTCAGTAATTCCATGCCAAGATGGCTGGTGGGTGCGCCTGAACCCGATGAGCCATAGGTCAGCGTGCGTGGTTTTGCCTTGGCGAGCGCCACCAGTTCTTTCAGGTTGCGCGCGGGCAGCGAGGGATGCGTCACCAGTATGCCGGGCCCGAAGGTGACCATGGTAACGGGCGTGAAATCACGGATCACATCGAAGGGCAGCTTCGGATACAGCGTGGCGTTGATGGTAAATCCCGCCGACACCAGCAACAGTGTGTAGCCATCGGGCGCGGCGCGCGCCGCGACTTCGCTGCCGACGATGCTGTTGGCGCCGGCGCGATTATCGATGAGGAGTTGTTGCCCCCATGCGTCCGTCAGCCCCGGCACGAGCAAGCGCCCGACGGCATCGGCCGGGCCGCCTGCCGCGAACGGTACGATCAGGCGCACCGGTTTTGAGGGGTAGGTTTGTGCCCCGGCATGGCAGGCCGTGATCAAGGCTAACGTCGTGAAGCTGAGGTTCGCAAAAATTTTCATTGGCGTGTTCGTGTGATTCCGTGAGGATTGATTGCATGAAACTCAACCACAATTTCCGGGTGGGCACGGCGCATCGAAACCCATCACTATTGGCGCGTGCGAAACGCCGACAGGTTACATCCATCCTGCCCGTTCAAATACCAAGGGACGCCGTGGCGTCCCTTGGGTGATGACATCATAACTATATGTTTTTATTGACTATTTCTTGGCGTATTTGCCGGTGAGTTGCGGTGACAGACCTTCGAGTTTCAAGTTGGCGCGTTCTAGGCGTGTCTTGCGGTCCCAGGTGCGCTTCAAATCGTCGCGCACATTGAAGCTCAGCTTGCCGCAGCGTTCGACTTCGAGTTCCACCTTGTCGCCATCCTGAAAGCCGAACAGGCCGCGATGGTTGGTGCCGGTGGCGATGATGTCGCCGGGCTCGAGCGTGTGGATCGACGAAATCCATTCAATGCAGCGCGGAATCTTGTGCGCCATGTCGCTGGTGTTGAAGTTCTGCTTTACCTCGCCGTTCACTTTGAGCGTGATTTGCAGTTGGTGGGGATCGGGGATTTCATCGGCGGTCACGATGAACGGGCCTATCGGTGCGAAGGTGTCGCGCGACTTCATCTGGAAAAACACGTTGCTGGGCGGCGGCAATCCGCGCGCCGAGCCGTCGATAAAGCACATATAGCCGAAGATATATTTCATGGCGTCGGCGGCCGGCACGTTGGTGGCGCGTTTGCCGATGACCAATGCGATTTCGGCTTCGCCTTCAAACAGCGTGGCCGGCACGTCGGGCAGCACCATGGTGTCGTTGTCGCCGATGACGCAGTTGGGCGATTTGTGAAAAGCATTGATGGGTGCCGGCTCCTTGCGCGTGCCGTCTTCCATGTA
>DHVE01000086.1 GCA_002412495.1 Betaproteobacteria bacterium UBA5216
AACGACGAAGCTTCCGAGACGCTTTCGAATATTGCGCACCATCCCAGTTGGAAAGGGTAACCAAAAGAGGCCAAGATGAAAGTTCTGGTTGTTGATGATGACGTGATACAACGCATGTTGCTGGTGGATTTGCTGGGCCGGTTTGAAAGAGTGGAGATTGTCGAGGCGGCGGACGGACTCCAGGCATGGGAAGTTGTGCAAGACGGCCTGTGCCCGGTGCTGTGTTGCTGCGACATGCATATGCCGCGCATGTCGGGGCTTGATTTGTTCCAGAAATTCAAGTCGCGCGCCGCATTGGCCAAGGTGCCGTTCATATTTGTAACGGCCTCGGTTGATCGTAAAACCATCGAGCGAGCCATTGCGCTTGGCGCCGCCGACTACATACTCAAGCCCGTCAGTTTCACCAAGGCGCGCGCCAGCCTGGACAAGGTGTTCCATCGTATTTACGAACGTTACAGCGAAACTCCGTCCGCCACGCAGAAGCGTCTAAAGATCCCGCCGGGAAAATTGATCGGCTACTACGATGCGCTTGGGCAGCAACTCATCGACGCGCGGCCGCACGTGCCTGAACAGCTATCCGCTGATGACGCCGCGTCCGTGCGCAATGTGCTCGACAGCCTGAAAAGCGCCTGTATTACCTTGGGGCTGTGGCATGCGGCGAATATGATCGACTGCGTTCATGAACTGGAAGTCGGGTTGATCGAGCGTGTCTTGGCCGATGTTGAAGCGGCCATTGTGGAGCAGACGCTTGATGCAAGAAAGGAATTTGGCATACGCGAACTTCGCAGTGTGGAGACCAAAGACGCGCGCGCGCAAGAAAAGGACGCTTCCACAAAAGGCGGCGAAGCGCAGGCGCTGGATGCTGCGTAAACGCGCCGAAATTAAAATATGCAATAAATCAATGACTTGCCGTGCGATGGCACTTTGGGAAGGTTTCGCGCCCCGACTATTTTGTTCATTCCGCATCAAATTTTCCGCCGCATGGCCAGTCGCATACTGCATGGCTTCAGAAATTACCTATGACCAGGTCATTGGGGAAATTCGCGCAAGGTGCCGACTTGCATCCGTAAGTTGAAAATATCCGTCGATTGCAATATCGTTCAAACCATGCGAAGTTGCCTGCGGAACTGGAGAATTTCCTCACTGAATTATCAAATGCTTGGCTGGATTTGCCATGCGTCCTGCCGGGAGTGTGGCAATTGAATCGGCACGCAAACCGTGTGAACCCGACATCTCTTTTCAACCGTTAGGCAATGCGTTAAAGCGTATTTTTTCCGAAGGACTTATATGTACTCCTTGCGGACCAGGATAACCTTGATCGTAATGACTATTCTTGTGACCAGTATCTTCGTGCTGGCATATGACCTTGCTCGATCACTGCGCGCCAGTCTCGTTAAGAGTGTGAGTGAGCAACAGTACTCAATGGTGTCTTTGTTGGCCGCCGATATTAATCGAGAATTGCGTGCGCGGTTAAATGCGTTGGAAAAAATCGCCGGTTCTGTGTCTTCCGTCTCGCCGAACGCTACTCCGGCATTGCAGTCGTTGCTGGAAGCGCAGCAGCACTATCTGGCCATGTTCAACGGAGGCATCAACGTTCTAGATGCTGAAGGGACTGTCGTCGCCGATGCTCCACGATCGCGAGGTCGTATTGGGGTTAACTACATGTCCAGGAGTCATGTCGCTGCTGCGCTTAAGGAAGGGAAATCTGGAGTCGGTGCGCCAACCATGGGTATAAAGCTGGCCACGCCGATACTTCCAATGGCAGTGCCGGTGCGGGATGCCCGAGGTAAAGTGACCGGCGCAGTAACGGGCACGATCGATCTTGGCGCCGCCCATTTTCTGAAAGACCTTGTCGAAAGCCGTTATGGCATATCCGGCGGCTATCTAATAGTCTCGCGGCTGCACCGGGTCATTGTTGCTGCGTCCGACACAAAGCGAGTATTAGAGGCGAGCCCGGCGCCCGGCCGATTCCCTTTGATCGACCGCTATTTGCAAGGCCACGAAGGCACTGACGTTTTTGTTAATCCAGTTGGCGTGGAAGTAATTCAATCATCCAGGGGTATTCCTGCGGCGGACTGGTACATTGCCGCCCAATGGCCCACTACCGAAGCTTTCGCTCCCCTTCTTGCCACGTTGCATCGCTTTGGATACGTGGCGCTTTTTGTGACGCTGCTCGCGGGGGCGCTCGCTTGGTCATTGCTAAAACGCCAACTTCGACCGTTGAATGACGTCGCGGAAACGTTATCCCAATTGTCGGAATCAAGAGAATTTCCACAGTCCATCCAGGTCAACCAGCCAGCGGAAATCGGTAAAGTGGTGAAGGCGTTTAACCAGCTATTGGCGGTATTGGATCGTCGTAACGAGGCTTTGCGTGAAAGCGAACAGCAGTTCTCCTCGCTCGTGCGCGACATTTCCGGTTTCGTATATCGATGTGCCAATGATCCAGACTGGACCATCAGTTTCATAAGCGCGGGCTGTCGCGAAATCACCGGCTATGATCCAAGCGATCTGGTCGGGAATCGAGTGACATCGCTGGGCGCGATCATCCATCCCGAGGATGCGGAACTGATTTTTCAACGATGTCAGGCCAAGCTGGCCGCGAAGGAATCATGCAGCAATGAATACCGGATTATTCGTCGCAGCGGAGAAATCCGATGGATTTGGGATCAAGCCAATGGTATTTACGGGGAGAACGGAGATATTCTGGCGATAGTCGGTTTGATCACGGATATCACCGAACGCAAGCTTGGGGAGAGGGACCGCGGGCAGCTAGCCGCTATCGTTGAATACTCGAACGATGCCATCATGAGCAGATCGCTCGACGGCATAATACTAACCTGGAACGCCGGGGCAGAAAGAATGCTGGGCTACACGGCGGCGGAAGCCATTGGCAAGTGTTCTGACATTCTTGTGCCGCCGCACAGAATACCCAACCGCGTCGAAGTTACCAACGCGTTGCTGAGTGGCTCGACGGTCATACGTGAATCCGATCGTTTAACCAAGGATGGGCGCGAGATCGAAGTCCGTTCCAGCCACTCACCGATTCGCGACAGCGCCGGGAACGTCATTGCATCCTCGGTCATTCTGCAGGATATTACGTTGCACAAACGGGCCTTGCGAATGGTGCGGGAAAACGAGCAGCGCATGCGTTTGGCGACCGAGGCAACCGGGGTGGGTATTTGGGAATGGAACATCAGTGCAGGCAAGGTGCTCTGGGATACTCAAATGTTCCGGATTTATGGTATTGCGCCGACGGAAGATGGCTATGTCGATTACAGCATTTGGCGAAACGCGGTTCTGCCCGAATATCTTTCTCAACAAGAACAGATAATGCAAGATACGATTCGCACAGCCGGGCGTAGTGTCCGTGAATTTCCAATTCGGCGGGCGGTGGATGGTGCGCTTCGCCACATTGCGGCGGTTGAAACTGTTCGCACCGATCCTGAGGGACGGGTCGAATGGGTGGTCGGAACCAATCTTGACATCACCGAGCGCAAGGCCTCGGAATCCGAGATAAATCAAATAAAAAACCGCATGTCGGCGATTATCGACGCCGCGATGGATGCAATCATCACTGTGGATGAAAACGAACGTGTGGTGGTGTTTAACTTGGCGGCGGAACGCATATTTAAGGTTTCCGCCGAAGAAGTTATGGGGCAGTCCTTCGATCAGTTTGTACCGGAACGCCTTCGCAACCGGCATCGTGGATACCTGCGTGAATTTAAGAAAAGTGAAGGCGGCGTGCGTGAAATGGGGAGAAATGTCAGACGGGTGATGGCGTTGCGGTCGGATGGCACGGAATTTCCGATCGAGGCGTCTATTTCGTACGTACTGGTCAATGAACAAAGCCTGTTTACCGTGACACTGCGTGACGTAACCCTGATGGCACAAGCCGAGGCTGCCCGCGCCCACCTCGAGGCCCAACTGCGCGAGTCACAGAAGATGGAAGCGATCGGTACGCTGGCCGGCGGCATTGCCCACGACTTCAACAACGCCCTGGCCACCATTCTCGGCAATGCCGAACTGGCACGCCAGGACTCCGCGCACAATCCCCCGGCGCTGGAAAGCCTCGAAGAAATCCGCAAGGCCGGCACCCGTGCCCGCAACCTGGTGCAACAGATCCTCGCCTTCGGCCGCCGCCAGCCGACCGAAAGGAAGGTCATCGACCTGTTGCCGGTGGTGACCGAAACCGCCCGGTTGCTACGGGCCACGCTACCTGCGCGCCTTAAACTAGAAGTGCACTGTGCCCCAGCGCAATCGGTGCTGGCCGATGCTAGCCAGATTGAGCAAATGCTGATTAATCTCGCGACCAATGCCATGCAGGCGATGCGCAACGGTACCGGTCGCATCGACATCCGGCTCGATTCCTTGCTCCTGGATGCGGCACTTGCAGAGGTCCCTTTAGCCGTTGCCGCCCTGCGCAATCGGCAGTTTGAGCGCGGCGCCGTGCGCATCACCGTCAGCGACAACGGCTGCGGCATGGATGCGGCCACAAAGGAGAGACTCTTCGAGCCGTTCTTTACCACTAAGCCGGCGGGCGAAGGCACCGGGCTGGGACTATCCGTGGTGCACGGCATTGTGCAGGGGCACGAGGGAGCGATTATAGTAGACAGCGAACCGGGCAAAGGCTCGACATTCACTATCTATCTGCCGGCGGTCGAGGCCGAATTCCGGACACGGCCTCTTCGTGAGTACGTCCCACCGGCGCCGGGGTCGGACCGCAGCCTGCACATACTCTACTTGGATGACGATGACGCATTGGTGTTTCTGGTTGAACGGCTGCTTCAACGACGTGGCTACCGCGTAGCCGCCCACTCCCGGCAGGAGGCCGCGTTGCAGGCGCTGCGCGCAGCCCCGGCTGCTTTTGACCTAGTAGTGACGGACTATAATATGCCGGGCATGTCGGGGTTGGACATAGCCCGCGAAGTGCGGATGATTAACCCGAACCTGCCGGTGATTGTGACTTCAGGCTTCGTTGACGAGGAGCTGCAAGCGGGGGCTGACAGCGCCGGGGTGCGGGAACTGATTTTCAAGGCCGATGATGTGGAGGTATTTTGTGAGACAGTAGAGCGGCTGGTGCATTCGGTTCAGCGGAAAGCATCTTGAGCCGGTCGTCTATTGGCCATGGCCGGGCGTGCGAATAGCCGAAAACGTTGGGACGGGCGCATATTGGGATTATTTGCCGACGCTTGGTTTGTTTGCGGAACATCGATGTGGCACGCATACTTATTGCGTGCAGGATCAACATAGGGCAGTTACTGAAAAGTAGCGGGTCGCTGAGTCAGACAGACATGCCAAACAATGCCGCCGAAATGGCAAGACAACGCTGTTGTAACAGAACGTTGCGCGCCTTTCATGGCGAAATGCGCGCCCTATGATGAACCTGAAAACGCGCGTGTTGTTCGTGGTGGCGGTACTGTTCGTACTCAGCATGTGGGCGCTTGCCTTGCGTGCCAGCAGTATCATGGAAGATGACATTGAGGTCGTGTTAGGCGAGCAGATGGGCGCGACCGTCAAGTTTCTGGCCAGCGACATCGACACCCAAATTGAATTACGGATGGCTTTGCTGAGAGAAGTCGCCGCGACCATAACGCCGGAAATCATGGCGGATCGCGGGCAACTGAGGCGTCTGCTTGGACAACGCAGCCTTTCCCGCAAAATATTTCCATTGGGGCCGTTCGTCGTTGACGCGCAGGGCAATATCATAGCCGACTATCCCACGCTCGAAGGGCGCGTGGGCAATTCCATCGCGGACTTCGAGTATTTTCGCGCGCTGATGGCCAGCGGGAAGCCGACGGTGGCGAACCCGCTCATGGGGCGGTTTTCCAAACGCGTCGCCGTGCCGCTCGCGGTGCCGCTGTACGACGCCGCCGGCGGTGTGACGGGGGCGTTGGTCGGCGCGATCTTCCCCACTGATGCCAGCTTGTTCGGTCGGCTCGACACGGCAAAGCCCGGTGTTACCGGAAGCCTGATGGTGGTATCGGCGAAAAGCCGGGTAATCATTTCGGCCACGGACAAGACACGCATCATGCAGCCGATGTCCCCGAAAGGCGCAAATCACTTACTGGAAAAGTGGATAGATAAAGGCTACGTCAACCATGGCCTGACCACCGTGGATGGTATCGAAGTGATAAGCGCGGCTGCCGCCGCAAAATCCGCCCCGTGGATCGTGCTGGCCCAGGTGCCGGTCGAAGAGGCTTTCGCGCCGCTTGCCAAGCTGAAACGCCAGATTTATCTGGCCGCGTTGATGATTACGCTGGTGATCGTGGCCGGCCTCGGTTTCGTGTTGAGGCGGCTGCTCAGTCCGCTGGACCAGGCCGCGGCGCAAATTCGGCGCATGACGAGCGGAGAGGCGCCGCTTTCCACGTTGCCGGTCGTGCGTGACGACGAAATCGGCGCGCTGATCAAGGATTTCAATCAACTCGTCGCGGAACGCAAGCGAGCCGAGGCATCACTTACGCTGACCGCTGCCGTTGTCGAGGCGTCTCGCGACGCGATTGTCAGCCGTACCGTGGATGGCATTGTATTGAGCTGGAATCGAGGCGCCGAAATATTGTTTGGTTATGACAAAGCCGAGATGGTGGGGCGTCACATCAGCGTGATCGTGCCGGTGGAGCTGCGGACGGAGTTACGCCTCGGCGAGGAAATCGACGTGAACTTCAGCGCAAGAACACACGACTCCCGGCGATTGCGGAAAGACGGGCGCCTCATTGATGTTTCCATCAGCGCGGGGCCAATCCGGGATTCGGCGGGAGCCGTGAGCGGCGTTGCATTGATTTTTCGGGATATTTCCGAACGCTTGCAAGCCGAGGCCGCGCACATGCGACTCGCGGCGATCATCGAGCATTCGAACGATGCCATTCTCAGCCGCGCCCTTGACGGGACGATCCTGTCGTGGAACGCCGGCGCGGAAAAAATGTTTGGTTATACCGCGGAAGAAGTCATGGGCAAGCCCATTGCCATCACCTTGCCCGACCGCCGAGCTAACCTGGTGGAGAACAATGCCAGGGTATTACGCGGCGAGGTGGTGTTGCGCGAAAGCGAGAGACTGACCAAGGACGGACGGCGCATTTTTGTTTCAAGCTGCCACTCGCCGATCCGGGACGGCGCCGGAAATATCACCAGTATTTCCATCATATTGCGGGACACCACGCTGCTGAAAGATGCACAGGCCGCGGCCATCCGAATGTCGCAGCGGCTTGAGATCGCGCTGGAAGGCTCGGGTACCAGTATATGGGAGGCAGATCTGCGTACCAGTGAAGTCTGGCTGGATAGCGCATGGGCCGAGTTTTTGGGACATGAATCCAAGGCTGAAACCCACACAACGTTGACGGCATTGCTGACCCAGGTGCATCCGGATGATCGCGCAATCGTCACGCAGGCCTTGCGAAAGGCATTAAAGGGCGAGACACCCGCATACCTGGCCGATCATCGCGTGCGATCCGTGAGCGGTCAGTGGTTGTGGACACAGTGCCGCGGACGCATAATCGAGCGTGATGGCGATGGCCGCGCACTGCGCATGAGCGGCACCAACAGTGACATCACGGCACGCAAGCGTGCCGAGGCCGAGCACAGCCTGCTGGCCGCCGTTGTCGAAAATTCGAACGACGCCATCTTCATTCGATCGCTCGATGGCACCATACTCACTTGGAACACCGGCGCGGAACGAATGCTTGGTTATACCGCGGCGGAAGCCATTGGCAAGCCCAGTAATTTTGCCGTGCCGCCGGGCCAGGTTTCCAAGCAACCGAGCAATACCGAGAAACTGCTCGCCGGAGAAATGGTGGTGGCGCACGAGTCCCGGCGTGTATCGAAAAGCGGCCGCGTCTTCACCGTCTCCACCAGCTTGTCGCCGGTGAAGGATGCCGCCGGGCGCATCACGGGTATCTCCGTCATTTTGCAGGACATCTCGGCGCTCAAACAGGCGGAGGCCGAGCGCGCTCGGCTAGCCTCTATCGTCGAGAGCTCGAATGACGCGATTATGACCCGCTCGTTCGACGGCACGATTCTGACGTGGAACGCCGGCGCGGCAAAGTTGTTGGGCTACACGGCGGCAGAAGCCATTGGCAGGTCTTCTGACTTTCTTATACCTGCAAACAGAAGGCCCAACCGCGTCCAAAATACCGAAGCTTTGCTTCGCGGCGAGACGGTCTCACGCGAGACCAATCGCCTGACCAAGGACGGACGGATAATCGACGTTTTTAGTAGTCAATCTCCGATTAAGGACGACACTGGGAAGGTCGTTGGCGCATCCATCATTCTGCAGGACATCAGCCAGCGTAAACAGTTCGAGGAAGCGCTCGCCAAACTCGCGGCTGTCACGGAAAGTTCAAACGATGCCATTTACATGAGTGATGTTGAGGGCAAGATTGTGTATTGGAACCATAGTGCCCGTCGCCTATATGGTTACTCGTCAGATGAAGTCATGGGGCGGGACAACTCGTTCCTGATTCCGCCAGAGGTAATGAACGAACTCACGTCCAATCAGGCCAAAATTCGAAGCGGCAAGAGTGTGCTCGAGTACGAAACCACGCGCCTGTGCAAAGACGGATCATGCGTGCACGTAACGGTTGGCGTGTCACTTGTTAAGGATGGTAACGGAACGGTCATCGGTACGGCGACGGTTGCGCGGGACATCACCGCCCGCAGACAGGCCGAAGCCGAGCGAGTCGCCCTAGAATCGCAACTGCGCGAATCCCAGAAGATGGAAGCGATCGGTACGCTGGCGGGCGGGATCGCTCATGACTTCAACAACGCCCTGGCCACCATCCTCGGCAACGTCGAACTGGCGCGTCAAGACTCAACCCACAATCCCCCGGCGCTGGAAAGCCTTGAAGAAATCCGCAAGGCCGGCACTCGCGCCCGCAACCTGGTGCAACAGATACTCTCCTTCAGCCGCAGACAGCCCATTGAGAGGAAGCCCATTGACCTGGCCCCAGTGGTGACCGAAGCCGCACGCCTGCTAAGAGCCACACTGCCCGCCCGCCTGAGCCTTGAGGTGAGCTGTGACCCAGTCCCCCCCGTGCTGGCCGATGCCGGCCAGATTGCTCAGATACTGATCAACCTTGGCACCAACGCCCTGCAAGCGGTGCGCAACGGCCCTGGTCGCATCGACATGCGGCTCGATACCGTGCCCCTGGACGCAATTACGAGCCCCGATTGGGCGCTGGAGGCCCTGCGCGCCCGACAACCGGGGCGCGCGGTGCGCATTATCGTCAGCGACAGCGGGCAGGGCATGGACGCGGTGACAAAGGAGAGACTCTTCGAGCCGTTCTTCACCACCAAGCCGGTGGGCGAAGGCACTGGGCTGGGGCTATCCGTAGTACACGGCATCGTGCAGGGGCACGAGGGAGTGATCACGGTCGACAGCGAACCGGGCAAAGGCGCGACCTTCATCGTCTACCTGCCAGTGGCAAAAGCAGAAGCATACGCAAAAGCAGACGCAGAAGCAGAAACAGAAGCGGAAGCCAGCACACAGCCCCTTAAGCCCGGCGGGACCCGCTCTTCGGTCTCGGTCTCGGGTCCGGGCGACGATCCGTGCATACTCTACCTGGATGATGATGATTCAATGGTGTTTCTGGTTGAGCGGCTGCTCAAGCGGAGCGGCTACCGCGTAGCCGCCTTCACCCGGCATGAGGAGGCATTACGGGCGCTGCGTGCAGACCCGGCCGGCTTTGACCTGGTGGTGACGGACTACAATATGCCGGGCAAGTCGGGGCTGGAGGTGGCAAGCGAAGTGCGGGCGCTCAATCCGAACCTGGCAGTGGCGATGACCTCGGGCTTTATAGACGACGAACTTCGTGCGCAGGCTGACGGTATTGGCGTGCGGGAACTGATCTTCAAGGCCGATGAGGTGGAAGTGTTCTGTGAGGCGGTGCAGCGGTTGGCGCAGGCGGTTCGGCAGTAAACGTCCTGCGGAATTATTGCTGATGACAGCAAGTTGGAATGATTGCAATGCAGTCCTGCAACAAGTTGGTGGTTTTCCCACTAATCGGACTATCAATCGCCTCGTGCCAGTGCATGGATACACTTGGACTGGCATGGACAAATGAGTTGCGTAATTTGCGTAGTATGGCGGGTTACTGCGTCGAGCCGAAACACTACGACACGGTTGGAGCAGTGTGTCTGTGGACGCTGAAACAGGGATCAAGTGCGTCCTTTACGGACGAGGTGCCCAATTTCTGGGCGGTTGTCTACAGCGTGATTGCAAAGTCCATGATTGACGCAGCGGCGCTGGCGTGAACCACGGACCAGGCCAACGAATTGTTGGTCGCGTAAGCGGCTACGTGTTCGACACGACGCAGCGGCGTAAGGTTTGACGGTAGCGGGATGGATGCTCGCTCCATGCGTATATAAATTGCCAAATTTAAACAACAACTTATGGCGAAATCGGTAGCGTATTCAAGGGTTTGGTTTTTTTGCCGATATATAGAAGGAGATTGCATCCTGCACGCGTGTTTTACAGGATCGTTGTCCTGACACGGGCAGTGCAGTTTGCGAGTAACGGCAAGGGTTGCCATCGGATGGTTGGCTAGGGCGCGGCAAGAGCACCGGATTTCAATTAACGATTCATGCACAAAGAGGCATCTGGCATGGCACTTTCAGCCGCTAGCGAACAGTCGCGCGCACGGGACTTCGATTTTAACGACGTGGATTTCGACCGCGTCCGGAAGCTGATCTACGGATATGCGGGAATTTCCCTCTCGGCGGCAAAGCGCGACATGGTTTACAGCCGGCTCACGCGGCGCCTCCGACAGCTCGGGCTGGAAAGTTTCGACATTTATCTGGACAAAGTTGAAGCCGGAGATGCCGAGGAATGCGAGGCTTTCACCAACGCGCTGACCACCAACCTCACGGCGTTTTTCCGCGAGGCGCATCACTTTCCGATTTTTGCGCAGCATCTGCGGCGCGGTGGTGCAACGCATCCGCAGATGATTTGGTGCTCCGCGGCGTCCACCGGCGAGGAACCTTATTCGATAGCGATGACGGCCGTGGAAACCTTCGGCAGCTTCAATCCGCCGGTTCGCATACTCGCGAGCGATGTCGATACCAACGTGCTTGCGGCGGCACAGGCCGGCGTGTATACCGAAGACCGGGTCGAGAAATTGGAGCCGGAGCGTGTAAAGCGATTTTTCAAACGCGGCTCTGCAAGTAACGCCGGCAAGGTTCGGGTGCGTGACGAGTTGCGCAACCTGGTGGCTTTCCGGCGCATCAATCTGCTTGAAAACCAGTGGCCGATGCGCGGGCCATTCGATGTTATTTTTTGCCGCAATGTCATGATTTATTTTGACAAGCCCACGCAGCTGGCAATTCTGGAACGGTTTGCGCCGCTGCTTCATCGGGATGGCCTGTTGTTTGCCGGCCACTCGGAAAGTTTTCACAATGCCGCGCACCTTTTTCGTTTGCGTGGCAAGACGGTGTACGGTCGCGCGGACGGGAGCGGCGCCCGATGATTTCTTCCGCCCGGCAGGTACTGGGGGACCGGAAGTTTGTGCCGGACGCGATGGCGAGTTCACCGGCGCCCGACTGTTTTGCGCGAAACGTTTATTTTGACCGCGATCACGCTATTCAGGCCGCAAAGCTGTTGCCTGGAGAGTACTTCGTCAGTGTGCGCGACATGCTGCTGGTAACGGTACTGGGATCATGCGTCGCCGCGTGCATCCGCGATGTACGGTTGGGCATCGGCGGCATGAATCACTTTATGTTGCCCGACAGCGAGGCGGCGGGGCGCGATGCCATCGGCGCGCGTTACGGTACTTATGCCATGGATGTGCTGATCAGTCATTTGCTCAAACTCGGCGCGCGACGCGAAAGCCTTGAAGCCAAGGTGTTCGGCGGCGGGAACGTGCTGCCGGGGCTGGTACAGGCCAATGTGGGCCACCAGAATGCGGCGTTCGTGGAAGCGTTTCTGGCGACGGAAAATATTCGTATCACGGCGCGCGACCTTGCGGCGGGCCATCCGCGCAAGGTGTATTTTTTCCCGGCCACCGGGCGTGTACTGGTAAAGCGGCTGCGCAGTATGCACAACGAGACCGTACTGGAACGCGAAGTGCAATACCGGCGGCGCTTGACGCAAGCGCCGAATCAAGCGGATGTCGAACTGTTTAATTGATAAAGACATGCAAAAACAAACACTTATGCCGAACAGCGCGGCGCAGCGCATCCGCGTGCTGATCGTCGATGACTCGGCGCTGATCCGCGGAATGCTGAGCGAATTCATCAATCGGCAGCCGGATATGGTGGTGGTCGGCGCGGCACCTGATCCGATTGCGGCGCGCGACATGATTCGCAATCTCAATCCGGATGTGCTTACGCTCGACGTTGAAATGCCGCGCATGGACGGTATCGATTTTCTGGAAAAACTGATGCGGTTGCGCCCCATGCCGGTGGTGATGGTGTCAACCATGACACAGCAGGGCGCGGATACCACCTTGCGTGCGCTGGAGTTGGGCGCCGTTGATTTTGTCGCCAAACCCAAGTTGGATGTGAGCAAGGGCATGCAGGCCAGCGCGAACGAGATTGTCGAAAAGGTTCGTCTGGCAGCATCCGCGCATGTGCGCAGGCAGGCGGCGCCGTCGGCCAGCCTGTCCACCCCGGTGCTGGCGCTGGGGTCGCGCGCAAGCACGGAGAAACTACTGATTATTGGCGCATCCACCGGCGGTACCGAGGCGATCAAGGAAGTGCTGATGCCCATGCCGCCCGATGCACCAGGCATTCTGGTGACGCAACACATGCCTCCGGGATTCACCAAAAGCTTTGCACAGCGCCTCGACGGTTTGTGCAAGATCAGCGTTAAGGAAGCAGAGGACAATGAGCGCATTCTTCCGGGCCACGCCTACATCGCACCCGGCGATTTTCATCTCTTGGTGCGCAAGAGCGGTGCCAACTATGTGACAGCATTATCGAGTGATGCACCGGTGAATCGCCATCGCCCTTCGGTGGAAGTCTTGTTCCGCTCCGCCGCGCAGTGCGTGGGTTCAAACGCAATCGGTATCATGCTTACCGGCATGGGAAAGGATGGCGCCAGCGCGATGCTGGAGATGAAGCGCGCGGGCGCATTTACCGTCGCGCAGGACGAAGCGACGTGCGTGGTGTTCGGCATGCCGAAGGAAGCCATCGCGGCGGGCGGGGTCGATGAGATATTGCCATTGGGAGCCATCGCGGGGCGCGTACTCGCCGCGCTACGGGCCGGGGGCGGCATACGGCATCGAATATAGAAGGCGCGGTGATTGCACACGCGAGCTGGTACGCCGTGCCACGCGGAATGTTGTTCAGGTTGATAACCATTTATGAGATCGGCGATGTGAGAAGTTCGATACGCACGAATTTTGAACAGGGCCATCACCCTAATTGGATCGACGAGGCGACGCAGTGGTTAAAATGCGCGTGCGACCCTGCAAGCGGGTGTGTTGGTCGAGTTTGATCCCGCGCCTGCGCTGATGTTATATTTTGCCTACTATTCATTGTCATGGCCTCAAGCCCTACCCATGCGGACTTCCCGACGGATGATTCTTCAGGGTTGCAATTGAAGAATCCGAAACATCATCACGGGCTGAATGTCGGGAATGAAGCCCACATGCCAGCGACGCTTGCCACGGCCGGATGCCCGCATTCGAAAGTGCTCGTGGTGGATGCCCGGAGCGCGGTTCACGATGCAATGGAGCGCGCACTGTCCAACCTTGCGGTATGCGAGCGCTCTTTGCTGTTGCTCCATGCCCGCAGTGAACCGGAAGCGCGGGCACTGCTAACGCGGCATCCTGACATTGCTGCGCTGTTTCTAGATGCGGCGCTGGAAGCCGAAGGCAACGCCCGGCAGCTCCTGAAATTCCTGCGCAATGATTCGCGGCTCGATGCGGCGCGTGTCGTGCTGCTGGTGGCGCGGGCGGGTGACGCGCCGGTATCGGAATTCATGCGAGAGTTCGACATTAGTGATTACAAGGCAGAGCAGGAGCTCACTCCCTGTGGACTGTCGGCTACGATAACCGCTGCCATGCTCTCATTTGATCGGATTCGCGTGTTAAGTGAGCGAAACGAAAGCCTTGAACATCAGGTGCGTGAACGTACGGCGGAACTTCAAAGAGCCAATGAGTCGTTGAAGATGTTTTCGCATAGTGTTGCACACGATCTGCGCGCGCCACTGCGGCATGTTGCCGGGTTTGCCCGGATACTCCAGAGCCAACTGGGTGCCCGGCTGGATGACGAGAGCCGCAAAAGCATGGAAAGGATCACGCACGCGGCCAATCACATGGGGCAATTGCTGAATGACTTGATAGAATTTTTGCGAGTTGGTTACATGCCCGTCAACAGGGCGCCAGTTGACTTCAACAAGCTCGTGCCCCAAATCCTGCACGAGCTGAAACCGGAAATGGGAGATCGAGTCATAGCCTGGTGTATATCTGAGTTGCCTTCGGCGCCCATGGATAGGATGCTGGCGCATAAAATGCTGAAGCACCTGTTGCAGAATGCAATTAAGTTCACCAGCAAGACGCCCGAGACGCGAATTGAAATAGGCGTGCTGCCGCGCGAGGAGCCGGAACGCGTTACTGTGTTCTATGTCCGTGATAATGGCGCTGGATTTGACATGCAGTGCGCGGCCAAGCTGTTTCAGCCGTTCATGCGGCTGCATGCCCAGCATGAGTTTGCCGGTAATGGCATCGGTCTGGCGCTTGTCCACGGGATTATTCAGCGCCACGGCGGTAAAACATGGGTAGAGGCGCAGGCGGGCACCGGGACCACCGTGTATTTTTCACTGCCCGGCTAATACCAATTCCAATTCATTAGGAAAAATGCCATGACGTTCCATCTTGCTGGTGAGAATGTCACAGTGATTCACCGATGAAACAGGTATGGATAGGGTGGTGGTCCAAGACGCGTGCGCCTCCAATTGACGCAATGCCGTTCCTTCCCACGTCCTTCTCCGGCGTGGTTGCGCTCATTTTGCATGGTCAGGGGGCACGGGTTCTCACGGGTTATAGACTTAAATAATTGCATCTGGCGAGGTTAACTTTTTTGCGTCGCGTGTCGTAATTGCACTTATGGAGACCAATAGCAGCCCCAAGGAGTGCACGCGATGACCAAGCTCGCAGAAGTAATTGCCACGCTGCATACGTTGCCGTCGCCGCGTGGCGTCGCGCTTGAACTGATGCGTCTTGCGGGGCGCGAGGACACGTCTGTCGCGGATATCGCGAAAATCGTGCATGCGGATCCGGCGCTGACGGGAAGGCTGATCCACGCTGCCAACCGCGGAATCGGGGCGAGGAAGCGCACCGGCTCGTTGCACGAGGCGGTGCTGCGGCTCGGATTCTCCGCCACGCGCCACATCGCGCTTTGTTTCTCGCTGGTCAGCGATTATCGCGCCGGCCGTTGCGTGCCGTTCGACTATGGCGCTTTCTGGACCGGGTCGCTATTGCGTGGCGCTTCTTCACAGGCGGTCGCGGCGCGCGCGGGCGGATTTGATCCACAACTGGCGTTTGTGTGTGGTCTGCTCGCCGGTATCGGACGGCTCGCGCTTGCGACGGTACAGCCGCAGGAATACGGAGAACTGATCGACCGGGACGATGGCAGGGGAGGCGCATCCTTGCGTCGCATGGAGCGTGACCGATTCGGTATCGATCATGCCGAATTAGGCGCGGTATTGATGGAGCGGTGGACTTTCCCCGAGAGTATGGTGCGCACGGTGCGCGAGTTTTATGCGCTGATGGATCGGCCAGAAGGGCAAAGTACGTCGGGATACCGCCGGGCGTGGATAATGCTGCTCGCGGAAGCGCTTATGCGGGGCCCCGCCGAAAACGCTCCGGCTGCATGGGGGCAAGTGGCACTGGATGCAGCTGCACAGCTTGATCTCGATGCGGGTACGTTGAGTGGCATCGCTGCCGATGCGGCTCAGGCAATGTCGGAGTGGGCACCCTTGCTGAATTTAACCGCGTCCGCCTTGAACCCGATTGATTACGAGGCGTACGCGCGCCCTGATGCGGATATCCCACGCACGGGTGACGTCTTGGACATAGTCCTGGTGGAGGACGACGAAAGCGACCGTTGCCTGGCACGTGCCATGCTGGAAGAGGCGGGACACCGCGTGCACGCGCTGGCAAGCGCCGACGAGGCGCTGGCGGTGATAGCGACTGGAAAATCCCAGATGGTCATTGCCGACTGGGAGATGCCGGATATGGACGGCATTGCGCTATGCAATACGTTGCGCTCGACGCGGGTTGGGCGGGATCTCTATGTGATCCTGTATTCAGGACGCAATCGGGGTGAAGAATTGATCGCCGCCATAGACGCGGGCGCGGACGACTTTACCGCCAAATCCGCGAGCCCGGAGATTTTGTTGGCGAGGGTGAATACGGGAGGGAGGGTGTTACGGCGCATGGATTGCAGGGCGGGCGAATTTCAGCGAGCCCGAACGCTGGCCGTGGGCATGGCAACCCATGTTGGGCCATCTTGATGCAGCGACAGGCCTGCAACCGCGGATATTGAGTGACGCCTGATTCCGCCGGCTGGCTGATCACCTGAAACATGCCTCGTCTTGTTGCTTGCCAGCCCAAACCGTGTGTGCCGTAATTCCAAGAGAATCAAGTGGAAAGAAGTCTTTCAGATGTCAACTGGCGGCTAGGGGCACGCGGCCCGCATACAGAAGGAACTTGCAAATGGACATGTGCACCCCTGAAGTTGTCAGTAATGGTCAGCAAATATTTCTGGGCCGACAGTCGATTCTTGACCGCAGTCAGAATCTTCGCGCATTCGAGCTTCTTTTTAGATCGAGCGGCCGGAACCGCGCCGACGTGGGCAGTGCTTCGGTGGCGACCGCGACGGTAATCAATCATGTATTGAATGAAGTAGGTATCGAATCCGTGCTTGGAAGCTATCGCGGCTTTATCAATCTTGATATGGAAATGTTGATGAGCGACGCGATAGAATTACTGCCGCGCGATAAGGTGGTGCTAGAAATTCTGGAGACGGTCGAACCGACTCCTGAGATCGTCGAACGCTGTCGGTATCTTCGCGACAATGGATTTACCCTTGCCATGGACGATTTCATCCGTGACGAGCAAGCGCTGTGGCCGCTGCTGGAAGTGACGCATATCGTAAAGCTGGACCTTCAGCTAACCGATCGCACGAGGTTGGCAGAAACGGCCGACAAGCTGCGCCGCTTTAATGTGCAGCTACTCGCGGAAAAAGTGGACAGCATGGGACAGTTCAAGGTCTGTCTCAATCTCGGCTTTGATCTGTTTCAGGGCTACTACTTCGCCAAGCCAGAGATTATTAGAGGCAAGCGGCTATCGAGATCCGAAATGCTGTTGACGCGGTTGCTCGGGTTGCTCATGGCGGATGCGAACACCGCGGAAATTGAAAAGGTTTTCAAGCAAGACCCCGGGCTGAGCGTCAACATGTTGCGGCTGGTGAATTCGGTTGCTACCGGCACAAACGGGAAGGTGACTTCGCTTGCCTCGGCTTTAGTCGTGCTTGGCAGGCGTCAGGTGCAGCGCTGGCTGCAATTGCTGTTGTTTGCGCAATTGTCACCCTGCAAGGAATTCCCCAGTCCCTTATTGCAACTGGCGGCGACGCGCGGCAAGTTTATGGAATTGATGGTTGCCGGCAACAAGACGATGGAGGACAACGCGTTCATGACAGGCATCATGTCGCTTATGGACACCTTGCTTGGCATGCCGCTGGCTGAAGTCATCCGGGAGCTGCCCATAGCCGATGAGGTGTGCGAGGCGTTGCTCAATCGCGGTGGTAGTCTCGGCCGCCTGCTGACTCTCGCCGAGGCGCTTGAGCACACCGACGTCGTGACCATAACCACGGCGATTGCCGCCATACCTGGGTGCACGCTGGCGCAAGCCGACAGCGGCCAGAGGCAGGCTTTGATGTGGGCAAACAGTATTGCTCGGCCCGGTGCGTGATTGGCTACGGGATAATTTCGCCAGCTCGGGTGATGGCCGACCGTATTTTGCGTTCTAGGAATTGGCGAGGCGATATGGAGGATCGGAACCTGATCGGGCATCTTCTCGGCCAGCTTCGGCCGTTATGATGCTGGCGAATGTGCGCCATCGTGGCATGCCTATACTCGGCGCCGCCGGCGCCTTCCCGCACCGCGGACGATCTTCTAGCCTTCGCGCCTGCCGCGTGTTCTTTGCAGACGTTCAAGGTTCAGAATATAGCGTTGTACCGTTGCCAGCATGCTTTCGGCCGGATCCACAAATACAAACCCGCAACGCTGAGCGATTTTGCCATTTAGCAGCGTGACCATGAAGGCGTTTCGTGCCTGAACCTTGATGCGCAGTCCGGATGTTCCCGGCAATAAAATGCTGCATGAATAAAACGTTCCCAGCTCGGGCGCGAACAAGGCGGGGGGTGACCGCACGGCAATGCCGCCGCAACTGATGTCGCAGATTGTCAGTTCGACGGCGCCGTCGGCGGCATTTTTGCCAACGGAAAGTCTGCATTTGAGCGGGACCGCAATGGGTGTTGACACACGATAGAATTCGCGGCGTTGTATGCGAAGCATCTCTGCCGGCAACGGAATTCGGTAAGCCGCTTTGCCATCGTACTCCATGGCCTCTATGCCGACGCTGCAAAAGCGGATTTGCACTTTTTCCAGCGTAGTGTCAAACGAAAGTGGGCGGCCTCGAAGCGCGCGCGAGGAATGCGGGCTGGCATGGCCGCGTTCAAGATACATGCAGTTTTCAGAATCATCGATGGCGAGCAACGATGTCAGAAAGAAATCATTGGCATCGACGGTGACGGTTATCAATGCGCCGTCGCGCAGGATGGCATGCAATATATGCGTAATTTCAAGCTGGGAGGACACCATGAACGGGTTGTCTTGACCGACCATGGTGGGCTCGAGTCGCACGGCATTGGTTGCAATACTGGACATGGTGGAAGAACCTCCGAATGCCAGCCAGTCTAGTGGGCCGGCCATAACGCGTAAGCGGCGATAAGAAGGGAAATATGCCACGTTTTCCCGCATCATGGCGCCTTGGGTTGGGTGTTCGTAATCAAAGCGCCGATGCAGGTTTCGGCGTCGAAAGGTGGCGCGGTAATCTCCGTGCATTCAATTTTATGGAGCCAAACCAGAAGTTCAGCTACCGCGGTATAGAGCGCCGGCGGAATATTGCTGTCAAGATCCACCTGCATCAGCAGCGAAACCAGGGCAGGGGATTCATGGGCGTAGATTCCCGCCTCGCGTGCGCGCTGAATGATGGTTTCGGCCATCAGGCCGCGGCCCTTGGCCACGACGCGAGGCGCGGGCATATTATCGCGATAAACCAGCGCCACCGCGGCGGCCCGTTGATCAGCATTGCTCATGGGATTCAACAGTATTGGCAATAGTAATCGCAAGAGGACTGAAGCCTGTAGCGCGAAGCGAAGTTTTTAGTGCCGCCCGTTTCCTTTCGAGCGCGGATACCGTATCCGGGTAAGCCGCGTGAATATTGATCGTGATGCCATTTTTCCCAATAAGCAACGCCGCCGTTACATCGCCCAATCGCGGCAACGAGATGGCGATGCGAGTCTGCCAACTGGTGTCGTGCGGTGCGTTGGTGAACTCCGGCTCATGCTCGAAAACATGCCATTCCATGGGTTGAGCGTTCCATACCAGTCCGCGCCACGCCACTTGTCCGGTTGCCAGGGTTTCAAGCTGCTGCCGCACGATCGGCAAGGCGTCGCGGTGCACCGGCAGTTCCGACAGCCTGGGTTCTGGCGGAGATTCGGTGGGTGAACGTTGTGGGGTGTCGACTTGACCGCCGCCTGTTAACGGCAGGCGGCTCTGTGGCTCGAAAAATAACGCGGCCAGTGGCCGCTCGGCCGACACCCACTGCGCTTGGTGCGCTTCATAAAACATGCCGCTTGCCGACAGGGCATCGCGGAGTGCCGCCGCCAGTGGTGCGCTTTCAAGCGGCGGCGCTCCCAATAGTGGCGGGCCTTTCGGTGCGGCCGCGGTCACCGGCAGCTTTTCGCTTTCAGCGAGTAGCGCGGTGATGAAGCGGGCGGTATCGCTGAGCGCCGGCGTTTGCGCGAAAGCAGCGGGATATTCGTTCATCGTGAACTTGAGGGTGGGCACGCGGGCGGCGACGGTGAGTGAAATCGTGTCCCCCACGTTCACGTGAAATGGCAGGCGCAACAAAAGCGGCTGCTCGTCAATCAATGCCTTGACAACTCCATTGCGCTGAATTTCATCGATACGCGCGCGCACTTCCTGGCCAACCCGAAATTCACGCGTGGCCGGCGCCGTTGCCGGCTGAACGCGTTGTACCGGCGTGACCGTGCTGGTGCGCAGCTGCACGCGATCGGCGAGGCGGTCGAGCATGGCGGGTTATCGGCGCGGCCGCTGTTCTGGGTGCGTGTGTATGGTGCGTGATCGCGGTTGCATGTCGTGCCATCCGTTCACGACAGATTCCCGTAGCTCTGGTGCAGGCGCGATTGCTGGCGCGTATTGCCGATCAATTGGGATAGCCGGGACAGCTGTGGTTCCGCCAGCGCGCGGATGTGCGCATCGTCGTCTAGCATGCTCCGGATCAACGCCGCCTTGCGTTGTCGAAAGGCGGCGTCTGATAGTGCTTCGGTATTTTCGCCGATCAAGGGGGAAATGATCGCCGCGCAGGCTTTTTCATGTTCGATGACCTGGTCCCAGTCGCCGGCACGAGCGGCCGCCAGCATCAGGCGCGTCAAATCAGCGGCTTCCTGATATGCGGTGAGAATTTGTTGGCTGTTCATGCGGGTAGCGCCATGACCGCGGCCGATGGCGGTGGTGCGGATTTATCACGACCGTATGCGGGGAGCGAAACGCCGGCCGGATCGATCTGCTCCCATGCGCCGCGCAGTTCCACCAGTAATTGGCGCACTTCTTCGATGATTTCCGGTCGATTGTGCAGATTGGCGTGTAACAGCCGGTTGCACATGTAATCATAAAGCGCGCCCAGATGGTCGCCGAGTTCACCACCGGCCTTGATATCCAGGCTGGCTTTCAGGCCGCCATCGATGATCATGATGGCCTTGGAAAGCGCGCGTCCTTTGCTGGCGGGTTCGCGCCGGGTCATGTGGCGCTGCGCGTCGGACAGTGCCAACAGCGCGCCCTCGTAGAGCATCAAAATGAGTTTGTGAGGATCCGCCGCGTGAACGCCGGTTTCAACGCCGACATGTTGATAGATGGAAAGCGGGTTTCTTGTGGCTGCAAACATGGTTGTTTCCTTTAGTCGCTATTTGCTATTTCTATTGGCCTGCCTTGGGCAGGTTTGCAAGCTGCTGCTGCAGGAAGGCGCTGGTCCGGCTCATGCTCGCGATCATGGTGTCCAGTGCGCCGTATTGCGTTCGGTAGCGTTTCTCAACCTCGGTAAGCCGCCGTGCCAGCACGTCGCGTTTCGTGCCGATATCCTTGACCGAGTTGTTAATGCCATCGACACGACTGTCAAGCAGACCGTTGTTGTCGAGTATCTTTCCCACCAGCTTGTCAAGCTGATATGCGTAGCCGCGCGCGTAATGAATGGCGCCGCGGAAACCTATCACGCTGCCTGTCACGCTCAGAATAAGGCCACCGGCATCGCCCGCACCGGCGAGGGTCTGGCCCGTGCCGACGGCCGCGATGCCATTGATGCTGCCGGCGACGTCGGCTCCGGTGGTTTCGACCGGGGTGCCGAACAGGCCGGGCTTCGCGCTTCCCCCGGTAATGGTGACCGTGGAGTTTGAGCCGTAGCGGTTGGAAGTAATGCTGATTACCCCGGCGTTCTGCGTGACCGTCACTCCGATTCCCGCCGCAGACAGCGCTCTGTCACCGTTGACTTTTGACTGGATCTCGGTGGCCAGGGTGGATGCGCTGTAGGTGCCTGCGGCAAGCGTGACGCTGACGGGAACCCCATTAACGGACAGACTGAGCGCATCATTCGTGCCAGCGCCGATAGTGAGCAGGGCGGCGGCACTGCCGACCGCTCGGCCTTGTGTCGCGAGCTTGCTGATATTCAGGAGAAAAGTGCCGTCTTTCGTGTCCGGAGTCGAACTGAGATACGACACAAGGCCATCGGTAGTGCTACCCGTCATGGCAAATAACGTTGCCACGTTTTTCTCTGGATCGCTCAGGACGGCGCTCAGTTTTCCCGAATCCAGTTTGAGCGTGCCATCCTTCTGAAAGGTTAGGCCGATATCGGCCAATGTGCTAAGTCCTCCACCGGCGATGGGCAGTCGCGTATTGAACACGCCGCGAATCTGCGCCTGAATCGAGCGTACCGTGGCGTCGCCAGTCAGTATGGAAGACTTCTTGGTTGCCGCGTCGTATTTCGACAGATCGGTGATGATTTTATTGAGGTCGTTAAAGGCTTTGACAAAGGATTGCACTGTTGCCTGCACCCCAGCGGTGTCTCGAGACACGGTCAGCGTCGTCGTGCCTGGGGTGCTGCTCTCGAGCAAATTCAACGACACGCCCTGAATGGCGTCGGAAATGGTGTTCGAGGCCTTGCTGATGGAAATTCCGTCGATAACCAAACTTGCATTCTGCGCCGCGACCGTCTGCGAGAGATTCATCGTTCCGCCGATGGAAGCATCATAGGCAAGCCGCGACAACCCCGCGTTGTCACTAGCGTTCAGATCGTCGTCTGTTACCGTGATCTTGAGCGCGTTGGCGACGCCGCTGTCCTTGGCCGTGATGACCAACCGACTGCCGTTGCCGTCATTGATAATGCTGGCCGATACGCCCGCATTGGCGGAATTGATGGCATCCCGCACGCCTGCCAGCGTTGACTTGTTGGAGTCTATGGTGATGGTTTGCGCCGCCTTGTCCGGGTTGAGTGTGAATGTGCCGTCGATGTAGCTGCCAAACTGCAGGGTCAGTGTGCCCGTGCCGATGTTGCTGCTGGTGGCGGCAAACGCGGCTGATTTCAGTTTGTGTGCCTGAGCCAGCGACTGGACTTCGATGGCGTAGCTACCTGCCGTCGCGGCGGACGAGGCGGTAACCGTGGCAACTTTCGGGTCTGTGATGTTCGCGTTAACGGCGGAGAACTTGTCAGGGTTGGATAGCGCGGTCACGGCACTTTGAAATGAAGACAGTGCGCCCTTCAGGCTGCCGTAGGCGGTGAGTTGGGTCTGGTACTGCGCTTCCTTGGTGTCCAGGGCATTTAGCGGCCGTCGCTCCACGGCCATGAGCTGACCGACCAATCCGTTGACATCCAGACCGGATCCTATTCCAGGAGAAGAAAGTGCCATTCCCAATTACCCCGATTATGCTTTATGGTTGAGCAGGAGACCCTGCATGCGGTCAATGGATCGTGCGATAGACAGTAATTCTTCCGAAGGAAACTGCCGGATAACCTGTTGTGTTTCACCGTCGACCAAGCGCACCACCACTTTTTTCGTGTCGGGATCGACGCTGAATTCAAGACCATTCGACAGCGCGCGCATGGTTTTGTTAGCGGCCATGATCGCTTCCTGCGGGCTTATCCGGCTGCGCTCTACTGTCGGCGTGGCCGCCGTACTTGGCAAGGCATCTGACTTGCCGGAGGCAAGAGGCATCGGGCTTGCGGCACTTAACGCATGGGTCAGCATTTATCGGGATTCCTGAACTTGTTTTGCTAACCCGGGTGGGGTTGGCAAAACAATCTCTTGGGAAACCTGGCCAGCGGCAAGCCGGCCAGGTCACTCGGCTGGTTAACCGCGGAGCAACGACAACACGTTGTTGGGCAGCGCGTTGGCTTGCGCCAACATCGCCGTGCCTGCTTGTTGCAGGATCTGGCCCCGAGTCAGGTTGGCGGTTTCCGAAGCGAAGTCGGCGTCCATGATACGGCTGCGCGCGGCGCTCAGGTTCTCCGACGTTGTTTGCAGATTGGCGATTGTCGAGCCGAACCGGTTTTGCACCGCACCCAGATCGGCGCGGATACTGGTAACCTGGCTTAATGCGCCATCGAGAATGGCGATTGCGGCGTTGGCGCCGGCGGCCGTCGAAATATTGACGGTGTCCAGTTTTGTCAAGGCAACCGATGCCGTTGATAATCCCGCATAAGCCACATCGGCGCCGCCCACCGTGAAGCTCGATGCCGAGCTCAACGTCAGCGTGCCGCGGGTTGTCACGCCATTGCCATCGGCCGCCGCCACGCCGCCCGCGACGCCGGTGGTCAGCGCGCCAGCATTGGTGGAAGTCGGTTCGGCAAACGCGATCGTGCCGGTGCCATACGCATCGGAAGTCACGGTCAGGTTAGTGGCGCTTGCACCCGAGGTGACAACGTTTGTGCGGCCGGCCGCATATTCGGCGTCAATGGCGGATTTCAGGGCAAGGATCGAGTTGGTCGACGTGTCGCCGGCCGCGATGGTTACCTTGACATTGCCCGCAGTGACAGCCGCAGCCGAGGTCTGAAACTCATACGTGCGTCCGGCGATGGTGATGGAGTCACCAAGCGCCAGCCCGGTGCCGCTGCCTTCAACCGCGTTGACGAAGGTCAGGGTGCCCACTTCATGACCGCTGGCGTTCGCGCCCGCGGAAACGTCGAGGCCGGTGGCATTCTGTATGTCACGCGCGCCGGCTGCCGTCGCGGCCGAAGAGGTGATCGCGATGTTGCGGCCATCGGATGCCGTGAGCGTCAGCGCGCCGGTACTTGCGTCGGCCGTTGCGATCACGCCGGTTTGCGCGGCGACCACGTTAATGGCGGTGGCGGCATTGCGGCCCTGGGTGACGGCGCTGGTATCCGCCGCTATGGCGCCAATAGCGACACCGTTGATCAAGAGTGCTCCGCTGGAAAGGCCGGCACGGGCGACGGGCGCGGACCCGGCTACCGAATTGGTCGCGGTGGCGCTGACACCGGTGATGTTGGTCTTGGAGTTGATGGCGGTGGCCTTCGCCGTCGCGCTGTCCGCCGTAACGCCCGCGGCACTGGTGGCGGCGGACACGCCGATCTCGGTGCCATTAATGGTGAATCCCGCGCCATCGAAGGCGTTGGCGCTAACCGAGGTACTCGTGGTCTGATAGGCACCCAGAAGATTGGTGGTGGCTCCCGCGATGCCGAACGAAATGGTCTGGTTCGCGTTTGCGCCGACCTGGAATTGCGCGCTGCTGAACGTGCCGTCGAGAATGTTCTGGCCGTTGAATTGCGTGGTTTGTCCGATGCGCTGAATTTCCGCCAGCAATTGCGAGACTTCGGCGTTCAGCGCGGTGCGGTCAGAGGCCGAGTTGGTCGAGTTTGCCGACTGAATGGCCAGTTCGCGAATACGTTGCAGTGAATTGCCCGACTCGCCCAAGGCGCCCTCGGCGGTTTGTGCCAGGGAAATACCGTCGTTGGCATTGCGCGTCGCCTGGTTGAGGCCGCGTATCTGCGTGGTAAATCGTTCGGAAATGGCGAGGCCGGCGGCGTCGTCCTTGGCGCTGTTGATACGCAGGCCCGACGACAGACGCTGCAGGGATTGCGAAAGCGACGTTTGAGAGGTGTTGAGGTTGCGTTGTGCATTTAGTGACGCAATATTGGTATTAATAATTTGAGGCATATGATTCTCCTTGAGTCGTTGAGTGTCGTGGGCGGCTCCATGCCGTGACTTTGGTCTGGCGTGCCCACGGGTGTGAACCGCCGTCATAGGCAATTACGGCCCGACCTGGTTTAACTTTAGGTAATTCGCGTCCGGGAGGGATAGCCGCTACTGGCATGGCACAGGCCCGTGTTATAAGAAGTCGCACCCGGCCGCCTGTGCCACGCTGGCGTCCGCGACGGCCAAGTTGAATAATTCTGTGCCAAGGGGCCAATGTTCCCCCATGCCTGCGTTGCAGCGGTGCAAGAGCGATTGCCTACGCGGAAAGGAGGGACTCGCAAGCCCGGGCCGTGGTGTCCAAATCAGGCAGGTCGGGGACGCCCGCGCCTTGTAACGTGATAACGCGATTCTTGCCGGAACGCTTGGCCTGGTAAAGCGCGCAATCCGCGCGCGCGATCGCGGCCTCTTGTGTCTCCCCCGGGACATGCCGCGTGAGGCCCGTGCTGAAGGTAATCACCACCTTGCTATCGTCCGCAAGGAAAAAATACTTGGTTAGTGCCCGCTGTAGTCTGGTTAGCACCGCGCTGGCTTGATCGATGTCCGCGTTGGGTAGCAATATCAGGAATTCTTCGCCGCCGTATCGCGCGACACTGTCGCCAGGGCGGATGGTTTCTTTTATCAAAGTACACAAGTGCATCAGCACGTTGTCACCCGCCTGATGCCCAAAGTTATCGTTGAGATCCTTGAAATTGTCGATGTCGAGCAACGCAATGCAAATAGGTGTTTTCTCGCGCTCCGATATCGCCATCTCGCGCTCGAATGCCTCTTGCAGGCCGCGCCGGTTGAGTGTTCCCGTCAGGAAGTCAGTGTGAACCTTTTCACTGATCTGCTGCAATTTCGTTTCGAGCGCCGCGATTTTGCGTTCCGCGGCGTCCACGCGTTGCCGCGCGTCAAGAACTTCTTGGCGCGAACTCAGCGTTCTGGTTTGTATATTGCGCGTTTCACGCAACACTTCTTCCAATAACAGATTCAGCTGCTGAACATCATTGGTTTGGCGAATTTTTTGGGAAAGATTTTCGACGCTGTCGTGGTAATCGCCGGTTGCCGTAGACAGGTGACCGAGTTCGTCGATAAATGAGGCAATCATCTGCTTCAGATTGATTCTGACTTCAGACAGGCCCTGTTTAAGCTGGCCCTGCTTAAGAATGATGTCCTTGAGATTGCAGCGTGCCTGTTCGAGTGCGTCAAGGCTCAACGGATCACGGATGGATTGTTGTACGACTTGTATTTGTCCCCGAAGCCATTGATCGTCCGCGACGAGTTCGCCGACGTTATCGATCATGAGCCGTAACAGGTCGAGTAATGCCGATTGCAGCTTATCCCGTTGATTTCCCAGGCGTTCCATGCCGCTCCAGAGTGTCTGCAGGCGTTGCCGCAGATGGTCGGGATGGATGGCATCTGACTCGCGCAGAAATCGCGCAATTCCGGCCGCCTCGGCGGCAAGTGCGGGGCTGCTTATCAGGCGCCCCGCAATTCCCGATTCCAGCGTTTGGGCAAGTAGCTTGTAAGCTTCGGTTCCCGCCGTTGACGATTGCGCTTCCGGTTGGATGTCGGGGGCGACGCCAGTCAAACTCAGTGTGGCATCACCTTTGCAATCAGAAGGGGCTTTCGGTTTCGTGGCGCGCGAAACCATTATCCTCAACTGATCCGTGAATTTCAGCATGTCCCGTTGCGCCCTGCCCCAGTCGCCCGCGCAAGAGGAATCGGTGAGGTCGCGAGCCAGTGATTCCAGTTGCGGGGTGTCACGTGGCAGTTTTCGAGCCATGTCTTGCAGGATCGTTTCAGGCCCGATTCGTACGGTATCGTTACTTCCCCTGTCTAATTGCAAGTACAGTTGTCGATAATTGTCCGGCGTAGGCTCCAGTTTTTTCTTTGCCAGCTCGATTAGCGTTGCACGCGCGAGCTTTTTGCTGGTGGTTTCTTGTTGCATTGTGATTTGCTTTGACTGTAGTAAAGCCGATAGCCCCAACTTTTGACAGGCAACCGGCAAGTGCGGCTCTGGAATGCATGACCTATCGGCGCAAACCGGAGAAAACTTTAGCGATTGCCAATATGGCGCGGAAACAAGCCTTTCCCGCGCCCCCTTTGTGGATGGCCGAACGCGCTGAATTTTGCTTTCTCCGATTCCCTCAAACGCGAAAACAGCCGGGAATTACCGCCTTTTTTCGATGTATCGGCGCCACGGGAAGGGCAATAATCGCAAGCTCGCGTTCCTGGCGGATTTCAATGGCCGGGGGACTATAAATCGGGACTCCCATGGCTGAAAAGAAACCCTTTGAAATCGCGCGCGAGGCGCTTATGAAATTGACCTCGCGAAAGCTGATGCCGACGCCGGTCAACTATCAGGCAATCTATAATGAAATTGCCGGCACGCCGGACGTCTCGCCATTTCCAGAGGACGCGCTGTGCAATATTGCCCGTGCGTTACCCGCCAAGAGTGATTTGCAAACTAGGCAGCGGGAATCGCTGAAGCGCGCCATAGGTCAGCACAACTGGCAGTTAGTACAGGAGGTGTTGGTCGCATACATTGGCGCCAGCACGGAGAGTCCGGTTGGTCGAAACAGCGTCGCGCCCGAGAATGGTCCGAAGGGCGAGAATCTCGCGAATTCCCCACCGGCGTGGCTCGCGGAAATATTGGAAGTCGTGGCGCGGCTGATAGAAAATTCTCTGCCGGCACTGGGTGATGATGATGCGCGATTGTCCGAACAAGTCGAGCAGGTGCTCAAGGAGATTCGCGATCCGCTGACGGAGATGAGCAAGGTGAAGTCATCGCTGGCGAACTTCGGTTACCGGTTGTCTTTTGTCGCCGAAGATCAGGCTGAAATCCGCGCCACCTTGCTGAAGTTATTGCATCTGGTCATCGAAAACATTGGCGACTTGAGTCCGGAGGACGGCTGGTTAAAACGCCAAGTTGATGCATTGATGGCGTCGGTTACGCCGCCGCTGACGTTGCGCCGGCTCGACGATCTCGAACGGCGCCTGAAAGATGTGATGTTCAAGCAAATCGAGGCGAAGCACCATTCGCTTGCGTTGCAAGAGGACATGCGGCGCATGCTGGCCACGTTCATCGAGCGTCTGGCGTCCATGACCGACGCCACTAGCACTTATCACACTAAAATGGAAGAAAGCGCGCGTTTGATGGAGCAGGCCAAATCGCTTGATGATATTCGGCCGGTGCTGAAGGAAGTCATATTTACCACGCGCAATATGGCGACTGACATGGCCAGCGCTCGTGATGAGCTGCGCGCCATGCGAAATAAAATCTCGGCCGCCGAAGCCGATATCTCCAAACTACAACAGGAACTTGACGCGGCGAGTGCGCAGGCGCGGCACGATTCCTTGACGGGCGCGCTTAATCGCAAGGGGCTGGATGAAGCAATGGCGCGGGAACTGGCCGATGTGCAGCGAAAGGAAACGCCTTTGTGCGTTGCATTGTTGGACATCGACAATTTCAAGAAACTCAATGACAGCATAGGGCATGACGCCGGAGATGCCGCCTTGAATCATCTGGTAGGCGTAACGCGAGAAAGCATGCGCGCACAGGATACGCTCGCTCGATATGGTGGCGAGGAGTTCGTCATCTTGATGCCGGACACGCCCTTGGAGCAGGGGATTGAAGCCATGACGCGTCTACAGCGCGCTTTGACGCGGCGGTTTTTTCTGGCGGGTTCGGAGCCCGTCCTTATTACGTTCAGCGCGGGCGTTGCGCAATTGCAGTTCAACGAGGGTGGTGAGGACGCCATCAAGCGCGCCGATCATGCGATGTACCTGGCCAAGCGCGCGGGTAAAAATCGCGTAATCGGAGCATGAACGGCGTTGCGTTTATGCGGCGATCACGTGGGGCCGGACTGCCAACTACATTAAGCCCGACAAACTGCTAGTCCACGATATTGTTCTGGATGGCGTATCGGGTTAGTTCCGCATTGTGCTTCATGTGCATTTTTTCGAGTATGCGGCTACGGTACACGCTGACCGTTTTCACGCTGATCGCCATTTGCTGGCCGATTTCCTTCATTGATTTTCCGGAGGCTATCAGGCACAAAGTCTGATACTCGCGAATCGAGAGTTTATGGTGTGCTAGTTGCGTGTTGTCGTCACCGATTGAATTGGCCAGCGCCTCCGCCACGCCAGGCGTTACGTACTTGCGGCCAGCGCTGACTTGTTCAATGGCGCTAAGCAATTGTCCCGGGGCGCTTTGTTTGGTCAGGTAACCGGATGCGCCGGCCTTTAGCGCACGCAATGCGTACTGATCTTCCGGGTGCATAGACAGCATTAACACTTTCAGCCTAGGGAACTCTTTGCGAATCAGCTTCAGGGTTTCAATGCCGTTGCGGTCAGGCAGCGAGATGTCGAGCAGTACGACGTCACAAGGTGTGGTTCTGAGCAGTTGCAGGGCTTGCGTGCTGGTGCCTGCTTCGCCAGCCATTTTCAGGTTCGCAGCCTCGCTAATGATCTGGATTAGTCCCCGCCGCAGTATGGCGTGGTCATCGACAATAATAACTCTAACCATAATAATTTCGCGATGACTCGGAATTAGCCTGCGGCCGGACGGTGTCATGGAGTGGCAGACGCGCGGTAATGGTTGTGCCAATGCCAGGACTACCGCTGAATTCAAGTTCTCCGGAAAGATTGCGCATGCGTTCGAGCATGCCCCGTATACCGAAGGATTTCTCCTTCAACAGATCCGTTTGCATGAACCCCTGTCCGTTGTCGGTAACCGACAAGGTGCAAGTGCAATTGTCCGTCGTCAGTGATACCTCAACACGAGTTGCCCGAGAATGTTTTGAAATGTTGGTCAATGATTCCCGAAACACGCTGAATAAGGCATTGGCTAATTCCGGACGAACCGCGATATCGTCATTGTTACTCCGAATCAAGCAGGGTATTTCCGTGCGTTTCGTAAATTCGGACGCTTCCCACTGCACGGCTGCCAGTAGTCCCAGGTCAAGTAGCGGAGGACGAAGGTCATGCGCAATGCGGGAAGTGGCTTGCAGCGTGCGGTCCGCAAGAAATTCAAGAGAATGAAGCTTTGCCTTAACGTCTGAATTGGCGGAAGCCATATGCTTGATGAGCCACAATATATCTATCTTGATTGCCGTAAGGTTGCCGCCGATGTCATCGTGCACCTCCCGCGCAACGCTCATACGTTCGGCTTCCTTTGCGATTTGAAGGTGGGATGACAGCGCGGAAAGTCGCCGTTGCGAGCGCAGCAGGTCCAGCTCGGCAAATTTACGTGGAGAGATGTCTTGAGCGATGCCGTCCCATTGAACGGTTCCTGCTTCAAGTCGGTGCGGGCTCATGCGCACGCTGATCCATTTTTTGCTACCGGAGGGATGACCCTCAATGCGCCCTTCCCATACAATTTGATGAAGGGACAGGGATGAGGCCATGAGTCGGTTGCGCAGGCTCGATTTGGTCTTGTCCAGCATTCGATTGCAGAACAACTCGCTATTTGCCAGCAAATCAGCGGGAGGTAAATTCAATAATTCCTTACAGCCTTCGCTCACATATGAAAACACGACGTGACCGGATGAACTCACTAGTAGCTGGAATACCATACCGGGGATGTTGGAGGCAATCGCGCGAAATCGCGCTTCGTTTTCCTTCAGTTGCATCTGTGCCTGGCGCGCCGCGCGTCGCATGGCGCCCTCGCTCAATTCGCGGTCGATGGCGGGCGTCAGGCGGGACAAATTGTTTTTCATCAGGTAATCGCACGCGCCCGCGCGCATGGCATTTACAGCGATTTCCTCGCCGATGTTGCCCGATGTGATTATCACCGGCAGGTCGGGATCATGTTGCCGAATAAGGTGCATGGCGGCCATTGCATCCAGCTGCGGCAGGGTATAGTCCGAAATTACTAGGTCCCACTGTGCAGTTGTAAGCGCGTCGAGTAAGCCGCTTAGAGAATCAACTCGAGCATGCGAGACATCAAATCCACCGCTTTCGATCTCGGCAAGCAAGAGCACGGCGTCTTCTTCCAAGTCTTCAATCAGCAGTAAGCGCAGGGGTCTGGGCATGAGGGGGTGAATCGGGTGTAGGTAACTATTTTCAATAAAATCAATAGTATATTAGAGAACCGGGTGCGGGCGACCGTCGTTTCGCTACATTTTAATCAATTCTATTCCGTGATGGCTGGCCAGTGTACTCAAGTTGTCTAAATAGCGAGCCGATATTTGTATCGCAAGTGGGGCGAAATCCGTCACCCGGCCCGGATTTCGAAATGAATTTCATATCAACCTCGGAAATAGGCTGCTTATCCATAGTATTGGCCACGGAGAAAAGCGCCATCATGTGCTTGTTTGCCTTCATTGGCCCAATTCCCAGCTGGTAGGCGGGCAAGTCTGGGTGACAGCGCTTTAAAAAGAGGCTAATTATGACAGCGTGGCATGAAGAGATGATTGTTCGCGGGCACAACGCTTTTGAGTCCGAAGACGCGTATGACTCGGCTATCGCATGCCTGTCGGGAAATGCGACGTGCTTGGTTGCAGATTTGCGCGATTACGAACGTAATTACTCAATTGTGGAATTGGCCATTGCGTGCATAACAGAAAATTGCAGCGCAGGTGCAGTTAGCGTTTCTGGACATGCGCGCGCCGATTTAATGGGGCGTTCCATTGATGCCCAGATTTTCCCGTCGGCGGATATTTTGACGAAATTTATGCGCGGGACGGTCGTAACGTGCCCCTCAAAGCGTTCGGGCGCGTTGACGGCGACATTTTTCAGGCGTGTCGACGGGACGTTGCTTCCGGTCGAAATAACATGCACTAACGATGCGGTAATGGGTGAATCAGGAAGCCCGCTAATGCTGATTCAGGTGACGCCGGGAGTGGATAAATTTCATAACGGACCGCAATTGCAATCAGTAAGCAAGATGGCGAATTGCGATAGTTTGGACCCGAATGCGGATCTGGAGCGCTCTGTGCCGCCAACAAGCTGCCCGGCGATAGTGCGGCAGCTCCGGCTGCACGACAAGGGCCCGGTACATCTGGAGTATCCTTTCCTGATGAGACTTCGGCTTATCACGCTGGACGAGATTGTCGAAACGTACGGTCATAACGTGGCGCAGATTCTGCTGTCAATGATCGAAGTGCGCATCCGGCGGACTTTGGGCAAGGAAGATTCCGTCCTGAAAATGGCAGGAGGGGAGTTTGTTGTCCTTATTCGCGGTACGACTGATGGAGACGAGATTCAAATGCGAATCGACCGGATTTTTCGCGGTCTGCAAGATTCGTTTTTGGTGCTTGGAGTCGCCATTTATGTATCGGGACAGTTCGATATGAGCATGAGTTTTCTCGTTCGTTATGTCTCGAATCATGGGTTCGGCAATGCGAAGCATGACAGACGACATGTGGATGATGGACGAACCGGATGTAACCGGAAATCCAATGGCGATTGCGAGCGGAGACCGGAGCGTCCGGCACATGGCGATGGAATCACGACATGCTTGGGCTGACCGGTATGCGCACGCGAAGCCCCGGATGCACCATTCCGCCGATAGACGCAATGCACGAGCCGTTTAACGCGGAAAGTGGCGTTTTGCGCGTGTTGTGCATCGACGATAGCGAAATCGATGTGCAACTCGTAGTGGATTCGCTTGCATCGAGTGGTTTTGACGTTACCTGGGAGCAGGTTTTTACGCGTGAAGGCGTCATCGAGAAACTGGATAGCCAGTCATGGGACGTAATTATTGCGGATTACTCGATGCCCCAATTCGACGGCCTTCAAGCACTTGCCATAGCCAATGAGCGTTACCCTGAAATTCCCTTTATTCTGGTATCGGGCCAAATAGGTGAGGAAATTGCCGTGTGCGCGATGCGATCCGGTGCGCATGATTACGTAATGAAACACGATCTGGGGCGTCTGGCGCCAGCCGTGCGGCGTGAATTGTCGGATGCCATAGTGCGGCGCGCGCGACGCCAGGCGGAGGACAATCTGCGTGGTAGCGAGGCGCTGCTGAAATCAATCGTGGATACCGCCGTTGATGGAATTCTGGTAATAGACGCGGAAGGTATTATTGACTTTGTGAATGCGGCTGCCGAGAAGATATTTGGTTGCAAGGCGGCGGACTTGATTGGGCGCCCCGTTGATTGCCTGATCGTGGAGGCAGGAGGGCAAGTCACCAAGATACTCGCTTCGGGTGGCGCGGAGCCATCTGACGGAGCCGAATTAATCGGTGCCGGCTGGGAGTTCAAGGCGATGCGGGGTGACGGTACGCTGCTTCCAATTGAACTTACCATCGGCGTCATGAATATGGATGGGCGAGTTAAGTTCGCTGGCGTCATGCGCGATATCACCGAGCGCAAGCGCACCGAGGAACGCATACGCCAACTCGCCTATTATGATGAACTGACGGGATTGCCTAACCGGCTTTTATTTACACAATTGCTGCAGCAGGCATTGTCGGAAGCGTGTTTCTCCGGCAAACAAGTCGCGGTGATTTTTATTGACCTTGACCGTTTCAAACTGATTAACGACACGCTCAGTCACGATTCCGGCGACGCGATATTGCGGCAGGTGGCCAAGCGCGTGACCGATGTCCTGCCGCGGCGATCCACCATCGCCCGGTTTGGCGGGGATGAGTTCGTGGTCATGATGCGAGAATGCACCATGCCCGCAGACGCGGCGCAGGCGGCACAGCAGGTATTGAATGTGATTGCCCAGCCCATGCAGCTTTTGGGAAACGATTATCACGTAACGGCAAGCTTGGGCATCAGCGCGTATCCCGTGGATGGCGAGAACGCGCAGACATTACTCAAGAATGCCGACAACGCGATGTCACGCGCAAAAGAAATGGGTAAGAACAACTTCCAGTTTTATTCATCGGAAATGAATCAAAGTTCGTTCGAGCGTCTCGTGCTCGAGCGTCTTCTGCGCAGGGCACTTGAGCAGCATGAATTCGACCTGTACTACCAACCCAAGGTGAATCTGCGCACCGGGCAGGTAACGGGCATGGAGGCGCTGTTGCGCTGGATGCAGCCTGGGATGGGGATGATATCGCCCGTCAAGTTCATTCCGCTCGCGGAAGAAACCGGGCTGATATTGCCCATAGGGACTTGGGCGCTGCGGACAGCCTGTACCCAGATCAAGGCGTGGTCACGCATGGGGGAGGCACCGCTGAGGGTGGCGGTAAATCTGTCGCCGCGGCAGTTTGCGCAGGACGACTTGTATGCCACGGTGGTGGAGGTGCTCAACGATACCGGGCTGGATCCGACACTACTGGAGCTCGAAATCACGGAAAGTCTGATGATGAATAACCCTGATCATGCGGCAACCGTGCTGCGGAATCTGAAGAACATTGGTATTCGTCTGGCTATCGATGATTTCGGGACGGGCTATTCATCCCTTAGCTATCTTAAGCGCTTTCCCATTGACCATGTGAAAATTGATCGTTCCTTCATCAAGGACATACCGGGAAACGCGGACGATGTATCTATTACCAATGCGATTATCGCCATGGCGCACAACTTGCGTTTGCAAGTAATAGCGGAAGGCGTGGAGACCCGCGAGCAAGCCGGCTTTCTAATGCAGCATCAGTGTGAAGAGGCGCAGGGATTCCTGTTTGGCCGGCCAATGCCAGCGGAAGAGTTTGAGCGGAATTGGGTCACCGGCCGCGCGGCGTTTTCATTGGCGGAGGTCGCTGATATCGTGACCGGCGACAGGAGGGACGTGTTGTTAAATGCTGAGAATGGTGCGAATGGCGTGAATCTTGTCGGTCTGGCGCGCTGATAAGAACAGAGGCGCGGGGCGGGCGGCGGATGGTGCCGGGTCGATTTGTCTGAAAACTTAATTGTTGACGGGAACGGCCTTGGCCGTGGCGATCTTCGATAGTGCGTTTAATGCCTGATTGCGCAGGGTCTTGAGCATTTGCAGCAATTGCGGCTCAATTGCGTGTTCACCGGCTTGATCATGAGCGGCGTAAAACATGCCGATGATTCTCTCATTCATGGCAAGCGGCATCAGCAGGAATGCTTGTGCACTCACATTTTGCCGGTACCAGAGTGGAATTCGATTCGCCACGCTATCAGACTGCGTGTTGGAGATGAATACATCGGCGTTTTTATTCAAGGCAAGTTGAAATACGTCTTTTTCATGACCCAATGGCACCTTGAAACATTTGAGCAGGGCGTCGGTTTGCGAACCCATGCCGAATCGTGCCCGCAGCTGATTGGTGCGCGTATCGCGTGTGCAAAGCAAAACCTGCGAAAATCCCATGCCGCGATACATCGTGTCGACGATCACGCGCAGCAAGTCGTTCAGGGCATATTCGCCGTTCAGCATTTGGGTAACTTCATGAATGCCGGCTGCGAGTAGTGCGCCACGATCACCCTCGCCACATGATTGAACATTAGTGATCGCCGATGCCCGTAGATTTTCGCTCTCGCAACTTCCCGAATGGACGGCTGGATTGTCATGGGCGGCCCGCGCGTGTTGAGCGTCGAGGTCATTCTCGGCATCTGGTTGTGTTTCGTTGCCTGGTCGATTGGACCATTGCATGATTGATTTTGTCAGGCGACTATCGTTCGATCCGTTTACAACTATGCCGGATTCAGAGAGAAACTGTTGCATTGCGTTTTCCAGAACATCGGAAAGCTGTTTTTTCCCAATATTGAGACAGGCGCCGAATTCCAGGTGCAATTTTCCGATTACCGCGGCACGGTGTTCTGGCGTGCCGCTGCTTGCGGCGCGGGACAGCGCGCCCGCCAGGTTCGTGATTAATCGCAGTTTGTCCAGTCGGCCAGGGGACTTTTGAGGTCGTGGCGCGGCCACACGCTGGATGCTATGGGTTATTTTTTCGGGCAGATGCCAATGGCGAGCCACGCCAAGTCCCAGTTCTTCATAGGTGGCGCCAAGCACCGCTCGCGATGCCTTTTCCACGGGTTCATGCGCCTTTATGCGCCTGTCTACTTCCAGCGATTCTTCATAAAAGTAGCAGGTCACCATCAATCGCCCAAGATGATGAAAAATTCCGCAAATGAAGCCTTCTTCGCTGTCTGTCATGCCACATGAATTGGCAATTCGGTGCGCCACGATTCCTGTGAAGTAAGATGCCAGAACATCCTCCTTGAGCTGGGCGGATTGTGCGTTCTTCTGCATGTGTTCAAACAGCGTCAATGTGACGGCCAGGCTGCGAATAGCATCGAATCCCAAAATCATCACGGCTCGTGAAATAGTGCCAATAGTGCCGCCGAACCGGCCATAGGTTGCCGAATTGACGACACGCAAGACCTTGTTCGTCAGCGAGAAATCCTTGAGTAGAACGGAGGAAAGCGCTTGCACGCTTTCATCGTTTTTGGCGACGATTTGATTGATGGTGTTAACCGATTGGGACAGGGCCGGAAAATCGCCACGCATGTGCATGCGATTCAACAAGGTTTCCAGTGCCGTGGCGCTGGTTTGAGGATTAGCGCCAGATGTGTTCATAGTTGTCGTGATCCGGGAGTCCATGACGCGCGTCCTGTCTGTGTCCGGCATGTGTGGTGCCGGTGCTTGGGGTCAGGCGGAGCGCCGTGATGGGGCCTGCCGCGCGTTTTACCTACTTATCAACGGCCCAGCGGCGTGGAACTTAAGCCGGGCCGCTGTACGGGGCTAGCGTGAAGTCACGCTGCTTTATTATGCGGGGATTTGTGAAATCCTCAAGAATCGCTGCGATTGGCCGAAAACCAAGAAGCCGAATATGACGGTGTAAGCACCAATGCCAATCGGGTCGATTTGACCAATTTCAAGAAACAGGTACACCATGGAACAGGAATCCGCGATCCTTGACGATAACACCGAGCAGATACTGGAGGGCATCTGTATACCACCCTGTCCAGCAATACTGACCAAATTGATGCAGGAGATGCGGTCTGATGATCCCGACTTCCCCAAGATCAGCAAGTTGATCAGTACCGATGCAAGCATGGCTGCCGCCATGCTGAAAACCGTTAACTCGCCCTTTTACGGTTTGCGCAGCCCGGCCACCTCAGTGCAACAAGCAACCGCACTGCTGGGGCTGCGCAGTGTAGCGCAGCTGGTGACTGGATTGCTGCTACGTAATGCTTTCTCGAGCGGCAGTAGTGAGTTGATGGATGAGTATTGGGAATCATCTTCGACCATTGCGCAGATCAGCGCGGTGCTGGCGAGGCAGATCAAGGGCGTGGACCGCGACGAGGCCTATACGTTTGCCTTGTTCCGGGATTGCGGCATGCTGGCGATGATGGAGCGATATCCGGACTACAAGCCGCTGTTTCCAGGCGATGCGACGAAAGACCGTGTCAGCGTGACAGCGCTTGAGAATGAGCGGTACAAAACAGATCACGCGCAGATTGGACATCACTTGGCGAGAGCCTGGCTCTTGCCGGAGGATATTTGCCAATCGGTGTTGTGGCACCATGACTATGCGGTATTGCAAAGCGGCCAGGCAGGCGTCAAAAACAAATGTTCACGGTACATCGCGCTGGTATTGATGGCGGAGTGGATGTTCGTCAAACACACCATGGGTATCGAGAGCGAGGAGTGGCAGAAGGGAAGGGACTTCGCACTTGATTTGTTGGGCCTGTCCGACGATGACCTAGTACAGGAATTGGTGCAGATGGAAAAAATAGCAGGAATTTTCGAATAGGCGGGCATCGGGCGTTACCGTCTATTGCCGTAATTACGAATCAATCGTGGTTCAGAGCGCCGCCGATCATGGTGTGCCTTCCCGACTGGCGAAGCGCTGATTTTTCACTGCGGCCGACAGATGTACCGATGCGGCCGCCAATCCCAAACGTGGCGTATTTTTGTACGCAGTCAGAACGCAGGTGTGGATGCGGATTCTGATGCCCTACGGTGGTGGCCCTGACGGTAAATTTGCTCCGTTATCAGTCCAGACATCCGTGCTGCCTCTATTTGGCAGCGCGATCTAAAGCTTTTTCACGTGCAGTCGTTAGTTAATCCGGTAACACGGGGAGACCAAAATGAAAGCACTAATAGTAGCTGCGTTTCTTGTATATGCGATGCCGGCGTTGGCTGTTGAGATTGACACCGCATCGACCAACCTGCAAGTGGAGCGATATGTTGCGGACGCCCTTGAGGTCGAAACCTTGCCCGGTGGTGGGGTCGCCATGCGACTGGTTTCCACGCGCCGAGTGACCGCCGCGGAATTTTGGGTCAACTCCATTTACGGTTCGCGGGATTCGATAGTCATTTTACAAGGCAATGATACGTATTCACAACAACTCGATCACGCTCGTCGCAGAAATGCCATGGCTTACAAAGCGGTCGAACAGAGACCCCTGGCGGGTGTTGATTGACGGCCGGCCCAAGCCAGCAATTGCAATGACGGGAAACTAGGAATGCGTGACCGCTTTGCCGGTATCGAGGACGGTGCTGGCGTGGCACCACGCGGCCAGTCATGGTGAGCATGCGTGTGACCACTGTTTCAATCCTTCGTGAAAATCAGCTTAAAATGGGCCGGTTTATCATTCGCCGTTCTCTCGGCGGCGGTCGTTACGGGAAAGTATTTCTGGCCGTTGATCCGGCGTTAGGGCGGCAAGTGGCAATCAAATGGTTGAGTCCAGTGGGCTGCAATTATTCGCCCGCGGGCAGTGCGAATTCGCCGAACGAAACAAGTCTCGTCGCCAAACTGGATCATCCGAACATCGTTCCCTTGTACGAAACGGGAATGTTTCGGGATTCGCCCTATCTGGTTTATGCCTACGTGGCGGGAATGACTCTGCATGACAAATGCGCGCGCGACGGAATCATGTCGGCAGGGGCGGCACTGGAACTGTTCAGTGCGATACTGGCGGGTGTCGCATGCGCCCATGCAAAGGGGATTCCGCACCTCGCTCTCTCGCCGGGCAACATCCTGATTGACGCCGCCGGCGTGCCCCATGTCATGGATTTTGGCGTTGCCCTGATGCCTGGCATCAATCGAGAGTCGGGCGGGGACGGCGCAACAAGATCACGTTGCTATCTGTCGCCGGAGCATTTCAGTGATCGTCCGCTGACCTCGCGTGCCGACGTTTTTGTTTTGGGTCTTATTCTCTATGAACTGCTGAGTGGTCGTTCGCCGTTGAAATTTGATGGATCGAGAATATTCCGTGATGTTATTGCGAATGGTGAACTGGATTTGAGCGACATGTCCCGCCTGAGTCTGGATGAAAAGCTTCGGGCGGTGATATGGCGTGCGTTGAGCTACGATGCCGAGAGACGTTATGCCCATGCGGCGGATATGAAACGTGCCGTTGACGAATTGCTCGGGCGGAATGTCAAGGCAGGTGACCAGGGAGCCGTTAAGCGTCTGTTAGAGCGCATGGAGCAACAGAAAAAGTTCCCCGCGCTCACGAATAATTTGCTGGAGATTAACCGGCTGACGGACGAAAACAATCCATCGAACATCGGCAAGCTGTCCAACATCGTGCTGCGCGATTACGCCATTACCAAGAAATTACTTCAATTGGCAAATTCATCGTTCTACGGCAGTGCGCGCAATGGCGTAAAGACGGTATCCAATGCGATCCAACTGTTGGGTATGAACAATGTCCGGACGACCTGCAATGGTCTGGTGTATTTCAGCGCTATGAAAGGCGGTGATCAACATCTCGAAGACGTCATGATTAGTTCTTTCATAAGCGCCCTGATCGGCCGCCACTTCGCCATCCGGCTGCAGCGCAAGGATCTGGCCGAGGAAGCATTCATTGGCAGCATGTTCTATCGTCTTGGCAAGAGTCTTGCAATCTTTTATTTCCGGGATGAATTTCAACAGATAGAACGTTTAATCGAAGCGTACTCCCTGGACGACGAAGCGGCGTCAGCCCGCGTGCTCGGTATCAGTTATGGCGATCTTGGCGTGGCGATTGCCGCACACTGGAAATTCCCCGAATCGATCCAGGAAAGCATTAAGTGCCTCGGCCCTGGCATGCCGCCAAAGCCCGCGCGGTTTGTTGAGTTTCAGCAGCAAATTGCGGCTTTTTCCAACGAACTGTGCGAATTGGCGTCGTGCTGTCCCGAGGAACAGAGGATGGTGCGGCTCAATGAATTCGTCTTGCGCTTTGGCGGGATTATTTTTATTTCGCCCGAAGAGCTGGTCCAGCTATTGGAGGCGGCCTTTAAACGGTTAAAGGAATTTTCCCCTATGCTGGGTCTTGATCTTCGACGCAGCCGTTATGTCAGTCGCGTCGGCAATTTTCTGATGAATGTGCGGCCACTCGTAAAACAGGTAGCGGCCTTTGCCGATCCCCCCGGCGGGGCCGTTTCATAGACGGCGGATGAATCGACCCGACTGGCGCAGCGTAAAAGGGAAAGATCAATGCCCGCCGGGCTGCGCCAGCCAGACTTTAACCACGCGCGCGCGTGATGGGCCACTGTATGGCGAGTCCGTGCCTGGCCATGCGGCCGGGCTTGCAGCATCAACATTTTGTGATGCGGCGATTGCGGGTGCCACGAACTGGGGGCACTTGACGACAGCTGCATTTTCCAGGGACGTTGCCGAAGCTTCGGATTCCGAATCGTTGCGCGTGTCAGAAGTAGTAACCGGTGAACTGATATTTGCCGCGGCCCACATGCCCCATAGGATTCCGCCCACCAACAGCGCGGGATTCGAAAGCTTGGATAAAACGGTGAGCGAACGGCCTGACAGGGTGTTGCTGACAACCGCGTTGGCGCGTTGCAGGCTGACACGTCGTTCCGGATCCATTGGCATTGCTTCCAATGCATTACCGACTATGCCCTTATAAATCAGTTGATCTACGCCTCGCGCGGGTGTGGCGTCCGGCGGGGTTTGCGCGGCTGGCGCTCCTTCGGCATACACATTTCCGAGCATCAAGAAAAGCAGGACACCTGTCATGTGCCGCATGGTTCGCCTAATCATGGTTTGCGCCCGGTAAAGTAAGGTGCGGTGTCGCACCAGCGATAATGTGGCGAGCATGATGCGGTAGTGGGTGTTTGATTGAGCCTTGGAAAAGAGGGGAAATCGCAGTCTATTGAGAATTACCTAACTTCAT
>DHVE01000087.1 GCA_002412495.1 Betaproteobacteria bacterium UBA5216
GTGTCGCAGATCGCCACCTTCGGCACCATGGCGGCCAAGGCCGTGGTGCGCGACGTGGGGCGCGTGCTTGAAATGTCGTACACGTTTTGCGATCAACTGGCGAAGCTGATTCCGTTTCAGCCCGGCAAGCACATTACCCTCCAGCTCGCGCGCGAGATGGAGCCGCAGTTGAAGGAGCGCGAGAAAAACGAGGAGGAAGTCGCCGAGCTGCTGGCGCTGGCGGAAAAAATCGAAGGCATGACCCGCAACGTCGGCATGCATGCGGGCGGTGTATTGATCGCGCCGGGCAAGCTCACCGATTTTTGTCCGCTGTACGTGGCCGATGCGTCGGATTCCGCCGTCAGCCAGTTTGACAAGGACGACGTCGAAGCCATCGGCCTGGTGAAGTTCGACTTTCTGGGCCTCACCACGCTGACCATTCTGGATTGGGCCGTGCGGTATGTGAAGCAGCTCGATCCGGAATCCACCTTCGCGCTGCATGAGTTACCGCTGGACGATGCGGCATCGTACCGCATGTTCGCCACGGCAAACACCACGGCGATATTCCAGTTTGAATCGAGCGGCATGCGCGATCTGTTGAAACGCGCACGTCCCGACCGGTTCGGCGACATTATCGCCTTGGTGTCGTTGTATCGCCCCGGCCCGATGGAACTGATTCCCGAGTTCTGCGACCGCAAGCACGGCAAGCGATTTGAGTATCCCGATCCGCGCGTGAAGGACATCCTCTCCGAATCCTACGGCATCATGATTTACCAGGAGCAGGTGATGCAGATGGCGCAGATCATCGGCGGCTACAGCCTTGGGGGCGCCGATCTGCTGCGCCGCGCGATGGGCAAGAAAAAAGCCGAAGAGATGGCCGAGCATCGCGATCTGTTTGCCGCCGGCGCCGAAAAAAATGGCCTGTCGCGCCGCAAGGCGGACGAGCTGTTTGACTTGATGGAAAAGTTCGCGGGTTACGGCTTCAATAAATCGCACGCGGCGGCGTACGCGCTAGTGGCCTACCAGACCGCGTACATGAAGGCGCACCACGCGGCCGCGTTCATGGCTGCCAACATGTCGGCGGTGATGAATGACACCGACAAGGTGCAGCAGTTGCATGACGACGCGCGCGCCAACAAGCTCGACATACTTGCGCCGGATGTGAACAGCGGCGGCTATCGATTTGCGCCGGTCGATACCAAGCGCATCCGCTACGGGCTGGGCGCCATCAAAGGCACCGGCGAAGGCGCGATTACCCATATCATCGAGGAGCGCGACAAAAACGGCCCGTACAAGGATTTGTTTGATTTCTGTCATCGCGTGGACAACCGTATCGTCAACCGGCGCGTGGTCGAATCGCTGGTGCGCGCCGGTGCGTTCGACAGCGTCGATGACAATCGCGCGGCACTACTGGCCTCGGTGGGCCTTGCACTCGAAAGCGCGGAGCAGGCGAGCCGCAACGCGAATCAGACCAATCTCTTCGGTGATGTGCAGGATCATCGGCCCACCGTGCATCTGGTGAATATATCGCGCTGGAATGATCTTGAACGCCTGAAGCAGGAAAAAACCGCGCTGGGTTTTTACCTGTCCGGGCATCCGTTCCGCTATTACGAGGCCGAGCTGCGCGGTTTTGCCTCGACGCGACTGGATCAAATTTCACCACAAGCGCAGCCGGTGATGCTGGCGGGCATCATCGTGAGTCAACGCATCCAGATGACACGGCGTGGGCGCATGGCGATACTGGCGCTCGACGACAGCTATGCGCGCATCGAACTGACGGTGTTTAACGAATTATTCGAGCAGCACCGCCATTGGCTGAAGGAAGACACCCTGATCGTGGTCGAGGGCAAAGTCACTAAATCGATGTACGACGAATCGGAAAGCCTGCGCATCTCGGCGGAGAAACTGTTCGATCTGCAAAAAGCGCGCGAGCAGTTCGCGCGCGCGCTGAAAATCACCTGCAACGGCCAATCATCGGGCGCGAAGTTGCGCGCGCTGCTCACGCCGCATTTGAAAGGGCCATGCCCGGTCGCCATTGAGTATCACAACCAGACCGGACGCTGCGAAATCAGCCTCGGCGAGGATTGGAAAGTGTATCCGCGCGATGAATTGATTGCGTCGCTGGGCGAATGGGTGAAACCGGAAAACGTGCGGCTGGTTTATTCGAATGGATATACGTAAGTTAATGTTTTTTAATGGACTTTTATTGCCTCTCTTGACGCTGGCCAGTGCGTTTGCCACAGCCGGCGAGAGTGAATGGAAGGCACTGACCGATCAGGTGATGCCGCAACTGCAGAGCGGCGCTTTCAAACAGGCAGAGCAGACGGCGCGCGAGTCACTCGTAGAGGCGGAGAAAACTTTCGGCACTGTGCATCCCAACACGGCGCTGAGCCTGAGCAATCTCGCGCTGGTATTGCGCATTCAAAAGCGCTTTGAGGAATCCGAAAAGCAGTACCAGCGCACGCTGGCGATACGCGAAAAGGCGCTCGGCGCTGCGCACCCCACCACCGCGTTGACCATGCTCAATCTGGCGGACGTGTTACAGGCGCAGAAAAAATACGCCGAGGCGGAGAAACTGCAGCGCGTGGTGCTGCCACTTTTCGAAAAACTGCATGGTGATGATCCCAAAACCGCCACCGCGCTGAATAACCTCGGCGCCAATCTCCACGCGCAATCGCGCCATAAGGAAGCCGAACCGTATTTTCGGCGCGCGCTGGCGATGAAGGAAAAAACGCTGGGCCCGACGAATCAGAGTCTGGTGCACACGTTGAACAATCTCGCCGAAGTATGCGAGGCGTTGGGGCGCAAGGACGAAGCAGCCAAATACCGCGCACGCGCGGTGGAGATCGCCAAGCAGTCGCCGACGCGCGCGTAGTGGAACGTACCGCTGCGTTTCGGTTGGTCTGGTAGCTTGATGCAAAACGATACTTATTGGCCTCGAGTTTCCTCATGTACAATTTTTCAGAAGCGCATGAGCGATTTTTCCGCCGTATATACCGGTAGTGGTGGCGTATTGCCGTCATGCGCGTTTTCGATGTGCACAATATGAGATAACGGCTAAAGCGTGATTGCCCCAGCGCCGACTTTTCCGGTCGCATGTTCAAAAACCAACGTTCCTTACGGGATAGAGCACGAGACACTCGTGGGTAGGCGGAATTAAAATACCGCTTACAAGCTGTGGCCGTCGATGTAATACCAGCGTCCGTCCTGGCGCACAAAGCGGCTGGATTCGTGCAGACGTTGCGCGCCGTTGCTGGTGCGGCAGCGCGCGACAAACTCTACCACGCCGGCATCGCCACCGGTCTCGGTATGCCGCACTTCCAGTCCCAACCATTTGACAGGCGAGAGTTCCAGATCACCCGGCGATGTGGACGGATGCCAGGTTGCCATTAGGTAGTCGATCAGGCCCATGACATAGGCGCTGTAGCGCGAGCGCATCAGCGCTTCGGGAGTGGGCGCGTGTACACTGGCGCTCAAACCCGCGTGCCACGGACCGCAGCACGCCGCGTACAGTTGTTCGCCGTCGCATGGGCAGGGTGCGCGTGGCGAAAGCGCAGACGATTTATCCAATCGGGGCAACCGCGATACCGCGATGTCCGGCGCGCGCGACGGCATTAATCATTTTCGCGCGGATACTGCAACACCAGCACTTCAAGCCCTCTTGCGCCGGCCTTGATTTCCACCGCGGGTTCATTTGACTCCACCACCACCATCGACCACAGCGGCATTTCCGTGCCCGCATTGATCAGTGTGCCATTGGCGACAAACAGATAGTAACCACCGCTCTTGGACGGGTCGGGGCCCATGGCGGTCATGTTCGCACCGAGCCTTAGCACATGCGCCGCCATTTCGTCGTCTATTTTAGATTGATCAAACAGGGACTCCCACGAGGGCTCCTTGCGATATTGCAGTACCGGTTCGGTGGAGAGCACGACGGGCCGCGAAAACCAGTTGCGGCGCTTGCTGGGTTTGAGCTTTTCTCGATAGCCCGGTTTGTCCAGGTACACCGGCGCCGAATCGCCGGTTTTGATGCGCAGGGCCATGAATGACAACCCTTGCGGCCCGGCCACCACCGGGCCATACGCGGTGTGACGGTCTTTGTACTGCACCATCAATGGAACAATGGGATCGCCTTTGCCGATGGTGCCAGATCCGGCGGGAAACAACTGAAACTGGGTTACGCCATGAAAGTGCGGCACAATGGTTTCGTTGGCGGCCATTTCGGTCATCGTCGCTTGCGGGCCGGGCGCCGGGCCGTGAGACGTTCGTGGCCCAAAATAAGTGGTGGCCCAATGTTCAAGGCCTGTGCCGGGCGAATGAATCACGTGGCGTTTTTCCAGCGCTTCGGTTCCGCTCATCGCGTAGATCATTATGGTTTCCTGATGATTTTGTAATGGTCGCGCGGCTTTATTTCAGCGTGACCGCGATTTTGCGTACTTCATCGGGCGAACGCTCGCCAGCCAGTGGCGTGCCGGGAATCAGGTATTTGCCCATCGTAGCGAGCGTGCCTACCAGTACCGGCTCGTACCCGACATCGCGAATCAGCGCGGATGCGGTGGCGATGGCGTTCTGATCGTCGCCCGCCATCGGCATGCCGACGCGTTCTTTCTGGTTGGCGGCATCCGCCATTCGGGCATAACCGATGGCATTGAAGGCGCGCACGATGCGCGCGCCAGGCAGAAATTCCTGCGACGACTGTCCGGCGCCTTTTTCACGCGCAGTGACCGCCATGTCGCCGTCGCGCGCAACGATGGGGTTGGAGGTGTCGATGACAATTTTGCCCTTAAGCAAATCGCCCAAATCCTTGCCAATGCTGGGTAATGCCTTGTAAGGCACGGAAATCAACAGTACGGTGCCGAACGCCGCCGCTTCGCGCGTCGTGCCGGCGCGCGCGCCGCCGCCGAGGCTTGCCGCCAGCTTCTTGTCATCGTCGAGATTCAGCGACGAAAACATCACTTCGTGTCCAGCCTTGACCCACGCACCGCCGACGGCGCTGCCGACGCGGCCGGAGCCGATAATGCCGATTTTCATCTTTCCGGATGCACCGCTCTGCGCAATTGCTGCAAGCGGCAGATTGCCCAGGAAGACGGCTGCGCCAGCCGCCTGAAGAAACGTCCGGCGGCTTGGTTTCATGATGGAATTGGATTTCATGGCGAATCTCCTGATTGCGATTGACTCTGATAGGCGGTGAGGGCAAAGCACAATATTGCGTCATGCCCAAGGTTTGAGCGCGTACATTATCACGACTGACACGTTACGCAAGGCTGCGCGCCGCATTACGCCGACACGGCATTCGACTAAAATCGAGCCTGTTGCCACGCCACCGTGGGTTTTAAATGGAATTGTCACCATGCTGCATGAACTGCGCTTTTACGAAATAGCCGCGGGAAAACTCGACGACTATATTAACCATGCCGGAAAGGTCGCCGTGCCGTTTCGCGGCGACGATTACGGCAAGCTGCTGGGCTTTTGGGCGTGCGAAATCGGCGCGGTCAATTGTGTGTTCAATCTGTGGGAGCACGAGTCGGTGGCCACGCGCGAGGTGTTGCGCGCCAAATTGCAAATACAGGACGTGTGGCGCAATGACTATCTCCCGCATTCACAGCCGTTGATGCGCCGGCAGATATCGCGCTTGCTGACGCCGCTGGCCGACCCCAAGCTGCCGGCCACTCAGGGTAATCTGTATGAGATGCGCATCTTTCGCACCGGCCCCGGCAAGACCCGCGCACTGGCATCGTTGTTGCAGGATGAATTGCCCGCGCCGCTGTGGGCCGCGGCGGTGGCGACCTGGACGGGCAATAGCGGTGACGTGAACGAGGTGGTTCACCTCTCGGCGTATTCGAATGCGCTGCCGGTGGCGGACATGCTGCAAGTCACGGCATGGCGTGATTTTCTCAAGCAGCATGGCGCATTGGTGGAAGACATTCAGTCGAGCTTGATGACGCCCGTGCATTTTTCACCGTGGCACTGATGCGCGTGGCGCCGCGTCCGCGCGTGGCATGCGCCTTGGCGCTGGCCGTCTGCGTGCCAGTTACGCTGGCGCAGGAGTTTCCGAATCGGCCGGTGCGCGCCGTCATACCCTATGGCGTCGGCGGCAGCGCCGACGTGCTGGCGCGCGTGATCGCGCCGGCCATTTCCGCGAATCTCGGGCAATCGATCGTGATCGACAATCGCGGCGGCGGCGCGGGGTTGCCGGCGTTTACGTTGGTGGCGAGGGCGCAGCCGGACGGCTATACCATTCTCGTGTCGGCCTCCAATCTGGCGTCCAATCCGATCCTGTTCAAGAAGCTGCCGTATGACGCGGAAAAGGATTTTTCGCCGATCAGCCTGATCGCCATCGTGCCGGCGGTGCTGGTGGTGCAGCCGGGTTCCCCTTTGCACTCGGCCAAAGACCTGATTGCGCTGGCGAAGGCAAAGCCTGGCACGCTGAACTATGGCTCGGTCGGCAATGGATCGGGCAATCATCTGGTGACGGAAATGTTCGCCAATGCCGCCGGTCTGCAACTGTCGCATGTGCCCTACAAAAGCGCGGGCGCCTTCATGACCGATCTGGTGAGCGGGCGGCTGGATTTTGTGTTTGCCACCATCCCGGCGGCGTACGCGTTCATCAGCAGCGGACGGGTGCGCGCGTTGGGCGTGAGCAGCCTCAAGCGCAGCCGTACGCTGCCCGATGTACCGTCCATCGCGGAATCAGCGATACCCGGCTTCGAGGTCAACACGTGGCTGGGCGCATTGGCGCCGGCGGGCACGCCGCCGAAAGTGGTGGCACGGTTGAACGCCGCCATATTGGAAGCATTGCGCACGCCGGGCATGGGCGATCGCCTGAAGACCCTCGGCGCGGAACAGGTCGGCAGCAGTCCGGCGCAGATGGGGACTTACCTCAGCGCCGAGATTGAGCGCTGGACCAATCTGGCGAAGACGGTCAAATTCGAAGTGTCGAACTGAGCATTTCTGCATAGCCGGTAAAATTTCCATGCCCATCGCCAAACTCTCCGGCATCGACATTCATTACGACATCACGGATTACACCGATCCGTGGCGCACCAGCGAAACCGTCCTGCTGCATCACGGCTTTGGCCGCAATCTCAACTTCTGGCGCGAGTGGGTGCCGTTGCTGGCGCGGCACTACCGCGTGTTGCGTATGGATGCGCGCGGCTGTGGCGCGTCCGGCGTGCCGCCGCGCGGTGCGCCGTATACGCTGGATCTACTGGTGCGGGATGCGGTCGGTCTGCTGGATCATCTGGGCATTGAAAAAGTGCATTGGGGCGCGGAAGCCTCGGGCGGACACGTTGGGCTGGCGATGGCACTGGCGCACCCCCTGCGTATTGCATCGATCACCTTGTGCAACACGCCGTTTCAATTACCGAAATCGGCCAATGACAATTTTTCGGAAGCCGAGGTCGAACAATTCGGCCTGGGCCATTGGGCGCGCAAGACGCTGGCGAATCGCATTGACATGGACAAGGTGTCTCGCGAATGGATGGAATGGTCAATCGCTGAGCACGACAAAACGACGCGTCACATCGCGATCGCACAGCACGCGATGATCGCGGCGGGCAATCTGTTCCCGCGCTTGGCCGAAGTGCGCGTGCCGGTGCTGGTCATGGCGGGCAACAAAAGCAGCATCGCGCCGCAAGAGCAGATGATCCAAATGCGCAACGCCTTGCCGAACGCCAAGCTGGTGCTGTTCGAGGGCTACTCGCAGGGCATCGCGTTTTCGGCACCCGAACGCTGCGTGGGTGAAATGAAAACATTTCTGGATGGCTTGTTGTAATTATATGATTAATAAAGAAATTATTGTTGCGGAGAATGACCCGTTCCCGCGCCTGCTGCAAGCCTTTCTCGATCCGCAAGAAGATGCGGAGCGTACTGCGGCCATCGCCGATTTCGTGGCGCATGAAATTCCGGATTACCCGCGTTGGCTCGCGGATGCGCGAGCACGAGCGCCGGGACTGTATCCGGCGGAAGTGCGGCTGGTGTCATCACAGGAAGAATTGCGTGCCGCGCTGCCGGGCGCACGAGCGGTGGTGACGGAATCGCTGAATATCGGCGACGCGGAACTCGCACTGGCCGATCGGTTAAAAGTCGTGCAGAAGTACGGCACGGTGTTGCGCAACATCGACATGCAAGCCTGCGCCGCTCGCGGCATCAAAGTGTTGACGCTGCGCCGCCGCGCCAACGTGGGATGCGCGGAATACGCGTTCGGGCTCATGCTGATGCTGGCGAAACGGCTGAACGAGACGCCCAATTTGCTCAGCATGGAACAACTCACCGCGGCCGGCTTCACGCCGAAGCACTTTGATCGCCGCTACACATCGAATTCCAATTGGGTGCGTGTCGGCGGCATGCGCAATGTGTGCGGCGCGACACTGGGCATCATCGGCCTCGGTGAAATCGGGCGTGAGCTGGCGACACGCGCGCACGCGTTCGGCATGAACATCGTTTATTACCAGCGCACGCGCTTGCCGGCGGCGGACGAACGCGAATGGCATGCGCAATACCGCACACTCGATGCCTTGCTGGCCGAGAGTGACTGGGTATGTCCCACGGTGCCGCTGACACCCGCGACACGTCATCTCATCGGCCGTGACCAGCTCGCGCGCATGAAGCGCGGGGCGGGGCTGGTGAACATTTCACGCGCCGATATCGTGGAGCGGCACGCGCTGCACGACGCGCTGGCGGGCGGCCATCTCGGCGGGTTGGGCCTGGATACGTTTTATGAAGAGCCGGGGAGCGCCGATGATCCGTTGCTCAAATTCAGGAATGTCGTTATCACGCAGCGCATCGCCGCGCAGCCGCGGCTGAATGCGTTTGGTGATCTGGCGCAGTTGATGGCGCAGTTGGCCGCCGCGCTTTCCGGATAAATCGGATAGATCATTCCATTCTGATGCCAGCGGATTTGACCAGCTTTGTCCACTTGTCAATTTCGGCGCGCAATTGCGCTGCGAACACATCGGGCGTGGTGGCGATGGCTTCCGCGCCGCCTTCCGCCAGATGCGCAATGACATCGGGCCGGCGAACGATTTTGGCGACCTCGCCGTTCAACTGATTGACGATTACGCGTGGCGTGGTGGCCGGCGCGCACAGGCCGTGCCAGCCTTCGAATTCATAGCCGCGTAAACCGGATTCGCTAAGCGTCGGTAATTCGGGCAGCAGCGTGGAACGCTTCGCATTGGTGACCGCCAGTGCGCGCAAGCGGCCGGACTTGATGTGCGGCAAGGTGGCGGGCGCGCTGATGAAGGTGAGTTGCACCTGGCCGCTGATGAGATCCACCGCCGCCGGACCGCCGCCTTTGTACGGGATGTGCGCGATATCGACGCCCGCCGCACTTTTGAATAATTCGCCGGCCAGATGCGCGGAACTGCCGACGCCCGTAGAGGCATATTTCAATTTCCCCGGTTGCGCGAGAGCGAGCGCGATCAACTCCTTGACCGTGTTCGCCGGCAGTTTGGGGTTGACCACAAGAATGCTGGTAATGATGGCTACTTTCGTTATCGGCGCAAAGTCGCGCAAGAAGTTTCGGCCGGGCCCGCTGGAAACGGCAGCCGTGATGGCATTGCTGGCGGAGCACATCAGCAAGGTATGGCCGTCCGGCGTGGCCTTGGCAACCAGCTCACTGGCCAACAGGCCGCTTGCCCCGCCGCGATTATCGATCACCACCGGCTGACGCAGTGATTCCGATAGCCGGACACCCACGGCACGCGCCGTGATATCGACTGGCCCGCCCGCGACAAAGCCGACGATCAGCCGTATCGGTTTGTCTGGATACCCGTTGGCTCTCGCTGACGCGACAATCAGCAGTGCGGCCGCATAACCCAGACATCGGGTAAGGGTGGTAAAGCGTTTTGCTTGAATCACTTGAATGAAAGCGTTAGGTTAAGTGAATTCCATTATGCCCCATCGGCTACCTCGCCGGCACTATGGCAGAATACATTCACTTCAAGGGCGGCGAGGAATTTGAGAATGACAAGGGCGACGATAGCGACGCACCGCTACAGCGTAATCAAGGTGGGTGATCTCGACATTCACTATGAACTTGCGGACTACACGCAACCCTGGCGCACGGATCCACTGCCCACGTTTTTGCTGTACCACGGTTACGCGCGCAATATGCTGTTCTGGCAATCGTGGGTGCCGCTGCTGGCCGGCGATTATCGCGTGCTGCGGTTTGATACGCGCGGCTGCGGCGAGACCACCAAGCCGGCCGGCGGCAGTGTTTACACCTTTGATCAACTGGCGGGTGATGCAATGGGGTTGATGGATGCGCTCGGCATTGAGCGCGTGCATTGGGTCGGCGAGTCATCCGGTGGCATTGTCGGCATGACGGCTGCACTTAACCATGCAGACCGGCTGCAATCATTGACCTTGTGCGATACACCGGTTAAACGGGCGCCGGAGATTGCTTCGACCTACACGCTGGGCGAGAGCACGCGTGCCGCCGCGTTCGCCAAGTACGGCCTTGGCGGTTGGTGCCGCAAAACACTGTCGTACCGCATCGATATGTCGAAGGCGTCGCCGGAGTTGTGTGAGTGGTATATCGCGCAAATGGACAAAACGCCAATTCATGTGGCGAATGGCATCGACAAGATGGTGGCGGAAGGCGATCTGTGGCCGCGCTTACCTGATATCCGCACGCCGACGCTGATCCTCGGCGGTGATCGCAGTATTATCGCGAACGAATCGCACCGCGGCGCCATGCGCGAGCGCATGCCGCGGGCAAAGATCGTGGCTTTCGAGGGGTATGGTCATGGCGTCAACTTGCTTGCGCCGGAGCGGTGCGTGGCTGAAATTCGGGCGTTCGTTCGCGACCTATGATGTTGGCGATGTGCCGCTATCCGCGCTGTTCAAGGAGATTTCGATGCGTCGATTTGCGACTGTAGCCATGGCAACCCGTTCGACGGCATTGGTGTTGGCGTTATGCTGCATGGTCACGAATGCGCCGGCGCAAACCTATCCTACGCGCCCCATGCGCCTGATCGTGGCGGTTCAGCCCGGCGGTAACCTCGATCTGATCGGCCGCGCGGTGGCCGACAAGGTGAGTGAAGGTGTTGGGCAGCGCATGATCGTCGAGAACCGCCCCGGCGCGAACAGCACCATCGGTTTCGGCGTGGCGGCGCGCGCGGCGCCGGACGGCTACACCTTCATCATGGTGGCGCAAAGCGCATTGGTTGCGCCCAAGATGATGCGTAACCCACCGTACGATCCGGTGCGCGATTTTGCGGGGGTGAGTCTGATCGCGACTTTGCATCAATTGCTGGTCGTACACCCCTCCTTGCCGGTGAGAAGCGTGAAGGCGTTGATTGCGTTCGCAAAAGCCCACCCAGGAGAACTCAACTGCGGATCATCGGGGAACGGCTCCGGGTCGCATCTGGCGCTGGAACTCTTTAATCGCATGGCGAGTGTGCGCATCGTGCGTATTCCCTACAACGGTGACGGCGCGGCCTATCTGGATTTGCTGGGCGGGCAGGTTCCCCTGAAGTTCGACAACATGAGCACGTCCCTGCAACACGTGCGCGGCCGCAAGTTGCGCGCGCTCGGTGTCACGGCGCCGGTGCGAACACCGCTGTTGCCCGACGTGCCGGCCATCGGTGAAACGTTGCCGGGATTTCAGGCGAGCATTTTCAACGGCATGCTCGCACCGGCCGGCACGCCAAACGACATGCTGGCCCGCATTCATGCGGAAATCGTCAAGTTTGCGCAGTCGCCGGAGACACGTAAACGCTATGCGGGACAGGGCGTCGAACTGCAATCCAGCGCGTCTCCGGCGCAGTTCTCGGAGTTCATTAAAAGCGAGTACGTCCGCTGGGGAAAAGTGATTGACGATATCGGCATCAAGCCGGAATGAACGCGCAATCCACACTATCGTGGTAAAACAGGGTTCGACGGCTCGCCGAACAGTGGTTATAGTGAATTGAATATCGGCTAACTGGCAAGCGCGACCTTCGGTTGCACGCCCTGTTTTTCCATCACCGATTGCAGCACCTCGTAGTAATGCCAGCCGTTGATGCGCGTACGGCCCAAAAATATTGTTGGCGTGCTGGTGATGCCGATACGATGCGCCTGTTTCACCGCATCCAGCGCGCGTTCGGCATAGGTACGTTGTTCGAGGCAGGCTTGCAACTCGTCCACGTCCAGACCCACGCGCTCGGCGGCTTTTAGCAGCGTATCGATTTGCCCGATGTCTCCGCCTTCGGTCCACATCACATCGTACACGGCGGTTTTGTACGCGAAGTCGAGTTCGTAATCACTGGCGTATTCCAGCGCTTCGAAGGCGCGAAAGCTGTACTGCCGGTTTTCCGGGAAACGCATGCGCGCGTATTGATCGGGTGCCATTTCTTTCATCCAGGCATCGCGCCGTTCGGCGCGCGCCTTGGCATCCGCGGTTTGTTCGCGTGGGCAGCCCTCGGGAGGTGTATCGGGATGCAGCCAGTGCGGCCGCCACAGCGGCTGCACGTCGTATTCGCGCGCGAGGCGGTCGATCTGTTCCACCGCGAGAAAGCTGTACGGACACACAAAATCCGCAAACACGGCGACGCGAAATTTTTCGGTTGGTTGCTGGGTTTCTGTCATCAGTGCCTCCTGTCGCTGGTTACGCTGGTTAGATCGCCCGAGCCATCATTTCTGCCGCTTCTGCAGCCAAGTTCCCGCTAATTATGCCGCCTTCGAGGGCATCCTTGTCAAATGTCAGAAAAGCCACGCTCGCCCCGGCGTCACCGGTGAGCAAGGGTTCGACGGGTTGATCGCCGCGCACATAACGAAAACCCGGCGCACCGATTTCCTGGCCTTCCACGATTACCGTGCCTTCGAGCACGACTTCGTAGCGGCCAAATTCCGGCGTGGGCATGGACAAGGCTGCATGGGCAGGTGTACGGGCCACCACGGCGGCCGGGCCGAAGCCAGGTTGAATCAGAAATTTATAGGTGCCGTCCTCGATACCCGGCAAGGGTTCCCATGGCGAATCCGAGGCCAGCGCGGCGTATAACCGCCCCTGCAAATTGATCTGGCGCCGCGCATCGAGATTCGCCATGGAAATGATGCCGCCCGCGCGCGGATGCAACACCAGCATGTCGTGGTTTTTCGATACGGCGAACGGGCCGTACGGCATGTTGTGATCGGTGTAATGAATCGCCAGCGATTCCAGATGCTTGACGCCGCGCGGAAAATCCATCGCGCCAGAGAGCAGCAACTGAAACTGCGAGGTTAGATGCATGTGCGCATACACCGAGGGACAATCGTCAAAGCGAAAGCGCAGGGCTTCCGGACCGCCGTCCTCACCCGACAGCAACACCTGGCAGGCAAACGTCACGCCCTCGGAGACGCTGCGTTTCCAGGGGGCGTTGGCTGAATCGACAATATAACTGCGCTGCATGCGTGTGGCCGGGGCAAAGTGACAAAGGTGCAAAGCGAGACGCCATTGTAGGCAAGCGGCGCGCGAGTTGCAAAAGCGTGCAATATTCGCAACACTGACGGACAAGGGGGAATCAGCCATGCGCACTTTGACAGAAGATTGCGGCAGGCGGTGCTGGCGACGCATGCCGGTGTTAATGGCGTGCGGCTTGTTGGCGCAGGTCGTCTATGCGCAATACCCCTCCGCCCCGATCCGGCTGATCGTGCCGAATTCACCCGGCGGCGCCGCCGATTCCACCGGGCGCCTGTTTGGCGGCGCACTGGCGCAGGCGCTGGCACGGCAAGTCATCATTGACAACCGATCAGGGGCGGGTGGCAACATCGCGCTGGAAATCGCGGCCAAGTCCCCGCCGGATGGCCATACCTTGGTGTTCAGCGGCGTGACCCACGCCATCAGCGTCAGCTTGTACCGCAGGCTCGGTTTTGATTTGAATAAAGACTTCGTGCCCATCGCGCTGCTGACCGCCGGCGCGTATGGCGTCGCGGTGCATCCGGCGGTGCCGGCAAAGTCGATCAAGGAATTGATTGCGCTCGCTCGCGCGCGTCCCGGTGCGCTGAATTACGGATCCACCGCCAATGGCACGTATCTGGGCGGCGCGTTGTTGTGCGACATGACCGGCGTCAAAATGACGCATGTGGCCTACAAGGGCGCCGGCCCGGCGATGGTGGCGTTGATGTCGGGCGAAATCGAAGTGGGGCTGACCTCGGTGGCGTCCACGCTGGCGCATATACATTCCGGTAAGTTGCGCGTGCTGGCGGTGACCAGCGCCAA
>DHVE01000013.1 GCA_002412495.1 Betaproteobacteria bacterium UBA5216
CTGTTTGCGCGCGACGGCACGTTTTTCGGAATCCCCATGCTCTACTGCTACGTGTTCGGCGCATGGGCATTGCTTATCGGATTGATGGCGATGGTGGTTGACCGCCGCAACCGCGAATAACACGCCATGCTGACTGGCGGCATCATTGTCGTCGCGTCGTTCGCTTACGTCGGATTGCTGTTCGCGGTCGCGGCCTATGGCGACAAACGCGCGGATGCCGGACGCAGCCTGATCGCCAACCCGTACATCTACGCGCTGTCGCTCGCCGTTTACTGCACGTCATGGACGTTTTACGGCAGCGTCGGACGTGCCGCGACGTCCGGCATTGGCTTTTTGCCCATTTACCTGGGCCCCACGCTGATGGCGGCATTGTGGTGGTTTCTGCTGCTGAAAATGATCCGCATCAGCAAGGCCAATCGCATTACCTCCATCGCGGACTTTGTCGCGTCACGCTACGGCAAAAGCCAATTGCTGGGCGGGCTGGTTACCATCATCGCCGTCGTCGGCATCGTGCCTTACATCGCGCTGCAACTGAAGGCCATTTCCACCAGCTTCTCGATTATTCTGCATTACCCGGGCGTGGCCATGCCGGAAAAACTCGACGCGCAATTATTCATAGGCGACAACACTTTTTATATCGCCATGATGCTGGCGGCGTTCACGATTCTTTTCGGTACGCGCCACCTGGACGCAACCGAACGGCATGAAGGCCTGGTCGCCGCCATCGCTTTTGAATCCGTGGTCAAGCTGGTTGCCTTTATCGCGGTGGGTCTCTTCGTGACGTACGGCATGTATAACGGCTTCACCGATATTTTTCAGCGCGCCGCTGAAATTCCGCAATTACATGCGCTGCTGGCGCTGGGCGGAGAATCCGGCAGCTACACTTCGTGGGCGTCGCTCACGATATTGTCGATGTTCGCAATCCTGTTCTTGCCGCGCCAGTTTCAGGTGGCCGTGGTGGAAAACGTCGACGAACGGCATCTGAACAAAGCCATCTGGCTGTTTCCGCTGTACTTGCTGGCCATCAATATTTTTGTGCTGCCCATCGCGCTGGGCGGACTACTGCGATTTCCATCGGGGGGCGTGGATGCCGATACCTTTATGCTGACATTACCCATTGCGGAGAAGCAGCCCTGGGTGGCGATGCTCGCGTTTATCGGCGGCATGTCCGCGGCAACCGGGATGGTCATTGTGGAAACCATCGCGCTTTCAACGATGGTATGCAACGACCTCGTGATGCCCGTGTTGTTACGCCTGCGCTGGTTGCGGCTCACGGAACGCCCGGATTTGTCGCGTCTGTTGCTGGGCATCCGGCGCGGCGCGATTGTCGGAATTTTGACCTTGGGTTACGTTTACTTCTACCTGGCCGGGGAAGCATATGCTCTTGTTTCAATTGGATTAATTTCATTTTCAGCGGTAGCGCAATTCGCGCCGGCCATTATCGGCGGCCTGTTCTGGAAAGGTGGTAACCGACTGGGCGCAATCTGCGGGTTAAGCGCGGGATTTCTGGTATGGCTCTATACCCTGCTGCTGCCGTCATTCGCCAAATCCGGCTGGCTGCCCATAACCTTTTTGACGCAAGGCTTCGCGGGTATCGATCTGCTAAAGCCGCAACAATTGTTCGGCTTGCAGGGCCTCGACGAGATTTCTCACTGTTTATTCTGGAGTCTGTTCGCCAATATCGGCCTTTATATTGCGATTTCGCTACTGCGCCGCCCTGACGCATCGGAACACGGCCAGGCGGCATTGTTTGTGGATGCCTATCGGCAGTCCCCTGCCGCGGGCTCGCGATTCTGGCGCGGCAGTGCATCCATCCATGATTTGCTCGCCTTGCTGCAGCGTTTTCTCGGCCCCGCGCGCGCCCACGATACCTTAAGCGAATATGCCCGTTATCGCGGTGCGAACACCATCGAACAAATCCCCGCCGACGCGGACACCGTGCATCACGCCGAATCACTGCTCGCCGGCGCCATCGGCAGCGCAAGCGCCCGCGTAATGATTGCGTCCGTTGTCGCGGAAGAGCCGCTCGGCATCGATGAAGTTATGCACATCATCGACGAGGCCTCCCAAGTGCTGGCCTACAGCCGGCAGCTTGAACGCCAATCCCGCGAGCTGGAAGCTGCCACCAATGACCTGCGCAATGCCAATGCGCGCCTGCAAGAGCTTGATCGACTGAAGGATGATTTCATTTCCACCGTCACACATGAATTGCGCACCCCGCTTACTTCGATACGCGCCTTCACCGAAATTCTGCGCGACCATCCTACGTTGCCGGACGAGCAGCGCGAAAATTTTCTTGGCATTGTCATCCGCGAATCCGAGCGCCTAACGCGCCTGATCAATCAAGTGCTGGACCTGTCAAAAATAGAATCCGGCAACACGCAGTGGCAATCGATTCAATTCGACATGCGCGATGTGATTCAGGAGTCAGCATCGGCCGTGGGGCAACTGTTCCGCGACAGCAACGTAACGCTGGCGGTGGATTTGCCCCGCGATGCGCCCGAGATCGTCTCCGACCGAGACCGTGTCATGCAGGTTCTACTGAATCTGTTATCCAATGCCGCCAAGTTTTGCACGCCTGGGCAAGGCAACGTAAAGATCACGCTGGAATGTGAACCCGACGCGCTTCGCGTCAGTGTTATCGACAACGGCATCGGTATCAGCGTTGAAGATCAAGCCGTCATCTTCGACAAGTTTCGCCAGGTAGGAGACACGCTCACTGAAAAACCCAAGGGCAGCGGACTGGGACTCGCGATCTCGCGGCAGATCATCGAACGTCTCGGCGGCAAGCTGTGGGTAGAAAGCCAGTCGGGCACGGGCGCGACGTTTTCCTTTACGCTGGCGCTGCTGAACGCCAGCACCCGGCAGTCCGGCTGATCCAGCGTGGCACAACGAATTCTGGTCGTGGAAGACGACCCCCATATTTTACTGTCACTGGAATTTCTGCTGCGCCATGCGGGATACGATGTCACGATCTCCGACCATGGCGAAAAGGCACATGCTGCATTGGCCCACCTGTCCTTCGACCTGGTAGTACTGGACGTGATGTTGCCAGGTATCGACGGGCTGGAACTGTGCCGGCGCCTGCGCGCAGCGCCCGGCACGAGAGCCACCAAAATTCTGATGCTGAGCGCGCGCGGACGCGATGGTGAAATCGAGGCGGGGCTCACGCTCGGCGCGGATGCCTATATGACCAAACCGTTTGGAACGCGGGAGTTTCTGGAAACGGTGACGCGGCTGTTGCGACCGTCGGCGGAATCCTGATAGCCTTAGGGAATCGCGCCAGGCACGAACAGGATTTACGGTAACGCCGCTAACGCGACACGTAATCCACCGTATAACCGCGCCCGTAATGCGTACGCACTTCCACGCCCGACCCCGCGAGTTTCTTGCGCACGCGATGAATGTAGACTTCGATGGCGTTGTGACTGACTTCCTTGTCGTAGCTGTACAGTTGCTCGACCAATTGTTCCTTGCTTACCACGCGGCCGAAGCGCCGCAGCAGTACCTCCAGCACGCCAGCCTCGTGCATCGACAGCGGCAGCGGCTGCCCGGACACGCTGGCCACCCGGTCGACGGTATCGAAAGTCAGTTCACCGTAGTGCAGGGTTGGGGCGGCCACCCCGGCGCCCCGGCGCAGCAGCGCGCGAACCCTGGCCTGAAGCTCGCTCAAACTGAATGGCTTGACCAGATAATCATCCGCGCCGAGATCGAGACCGGTGACTTTATCCTCGGGCTGCTCACGTCCCGACAGAATCAACACTGGTAATGTGGCGTTATGCTTGCGCAGTTGTTTAAGCACGGCGAAGCCATCGAGCTTGGGCAACCCCAGATCCAGGATCAACAAACCGAAGACATCGTTCTTCAGCGCCTGATCGGCTGCAACGCCGTTGGCGGCCAAATCGACCGCGTAGCCCGCCTGCGTCAATGTAAAGCGCAAGGCTTCTGACAAGGCCGCGTCATCCTCGGCGATCAGGATTCTCACGGCACCGCCCGCGAACCAAGGCGCCAGTTTTGCGGTAATAAGGCCATACGCAAGTCGTCAGATATTTCGTAAGTATTTGTTTTTATGTGTTTTTATAGGCACCAAGAACTGACCATTCCAGATAATTACCCGCAGTTCAGGATTCTGTAAGCACTTGAGACTAGCATTATCGTGCGGTAAACCAGCGTTCAGAACCCTAATAATATTATTACGCGAAGGGACTTTGAGCGGTGAATTTTTCGAGTCATACAACCGAAAACAAAGGAGAGGCCCGTGCAAGTTAGCGCAAAACACCAGGAATACTGGCGAAAAAATCTGGTAATTACAGCCATACTGCTCGCGGTTTGGTTTGTCGTCACGTTTATTGAGGGATGGTATGCGCGTGAATTAAACAGCATCACTTTCCTCGGCTTTCCGCTGGGATTTTACATGTCTGCCCAAGGATCGCTCGCCATTTACGTCGCCATCATTGGCGTGTACGCCCTTCACATGAAAAAACTCGACAAAGAGTACGGCGTGGATGAAGGAGATATCGAATGAGCCAAGCCACAACGCATAGCGCGTTTAACGCGCAACTGAAAAAATACTATTCCTTTTACACGGGCGGTTTTATCGCGTTCCTGATATTCCTCGCCATAGCGGAACAGATGGGCATGTCCCGGGCGGTAATCGGCTACATCTTTCTCGCTGCCACGATCGGGCTATATGCGGGTATCGGCATCATGAGCCGCACCGCGGAAGTCTCGGAATACTACGTGGCGGGTCGCCGCGTACCCGCGTTCTTCAACGGCATGGCAACCGGCGCTGACTGGATGAGCGCCGCATCGTTCATCGGCATGGCAGGTACGCTGTATCTGTCAGGCTTCGACGGCCTGGCATTTGTGATGGGCTGGACCGGCGGCTACTGTCTGGTGGCATTCCTGCTGGCGCCGTACCTGCGAAAATTCGGTCAGTTCACCATTCCCGATTTTCTCGGCGAACGCTACGGCGGCAACATCATCCGCTCGATCGGCATATTGGCCGCCATTACCTGCTCATTTGTGTACGTCGTCGCGCAGATCTACGGCGTGGGACTGATCACCAGCCGATTCACGGGCCTTGAATTCGGTGTAGGCGTGTATGTCGGCTTGGCCGGCATTCTGGTGTGTTCCATGCTGGGCGGCATGAAGGCCGTGACCTGGACGCAAGTGGCGCAATACATCATTCTGATTATTGCCTACCTGACACCGGTGGTATGGCTGGGCATCAAGCACACCGGTATCCCCGTGCCTCAGATTGCCTATGGTCCAGTGTTGCAGAAGGTAGGTGATCTTGAGAAAAAGATTACCGCGGATCCCAAAGAGATCGAGGTCCGCAACATTTTCAAGGATCGCGCCGCTGCCGCCAATGCCGGCTTGAAAGACCCCGCCAAGTCGTTTGCGGAAGGCAAGGCCAAGCTCGAAAAAGCAGTGGCCGATGCCAAAGCCGCAGAGCCGATGGATGCCACCAAAATCGCGGACGCCGAAAAGGCGTTGGCGGGCTACTTCAAGGACGAGGCTGCCGCCAAGGCGCAGTGGAACAAGGATAAAGGCTTGGCCGCGCGCGCCGCGCCGCCACGCCCGCATGCGGAACCGTATCCCGGTAAGGATGAAGACGCTCGCTTCACAGCAAAGATCAACTTTCTCGGCATTGTGTTTTGCATGATGTTCGGCACGGCCGCCCTGCCCCACATCCTCATGCGCTACTACACCACGCCCAGCGTGCAACAGGCGCGGGTGTCGGTATTCTGGTCGTTGTTCTTCATATTCCTGCTTTATTTCACCGCGCCCTGCCTTGCGGTGCTGGCGAAGTTTGACGTCTACAGTAACTTGGTTGGCAGCAGTTTCGCATCGCTACCCGCTTGGGCGGCGGCTTGGGCCAAGGTGGATCCATCGCTGCTTAATATTACCGACATCAACAAAGATGGCATTGTGCAGCTCGCTGAAATTGTCATCGGCGGTGACTTGATCGTGCTGGCGACGCCGGAAATCGCGGGCCTGCCTTACGTGGTCTCCGGTCTGGTGGCCGCAGGCGGATTGGCAGCGGCGCTTTCCACGGCCGACGGTTTGCTGCTGACTATCGCCAACGCGCTGTCGCATGATCTGTACTACAAGATGATTGACCCGCAAGCCACCACCAAAACCCGCGTGACGATCTCCAAAGTACTGCTGATCTTTGTCGCAGGGGTCGCGGCCTTCGTGACCTCGCTCAAACCGGGCGACATTCTGTTTCTCGTGGGCGCGGCATTCTCGCTGGCGGCGTCGGCGTTCTTCCCGCCACTTGTCTTGGGCGTATTCTGGAAACGCGCCAACAAGTGGGGCGCCATTGTCGGCATGCTGGCCGGATTGGGCGTGTGCCTGTATTACATGCTGCGCACCTACCCATTCTTTACCAACATGGGGGTGCCGAAGATGGATCTGTGGTTTGGCCTTAACCCGATCTCTGCCGGGGTATTCGGCTTGCCGGTGGGCCTGCTGACCATATATATCGTCAGCCTGCTGACCGCGCCGCCCGATGAAAAGGTACAGGCACTGGTCGAGCATGTGCGCTACCCGAATTTGGTCGGCGACACGCACGTGTCTCAGGCAAGTTAGACGGGTACCTCGTCTCCAACAAAGCCCGCCTCGGCGGGCTTTGTTATTTGAACTACAATTACCCCATGAGCTTTCACTCCTGGTGGCACTTTCGTCGCGCACGATTCTTCCTGTTTCTCAACAAACGGGATAAGGCCATCGCCGCACTCAAAGATGTCTTGTCCGTGGATCCCGCGCATGAACTGGCGGCGAATTCGCTCGGTTTTCAATATGGCGAACTGGGCGAATACGAACTTGCGGCTGAACAATTTCAGTCGACGCTGCAGCGGCATCCCGACGACGCCAATACGCATTTCAACCTGGGCTTCATACGCCAGAAACAGGCGCGTCACGACGATGCCATCGCGCAGTTTGATTGCGCAGTTAAAAACAATCCTGCGCTCGATCGCGCATGGTTCGGTCTTGGCATATCGTACGCCGCGCTGGATCGACGGGATGCGGCCATTACCGCCTTTGAGCGTGCGGCCAAATTACAGCCCATGAATCCACACGCGTTATACGAATTGGGAATCCAGCACCACGCCCTCGGACATACCGACAAAGTTGCCGAAGTTGTGGATCGACTCAGGCAGTTCGACCCAAAGGCGACGGCACAGTTACTTGCCGCCACGCAATCCAGAACGAATTAGCCGCGAGATATTTCGAACCATGTATCAACTTGTCGTAATGCTCAAGGCAATCAACGAGATAGCCCTGCTCGCGCTGGTGGCACAAGGCATCCTGTATCTGTTCGCGGGCGCCAAACGCGATACCAACCCCATTTATTTTCTATTTAAAACCATCACTTCGCCGATCATGAAACTCACGCGCACCATTACACCACGCATCGTGATCGATCAGCACATTGGATTTGTTGCACTGTTTATTCTGCTGGCGGCGGAAGTTGCCCTGATCGCGGCAAAGATTTACCTGTATCTGGAAGCCGCCGGCCGCTGAAATTGCCGGCCAACAGCATGTCCGGATCACAGCACGCCGTGATCTCGCCGCAATCTGTTAAAATCGGCGCTTCCGGAGAGATGGATGAGTGGTTTAAGTCGCACGCCTGGAAAGCGTGTGTACGGTGAAAGCCGTACCGTGGGTTCGAATCCCACTCTCTCCGCCAATAAAAATAAAAGGTAAATATCCTTTATAAATCAGTACTTAGCGTTACTGCTGATTTTCAATTTACCACACGTGTTTACCATACGGCAACGTACTCACCGTACGCCATCAAGGTTTCACCGCACCGGTTCGCACGCTCGCTAGCCACTTGGCCGCAAGTTCGCGCACAAAATTCACGGCTTCGCCCTGTGACATTGGGTTAGCCGTTCTCAAGTGCTTATCATAGGCGTGCCGCGCCCAGTCTCCCGAGACGGACGGACTATGTACTGCGTCCTCGAAACGCATGAATTGATCTGCCGAGACCCCGAATTGAGTATGGAATGCGTTTCGGTTGGCGGGCTTGCCCGCGACTAACTCGTATATCTTGTAGACGTCTACTCCGGACGGATGCTCAATGGCCAGTAGCGCCAATACCTGCGCCGCCTTGGGGCTCCTGAATACCGGCTCAAGTTTTGAGCGCTGCTTTTCCAACTTCGCTTGGTACTCCTGTTCGGCCCGTTTCTCTTCCCATGCTCTTAGTTCGTTGTCCGACAATCCGGGCGGTGGCGAAATAGTAAGGCTAGCGTTTCCCCCCGTCGTCTTCATTATTCCAGTTCCCGCCTCAAGGAAGGCGTGACGCCTAGGAGGATTAACGGAATAGTCAACGACGCACCCAAGTTCGAATTGTGGGTCGATCTTCGCGGCACCCGTAAACGCGGCTCGCACTAGTTTCGCTTGCCCATGAACTTCCGCTGGCGTGGCGCACTGTTCAATCGAGGGGGAAGTAAAGGTAAGACAGTCGATGCCTTCGTAAGCTCCCCTGAATTGCGG
>DHVE01000014.1:0-1259 GCA_002412495.1 Betaproteobacteria bacterium UBA5216
ACCTTGTGTTTTTTGTCTTTTTGTATTGAGTCACTGTTATTGCTTCGGCCGCACGCTCAGGCGTAGGTCACGAAAGCGCGAGAAAAGTTCCGGATTGGGCGGCAGCGGCAGCGGTGCGGATTTCATGATCGCGCGCTCGGCGGCCGCGTCATACGCGGGCACGCCGCTGGAGCGCACCAGCCGCACCGACAACACTTCGCCACCGGGAATAACCACCACGTCGAACTCCGCCGTCGGGTTACCTTGCAAGCCCGGCGGCTCAACAATATTCTGCCGCACCTTGCTGCGAATGCGCTCCATGTACTCCGAGATGATCTTGCCTTGCTCCGCTGCCTGCGCGGCCGCTTTGGTGTTGGCTTCTTTTTCCGCGAGAAATTTTTTCAATTCCAGTTCGCGCTCTTCGGCCTTTTTCGCTTCGGCTTCTTTTTTCAGACGTGCGGCTTTGTCGTCTTCAAGCTTTTTGGGTTCGGGTTTCGGCTCGACCTTTTTTTCAACTTTCGGCGGCGCTTTTTTTTCTTTTTCTTTTGCCTTGACGGCGATGTCGGGCTTGACCACCGGCGTGGGCGCCGCCTTGGGCACAGGCGGAGGTTCAACGCGCGGCGCGGGCTTGGGCGGTTCGGGTTCGGGCGGCGGTTCCGGGGCCACTTCCACCTTGGGTGCGGCCATCGGCGGCAAACTGCTCCACAGTTCAGCCATCACCGGTGCTTCCGGTTTTTTTTGCCACGACACGCCGAACACCAGCAGCACGATAAAAGCCACATGCATCGCCAGCGCCAGCGCGCGCGCCTTGGTTTTGTCGCCGCGCGTGACGGACATTCCCGGCACGGCATTCATCGCGACACCCATGCTCATGGCGCTGCCTAACCCCCGCGCGGCTTGGCGAGCAAGCCGACTTTTGTCACCTGATTTTGTTGCAGCGTATCCATCACCTCGAGCACGGCTTCGTAACGCACATCCTTGTCGGCCGCGATAACCACGGCCTGCTCCGGATTGGTTTTTTGTTTTTCGCGGATCGCCTTCACCAGATCACCGCGCGTGACCTTATGCTCGTTGGAGCCTTGCGAACGGTCACGCAGCCAGATGGATTTATCGCTGCGGATCGACACCTCCATGGGCTGCACCGGCGGCGCGGATGTCTTGCCCACCTGCGGCAATTCAATCTGGCCCGGATTCACCAGCGGTGCCGTCACCATGAAAATCACCAGCAGCACCAACATCACGTCGATGTACGGCACGACGTTGATCTGGTTCATCAGGCG
>DHVE01000014.1:1603-4027 GCA_002412495.1 Betaproteobacteria bacterium UBA5216
AGGATGTTGGAGAACTCTTCCATGAACGAATCGTACCGTATTGCCAGCCGGTTCACGTCGCCGGCAAAACGGTTATACGCCAGCACCGCCGGTATTGCCGCGAACAGACCCATCGCGGTGGCCACCAGCGCTTCCGCAATGCCCGGTGCCACCGCCGCGAGCGTGGCCTGCGCCACGTTCGACAATCCGCGGAACGAATTCATGATTCCCCACACGGTGCCGAACAAGCCGATATACGGGCTGACGGAACCCACCGACGCCAGAAACGACAGATGCGCTTCGAGTTCGTCCATCTCGCGCTGATAGGTGGCGCGCATGGCGCGGCGCGTGCCGTCGGTGACCGCGCGCACGTCCATGCCGGGCTGCTTGCGGAGCTTCATGAACTCGCGGAAACCCGCTTCAAAGATGCGCTCCATGCTGCCCGCGTCGGTGCGCGAATTCATCGCGCGCTGGTGCAGATCATTCAGATCGGCGCCACTCCAGAATTGTTTTTCAAATTCGTTAGCAAGCGCGGTCGCACGGCGCAACGCAAAATATTTGAGAAAGATGTAGTACCACGAAAACAGCGAGGCCAGCAGCAGGATCACCATCACGCCCTGCACCAGCACGCTGGCGCCGGTGATCAGGCTCAATATCGACATGTCGTGCGTTATGCCTGGAGTGCCGGGAGTCATGTTGTCCTTATTCTCTGACTGATTTCTTGGGGTATTCTAATCGGCTTGGCGTTGCGTTGACTCACGCAGGCGACGCGCACTTGCGCCTCGCACAGCACGTCCGCCCCGCGCAACACGCGCTGCTCGAACCGTATCTGACTCGCGCCCGGCGCGCCGAGTTCCAATGTGATTTGCAATTCGTCATTAAAATGCGCCGGCTGCAAATATTCGACTGTAATGGAACGCACGACGAACACGATCTGGTGCCGCGCCGCAAGATCGGGTTGCTCAAAGCCGAGACTGCGCAACCACTCGGTGCGCGCGCGTTCGAAATAGCGCAGATAGTTGGCGTAATAAACCACTCCCGCGCTGTCGGTATCTTCATAGTAAACACGCACAGGCCACACGAACCGCGGACTGTTTTGTTCGCTAAACGACAAATCGTTCATGCGCCTGCGTTTCTCCGGTTGTACCGCACCGCGCGGTACTGCGGGAAATAGTACCACTTCGTCCCGCTGGGTACCACCCGGCACCGCATTGCAACATGCGCGCGGACATTATACAAGTTATTGTTTTTTAACAATTATTATGCATAGCTTGCGTGCAACCCTAGGTGCCAGAGTGGGTGCCGCGCCCTGTTACCCTGTTCACTACGCTGCAAACGTCACAGCCCGCGAATCGGGGTTACGCCGCCACAAAAAAATTTACTTCGGACCGCCGGCGGATTCGGCATCCCACAAGTCGGGCGTCACCGCGCCCTTCGGTTGCGCCAGCCCGAAGTGACGATACGCGCTGGCGGTCGCCATGCGGCCGCGCGGCGTGCGTTGCAAGTAGCCCTGCTGAATGAGATACGGCTCGAGCACGTCTTCAATCGTGTCGCGCTCTTCGCCGATGGCGGCGGCAAGGTTATCGACGCCCACCGGGCCGCCGTCGAAGCGCTCGATCACTGCGAGCAGCAACTTGCGGTCCATCACGTCAAGGCCGAGCGAATCGACATCCAGCATTTTCAGCGCGTTGTCGGCGACCTCGCGGCTGATGTTGCCATCGGCTTTCACTTCCGCGAAGTCACGCACGCGGCGCAACAGGCGATTCGAAATACGCGGCGTGCCGCGCGAACGCCCGGCGATTTCGCGCGCGCCTTTCGGATCGGTATCCACCTCAAGCAGCTTGGCCGATCGCGCCACGATGCGCGTCAATTCCTCAACCGTGTAAAACTCCAGCCGCGCAACAATGCCAAAGCGATCGCGCAGCGGATTGGTCAGCATGCCCGCGCGCGTGGTCGCGCCCACCAGCGTGAACGGCGGCAGATCGAGCTTGACCGAGCGCGCCGCCGGGCCTTCGCCAATCATGATGTCGATCTGGTAATCCTCGAGCGCGGGATAAAGAATTTCTTCCACCACCGGCGATAATCGATGAATCTCGTCGATGAACAACACATCGTTCGGTTCGAGATTGGTCAGTATCGCCGCGAGATCCCCCGCGCGCTCCAGCACCGGCCCCGAGGTATGCCGCAGGTTAACCCCCATCTCGCGCGCGATGATGTGCGCGAGCGTGGTCTTGCCCAAGCCCGGCGGACCGAACAGCAGCACGTGATCCAGCGGCTCCTTGCGGCGCCGCGCGGCCTCGATAAATATCGACAACTGGCCGCGAATTTTTTCCTGGCCGATGTATTCGTCAAGCTGCTTCGGACGCAACGCGCGCTCGAAAGCCTCTTCCTGCACGGATGCGGGCGCGGCGGCGATCAGGCGGTCGGTTTCCACGGTCATTTTGA
>DHVE01000001.1:0-21882 GCA_002412495.1 Betaproteobacteria bacterium UBA5216
CGCCGCAAAGCAAAGTAGAAACATTACACCATCAGCGTGCATTGCAAATTGCACCCATTGCCACAGGAAACGCCCCCATGGCTCGCGTAAAACTCATTCAGAACAAAGAAGACATCGCGCCGGCGCACTACCCGCTATTCGCGGAACTCGCCGCGCTGCGCGGCCGAATCAGCGGCCCTTCCACGATCATGTTGCACAGCCCCGGCCTCGCCCGACCGTGGAACGAGGTCGGCGAATACCTGCACCGCCGCAGCATCGTCGCGCCGCAATACGCGGAACTGGCGGTCAGCGTGGCGGCAAGGGTATACGACTGCGCGTACGTGTGGGCCGCGCACGTCCCACAGGCACGCAAGGCCGGTGTCAGTGAAGCCACCTTTGTGGCGGTGGCTCGCGATGACACGACGGACGGCCTGCCCGCCGGGGAAGCGGCCATCATTCAGTACACACGTCAACTGCTGCGCGACAACCGTATTGACAGCGCGGTGTTCGATCCGCTGCTTGCCACGCACGGCGCGCGCTGGATGGTTGAACTCACCGGATGGATCGGCCGCTACAGCGCCCTGTCCTTGGTGCTCAACACGTTCGAGGTGCTGCCTGCGGCGGGCAAGGAGCCTTTACCTGAACGGCAGGCCGGTATACTCGTGCCGCGCGAGCATGTCAGAGCGCCGCTCCGCGCGCCCCGCGTTGCGCTGCTCAGTTCGCGTGAACTGGCGATGCAAGCCGATCCCGCCGCGCCGCCGGTATTCGACACCATCGCGGAAGGACGCAAAAGCGTGCGCGGCCCCTTCGCCGCGCTGCTGCACAGTCCGCCGCTGTGCCAAACCGTGTTCGACGTCAGCAACTATCTGCGCTTTGCATCCCTGTTGCCCGCGCGGACGCGCGAGTTGGTCACCATCGTCGCTGCCCGCGAGCACGACTGCCCCTATGTGTGGGCTTCTCACGCAGCCGCCGCACGTCGCGAGGGCGTGCCGGACAGCACGATCACCCTCGTTCGCGATCACGGTGACACCACGTCACTGGCGCCGGACGATGCCGGCGCGATTGATTTCGCACGACAAGTGCTGCGCAATCACCGTGTCACGCAACCGCTGTTCGACCGCCTGCGCGATACCCATGGCGCGCCGTGGCTGGTGGAGTTGACCGCGCTGATCGGTCATTACCGCGTGATCACCGCCACGCTGAATGCGTTCGAGGTTGCGCCGGCGGCCGGCGCGGAGCCACTACCCCCGGCATGACATGCGGCTGAAAAGCCGTCAGGGCGTTAACCGATTCAAGTTTGCCATGTCCGCATGCGACCTTGTCATTGATCAATCATGCGCCGGTATGAACAGGGGACGCGTCACCCACGATAACCTGGGCGCGGCACCCTTGGGCATATCGTGATGAAGCAAGCGCCGCTCCGACGTGACGACGCGCAGAATCGCATTTTCATCCGCTGCCACATTCGCGGTTTGCAGTTGCCGCATTTCGTCCGTGCTCACGGGAACCGCCACCCACGTTTGCGGATCGTCCCCGTCCGCCCAATCGACGCATTCGCAAAACAGCGTCAGAAAATGCTGCCCGCAGGCATCACAACGCCGGATCGACACCATAAAGTGCGATTCGTCTGCCAATTCGGCAACGCACCGCGCCTTGCGTATGGCCGCTTTGGCGGCAAGACTGTCGTTGCCGAGACAGATGCATGGGTCGGACGTCATGGTAAAACGCCTGCCTCATCCTGCGTCGTCATACCGATTCCTTTCTGCCCTGGCAAAGCACCGTGGCATGCACCGTGGCATGGCATGTCGCTTTATTGTAGCCTTCGCGAACCCCAAACGTAAAAGTGTATCGAAACACCCATGACAGGCTTCATCCGCAGAGTCGTCACCGGCCACGACAAATCAGGCAAGGCGATTGTGTTGTCCGACGGCCTTACGCCGACATTAAAAACAAACCCGCTGCGCCCCGGCCATCAATCCACCGAAGTGTGGCGCACCGGCGCCATGCCCGCGCCGATCACGGCCACGGAGCCGGACCCCACGTTTCCCGGCCCCGACACGATTCATCCCGCGCCGCGCGGCACGGTGATACGCGTCGCCGAATGGGCGCCCGAGCCGAAGGAAATCCGCGACATGTCGCCGGAGACCGCGCGTGAAATTTTTCGCGCCATGGGCAATGAAAACGCGTCCATGCACGGGCGTGGCGGGCGGCATCCCATCATGCACCGCACCGAGACCATCGATTACGCCGTGATCCTCGAAGGCGAACTGACGCTGATCCTTGATGACGAAGATGTGCTGCTCAAACACGGCGACGTCGTCGTGCAGCGCGGCACCAGTCACTCGTGGGCGAATCGCTCGGACAAGCCGTGCAAAATCCTGTTTGTGCTGATCGACGGCCAATATGATCCGGCCTTGCGACAATCAATTGATCAACCTCACCCTCAATCTTCCCCGAAGGAGAAAAAATGATCCTCGAAGAACGCATGTACACCCTGCGCGTACATCAAGTACACGGCTTTCTGAAAATTTACGAAAAAGAGGCGCTGCCGATCATCACCAAGCACCTCGGCAACATGGTCGGCTTTTATGTCAGCGAAGTCGGCATGCAGAACATGATCGTGCACATGTGGGCTTACAAAGACTGGAACGACCGCGAGCGGCGGCGCAAAAAACTGTTTGCCGATCCGGCGTGGCACGCCTACCGCGTGAAAAATTCCGACAAGATCGTGACGCAGGATACCCGCGTGCTGAAGACCACGCCATTTTTTGAACCAGTGCTCAAAGCCATGATCAAGGGCGGTGCGACGGTGGATTTGAGCGGCAGGAAAAAAACCCCGGCCAAAAGCCGCGCGCGATAAATCGCTACTGCGTAGCTCGTTACTGCGCTTTGATGTTCGCGTCGCGGATGACTTTCGCCCAGGTCGCGGTTTCACGCCGCACCTGCTCGGCGAACGCGGCCTGCGCCAGAAACGCCGCTTCGATGCCCTGACGCGACATCATTTCAATCACCTCCTGGGCCGCCAACGCCTTGGCGGTTTCGGCTTCGAGCGTGCGCACGATCGGCGCGGGTGTTTTCGCGGGCAAAAACAAGCCATACCAGGAGGTCACGTCAAAGCCCGCGAAACCCTGCTCGGCTATGGTGGGCATCTCTGGCGCCAGCGCGACGCGTTTCGGCCCGGAAATGCCCAGGCCCTTCAATCGCCCGGATCGCACGTGCGGCAGTGCCAACACCAGATTGGTGAAATGCGTTTGCACCTCGCCGCCCAGCAGGGCCGCCGTTGCCGGTGCACCGCCCTTGTACGGGATATGCGTCATGTTCAGGCCGGCGCGCATGCGGAACAGTTCCATCGCGAGGTTCGAGGGGGAGCCCATGCCCGCCGATGAATAGTTGATCGGCGCACTGCGCGCCTTGGCCAGTTCAATAAACGATTTAAGATTGTCGGCCTTGACCGACGGATGAATCAGCAACAGGTATTGCCCATAGGTCACGCGGCAGACAGGAATCAGTTCTGTCGCCACATCGAACGACAGCTTGTACAGCGTCGGGTTAACGGTGACCATGGTGTTCAGGCCGAGAAACACGGTGTGCCCGTCGGGCGTGGCGCGCGCCACGATTTCAGAGGCGATATTACCCGCCGCGCCGCCGCGATTGTCGAGCACCCAGGGCTGCCCCAACGTTTCATGCAACCTGGGCGTGATCGCGCGCGCGGCGGCATCGGCGGCGCCGCCCGGTGCTTGCGGCACCAGCAACCGCACGGGACGCTCGGGACGCCAACTTGCGGTGGCAGCCCATGCGGCTTCGCAAGCCAAAACGCACGCCAGCATACCGATCAGTCGCGTCACCGCATTCATTTTTTCGCCAGCTCCAAGTCGACCAGAAACGCCTTGATGTCGGCGTAATCTTCTTCCATGTATTTTTTGAGCCGCGCCGCACCCATGAATTCGGCAAGCCCGTTCAGCGTGACCATTTCATTTTTCCACTCGGGAGTTTCCGTCAGCCGCTGAAAATTACTTTCCCAATAAGCCACTTGGGGAGCGCTCATGCCTTTGGGCCCGAACACGCCGCGCCAGTTCGACACCACTGAATTCGCGCCCTGCTCGCGCCAGGTGGGAATGCCCGCGAAAAATCCCGGCAGCCGCTGCGCCGACGAGACCGCGATCACGCGTACCGCGCCCGTTTTCATGTGCGGCACCCAACTGCCCACCGACACCGGCACCGCGTCGATGTGACCGCCGAGCATCGCGGTAATCGCCAGCGCGCCTGACTGAAACACCACGTTGCGCGTCTTGCGGATATCGACGCCCGCGCTTTTCAGCGCGCCCGCCACGCCCTGGTGATTGGTGTTGCCGATGCTGGTGGCAATGCCAAAACTCAACGCAGCCGGATCTTTCTTCAGCCGCTCGATGAGATCGCGGCCTGACTTTATCGGCGAATCCGCCTTCACCGCCACACCGATGTATTCGCCGAACAAATTCGCCACCGGCGTGAGTTCGGTATACGGCGCGACACTGCGCCCCATGGCATGCGTGGTCAACACCGATTTGCCGGTGTGAAAAAGATAATGGCCGTTGCCCGCGAACTGGTTCAGATACGTTTGCGCCACCGCGCCGCCGCCCCCGGTGCGGTTTTGCACCGAGACCGCGGTTTCCACGAACTTGTGCGTCTGAAACACGGCCTGCATCAGTCGCGCCATGCGGTCGGGACCGCAACCGGGCGCGCAGTTGACGATGATTTCAACCGGCTGTTCGGGCTTCCAGCCTTGCGCCCGTACGGCCAGGGGTAACGCCGTCAGCAGCAACGCCACAAATATTGAAACAGACGAATGCCGGTACATGGGATTTTCCTCGCGATTCCGGGTACGTTTGCTCACACTTTTTTATTTCACGAAGAATACACGAACCGGCATACTATCCGCTTCGCCAAAACCGCCGAATCAAGACTCACGCATCATGCTGGAACTCCTGGGACTGTTCGTCCTCCTACTGCTGGGCTGGCTGTGGTACGACAGCCTGGAAGCGCGTGAGGCCGCCGTGCGCGCGTCGCGCCGTGCCTGCGAAGCCGAGGGGCTGCTGTTTCTCGATGACACCGTCGGCATTGTGAGTCTGAAACCGGCGCGCGACACCGAAGGGCGGCTGAAACTGCAGCGCGCTTATGATTTCGAGTATAGCGACACGGGCAATAACCGCAGACAAGGCAGCGTGGTGATGCTCGGCAAACGCGTTGCGCTGCTCAATGTAGGCTTGCGCACCGCGCCCGATGTCGTCACACTACATTGAGCGGATGCATTATAAGCATATGTTTTTACATGTTTTTTTTATAAACCAGCAACCCGCGCGCAATGCGTGACTGGGCGGACAACAAGCTCTACCGGCGCGATGGCATCACCATCTCGTCGTTCCAGCTTGCGATAGCGTTTTCGGTGCTGCTGCATCTGGCTGTGTTATGGCAATGGAAAATGCAAAAGCCGCTGCCCGATCTGACGCCGCCATCGATAACGGTCAAGCTGGAGCCCATACCGGGCCCGCCCCCGGCCATCGTGGTGCCACCGCCGCCGCAAAGCCGCGCCGCGCCACCCGCCCCCCCCGTGGCACGCGCACCCGCGACACCCGCACCACGTGCGCCCGCGCCCCCGCCCGCGCCCCCGGTTATCGCAACGGCACCGCCCGTGGCCGGCGAAACCGCCCCACCGCCAGCGCCACCGATGCGCGCGCCGCCGGCCGAGGATTTCGCTGCCTTTGTCGAGGCGCGCCGCCGTGCGCGGGGCGAGCCTTCAGCCGCCGCGCCAGCTGAAGATGAAAACGCACGCGCCACGCGTCTGGCGGTGGCTAACCTGTCCACCGCGAAAGCCCAGGGCGTGGGTTACGACCCCAATCGCAGCGGCGGCATTTTCACCATGAAAAGCCGTGGCGTCGATTACGCCGAATTCATGTTTAACGGTTGGCACACGGATGCACGCCGCAACCTGCAGCAACTGGTTGAAGTGCGCAAAGGCGGCAATGAAAACATCGAGCTGGCCGTGGTGCGCAAAATGATTGAAATCATCCGCGCCAATGTGCAGGGCGATTTTCAGTGGCGCTCGCACCGCATGAACAGAGTGGTGACGCTATCCGCCCGGCAACAGGACAACGCGGGGCTGGAAGAATTCCTGATGCGGGAATTCTTCTACAACCCGCGCATTGCGCCTTAAAACGCCGCTTTCGATCAGTCCTTCATCAATGCAAACGTCCACACCGACCCACCGGTGGGGATGACATTGCCCGCCGAGCGGCTGGGATTGCTGCCGCCGCGTCCCGACAGCACCGTCACGTACTGCACGCCCTTGTGCGTATAGGTGATGGGCGGCGCGTTGACGCTGGAACCGGTTTTGAACTGCCACAACTGTTTGCCGTCGGCCTGATCAAGTGCGATCACTTCGCCCGTGAGCTTGCCGGTGAACAGCAATCCGCCATCGGTACCCAGCGTGCCCGCCGACACCGCGAAGTCGCGCAGCGGAATCTTCCACGCGGTTTTGCCGGTAAGCGGATTCATCGCCACGTGATAGCCGGTGATCTCGGGAACTTTGGAGCTGGAATCCACCCCGATGTAGCTCGCGCCCACTTGCAGCTTCACGTCCACAAATTTCATCACGCGGAAAATTTCCCATGAATTCAGATACAGCATCCCGGTTTTCTGGTTGAACGCGGACAGCGTGGCATTGGTGCCCAGCCGCGGATTCAGATCGATGGTCTCGCCCTTGATTGCGCGATCAAGCAGATCGGTGAGCACCGGTTTGCCGGTTTTCAGATCGATATACTTCGCCCAGTTTTGATTGGTAAATGGATGTGCGGCGATGGGCTTGCCGTTCGTGCGGTCAAGCACATACACAAAACCGTTTTTGTTGACGTTGATCAGCACCTTGCGCGGCTTGCCGTCGATCTGAATGTCGGCGACGATATTTTCCGCCGTGGCATCGAAGTCGAAGCTGTCATTGGGCAGGAACTGGTAGTACCACGCCATCTCGCCGGTCTTGGGTTTGATCGCGATCACGCTGGCAGTAAACAGGCTATCCATGCCCATGCGGTATTTCGGGTTATACGGCTCGGCGTTGCCGGTACCGACAAACACCAGATCCATCTCCGGATCATACGTGGCCGGTTGCCATGGCGCGCCGCCGCCGTATTTCCAGGCATCGGGCATGTCCTTGTTCGGCCATGTCTCCGACCCCGGTTCTCCCGGAGAAGGTACGGTCCAGCGCCGCCACAATTGTTTGCCGGTTTCGGGGTCATAGCCATCAACAAAACCGCGTGCGGTGCGGTCGCCGCCCGCGATGCCGGAAATCAGCACGCCGTTGGCAATCATCGGCTGAACAATGCCGCCGTAACTTTCTTTCCATTCGGCAATCTTGGTCTTCCAGACTTCCTTGCCGGTTTTCATATCGAGCGCAAGGATGTGCGCATCGATGGTCTGGCGGTACAGCTTGCCGTTATAGATCGTCGCATGCCCGCGCAGATATGCGCCGCCGGTGGTCACGCGCAGCGCCGCACGATCATATTGCACCGGCGTACGCCAGATTTGACGGCCCGTCGCGACATCAATGGCAAAAGTCCAGTTGCCATTGACCACATACATCACACCGTTGTAAACGGTCGGCTGCGACAGCTCGCCCATGTCGTTGGCAAGGCTGAAGTTCCACACCGGCACCAGCCGCTTCACATTTGATTTGTTGATCTGAGACAGCGTGCTCCAGCTCCGGGCGTCGTAGCCCATGCCGTGACTCAGCACGTTGTCGGTGTTGTTGTTCTTATTGAGAATTTCTTCCGCGGTTTGCGCGTGGATCATGGTACTCATGGCGCAAGCGCCGCTCAGCAGTGTCGTTACCAGCAGCTTTTTCATCATCTTCTCTCTCCCGTTGATCAAAGTGAATCTACCCCTTTTACCCTTCTACTTTTCTCCGGCCGAAAAATACGCCCACAAGGCGGCAATTTCTTCCGGCTTTAACACGTCGCCCCATGGCGGCATATTACCCTTGCCGTTGGTGACGGATTGAATAAATCGCTGCCGGTCATCCTTCGGGATAGTCGCCAGATCAATCGCCCACTCCGGATTTTTCATGCGGTTGCCGTGGCAGGTGGCGCAGTTGCGCGCGTAAATCTCACTGCCCGCGTTGATTTGCTCCGGCGTCACCGGCGCGTTCTGCGCCACCGCACCCGCGCAGGCCAGCGCCAACACCACAGTCAATATACCTGTATGTTTCATTATTGCTCTAATCCTTCATGATCGCAAACGTGGTGACCGAACCGCCCGCCGGCACATTCTGGTTATAGCGCGACGCCGAAGCGCCGCCCTTGCCCGACTGCACCGACACGTATTGCACGCCCTTGTACGTGTAGGTGATCGGCGGCGCGTTGATGCTGGATCCCGTCTGGAACTGCCACAGCCGTTTACCGTTTTCGATGTCGAGCGCGACCATTTCGCCGGTCAGCAGCCCGGTAAACAACAAGCCGCCATCAGTGGCGAGCATGCCCGCCGAACTCGGCGCTTCCGTAAGCGGCGCCTCCCACACCACCTTGCCGGTGACCGGTTCGATGGCGCGATGATGGCCCGGCGGCTCCCCCTTGGGCGTCATGGCGGTGGACTGGATTCCGGTGGTGTTGCCGCCCGGTATATGCTTCACATCGATGTATTTCAGCACGCGCGCAAGATTCCATGTGTTTGCATAAATCAGATTGGTTTTCGGGTTGAACGCGATCAGCGTGGCGTTGGTGCCGCGTGACGGAAACACATCCACGGTTTCCCCCTTCAACGCACGATCCAGCAGATCGGTCATCACCGGACGGCCGGTCTTCATGTCGATGTGGCTCGCCCAGTTGACGCGCACATAGGGATTGGCAGCGATCAACTGCCCGTTGGTTCGGTCGAGCACATAGAGAAATCCGCCCTTGTGCGCGCTGATCAACACCTTGCGCGGTTTTCCGTCAATGGGCAGATCGGCGATCATCCATTCCGCATTGGCATCAAAATCAAACACGTCGTTGGGAACGGTCTGGTAATACCACACCACTTGGCCAGTCTTGGGCCGTAGCGCGAGCACGCAGGTGGTACACAGGCTGTCCATGCCGTCGCGGTATTTCGGGTTATAGGGCTGCGCGTTGCCGGTTCCGATGTAGAGTAAATCAAGTTCCGGATCGTACGACGAGGATTGCCATGTCGCGCCGCCGCCGTATTTCCAGGCATCCGGCCAGGTTTTGTGCGGCCAGGTCTCCGAGCCTTTTTCGCCGGGCTCGGGTATGGTCCAGGTACGCCACAGCCGCTTGCCGGTGTTGGGATCGTAGCCATCGACGAATCCGCGATTGGTGCTGTCGCCGCCCGCCATGCCCGACACCAGCACGCCGTTAAACACTTGCGGCGCGATCACGCCCCGGCAACCTTCCGCGTAGGTTTCGCAGAACTTGGTTTTCCAGACTTCCTTGCCGGTTTTCATGTCGAGCGCCATCACGTGTGCATCGAGCGTCTGGCGAAAAAGCTTGCCGTCGTAGATGGTCGCGGCGCCGCGCATGATCGCGCCGGTCGAAGCCACGCGCATCACGCCGCGATCGTAATTCACCGGCGTGCGCCAGAGTTGCCGGCCGGTGACCACGTCGATGGCAAATGTCCATTCCGCGTTCACCACGTACATCACGCCGTTGTAGACGGTCGGTTGCGACAGTTCGCCGGTGATGTTGGCGGTACTGAAATGCCAAACCGGCACCAGACGCTTGACGTTGGATTTGTTGATCTGCTTCAGCGGGCTCCACATTTTCATGTCGGGGCTCATGCCGAAACTCAACACGTTGTCAGTGTTTTTGTTGTTGTGCAGTTCGTCGGCGCTTTGCGCTCTTGCATTGCTGGCGGCCGTAAACAGCACCGCCGCAAAAAACAATCCCAGGTACTTTACTTTGCTCACTGTTTCCTCCTGTTTATTCCGGCATCAAAGCAAACGTCCAAACCGAACCGCCCGGCGCTGTCAGGCGGCCCGCGAAACGCCGCGGATTGCTGCCGCCGATGCCCGAGAGGATCGTTACATATTGCACACCCTTGTAGGTGTAAGTAATCGGCGCGGCATTGATGCCGGAGCCGGTTTTGAATTGCCACAGCTGCTTGCCGTTTTCGATGTCGAGCGCGATGACTTCGCCGGTGAGTTTGCCGGTGAACAATAATCCGCCATCGGTGGCCAGCATGCCGGCCGAATTCACGGCGTCATGGAAAGGTACGCTCCACACCTCTTTACCGGTGAGCGGGTTGATCGCCTTGTGATGGCCTTCCGGCTCGCCGGCGGGCGTGGTGAACGTGGTTTCAACGCCGGTATAACCCGCGCCCAGATTCAGCTTGGCCTCGACAAACTTCATGATGCGCGCCTTGTGCCACGCATTCAGATACACCAGCCCGGTATTCGGATTAAACGCCGCGAGCGTGGCATTGGTACCGCGCGCCGGCCAGAACGTCACCTGTTCGCCCGCCATCGCCTTTTGCAGAATGTCGGTCAGCACGGGGCGGCCGGTTTTCATGTCGATATGCGTCGCCCAAGTTACCTTCACATACGGATTGGCGGCGATCAACTGGCCGTTGGTGCGATCCAGCACATACAGAAATCCGTTCTTGTGCGGATTGATCAGCACCTTGCGCGGTTTTCCCTCGACCGTCATATCGGCAAGGATGCTTTCCGCGGTGGCATCGTAGTCATAACTGTCATTGGGCACATACTGGTAGTGCCAGACCATTTCGCCGGTCTTGGGCCGCAGCGCGATGATGCTTGCGGTGTAGAGCGAATCCTGGCCTTCGCGATACGACGGATTGTACGGCTCGGCGTTGCCGGTGCCGACGTAAATCAAATCGAGTTGCGGATCGTAGTTGGCATACTGCCAGGTCGCGCCGCCGCCGTACTTCCATGCATCGGGCTTGTTGGCATTGGGCCAAGTCTCCGAACCTTTTTCGCCAGGCGCCGGTACCGTGTGCGTGCGCCAAAGCCGCTTGCCGGTTTCTGGATCGTAGCCCTCGATAAATCCGCGCGTGGTGCTGTCGCCGCCGCCCATGCCCGACACCAGCACGCCGTTGGCGATGATCGGCGCCACCACGCCTTTGTAGCCCTCTTTCCATTCGGCGAACTTGGTTTTCCAGATTTCCTTGCCGGTTTTCATGTCGAGCGCCACAACATGCGCATCGACGTGCTGCCGGAACAACTTGCCGTTGTAAATCGTCGCCGTGCCGCGCATCAGCGCGCCGCCGCCCGCGACCCGCAACGCCGCGCGATCGTAGTTGGCCGGCGTGCGCCACAGTTGCTTGCCCGTGGCGACATCAAACGCGAAGGTGTTATTGCCGTTCACCACATACATCACGCCGTTGTAGATGGTGGGCTGCGCGTGTTCGCCGGCCTCATTGGCAAGGCTCGCGCTCCATACCGGCACCAGCCGTTTGATGTTCGACTTGTTGATTTGCTTCAGCGGGCTGTATTGCTTCAGGTCGTAGCCCATGCCGAACGTGGTGACGTTGTCCGGATTTTTGCCGTTATTGATCAGTTCATCGGCGGTTTGCGCCCATGCGAACGCAGACATACATGACAGCGAGGCCGCGGCCAGTAACTTTTTCATGATCTCCCCCTTCTATAAATATTGCGGATGATGGTACCCAATTAACCAGACCACTCTATACCTAGCGTCCACTTGTCCCTATAGCACCCACTGGCGAACCGCCGGTCTAAAAGCTCCAACTATTTGTTTTTATTAATAAATTCACGCATCACATGTACAAAGCCCAGCGGATTATCGAGCGTCACGTGGTGATCACTGTTGGAGACCTCGGCCACTTCGACTTGCGGCGCGCGTGATTTCACTTCGGCAATCACTTCAGGCGTGATGCGCGCGCTGCGGTCACCCTTCACCAGCAACGCGGGAATTTTAATGTTGTTCCAGTACGGGAAACTGTCCATGCGTTCGCGCATGGCGTAAATTCTGCGATCCACCTTGTAACGCCAGCGACCGTCTTCAAACGGGCGGCCGCTGTGCCGGGCGATGTGCTGTATCACCTCGCGCGTGGCCACGCTGCCTGCGGGGCGCACTTTGTAATTCGCGAGAAACTCTTCCTGCGTGGCGTAGTGGCGGCCTTCGCGATTGCCCACTGCGTGCATATTGGCGATGCGATCCGGCGGCATGCAGATGGTGGAGTCGATCAGAATAAACGCCTTGGCACGCCCCGGAAAGGTCGATGCAAACACGGTGGATACCACGCCGCCCATCGAATGCCCCACCAAAACAAAATCGCGCAACCCGAGTTTGTCGACCGCCTCGTTCAGATCGGCGGCGTAGCGCCCATACGAATAATCCGGCGTGGGAGATTTATCCCATTCACTATCGCCGTGCCCGCGCTGATCGATGGCGCGCACATGGTAGTCAGCGGTAAAACCGCTGGCGATGAAATCAAACCAGTGCGCGTGCGCCGCACCGCCATGCACACAGAGCATTGCCGGCTTGCCGGCCGTGCCGAAATCCTGCACATGCAGCTTGAGGCCGGCGACCTCGATGAATTTATCCGTGTAGGCGGCGGGTTTGAGTTCGGTGTGGTTATTCAGTTGCGCGGACATCGCTTGCTATTTCCTTGAGTTCCATCATGCCGATCAGAATCATCGAATCAATCCATTTTCGCGCCGGTTTCCTTTACCAGCTTCGCCCAGCGCGCGATTTCCTTCTTCATGTAATCCCCCAGATATTCGGGCGTACTGCCGATGGCCTCGAACGCTTCCGAGGTCAGCCGGGTGCGCAATTCTTGCGTCTTCAGCGCGGCGACGAATTCGCGGTTCAGGCGCGCAACGATATCCGGCGGCGTGCCCGCGGGCGCCAGCGCGCCGTACCAGACCGAAGAATCGTATCCGGGCACGGATTCGGCAATCGCCGGCAGGTCGGGCAGCACCGGCGAGCGCTTGACCGTGGTGACGCCCAGCGCGCGCAAGCGACCGGTGCGCAAAAAGCTGCTGGTCGAGGTGTAGGTAAGGTAGCTGATTTGCACTTGCCCCGCGATCAAGTCGGTCATCGCCGGTGCGCCGCCCTTGTACGGAATGTGCATGGTCTTCACGCGCGCCAGCGAATTCAGCATCTCGCCCGCGAGGTGCGAACCGCTGCCGTTGCCCGCCGAGCCATACCGCAATTCATTAGGGGAATTGCGTGCGAGCGTGAGCAAATCCTTCATTGACTTCGCCGGCACCGACGGGTGTATGACCAGCAAGTACGGCGCAATACCCGCCAGCGTGATCGGCGCGTAATCGCGTATCAGGTCATACGGCAGCTTGGGAAACAAACTCGGGTTCACCGCCAACTGCGCGGTAATCGCGAACACCAGTGTGTAGCCATCGGGCGGCGATTTCGCCACGGCATCCATGCCGATGTTACCGCCCGCGCCACCGCGATTTTCCACCACCACCTGCTGGCCCATCGCAGGCGTCATCAACTGCGCCAGCGTGCGCGCGACAATATCGGTGCCGCCGCCGGGCGGATACGGCACGACGATGCGGATGGGTTTGGCGGGATAGGTTTGCGCGGCAGCCGTCGCGACAAACACTGGCGCCATCGCCAGCGCCGCCGCCCAACCCGTGGCGCGAAATATTGACATCAAGACTCTTCCCTGTTCGTGCATAACGTGGGGCGTCAACGTTGCCTATTGTTTTTATTGTGTTACTGGCGACGCCGACAGACAGTAAGTTCGGATTTTGTGGGAAGGCCACGCGCCTGTCTACCTGCATGAACAATCGAGCAGGAATTGCCGCATCCAGTCCATAAAGCGGGCGTCACTGACTGCAATAGCAGACGTGGGCAATACCGGTAAACGGCGCGCCCAATTGCGCATTGCTTTTACAAAGGCACATTTCGTGCCGCGCAAACTTCGCGGCTCAAGAGCGGATGATCCATCCCGTAGGTGTAAAACTCCGCGTAGGCATCCTGTCCCGGCGTGGCGGCAATCCCTTTACAATCGGTCTTTCACAGGAGGGAGATATCTCACATGACGCCAACTGACAAACGCAAGCGCCTGCGCGCGATATTGAATGGCAACGAACTGGTTTCGCCGGCGACGGTGTTTGACGCGCTGTCGGCACGTGTCGCCGAATCAGCGGGCTTCGAGACCGGCATCCTGTCCGGATCGGTAAGTGCCGCCACTGTGCTTGCCGCGCCTGACCTTGCGTTGCAAACACTCTCTGAATTCGCGGCGCAGGTGCGCGTCGTCACGCGCGCCTGCGATCTGAGCGTTTTCGTCGATGCCGATCAGGGCTACGGCAACGCGCTGAATGTCATGCGCACGGTGGAAGAACTCGAACACGCCGGGCTCGCCGGGCTTGCCATCGAAGACCTCGTAATGCCACATCCCTTTGGCGTGCACGGCAAAGATCAACTCATTTCCGTGCCGGAGATGATGGGCAAGCTCAAGGCGGCCCTCGCCGCGCGCCGCGATCCGTCGCTGGTGCTGGTGGCGCGCACCGCGTCACTGCGCATCGAGCCCCTCGACAAAGTGCTTGCACGCGTTCGCGAGTACGCGAATTCCGGCGTCGATGGCGTGTTTATCACCGGCCTCGCAAAACTCGAAGATCTCGAAGCCATCCGCGGCGCGGTGAACATCCCGATCATTCTCGGCTCTGCGGCGGGTCTAAAGCGCGCCGACCTCGCCGCGCGTGGCGTGCGGTTTTGTCTGCAAGGACACGCCGTGCTGGCGGCAATCGCCAAGGCGATGCACGACACCTATACGCACTTTCGCAACGGCGGAACCGCGGATGGTCTCAAACCCATCCTTGCCACGCCGGAGGAAATGGCGCGGCTCATCGGCAAGGCCGAGTATGAACGGCTCTCCGAGAATTATTTAAACTAGCGTGCGGCGGCGCCCCATGTAGCTGGCCCTGATGCAAGTCTGGCCGCGCCGTATTCGCTTAACGCGGAATAACGCAGAACAGTCGCGCCTCTACCATAACGTCTCTTCCCGGAACAAGGATTTCCCATGTCCATCGCCGCGCAAGAAGCCAACGATACGATTTCCTTTTCGCAATCCACGGCGCGAATCACGCCCGAGCCGGCGCTGCCGCGCGCCTTGCGCGGCATACTCTCGCTGGATGATTTCGAGGCGCCGGCGCGCGCTTACATCCCGCGTCCGATTTTCGGCTACATCAAAAGCGGCGCGGAACGTGAAGACTCCATGCGCGGCAATCGCGCCGCGTATGAATCGCTCGCGTTCCTGCCGAAAACCATGGTGAACACCGGCGAGCGCACGCAAAAAACCACGCTGTTCGGACACGCCTACGATTCGCCCTTCGGCGTGTCGCCGATGGGAGGCATCTCTCTCGGCGCCTATCAGGGCGACGTCGTGATGGCGCGCTCCACCTCGGCGGCGAACATTCCGATGATACTGTCGGGTGCCGCGCTCACCCCGCTCGAAAAGGTTAAGGAGGCCGGGACGCTGGCGTGGTTTCAGGCCTACATTCCCGGCGATGAAGCCGAAATCACCAAGCTCGTTGACCGCGTGGCGCGCGCGGGCTATGAAACGCTGGTGGTGACGGTGGATGTTTCCGTCTCTGCGAATCTTGAGTTCAGTCTGCGCAGCGGTTTTCGCAAACCGTTCCGCCCGACACCGCGTTTTATCTGGGACATCGCCATGCGGCCGCGCTGGCTCACCGGCATGCTGCTGCGCACGCTGATTTTGCACGGCATGCCGCATGTGGAAAACATGGGGCCGCGCTCGCCGATGATTTCACGCGAGGCAGCGCGCCCGCGCGGCGGGCTGGATCGCTTGTGCTGGCCGCATCTGGCGTTAATCCGCCGCTTGTGGAAAGGCAATCTGGTGCTGAAGGGCGTGCTCAACAAACACGACGTGAAAGTCGCGCGCGACCACGGCGTCAACGGCATCATCGTCTCCAACCACGGCGGACGCCAGCTCGACGGCGCGATTGCGCCGCTGCGCGTATTGCCCGGCATTGTTGCCGAGGCGGGCGACATGACCATCATGATCGACAGCGGCATCCGTCGCGGCACTGATGTGCTGAAAGCGCTCGCGCTCGGCGCGAAATTCTGTTTTGTCGGGCGGCCGTTTTTATACGCCGCTTCGATCGCCGGTGATGCCGGCGTTGCGCACGCGATCAAAATCCTGCGCGGTGAAATTCATCGCGACATGGCGTTGCTGGGTGTGAACACCATTGCCGAGGTCACGCGCGAGCGGCTGGTGCGGGCGAACGAATTCGACGGTCTTCAGTTGAATTAACGTAACCTTTTTTTTATTTATTTTTTCTAGCTCTTCAACCCCAGCCGCTTAGCCACCTCGCCAAACGTCTGAATCTGCTCCCGCAATATTTTGTCGTGCTCCAGCGGCGTGGTGGGCGCGGGGTGATAGTCCTGCGCCAGCAGTTTTTCTTTCACGTCCGGTTGCTCAAACACGCGCGCCACGTCGCGGCTGACCTGATTGCGAATCGCCATGGGCGTGCCTGCCGGCGCGAGCAACGAATGCGATCCGTCGCGACCGTAGCCTGCAAGCACTTCTGCAATCGCAGGCACGTCCGGCAGCAAGGGGGATCGTTGCGGCGTGCTCACCGCCAGTGGCAACAATCGATTGTTTTTGATCAGCGGCAGCGCCGAGCCCAGGCCCACCAGACAATATTGCACGCGCCCGCCCGCCACTTCCAGCAGCGCGTCGGGCGTTCCTTTGTAGCCGACATGCACGGCCTTGATGCCTGCGGCGAAATTGAATCGCTCGGCGTTCAGATGCGTACTGCTGCCCGCGCCGCCGGAACTGAACAAAATCTTGCCGGGCCGCGCCTGCGCGTAGGCGATGAAATCTTTCAGTGTTTTCGGCCCCAGCGTGGGATACACCGGCAGCACGCTGGTGCTGTAGCCGATTTGCGTAACACCGGCGAAATCCTTGATCGGGTCATACGGCAGATTCGGCGTCATCGCCGCGCCGATGGTGAATTGCGCCGAGATCAACAGCAAGGTGTATCCATCGGGCGCGGCCTTCGACAGAATCGCCGCTGCAATCGTGCCGGCCGCGCCGGGACGGTTTTCGATCACCACCGGCTGGCCCCACAGTTCGCTCAATTTGGGCGCGATGATGCGCGCGAGGATGTCGCTGGGGCTGCCGAAGGCGCCACCCAGCATGCGCACCGGCTTGACCGGGTATTTCGGCGCGGGCGGCGTCGTCATGCCCTGCGCCACGACGCTGCCATGCGTCAGCACACACAGCGCGATCGCGGCAGCGACGCGTGCGGTCCATCCCTGTTTGCTCATCCGCGGTTTGGTCATCATCAATTCCCCCAACCTTGTCATGGTATTTCGACACCAGATTATCCCCAAATTTACGTCGCGTACGCGCAAAGTGTTGCTGTTCTCGGTCAGCAAAGGTAGTCTCTCGCTTCCCATCAACCCAACCAGCAAGGAGTTCCCTCATGTCCGTGCAAGTAGGCGCCGTCGCGCCGGATTTCACGCTCGCCGCGCACACCGGAGCCACGGTATCGCTCGCGAGTTTCAAGGGTCGCAAGACCGTTGTTTCGTTTCTGCCATTCGCCTTTACCGGTGGATGAAAAAATCAAGTATCCGGGTTCCGTGAGAACTACGACGCATTCAAGAAGTTGAACGTTGAAATCCTGCAAATCAGCGCAGACACCATCCCCAGCCTCAAGGCGTGGGCCGAACAACTGGGCGGCTTGCCTTTCCCGCTGCTGTCGGACTACTGGCCGCATGCCGCGGTCGGCAAGGCTTACGGTGTGTTGAACGAGGAAAAAGGCTTCGACAAGCGCGCGGCCTATGTGCTCGACGAAAAAGGCGTGGTGCGTTACGCGAAAGTGTACGAACCGGGCACCATTCCGGAAAGCAAGGAATTGCTGGAAGCACTCGGCAAGATCTAAGCCTGGCGCCGTTAAATAACGCTGGCCGCAATGCAACCCTTGCAACGCGGCCAGTGTTGTTTTTGGCGCACGCTTGCCGCCGCATCATGAAAATTTCACCAGCCGCGCTGATTGCGCTGATGACCGTGGCCAGCCTTGGCTCCATGCTGCCAGACGCGCATGCGCAGCCCTACCCTTCCAAACCCGTGCGCATGATCGTCGGCTTCGCACCCGGCGGCGGCACCGATGTCACCGCGCGCTTGATCGTGCAACCGCTGTCCGAGGCGCTGGGCCAGCGCGTGATTATCGACAATCGGCCGGGCGCCAATGGCGTGCTCGCCACGGAAGTCACCGCCAAATCACCGCCCGACGGTTACACGCTGCTGATGGTGAACCTGGGACACACGGTGAATCCCGGTCTTTACAAAAAACTGCCGTTCGACACGCTGCGTGATTTTTCGGCGATCACGCTGGTGGTGATGCTCACCAATATACTCGTCGTGCATCGCTCGCTGCCGGTGAAATCGCTGCCCGAATTCGTGCGGCTCGCCAAGGCGCGCCCCGGCGCGATCAACTACGGATCGGGTGGCCACGGCGCGAGTTCGCATCTGGCGGTGGAGTTGTTCGCCAAAACCGCCGGCATCGATTTGGTACACGTGGCCTACAAGAGCGGCGGGCTTTCCGGTGTGGCACTGCTCGCCGGAGAAGTCGCGGTGTCGTTCAACACCATTCCTTCAACCCTGTCGTACGTAAAATCAGGCCGGCTGCGCGCGCTGGGCGTATCGAGCCCAAAGCGCTCAATGAGCGTTCCCGACGTGCCCACGATCGCTGAAATGGGCTATCCGGGTTTCTCGGCCAGCGGTTTGTCGGGATTGGTGGCGCCGGCGGGCACGCCTGCCGAAGCCATCGACCGGATACACGCCGACGTGGTCAAAGTGCTGAAGCAACCGGCCGTGGTTGAACGTAGCGTCGCGCTGGGCATGGACCCGGTAGGCAACACACCAGCGGAATTCACGCAGTTCATCAAGGCCGATCTGGAAAAGTGGACGCGGCTTACGCGGGAGTTGAAGCTCAGTTTGCAATGAGCAACACGGCGTCGTTCCACTGTGTCAGACTTTGGCGATGAAACGCGCGCCCTTCCGGGCATGCGTATCTGGACATCCTCACCTTACGTCTCCTTCCCCCCTTGCGGGGGAAGGTTGGGATGGGGGGTAAACGTGACATTTGCTGTAATGCAATATTTCACCCCCATCCCCGCCTTCCCCCCTCAAGGGGGAAGGAGTTTCTTTGTGATGCACAGATGCCCATGCCTTGAAGAAGCGGGAACAAAAACTTTGACACAGCAGAAGCCATCACCATGGAAAAACTAAGCGTAGTCAGCCCGGCGGGACTCGAAGCTGTTGAGGCAAAACTTTCGTCGCCGCGCCTTGATGATTTAAACGGCAAAACCGTCGGCGAAATCTGGAACGGCGTATTCAAGGGCGACACCACGTTCCCGATCATCCGCAAGCTGCTGAAGGATCGTTATCCGCGGCTGAACATCATTCCCTACACCGAGTTTCCGCACCTGCCCGGCAGCGACCACCCCAAGGAGCAGCGGGAACGCGCGCGGCAACTCGCGGCACTCGCCCGAGAGAAAGGCTGCGTTGCGGTGATCTCGGGCAACGGGGCCTGAGGCACTTGCGCTCCGGCCGCGGCGCGGCCGGCAGTCGAAACCGAGAAACTCGGCATTCCCACCGTGGTGGTCACGGCCACCGGGTTTTCCAATCTGGCACGCCACACCGGCAAATCCGGCGGCATCGCCGATCTGCGCATCGCCGAATATCCCGGCCCGCTGGGCATCCACAACGCCGCACAGATTGAACAGAATATCGAAAACACGCTCATCGACCGCATCGTCGCCGGCCTGACGCAAGCCACCGGCGACAGCACCAGCGCCGCACGCAACCGCGTGGACCCGCGCACCGTCGTTTGCACCGGCACAGCCGATGAAATCAACCGCTACTTCATCGAAAAAGAGTGGAGCGACGGCCTGCCCATCGTGCCGCCAACGCTCGAAAAAGTGGAACAGTTCGTGCGCCACGGCGGACGCGCGGCGGATGAAACCATTGCCATCCTGCAATCCGCCAACCTGCGCGCGACCCCCTGGAACATCGCCGTCAATGCCGTGATGGCTGGATGCGAGCCGCGCCACATGCCATTGCTGATCGCGGCGGTTGAAGCGCTGGGCGACGAGCGCTGCAGCCTCAACAACATCGGTAGTTCATCCGGCATTTTTCCGTTCGTGCTGGTCAACGGCCCGCTGGCCAAACAACTCGGCATCGAAAGCGGCGCACAAGCCATTTCACGCGGCGCGAATCCGGCGATAGGCCGCGCCATCGGATTCATCGTGCGCAACATCGCCGGCTTTCGGCCGGGCGGCAGTTACATGGGCACCTTCGGCTATCCGCTGGCGTTTGCGCTGGGCGAGCATGAAGACGGCGACAATCCGTGGGAGCCGTTTCATGTGGAACAGGGTTTTGATCGCAACGCCAACACCGTTACCCTCGGCGTTACCAACAATTGGGGCGCGGCCCCCTCGCCCTATGACACGCCGGATCGCGGGGGCGCACAGGTCGCGCTCGAACTCATCAGCCGCGAAATCATCGGCAGGACCCGGTTATTCAACTTCCCCGGACGCGGACCCGACGCCGAAGCAGTGATGATCACCGTGCTGCTGTCGCCGCCCGTGGCAAAATCACTGGCGCAGGCGGGCTACTCCAAGCAGGACGTAAAGCGCCACGTGTATGAACACACGCGCATGCGCCTCGCCGATTTTGATTGGGTGGTGCGCTACACCAACATCATCCCCACCACCGCGCGCAAACGCGCGGAAGAAGGCGTATTCCCGCCGGAGTTTATGGGCAACCCGGATGACCTCGTGCGCGTGCTGTCGAGCCCCGACATTCTGCACATCATGGTGTGCGGCGACCCGCATCGCAATCGGCTGATGGTGCTGGAGGGCGGTCATACGCAGCCGACTTCGCGGGAGATACGGTTGCCGGTAGGGTGGGATGCGCTACTGAATAGTCAGTAGAACAATCTCCACTTACGTAACCGGTAGGGCGTCAATAAGCGCAGCGCATTGCGCCGTATGTATTGTGTGATGCCCGGCAGGCGGCGCAATGCGCTGCGCTTATTGCATCTTGCGGCCTGCACCGTTTCGCGGTGCAGCCAGTTGCTGAGTGCCCGCGCAAGCGGCGCGGAATCGCACAGGCAGCGACGCTGAGATTTCCCCAAGCGTCACATGAATGAAGCCATTTTGATGTCAATTGGTGGCTGCTAAATTTGGCGCAGCACGACCACTTCGCATGATCACACGGCCCTTTACCGTTGATTTAAAAGGCAAATGCAGGCGATTCCCGGTGCGCAGCTCACCGCAAATAAGTTATTGATTTTAAAGTATTTATAGCACATCATTAGCACTCCACCTCATCGAGTGCCAGCGCGCATTGGCGCGCTTTCTGCACCTTCCGGCTCGATATCACAGCAGTTCACCCAGGAGCACCACCCATGAAAATCCGTCCTATTCACGACCGGGTCATCGTCAAACGATTGGAAGAAGAACGTAAAACCGCCTCGGGCATTGTCATTCCCGACACGGTGGCTGAAAAGCCGGAGCAAGGCGAAGTCAAAGCCGTGGGCACCGGCAAGCGTCAGGACGACGGCACGATTGTGCCCATCGACGTCAAGGTGGGCGACCGCGTGTTGTTCGGCAAATACTCCGGGCAGACCGTGAAGGTCGACGGTGAAGAACTGCTGGTCATGCGCGAAGAAGACATCATGGGCGTTATTGAAATTTCGAAGTAAACCAGGAGAAGCAACATGGCTGCAAAAGAAGTCCGGTTTCATGATTCGGCCCGCACCAAGATTGTCGCGGGCGTCAACATACTCGCCGATGCCGTCAAGGTGACGCTCGGCCCCAAGGGCCGTAACGTGGTGCTGGAGCGTTCGTACGGCGCGCCGACCATTACCAAAGATGGCGTGTCGGTCGCCAAGGAAATCGA
>DHVE01000001.1:22201-22596 GCA_002412495.1 Betaproteobacteria bacterium UBA5216
AAGTTCGAGAACATGGGCGCGCAAATGGTGAAAGAAGTCGCCAGCAAAACGTCCGACATCGCGGGCGATGGCACAACCACCGCCACCGTGCTCGCGCAATCGATCGTGAAGGAAGGCATGAAGTACGTCGCCGCCGGCATGAACCCGATGGATCTGAAACGCGGCATCGATCTGGCCGTGGCATCGGTGGTGGCGGAACTGAAAAAACTGTCGAAGCCCACCACCACCAGCAAGGAAATCGCGCAGGTGGCGTCGATCTCGGCCAATTCCGATTCCTCCATCGGCGACAAAATCGCCGAAGCCATGGATAAAGTCGGCAAGGAAGGCGTGATCACCGTTGAAGACGGCAAATCGCTGGAGATGGAACTCGAAGTGGTGGAAGGCATGCAGTTCGA
>DHVE01000001.1:22895-23174 GCA_002412495.1 Betaproteobacteria bacterium UBA5216
GACCGCGGCTACCTGTCGCCGTATTTCATCAACACCGCCGAAAAGCAACTGGCCGTGCTGGAAAACGCCTATGTGCTGCTGTCGGAGAAGAAACTCTCCAGCATTCGCGATCTGTTGCCCGTGCTCGAGCTAGTGGCGAAAGCCGGCCGGCCGCTGCTGATCATCGCCGAAGACATCGACGGTGAAGCGCTGGCGACCCTGGTGGTGAACAATCTGCGCGGCATACTTAAAACCTGTGCCGTCAAGGCGCCGGGCTTCGGTGATCGCCGCAAGGCCATG
>DHVE01000001.1:23474-54001 GCA_002412495.1 Betaproteobacteria bacterium UBA5216
CGCAAGGCCATGCTGGAAGACATCGCCGTGCTCACGGGCGCGACCGTCATCGCCGAAGAAGTGGGGCTGGCGCTCGACAAGGTCACGCTCAAAGAACTGGGCCAGGCCAAGCGTGTCGAAGCAGGCAAGGAAAACACCACCATCATCGACGGCGCCGGCGAAACCAAGGCCATCGAAGAGCGCGTGAAAACCTTGCGAAAGCAGCTTGACGACACCACCAGCGATTACGACAAGGAAAAACTGCAAGAGCGCGTGGCGAAACTCGCCGGCGGCGTGGCGCTGATCAAGGTGGGCGCGGCGACCGAAGTCGAAATGAAGGAGAAAAAAGCGCGCGTGGAGGACGCACTGCATTCAACACGGGCGGCAGTGGAAGAAGGTATCGTCGCCGGTGGCGGCGTGGCCCTGCTGCGTGCGCGCGCCGGACTTGCCAAACTCAAGGGCATCAACCACGATCAGGATTCAGGCATCCAGATCGTGTTGCGCGCGATTGAAGAGCCGCTGCGCTGCATCGTATCCAACGCCGGTGAAGAACCGTCGGTGGTGTTGAACCAGGTGGTCGAAGGCAAAGGCAACTACGGTTACAACGCGCAGTCCGGCAAATATGGCGATATGCTCGAAATGGGCGTCGTCGATCCGACCAAAGTCACCCGCGCCGCGCTGCAAAACGCCGCTTCGGTGGCGGGCCTGATCCTCACGACCGCCGCGATGGTGGCCGAATCCGCCAGCGAAGAATCCGCCGGTGGTGGCATGGGCGGCGGTGGGATGGGCGGGATGGGCGGCATGGGCATGTAGCCCTGTTCCATTGTTTCGCACGTCATAAGGTAAGCCCCGCCGCGGCGGGGCTTATTTCATGGTTCATAAACAAATGCGGGTCACCGCACACCCCGGTAACGGTACGGCGCGGTAAGTAGGCCCACCGGAGTTTCATTTAGCGCGTAGACTGGCAGCACACCGTTTGCGCATGCACGCCCGATGGCGTGGCCCGGCGGCGCATCACCATTTCCTGATCCATCGTGGCATCAACAGGCAAGGCAAAATGAATCTCATGCTGTGGTTGGCGGCCGGCGGCTTTGCGGGCTGGATCGGTTTTCGCTTTATCGGTGCAAATGCCAGACGTGGCTTGTTAACATCCATGGTCATCGGCATATTCGGTGCCTGCCTGGGTGGCAGTGTGATTGCGCCCATGCTCGGCGACCCGGAGCCCCTGCTGGACGTGTTCGACCCGGTGGCCCTGATCATGGCCCTCGCTTGCGCCGCCGCGTGCCTGACGATAGGCGACATGATTTCCCGGCGGTTTCTTGTCTGATCAATCGCCGGTGCGGGCGGCGGCCAAGGCCACGGACACCTTGTCCGTGACGCGCTTTCAGGAAGAACTTCGCCGCGGCGTACAAGCGCTGGCTTCGGCGGCGTATCCCAATCCGCTAAGCGACGCGGTACAAATCATCGAACGTAATCCAGCGTTTCCGCCATCGCGCCTGCTCACGCGCCTGCTGTCGGCGCTGATGTCGCAGGCCGGCGAATTTCGCAGCGCCGAGGTCTTCACCTTTGATACCCAAACACGGGCCATGGCGGTTGCACTGCTCGACGCATTTGCGTTGGGCGTTCCGGCGCGCGATGAATGGCAACGCGCCACGGATAGCGCAATCGCCGCGCAACGCGCGTATCAGTAACGGGTAACGGGTAGTGCCCTTGCGGTGAATGACTTCCAATTGCACGCAGGATCATTCCGTTCGTTCAGTGCGTGGTCAATCAAAATCCGGTTTTGCAAACTTTGAACCATTACCGGACACTCTCCGCCGACAACCTCACTTCGCACTGATCCCCGCCGCATCAATAACCTTTTTCATGCGCGCCATGTCACCCTTGACGCGGGCGATGAGTTGATCCGGCGTATCACCGACGGTTTCCACGGCGGCGCTCTGGAGCTTGTCTTTGACCTCCGCTGACTTCACCACTTGCACGGCCTCGCGGTGCAGCCGGTTGATCAGGGTCGCCGGGGTGCGGGCAGGCACAAACAAGCCGTAGATCGCGGTGGTTTCATAACCGGGCACCACCGACGCCACGGTCGGCAAACCGGGCGCCAGCGGCGAAGGTTCGAGGCTGGTTACCGCCAGTGCGCGTACGCGCCCCGCGCGCATGTGGGCTGCGGCGGCGCCCGCGGTGGGAAACGCCACCTGCACCTGGCCCGCGAGTAGATCGTTCATCGCCTGCCCCGCGCCTTTGTAGCTGATACGCACGATGTTGATGCCGGCCATCGATTTCAACATTTCGCCCGCAAGATGGCTGGTGGCGCCGGTGCCGCTGGAGGCGTAATTGAGATCTCCGGGTTTTGCCTTGGCGAGCGCGATCAGTTCCGCGACCGATTTCACTGGCACCGCCTGATTCACCACCAGTATGTTGGGCGATACCGAGACGGTGGTGACACCCGCAAAATCGCGAATCGGATCGTATGGCGTGGCCTGCATCAGCGGGCCAATCCAGAAGGTGTTGTTATAAAGGAGCAGCGTATAGCCGTTGGGCGTTGCCTTGGCAACGATGTCGCCGGGAATCACGCCGCTGGGCCGGTTTTCGACGATAACTTGCTGGCCGAGCGCGGTTGATAAACCTTTTGCTACGAGTCGCGCCTGCAAGTCATTGCCGCCGCCCGCTTCGGACGTGACGATGCGGATGGGGCGGGTGGGGTAGTCTTGGGCCCAGGTTGTTGTTGCGGAAATTGCTGTGACCACGATGACTGCTAACAGTCGCAATTTTCACCCCCATCCCCACCTTCCCCCCTCAAGGGGGAAGGGGTTTCTTGGAGATGCAGCGATACGCACGCTTCGACACGTCGCGAACAAAAAAATGCAGCCGCCACGGTGTTTTCAGCCCCGCGACGAAAGCAGTCGCACGATGTCCGTAGCGACATCACGCGCTTTCGCTTCGCTGTCTTCGTCGGACTCGCGCGCGGGCGCGTCCTGCTTGTAGACCAGCACCAGCGGGTCTTTCGCGCCCAGCACCTGGCACTGCGTTTTGGCAAGCATGGCAAACGGCTCGTGTACCAGCACCACGGCGGGGATGCCGACTTTCCAAGCTGCAAATGCGTCGCGGACCGCGGCGCCGGTGCAGGAGCCTCAAGCCCCGACGCCGACCACCAGGTAATCCACCTCGGCGGCCAGTGCATCAAACTTGGGTTTTTCCAGCGGCGTCCAGGTATTCGTTTTGTAGGCGCGCTGCACGGCGGGCGGCGCACACTGCGTTTCAATCGCGCGCTCAAGACGCGGCCAGAAATTCTTGGTAACCGAATACTGGTTCCAGATGAATCCCACGCGCTTGCCGACCGGGGTATCCATGGCGCGACGCGCGGCTTGCGCTTCGACGCGGGGGTGGCCTATGGGGCTGACGAGTTCGATCATGGTTGGCTCCTTATGATTCTGGTCACGCTGGAAATTGGATGGGCTTCGTCACAAATGGCCTCCCCGCCGAACTGCGGCTCGACAACGACACACATTGCCCCATCTGTGGCGCGACGCCGCCGCCGACGGTGACATAAATTTCGTCCGGCTGCACGGCGCACACAAAGGTCTTGCGCTCGCTCGGCGCGTTGCGATCCACATCCTCATACGGCTTGGATTCGCCCTGCTTGCTGTCGTTTTGCCAGTCATACGAATACTTGAACGCGCGCTCGGCGAGGGTGTGGCGCAATTTCTCTCGCGAGTAACCCGCGTCGGCGAACGAGCGCGCGAGCGACGGGTTCAGCACAAAAATAAAGCCGCGTTTTCCGCCGCTGGTGGTGATGCCCAGACGACCAATGTTGCGCGCGAGCAGCGTGATCGATTCATTCAGCCCCACGGTGTTGATCGGCACAGCGATTTGCGAATGTTCGCCCACCTTCATCACGGTAACGGCGCTCTCCTCCGGCGCGATGCCAAAATCGGTATGCAGCGGCACCCACGGACTGAGTTCCTGTTCTTCACCTATGCAATAGCTCCACGACGCCGGATGGCCCATGGTGCCCTTGATAAGTTTGCCGGGATGCGCGTGGCCGATGTTCCACAAAATCAATCGCACCGCGCGACCGATGGTGGCGTTGGCACGCCCGCCGTTGGGTCCGAAGATCCATTCGCGCGTGTGAAATTTGAGGCGGCTCACCGCAGAGCCGCTGACTATCGTACACAGTGACGCGGAGCCGGTGGATTGCGTGGTGGTGATCAGCAGCGTCGGATCGGCGATGCATTGCACCGCCGCGATCACCACTGGCACGTATTCCGGCAGGCAACCCGCCATCGCGCAATTGGCCACAACGTTTTCTATCGTGGCTACGCCGTCGCCCGGAAACACCGTGCCCAGTTCGTCCAGCGGATCACGCTTCAGGTAATCGAGCATCGCATTGACCACTTTGCGGGTCGGCGGAAACACCGGCAGCCCATCAGTCCATGCGTTGGCGTAGGCAAATTCGGCAAAGTCTTCGGTGGATGCGAGGGTGTGTATTTCGGCGGCGTTCGCCATGGGTCGGGCTCCGGATTTTTCAGGCATCATCGCGAATGCGCGCCACGAATGCAAATACGCCTCGAGTATTCCGAATTCACGAGTTCGTATTGCGATACACCGTATAACCACGCACGCGCAGCAATTCGCAACGCATTGTTTTTAAATAAAAATATAAATTGCTCAATCGGCGTTCCTGTGGACGCCCAGGTATTGTTATCATCGGCAATCCGTATTTTCACTTCTCCGGCGTTGCCTTGGCTCCATATTGGCGGCGCACCGGGTCAAAAATAAACCTGCAAACCTATTCATGATTGAAGTAAACGAACGTATTGAAGTCGCTTCGACCCCGCAAGCGGTATGGGCCATTCTTTCCGATCCCAGCGCGGTCGTCGAATGCGTCGAGGGTGCGGTGCTGGGAGACAAACAGGACGATGGCTCGTTCAACGCCAAGATGGCGGTGAAATTCGGCCCGGCCAAGGTTTCGTTCAACGCCAATGTGCTGGTCGAGTACGACGCAGCCAACCTGTCGGGCAACGTCACCGCCCGCGGCAAGGATGGCATCAGCGGCACCAAGTTCAAGACCACCATGCACTTCAAGGTTGAAGGCCAGGACGTGCCGCCGCAAACCGCGATCCCCATCAAGGCCGAATGCGAACTCAGCGGACGGCTGGCGCATCTGATCGAATCCGGCGCGAATTTGGTCATCAAGCGCATGACCGCGAGTTTTGCGGAGAAGCTGGCTGAACGCTGTGGTGGCGCCAAGGCGGCGTAACGGCAAACGATATTCCGATATTTTTTACGCGGGGAACGCCTTTCATATTTCACCGCGATCCGGTTTTACGTTAGTTTTTTTCTGGCAGGACTTTCCAAGGAGAGTAGACGATGAAGGTGTATGAACGACTTTCGCAGGCCTTCAAGGCCGAAGGCACGACCAACGTATTCGGCATGATGGGCGACGGCAACATGTATTGGCAGTACGCCAACAGCAAGAACGGCATCATCATGCATGAAGTGCGCCATGAAGGCGTTGGCCTCGGCATGGCCGACGGCTGGGCGCGGGCGACCCGCTCGGTGGGCGTATGCACCGCGACCTGCGGCCCCGGCACCACGCAGCTGGCGACCGCGTTCGTGACCGCGGCGCGCGCCTCTTCACCCGTGGTGGCGTTTTGCGGCGAATATCCGGTAAGCGACGACGAATACACGCAGGCGCTGGATCAGGCCGCGTTCGCGCACGGCTGCGAAGCCGCGTTCGTGCGCATGGGCACGCCGCAGGATGCCGACGAGGCCGTGCGCAAGGCGTTTTACATTGCGCGCACGCAATCGCGTCCGGTGCTGCTCTCCGTGCCGCTCGATTTGCAGCAAAAAGAATGGGACGACGACGATCCCTATGTGCCGTCCACCGCCATCATTCCTAAGCGCACCGTCACGCCGCATCAATCCGCGATTGAGCAAGCCGCGGACATGCTGATGAAGGCAAAGCGCCCCGTGATTCTGGTGGGACGCGGCGCCCAGTGGGCAAACGCGGGCGACGAAATCCGCAAGCTCGCACAACGCACGGGCGCACTGATCGCCACCACGCTGCAAGCCAAGAACTGGCTGGGCGACGACGAGTACCACATCGGCATCTCGGGCACCTACGCCACCAAAACAGCAATGAACCTGCTGTCGGATTCCGATGTCGTGGTCGCGGTGGGCGCGAGCCTTAACCGTTACACCACGCACGAAGGCCTGCTGTATCCGGAAGCGAAGTTCATCCACATCGACCCCAAAGCGCATGTGTTGCTGCCGCGCGGCAAGGGCGCCGATCACTACGTGCAATCCGACGGCAAGGCCGGCGTGGCCGCGCTCGAAGCCGAACTCGCCAAGCGCAACTTCAAGCAACTGGGCTACCGCACCGGCGAAGTGAAGGAAAAGCTCGCCAATGCGTGGGAAGACCGTCACGAGTACAAAATCGACGCGGGCACGCTCGATCCGCGTCCGATGTGCCTCGCGCTCGACGACCTGATCCCCACCAACATCAGCCTCTTTGCGGGCAGCGGCTGCACCGCCGGCTTCACCAACATTCTGTTCAGGAAGCCGCGTCCCATCGTGATGCCGGGGCATTTCTTCGGCTGCATAGGGCAGATGATGCCGGCAGCCGTCGGCGCCGTCATCGCCTCCGGCATGAAGCCGGCGATCCTGATGGACGGCGATGCCAGCACCATGATGCACATCGGCGATTTCGACACCATGGTGCGTTACAAGGTGCCGCTGCTGATTTACTGCATGAACAATGAATGTCTCGGTGCCGAGTACTACAAACTCGACGCACACGACATGGCCGTGGAAACTTCGTGCATCCCCACCGCCGATCTCGGCGCCGTGGCGCGCGCATTCGGCGGCCGCGGCGCGTTGTGCCGTACGCTGGACGAAGTGAAAAAGGCGACCGCCGAGTGGCTGGCCAATCCAGGCCCGATGCTGATCGACGTGCGCGTGTCGCGCAGCGTGGTAACACTGCCGTATCGCCGCATCCACTACGGCGAGGACGAATAGCCTTAAACGTTACGCGGCTGGCTCGAATAGCCGGTTCGAAAAAACGGCCCCGGAAACGGGGCCGTTTTTTATTTCGATACCGCGTGCCATACTTTCCGCCGCCTCGATCTGCGGTGACCGCGCCATGGAATGACGCACAATGACGCGCGCCGCCTCTACCCCATGATTATCCCTTCAAATTCCACCCGATGAAGTTGCACAGCGCGCGCCCCATCACCAATTCCAGATCACGCCCCTTCAACCACGGCATTTCTTCGGTGAACATGGTCACGCATTGACGATACGTGCAGGGCATGCGCGTGATGTCAGTGCCCCAGAACATTCGATCGGGGCCGAAGGCATCAAAAATCTGTTTGATGTATTGGTGAATGTTGCGATACGGATAGACATGTGTCGAATAGCTCGGTCCGCCGGTGGCTTTGACGGCCACGTTCGGGAACTTCGCCAGCGCGAGCAATTCCGGCAAATCGGAAAACCCTGCGTCGTCCACGCTGAAACGCGGCCGCGCCATGTGATCGACCAGTATTTTCAAGCCGGGATATTTTGCGGCCACGGCGGCCACCGCCTTGCATCGGTTCGGCACCAGCAAACCAATGGGTATGCCGGCTTTTTCCGCCGCCGGCCACAACCAGTCGAGTGTGCCATCGACCATGCGGTTTTCTTCCCCGGGTTTTAAAAACGCAAATCTCAAACCCAACATGCCGGGCTGATTTTTCCAGGCATCAATCAGCGAGCGATTCTCCGGTTTCGCCACATCAAAGAATCCCAGCACCGACAGGCGATCCGGATGCTGCTTCGCGGCTGCGATCGCGACCTCGTTCGCGTTGACATCCCAGCTAGGTGGATGCAGAACCGCGGCGGTGACGCCCGCCGTGTCCATGTCGCGCAGTAACTCGTCCTGGGTGTACGAACTGGTCTGACGATGAATGTGGACCGGCGTGCCGCTGGTCCAGATGTGTACCTGCGCATCTACGATAAGCATTACCGCAATCTCCTGTATGGGGTGTGACGATTTCGTTGCCGATAGAACTACAACCTTGGAATGGCGACGCATTATATGCGATCGACGTTGCCGCCTTTGCGGGGACAGACCCTGCCTACAGGAATGAGAAACACAACCCGCTGTTTTATTTGAAAAAGTTGTTCTATCGTGGAATGCGCGGAGATGGATCGCTCGCAGGTTGCTCTTGATTTTTGAATGGCGAGCCCACATTTTTGTTCTATAACCAGCCCCGAACATGACTACCTCGACAACGCTGCAAATTGTTTGCCCGCACTGTGACACCACCAATCGCGTGCCGGCGGCACGAACGGAAGAGGCCGCAAATTGCGGCCGGTGCAAAAAGCCGCTGTTCACGGCACATCCCGTCGTCTTGGGCGCACAAAACTTCGATCGTCACATCTGCAGCAACAGCGTCCCGGTTTTGGTGGACTTTTGGGCGCCCTGGTGCGGCCCTTGCAGAATGATGGCGCCAGCATTTGAACGCGCCGCGGCAGAACTTGAACCCCACGTGCGTCTGACAAAGGTCAATACCGAAGACGAATCTGGCATTGCCGCACGCTACAACATCCGCAGCATTCCAACCCTCGCCCTGTTTCGCGAAGGCCGCGAGGTTGCCCGGCAGTCGGGCGCCCTGGATCTGCCTGCATTACTGCACTGGGTCCGTGGTAATCTTTGAAACGACCCCCATCAATCGAGAAACAGTCATGCTGATTAATGCAACGCCCGGTCTCGCGGCCCTGCTGGCCTTCACGATGGCGACAGTTGCACTGTCACCCACCACCGCCAACGCCGCGCAATCGCATCACACCGGGCATCACAGTTTCAGCGACGCCGCCGAATGGGCCAAGAAATTCGATGATCCGAAGCGCGATGCCTGGCAAAAACCCCACGAGGTTATTCAGGCGCTCAAACTCGGCCCCAACGCCGTGATTGCGGATATTGGCGCGGGCACCGGCTACTTTGCCATGCGATTTGCACACATGACGCCCGGCGGTCGCGTGCTGGCCGTCGACACCGAGCCGGACATGGTGAAGTATCTGGGTGAGCGCGCCAGACGCGAAGGCCTCAAGAATGTTGTCGCGCTGGCCGCTGAGCCCGGCAATCCGAAACTGACGGAAAAAGCCGATCTGGTCTTTCTCGTCGACGTGTATCACCACATCGATAGCCGCGAAAAATATTTTCGGCAGCTGCAGCAATCACTCAAACCGGACGGGCGCGTTGCGGTTATCGATTTCCGCATGGACTCACCGGAAGGCCCGCCGCCCGCCGCCCGCATTGCGCCGGATCGCGTGAAAAAAGAAATGCTTGCCGCGGGTTACGTGCTGTTGGAGGAACACGCGTTTCTGCCAAACCAGTATTTTCTGATCTTTCGTCCGGCAACGCGTTAGCCCGTCAATGCGGCTTCCGGTTCGCCAGCCGCTCAATCACCTCGAACACACCCATGCCCGCCAGCATGGCGGCCACAAACACCACCCCCTTGGGCAGCCCTGCCCCCACCAGTACCAAGGCCGGGCCGGGGCAAATGCCAGCCAGCCCCCAACCCACGCCAAACAGCGCGCTGCCGATGACCAGACGACTGTCGATGTGACGCGCCACGGGCAACAGCATCGGGAATCCCAGCCACGTGACTTGGCGACGCCTGGCAATCGCAAACGCCCCGACGCCCACGGCTATAGCGCCAGCCATCACCAGCGCGAGCGAAGGATCCCATTTTCCTGCGAGGTCAAGAAAGCCCAGCACCTTGGCGGGGTCGGACATGCCGGAAACAATCAATCCCATGCCGAAAAGAAACCCGGCCAACAAAGAAAAAATAATGTTCACAGGCGTAACTCCGGTTTCACTCAAATGTGCCGCGTGAAGAATACAGTCGCGAAACCCGCTGCCATAAATACCACGGTCGCCACCAGTGATCTTGCGGACAAACGGGACAACCCGCACACCCCGTGGCCACTGGTACAGCCAGCGCCGTAGCGCGTGCCCACTCCAACAAGCAGTCCGGCGCCGATCAGGACCGCGTCCCCGGCCTCTATGCGACTCGACGGCAACGCGGCAACCACGGAATAAACGATGGGGGCCATGACCAATCCGGCCACAAACGCAAGACGCCAGCCGATATCGTCCGGTTTTGGACGCAGCAGCCCGCCAAGTATGCTGCTGATGCCGGCAATGCGTCCGTTAAACAACGCGAATATCGCCGCCGCAAGGCCTATGAGCGCGCCCCCCGCCAGCGCCGATAAGGGGGTAAACGCATTCAGATCCACAATCATGTCGTCCTCCTCATTCTCAAGAGCATCTAATCCGCCTTCAAACCAGCCTCTTTCGCCACCCGGGTCCAGCGCGCAAGCTCGGCACGGTACATGGCATTGAATTCGACGTGCCCCGGCGCGGTGGGCTCCATGTCCTGCTGCTCGATCTTCGGACGCAGATCGGGACTTTTGATGGCCTTCACGAATTCGGCGTTAACGCGCGCAAGTACTGGCGCAGGCACATTCGCGGGCGCGAACATCCCCTGCCACGTGGTCACCACGAAGCCTGGCAAATCGCCTTCATCCAGCGTGCGCAAATCCGGCAGTGAAGCGATGCGCTTCTTGCCCGTGACGCCCAGTGCGCGCAGACGGCCATCGCGCACATGCGGCACCGCCGTCAACACCGCGCCCATCATGAACTGCACGCGCCCGCCAATCATGTCCACCAGCGACGGCGCCGTGCCTTTATAGGGAATGTGCTGCGTGGCGATACCCACGCGCTGCGAAAACATCACCGGCGCGAGATGCGTGCTGGTGCCGGTGCCCGAGGACGCAAAATTCATTTGCCCCGGACGCGCCTTGGCGTAGGCAATAAATTCCGCCGTGGTTTTGATCGGCAGCGAGGGATGCACCATGAATATCAAGCAACCCGCGCCAACCTCCGTCACCGGCGTGATGTCTTTCAGCGGATCATACGGCAGCTTCGAATAGAGCCCCGGCGACACCGCGATGGCGTTCGATGAATACAACAGCGTGTGCCCGTCACCCGCCGATCGCGTGAGGATTTCCACCGCGATATTACCTGCCGCGCCAGGGCGGTTATCCACAACGACCTGCTGGCCCATCTGTTGCGCCGCTTTTTCGCTGACGATGCGCGCCACCACATCGGTCGGTCCACCGGGCGGAAAACCCACCAGCATGCGAATGGGTTTTGTCGGCCACATCTGCAATGGCTGCGGTTGCTGCGCAAGCAATGGCAACGAGAGCAGCCCGCCACCGGCCACGCATAACGTTGCGACGGTGAACCGGAATGGTTGAATCATTGTGTTATCTCCCCGGAACGTGTGATTTATCTGCTCATTATTCACCAATTGAACTTTGCCGTCATGTCTACGACGCGCAATGCACAGCTATCCCTGGCCATTTGTGGGTTTCGCAATTTCGGGTTAAATTGTGATCGGTTTCATTCGGTTTTATTCGCTTCCATTCGGTAATTTTCAGTTTCACCCGGTACCAACAAGAGGAACCATTCATGTCCATCAAAGGCAAGGCCTATATCGTAGGCGCTTACGAGCATCCGTTGCGAAAAGCGCCGAACCACTCCGTATCCCAGCTGCATGCTGAAATCGCCAAGGGCACGCTTGAAGACGCGGGCCTCACCAAGGACGACATCGACGGTTTTTTTGTCGCCGGCGATGCGCCTGGCGCCAACGTCTGGAGCCTGGCGAACTACATGAACTTCAAGCAATTGAAGCATGTGGATTCCACCGACATGGGCGGCTGCTCTTACCTGGTACACGTCGCGCACGCGGCCGAAGCCATAGCCGCGGGCAAGTGCAACGTCGCGCTGGTGACACTCGCCGGACGGCCCAACTCCGAAGGCAGCAGCGGCACGCAGGTGCGCGATCGCGGTGTGAATCTGCCCGACGTGCCTTTTGAAATGCCCTATAGCCCTGTAACGGTGAACCTCTACGCCATGTGCGCCATGCGACACATGTATCAATACGGCACCACCAGTGAACAACTGGCGTGGGTCAAGGTGGCCGCGTCGCATCACGCGCAGTACAACCCGAATGCGATGTTGAAAGACGTGGTCACGGTGGAACAAGTGGTGAATTCGCCAATGATCTCCGACCCGCTGCACCGGCTGGATTGTTGCGTGGTCAGCGACGGCGGTGGCGGCGTGATCGTGGCACGCCCTGAAATCGCGAAAAAGCTGAAACGGCCGCTGGTCAAAATCACCGGCGCCGGCGAATCCACCAAGGGCCAGATGGCCGGCGACGTGGACCTCACCTACTCCGGCGCCGCATGGACCGGCCCGCGCGCCTTCGAAATGGCGGGCGTGAAACCCTCCGATATCAAATATGCGTCGATCTACGACAGCTTCACCATCACGGTGGTGATGCAGCTTGAAGACCTCGGCTTCTGCAAAAAAGGCGAAGGCGGCAAGTTCGTCTCGGACGGCAACCTGATTTCCGGCAGCGGCAAACTGCCGTTCAACACCGACGGCGGCGGGCTGTGCAACAACCACCCGGCCAACCGCGGCGGCATGACCAAAATCATCGAAGCCGTACGCCAACTGCGCGGCGAGGCGCATCCGAAGGTGCAAGTGCCCAACTGCAACATCGCGCTCGCGCACGGCACCGGCGGCGCGCTCGGCCATCGGCATGGCAGCGCCACTCTGATCATGGAACGGGAATAAGGGAAAGGGAATAAATCATGGCAACTCCAGCTCAAGACCGTAAACTGCGCGACCCCGCGCTCAACCCCGGCGACCAGCCGTACTTCGACGCCTGCGCCGATGGCAAGCTGCTGATCAAGAAGTGCAAGGACTGCGGCAAGGTGCATCACTATCCGCGCGGCATCTGCCCGCACTGCTTCAGCCTCAATGTCGAGTGGATGCAAACCAAAGGCACCGGCGTGATCTACACCTACAGCGTCACGCGCCGCGGCGGCCCCGTGCCATACGCCATTGGCTACGTCACGCTCGATGAAGGCCCGAAGATGATGACCAACTTCGTCGATTGCGACCTCGATGCGCTCAAAATCGGCCAGAAGGTCAAAGTGGTATTCAAGAAAACCGAGAACGGTTCCTCGGTGCCGATGTTTACGCCGGCGTAACGGCCAATCCGCCGCACCGGTGGCTATCACGCAAAGGGTCAGGCAGCGATGCCTGACCCTTTTTTGTTGCCTGGGAAGGCAACCACGCCGCAATTGCTAAAATCACGCCATGAACAGGCCTGACCACCCGCGCCCCCTAAAAACCGTCGAAGATCTGTGCCTGACCGCACGCCAACGTGCGGCAGGCGGACCACTAGCGCCGGGTGAAGTCAGCTACTACGTCGACCTGATGCGAGACGATCGCACGGCGCCAGACCCCGACGATCCCCAAAGCTACGACTGGACAGGCGGTGCGCCGCTGGCGGGCGGCAGCCAAATGGCCGTGCGGGAACGCGCCGCCGAAACACTCCGAAAGTGCGGCGGGGCTGCGCTTGTAGATGAACTTCGCGCGTGCTTCCAGCGAAGCAATGACCCCGCGGAGCGAGCGCATTACGCCGGCGTCGCTGCACAGGTGCTTGGCTGTGAACATGCACTGCTGCTGGAATGGCTTACCGATGCTTCAGTGGATATCCGCGTATCGGGGGCAAGCGGCATAGTCAGCGCCGGTACCGATATTTACAAGCATCTGGACTTGATTGCCCCTCTGCTTGCCGATAGCAGCGAGGCAGTCATGGCACAGGCCATCGCGGTATTCAGGCTGCACGAATTCTGGATTGGCTGGGAAGCCCCTCGAATGTCCAACGAATTTTCCAACAGCCTGGCCGCGCGGGCTGCCGAATTGCTGCAAGCAGCGCCGCCCTTGCAGCAACCGTTGCGACGGCAAAGTTTGATTTACCTTTTACTGTTTACCGCAAGCTGGAAAAGGCTGGCCGACTTCGCAACCGGCTGCACGCAGGAAGAATTGCACCAACTGGCAGACATGCAATGCTTTTCCGGCAAAGTCTTGAGCGCAATGTTGGCGGCGGCGCCCGCACTATCAGAATCCATGCGGCCGGTAATTTTCACGCAATTCAAGCGGCGGCCGGGCCACCGGGAGATCGGCCTGTTGTGCAGCTTTGCGCCGGACCCTGACGCGCTGGAACTCGCGCTGACGGCGCTGCGCAAAAGCACCGGCGCCGCCTGCGACATCGTCACTTTCGTTGAACGCGATCCTGCCTGCATGCCTGTCGTTGTAGAAGCGGCATTTCAAAATCCGCAGCGTGATTCATTGGATGCGGCGGGTTTCAAGTACCTGTTGAATAGCAATCCGGCGGCTTTTGCACGGGCATTGGCGAACTCTCCGGAGACGATGGATGCGAGATAAATACATTGCGCGACACACTGGAATACAGCATGGTCCGCGCGGAAGTGGAGAAACTCATGGCACAGGTCAATGAATCGCTCGCGCGGCTGACACCCGTGAAATCAATACCTAACGCGCGCCCCTCACACCCGTAAGCCTCCTTGGTAACTGGCGATCGACGTCTCCCGCGTTTCACCACACTCACCAAAAAGCACAGAAAGCGCCCTCGTTATGATGACAAAACAGGAAGTGATCGACGCCATGCGCCGCGACATCGGTATCGAAGCAGAACCGGGCGAATGGCATGTGATGACGCAACAATGGATCGACGATTATGTTGATCTCACGGGCGAAACCGGCTGGATCCACACCGACGTCGAACGCAGCAAACAATCCAGACTCGGCAACACCATCGCGCCGGGCAACATGGGCATCGCCATTCTGCCGAAGCTGAGCCGCGCGATTTCGCCGTACAGCCGCTACCCGCGCAAGTATTCGCTGAATCAGGGCTGGGATCGCATCCGCTTTTTGCAACCCCTGCTTACCGGCTCGCGCATCCGCGCACGTTCGAAGCTGCTGGCCATCGAGGAACGCCCCGACGGATCGCTGCGCGTGGAGGTCGAATTCCGCATCGAAGTCGAAGGCAGCGACAAGCCGTGGCTCGCAGGCGTGAAAGTCGGACGGTTCTTTTTTGAATAAGCCCATGACCCTGTGCCGCTGGGTAACGGTTGCCACTGTTGCGATGTTGCTGGGCACGCCCGCCTTCACCCATGCGCAGACGGATGCGTACCCCGGCAAACCCATACGCCTGCTGGTGCCCTCGCCGCCGGGCGGCAGCAATGACGGCGTGGCGCGCATTGTGTCCGCCAACCTGAGCCAGAGTCTCGGGCGCCCGATTGTCATCGACAACCGCGCGGGCGGCGGCGTGATCGCCTCCGAACTCGTTGCGCGGGCGCGCGCCGACGGCTACACGTTGTTGTTTGCGTTTGCCGCCTTCACCATCACGCCGTTTCTGCACGTCAAACCGCCTTATGATGTGCTAAAGGATTTCGCGCCGATCAGCGAAGTCGCGGATCAGGCGCTGTTTCTCATCGTCCATCCCGGCGTGACGGCAAACACCATCAAGGAATTGGTCGCGCTGTCGCATGCCAAACCCGGCGGTCTGATGGCGGGGTTCACGCAACCGGGCAGCTCGACGCATCTCGCGGCGGAAATCTTCAAGCTGAAAACCGGTACCACAAAAAGCATCACGTCGATCAGCTACAAAGGCGGCGCGGCGGCGCAGATTGCGCTGTTATCCGGCGAAGTGCAGATCTCTTTTATAACGGCCACCGCGATGTTGCCGCAAGTCAAAACGGGCAAGATCAAAGTCATCGCCACTTCCGCGTCGAAGCGCGCGCCGTACCTGCCCGACATTCCCACCTTTGACGAATCCGGCGTGAGCGGCGTCGAAGCATCGCCATGGCAAGGACTGCTCGCGCCCGCTGGGACGCCCCGCGCCATCGTCGGTCAACTGCACGGTGAAGTGGTCAAGCTGCTCAAGCAAGCCGATGTCGTGGAACGTCTGGCTGCCATGGGCGCCGCGCCCGTCGGCAGTTCGCCCGCCGAGTTCCGCAACAAACTCGCGCGCGAACTCACAGTCTTTGCGAAAATAATTCCCGCCCTGGGGCTGCAACGGAATTAAGCGGTGCGGGCAGCACGCACTTTTTTGCGCACGGAATTACACCGCAAGCCATTGTTTTTAAAAAATAATTAACGACAAACCCGAGAGAAACACTTCATGACTGCACCGCGCACCTATGATCCGCACACCTTCAAGGCGCTGACTTTCCACGACGCCACCGCGCGTTTTCGCGCGGGCAGTGATTCGCCACGCGATTACCTGGAACGCTGTCTCGCCACCATCGCGGCACGCGAACCGGTGGTGAAAGCGTTTGTGGTCTTGAACGATACCAACGCGCGTGCGGCGGCGGACGCCAGCAGCGCGCGCTGGAAAGCCGGCACGCCGCTATCCGCCATCGACGGCATGCCCATCGCGATCAAGGATTTGCTTGAAACCAAAGACATGCCCACCGAGATGGGCTGCGAAGCGTATCGCGGTAACGCCACGCATCGCGACAACGCGGCGGTATGGGCGCTGCGCGAAGCCGGCGCAGTGATCCTCGGCAAAACCGTCACCGCGGAACTCGGCGGCACGCAGCCCGGCCCCACCACCAATCCATTTGATCCGTCTTGCACGCCCGGGGGATCATCGTCCGGCTCGGCGGCGGCAATCGCATCGCACATGGCGCCTGCGGCGCTCGGCACGCAAGTCGGCGGCTCGATCATTCGCCCGGCGGCGTACTGCGGCAACGTGGCGCTAAAACCGACGCAAGGCGCGATCAATCGCGGCGAACGTCAAACCACCAGCATGAGTACCACCGGCGTACACGCGGGCTGCATCGAAGACCTGTGGCAGGTCGCCATCGAAATCGCGCGCCACGCGGGCGGTGATCCCGGCAAGCCCGGGCTGTTCGGCCCGGCCACGCCGCCCGAGGCGATGAAGCCACAGCGACTGATCGTGATTGAGTCGGCGGGCTGGGCCGCGACCGATGCCGCAACCCGTACCGCTTTCGACAGGCTGCTGGAGAGCCTCGCCCGAGCGGGCATCACGTTAATGCGCCGCAAGGATCACGCATGGATCGAAGCGCTGGAGCAATCGATACGCAACGCGAGCGACATCGCGAATTCCATCACGGCGTGGGAGAACCGCTGGTATCAGGCGGCGTTGGTCGAGCGCTTTCCCCAAGGCGTGAGCGCGCGGCTCAAGGCGACGGTTAAGAAAGCCGTGGCCATGACACCCGAGGATTACCGCGCGCTGCTGTTGCAACGCGCGGCGGCACAGCAATGCCATCAAACGCTGGCGCCCCTCGCCGACGCGATCATCATGCTGTCGTGTCCCGGCCCGGCGCCATTGTGGCCGGGCGATACGCCGGGCCAACCACTCGCGCCGCGCCCCACTGGGGATTCGGTGTTCAACACACCAAGCTCCATGCTGCACGCGCCATGCGTCACGATGCCCCTGCTGGGCGTGGATGGAATGCCGGTGGGCGTGCAATTGATGGGGCAACAGCATGAGGATGCGCGAATGACCGCGTATGTGCGCTGGATGCTGCAAGCAGTTGCGCCCGTGGTCGTGCCCGCATAATCAGCGGCGCTCAGCTTGACTGCAGACGCGACGCGGCAGGTCACAAAAAACACGAGAACGTTTTGAATGAAAACCACCCCCATCGCAGCACTGTCGCAGTGCTCTAACCTGTCAGCCAAGTAACCCCATGCGCGAAAAAATCCCCAAGGCCTACCGCAACGAAGCGTTTCTCAACAGCAGCGCCGGGCGCGAGCTGCGCATTCTTGCTGAATATCTCGAACCCAAAAGCCGCTTCGACCGAGAGCATGTCGATGACACTATTGTGTTCATGGGTTCGGCACGCACGCTGTCGCGAGAGCAGGCAGAGGCCGCGCTCAAGCAGGCCGAGTCCGCGGGCGGCGACCTTGCAGCCGCGCAAGTGGCCTTAAAGATGTCTGCGTATTACGAAGCCGCGCGCACGCTTGCGTACCGGCTCACGCAATGGTCGAAAGCGCTCGATAGCATCGAGAAACGTTTTGTCGTCTGCACCGGCGGGGGACCTGGCATCATGGAAGCCGCCAACCGCGGCGCTTCCGAAGCGCGCGGCGTAAATGTCGGGCTGACCATCTCGCTACCTGCGGAAGAGTTTGATAACCCCTACATCACGCGCGGACTGGGGTTTCACTTCCACTATTTTTTCATGCGCAAGTTTTGGTTTTATTATCTTGCGAAAGCGGTGATCGTGTTTCCCGGTGGCTACGGCACCCTCGACGAATTGTTCGAGCTGCTTACGCTGGTACAAACACGCAAGATGACCAAGCCGATGCCCATCGTATTGTTCGGCAGCGAATACTGGGACCAAGTCATCAATTTCGATGCACTGGTGAGCCACGGCATGATCAACGCCGCCGATGTGCCGCTGGTTCATCGCACCGATTCGGTAGATGACGCCTACGATTTTGTAGTTAGGCAACTTGCCCGGGATGCGATCGGTCGGCCCGGCGCGATGCTGTAGCACGCGCGCCGCCAGACTTGCGGTAGCATCACGTTTTGCCGCGCCCGATTGAAGGAAACCGAAGCGATGAATGCCACCGCAACACCCACTGGTACAAGTACAACAGGCACGCTTGGCGCACTTGGCACGCCCGACACACTGAATATCCGGATCACACCCTGCACCCGACACACGGGCGCGGAAATCACCGGACTTGATTTATCAAGGCCCCTGAGCAAACACGCGCTCGACACCATCACGGACACGTTGCATGAGTGGGGCGTGGTGCTGTTCCGCTCGCAAGTGCTGACGGAAGCGCAGCACATCGCTTTCAGCCGCCATTTCGGCGATCTGGAAGTCCATGTCGTCAGCCAGTACTCCCTGCCGGAATACCGTGAGATTCTGGTGCTGTCGAACATACTCAAGGATGGCAAACACATCGGTCTGGCGGATGCCGGGCAGCGCTGGCACTCGGACGCTGGCTACCGGCGCGAGCCGGATCGCGCGTCGGTTTTGTATGCGCGCGAAATTCCAGCGCCGCACGCTGACGGGCAATCCGCCGGCGACACGATGTTTGCCAGCGCGCGCGCGGCCTATGACGCGCTCGACGATGCCCTGAAAAAACGTCTCGACGGACTCAAGGTGGTGTACAGCTACATCCGCGCCTATGAAGCCAAAATGAACGAAGGCAGCAGCAGCCGCAAGCCGCTCACCGAAAAACAACGCGCCGAAGTGCCGGATGTCGTGCAACCCCTGATCCGAACACATCCGTATACCGGCCGAAAAATCATCTACGCCAATCCGGCGCACACATTCGAGATCGTGGGCATGCCCGAAAAAGAAAGCCAGGCCTTACTGAACGAACTCTATGCGCACATCACGAAACCGGAATTCGTCTACCGTCACCAGTGGACCGCGGAAGACGTATTGATGTGGGACAACTGCGTCGTGCAGCACAATGCCGTGGGTGACTACGCGCTGCCGCAACGGCGCCTGATGCACACCACGCGCATCAAGGGAACCGTGCCGTTCTGACGTGTCACAATCAGATACGGCTGGCATTACCGGGTCAAATTAATTAGCGCCCTGCGATTTCGACCGAAGGTTGGCCTGATCCGCGACCCGGGTCCATTTTGCGATGTCCGTTCGGATCACGCGCAGAAACTCGCCGGGCGCGCTGCCCACTGTATCCACGCCTTCCGCCATCCAGCGTGGCTTGAGTTCCGGCTGGCCGAGTATGCGCGTCACTTCCTTGTGCCACAGGCTCACTATTTCTTGCGGCAAATGTTTCGGCCCCCACAGGCCGTACCAGACCGCCGCCTCGTAGCCCGGTATCGTTTCGGACACCGCGGGCAATTCCGGAAATTCCGGCCAGCGTTTCGCCGTGGTCACCGCAATGCCGCGCAGCCGGTTGGCCTTGGTGAGCGGCCCCGCCACCGTGAGACTGCCCAGCACAAACTGAATCTGCCCGCCCATCAGATCGTTCAGCGCGGGGCCGGCGCCCTTGTAAGGCACGTGATTCATCTTGACGTTGGTGGTGTTCAAAAACAGTTCCGTGCCGAGATGCAGAAAGCTGCCGACGCCGCTGGATCCATAATTGAGCTTGCCCGGATTCGCGGCGGCGTGCACGATCAGCTCCTTGACAGTACGCGCCGGCACGCCGTTGCCGGGCGGCAGCACGAGGATGTATCCCGACGTAAACGCCTGCGTAATCGCGGTGATGTCATTAATCGGATGAAACGGCAGGTTGTACAGCGCAGCACGCGTGGTAAAGCTCGCCGTATCAAACGCAAGGGTGTAACCGTCCGGCGAAGACTTCGCCGCGATCTCGCAACCAATGATGCCGCCGCTCCCGCCGCGATTATCGATCACGATCGATGCATTGATGGTTTCCGCCACTTTCTGCATCAGCACGCGCGCCAGCACGTCGGTCCCGCCGCCGGGTGCGAACGGCACGATGACGCGAACGGGGCGCGCTGGATAATTTGTTTTTTGCGCCATCGCGGGTGAAAGCAACAGCGCTTGCGCCGCGAGCATCGCGATCAACACACACCACTTCGACATAGCGCACGGCGTACTGCCACCGTGTTCGTAGCGGTTCAAATGTGCGCACGAACGGAATTCAATTATTCTTTTAAAAACAGAAGGTTGCGTCAAATCATCCATTTTCCGCCGAGGGTAAGACCGCGATGGCATGGCCGGAGGCTCTTTCGCCCGCGCGATTTCACTGAACGACGATTTTCGCATTCTGAATCACGGTGCGCATTTTCGCCGTGGTTTGCCGAATCAATTCGGCGAGTTCACCGGGCGTTGAAGGCTGCGGATTGCCGCCGAGCGACTGCAATTTTGCTTTAACAGCCGCATCGTTAACAGCCTTGGCTGCTTCGACGTTCAACCGCTCAATCACCGGTTTCGGCGTGCCGCGCGGCGCGAACAGGCCGGTCCATGTCGAGAACGCAAATCCGCGTACGCCCTGTTCATCCAGCGTCGGCAGTTCCGGCAACAGCGCGCTGCGCTTGTCGTTCGCGATGCCCAACGCGCGTAGCCGTCCCGCCTGCACGGGTCCCAGCACCACTGCCAATGCCGAAAACATCACCGGCACATGGCCGGCTTGCACATCCACCGCTGCCTGCGCCGCACCGCGATACGGCACATGATTCAGTCGGGCACCAGTGGCGGTCTTGAACATTTCCATCACCACGTGATGCGAGCCGCCCGGCCCGGCCGATGCATAATCCATCACGCGCGATTCACCCTTGGAGAGCGCCACCAGATCGCGCACGGTTTTCACCGGTAGCGACGGATGCGCGATCAGGGCCCAGGTGCTCGACGACACCAGGCTGATCGGATCAAAGGCCGTCAGCGGATCGAAATCCGCGCGCTTTTGCAGAATGGGAACATAAGTCACCGTGCTGTCGCTAATGCCACCGATGGTGTAACCATCCGGCGCTACGCGCGCCAGCCGCTGCGCGCCGATCAAGCCCGCCGCGCCCGTAATATTTTCCACCGGCAAGGGCTGACCGATGTTTTGCGCCATCTTTTGCGTCACCAGCCGCAACGTGGTGTCGCCCGCGCTGCCCGCCTGCACCGGTGAAATCACCAGCACGGATTTGACAGGATAGGTTTGCGCGAACGCCGGCAACGGAAGTATCGGCGAAAGACATACGCTCCATAGCAGAATTTTATGACCTGGCCTCATGAAACCATCTTCATTGTGAATCGCATTATTCAGCACGCTCACGATAGCCGCATTGGCAGCGTCGCGCCCGCACGGCCTGGAAGCGCGGCAAACACTTACGGATTTTCTTCCGCCAGTTTCATCGCCCGCACGCCGATCTGCACCGTCAGCGCGCCCGTCATCGGCAATACGCACGAAATTGCCTCCAGCACCTGCAACCGCGTCGCGCCATAGTCATAAGCGCGCCGAATGTGCCGTGCGGCAAACTCGACTTCGCCGCGCGCGCACAGCGCGGCAATCGCAATCAGCTCGCGCGGGCCCGGCCCCAACAACTCGTCGTTCGCACCATCGGGCAGCAAGCAATGATCCACCCATTGCGCGGCGCGGTGCGCGAGCTCGGGTTCCAGCGAGGCAACGTATTGCCACTCCGGCGTGTTAAGCAGGCTATCGTTGCCGAGGGTTGTTTTGTTGCGCCCCATGTGCAATTCGGGAAATGGTGCCAGCACGGTTGGCGCGCCGCCGGGTGGAATTTTGCCGAACGGATAAGCCGGATCGGTTGCCGTGAGCATCGCCAGTGTGACATGCGCGATGGTGGACCACCCGACGATGGGCGCAATGGCCGTTGCGGCCTCGACCATCACCTTGTTGGTGACGCCGCGCTGCCACAACCGGCGCACGTGATTGGCGGCGAATCGATCATCGCCTTTGGCGCAAAGCTGGCACAGTGCAATCAGCTCGCGCATCGTGCCCGACAGTTTTTGCGCGGCGCCCTCTTCACCCGCGTAATGATGCATATAGCCGGCGGTTTTTGATATCAGGTCATAGGTGCGTGGCGATTCACGCGCCAGCAGCTTGAACTCCTCGAATATCTCGCCGCGCCGCGCGATGGCGCGCGCGATCACCGCTTCCGCGCTCATGTCTTCCGGTTCTTGTGCTGCTGTGTTCATGCGTTTCTCCCGAATCAGAAACGCATTTTTGCATAACCGAGGCCCAAAAAGCGAAGCCCCGCGAAATCATCGAGGGGCTTCAGGGTTGCCGCTTGCACCAATGGCAGCGGCTGGTTTTCGTCACGTTACCGTGACGCGTGCCGGAAATTCACTACCGGCTATAAGGTTGAAATGTAGAATATTTCATCGATAGCGTTTTCCTCATCTTACGGCCACACACCACGCCGAACAATCCCCGAAGGGAAAAACATGGCGTACGCGCATACACAATGGACAATGGCAAAACCATGCGCGACACACGCCACGACCGTTGTCGTGTGCCCCGGCCCCGGCCCGGAATGATCCTCGAACACAGTGTCGAGGGTGGTCACCACTCGTTCACATCAGGTACACCCAACAGCAGAGGGCGCGCGCAACAGCGAACTGAAAGCAGCAACCGTATCAGCCGATAGTTCGAAATCCATTCCGAGCCGAATTACCGAAGCGCTTTCAGTTGACGCCTTTCACGAAACAACGTCAAGCACATTCAGTAACTATTTGCAGGTAAGTGTGACTTATGTCAAAAAATTCTCACTTCGTACCTTCACGTGATCCTCAACCGCCCGCCGGGTCAATCGGACGGCGCGTCAAGCGGCACGCGTTGCGCGTTACTGCAACGAATGACCGAAAATTCGCTCAACCGGTCAAATAGCGATATATTTCAGACACTTCGCCAAAACGCGCCGATTCACCGAACACTCCACGCGACACCCCTCTACTACCATGAGCAAACCCGAACCGCTGTTCCCGTCCGCCGCCAATTGTCCCGAGTGCGGTAAAAAAATTCGCATCAAGTGGGCCGCGCCGCGCGACGTTTTCGGTGGCGTCAATGGATTGGGATACATGAAATGCCTACACTGCGGGGCCAACCATGTGCGCGCCGTCGGCGCTCAAGACGCCATCAAGGAAACGTCCCAGCTGTTTGCCGCGCAATATCATGCGGCGTGTGGTCACGATCACGACCATGACCACGGAAGCCATGAAAACCCCGGAGGGCACGAGGGCCACGATCACGATCATGGCGTTGCCATTGTTCCCGGCAGCGATAAATTCGCTTATATCAAACTGCCAGCTTAGGGCTGGCTTTCTAGGGCAATTGCGAATATGCCCGCGTGGCGAGCAAATGCACACGCAACGGCTGATCCCAGTCCGGATACTTCGCGGCAAATTCATTGCGCAGGGTCACCGCAGTTTCATCGGATGATTTTCCCTGCGCCTTCAGCGCGACCACGCGCGCGCGCAGCGAGGTCAGGAACTCGCGATACGCGGCAATGATGGATGCGTCACCCATGCCATAGTGCGCGCCGACCACCTGCGACGGACGCAGCGCCGCCATGGCATCCAGACTCGCAAGCCACTTGTCGATGCTTGATTGCGGCGCCGTGTAGGCCGGAAACGCCTTTTTCATCGCAAGATCGCCGGAGAACACCACTGCGTCGCCTTCGATGAAAATTGCGGTATCGCCGAGCGTATGCCCGTTGCCGAGCCAGATAAGACGAACGCGCACGCCGCCGAGATCCAGTGTTTTTTCGCGATCAAAGGTTTCTGTCGGCTCGCGAAAGCCCTTGACGTCTTTCAGCAGATCGGCCAGTTCGGCGGATCGCGCGCTGAACTCCGCCACCCATTTCATGCCGGCTTCCTTGATATCGCGCTGCTACTCCACCGCACGAACGATTTTGGTAGTGGGCGGAAATGCCAGCTCGCCCGTGGTGTGCTCGGGATGCATATGCGTGGTGACCAGATAAAGCTCGCCACCCTTGCTCACCTTGGCGACCTCGCGCAATACAATCTCGCCGCTTTTAAAGCCCAGCCAGGATCGATAATCAGCGTCGCGCGGCTACCGACGACAATACCAACGTTCGGCACCCCGCGGCGGTTTTCATCAGGAATCACATACACGTGCGGCGAAATCTTGACCGTCTTGCCTTCCTTGACGACCGGAAGGTCCGTGTAATCACGCTGAGCCGACGCCGGGTCAACCGTGAACACAGCACACACCAGCATAAAGAGGGAAACCCATCTCGCCCCGTAATGATCGACACGCGGTGCGCGGGTTACACGGGGTAGATTGGCGGGCGCCACCACGTCCGGCGCAATGTCAGGCGTAAATATCGGTGTGCGACAAAGGTTCATTTTTCTCTCCTTATCAGAGGCATGCATTTCGCCATCGCGACCCGTTGGCAATTATTGATCGGGCTTGAGGCCCGCGGCTTTGACGATCTCGTGGTATTTGGCCTGCTCGTTCAGCACCAGCCGGCGGAATTCGTCGGGCGTGTTGCCGGCGGTCACGCTGGCCTGTTCGGCAAACGCGTCACGGATGTCATCGCGCGCCAGCACCTTGCGCAGTGCGTTGTGCAACGCCTTGAGCGCGGGAGCCGGGGCGCCCTTGGGCGCGATCAAGCCGAACCACCCGCTGTAATCGTAGCCGGGTATGGTTTCAGCAATCGCTTGCAGTTCACCGAGCAGCGGCGTGCGCGCGGCTAGACTATGGCCCAATGCGCGCAAGCGGCCTGCCTTCACCTGCGGCCACACCGCCGGGGCCGGCGTTAACGTCCATTGCGACTCACCGTTTATCACCGCAGCAACCGGCGCCGTACTACCCCGGTAAGGCGTGTGTGTCGCGGGAAACTTCCCCATCGAGTACAGCAAAGCCCCCGCCAGATGGTTTTGTGAACCCGCACCGCCCGAGGCCATTTTAACGTGCGGCTGCGTCTTGCTCCAGGCGACGAGGTCTGCGACGGTTTTCAGCGGCAGCGCTGGCGTCACCACCAGTATGTTCGGCGTAATCGCGAAGCGCGAAATAAAATCGTAGTCATCAAGTATCGACTGCGGCTGTTTGCGGTAAATCAGCGGGGCAATAGCCAGCGCCGCGGTCGCGCCACTGATCAGTGTGTAACCATCCGGCGTCGCGGTCCTGCCGATTTCCATGCCATACGCCGTGCCAGCGCCCGGACGGCTGTCGATGCGGTTGTCCACAACGATGTGTTGGCCCAGTTCAGCGCCAAGCCGTGACGTAACGATGCGCGTCAGCACATCCACCCCGCTGCCCGGCACGTTGGCCACGATCACGCGTAGCGGCCGTGCAGGGTACTCGGCAGCGCCCGCGTTACAAACGCACCACGCCAGACCGCCGGCCACCATGGTGATGCCGCGTGCGCAATCCATCGCAGATGCCCGTAACCCCTTGTTTTCCAGCACGCTCAGCAACCCGCCACGCACTTGCCCTTTCCGTCAAATTCCATCGTGCGCCCGCTAAGCGCCAAGTGCGCCGGCGCCTTCACTTGCTTGATCAACGCCGCAGTGCGCGAAATGGGCCGCAGCTTGCCGCCTTCCGTGACTGGCTCGTTCGGATGCGTGAGTATCACCGACGCAGGCCGAATCAGTTCGTTGATCGCATGCGCACCTGAAACAAAGATGCCCGGATTAACACCCAGATTCAGCACCGCAAGGTTAGCCTTGTGAAACTCGTTGATGACCGTCTTCATTTCTGAATGAATGCCAGTGTCGCCCGACAGGTAGGCCACCAGCCCATTGGTAAACTTGACGACAAATCCCGTGGCGGGGCCATATTCCAGAACGGCGCCGTCCGCCTTCAACAACGCGCGTTGCGCCTCGGAAAGCAGGGCTGGCGGTGCGTTGTTCACGTGCGATGCGTACACAATGGTGATTTCCACGCCTTGGGTCGCACCCGCGGCCTTCGCCACAAAAATACCGCCAAGGTCCGCCTGCGAGCTGCATATGGCGGCTACCGGCACCGTGGTCGCGCCGCCCGTCTGCGGACAAAATTCTATTGGCTTGCCACCAAGGATGCCCTGCACCTTGTTGCCGACAAATCCGCCAATGGCGCGCGTCATCACCATCGCAGCCTTCTTGGCCGCCACCACTTCGGCCGTGGTGGAATTCGGCGCGGGCACCCGTTCCGAGTTCGCGCAAGTCCCGGCGCCCTCCGCCTTCAGTTTGAGATCACCAACATGATCGCCGTGCATGTGCGAAAGCAGCACCATGTGTATCGTGCCCAGTCGCGGATCGTCGCCGCTGGTGACGTTGTGCGCGGGGTCATACAAAAAACGCACGCCGCTCGGATCTTCAAAAATGATCGCACGATCATTTGCGCACAACTCACCGGGGTGAGAACCGACCGGCGTTATTTTCACGTTCTGGGCCAGGGCCGGGACCGCGGCCAAGGAAAGGGCGAGTGCTGCGAATAGGGTCTTCATGTGGCGTCTCCGGGAATACAGCTCGTTAATGTTGCTTCTGAACGAATAATACTCGCGGCGCAGGCATAGTTAAATGCGCCATCGCTAAGGCGCCATTCCCAACGTCTTCGCATCCCGCGCCCAGCGCGCAAGTTCGCGCTGCAAAAAAGCCTGACTCGCCTCGCGTGTGTTTGCAAACGTTTCAATATCCAGTTCCAGCACGCGGCTCTTGAAATCGGCTTGTGACACCACGGCGGACAAATCCCGGTGCAATGTCGTCTCGACCACCGCCGGTATGCGTGCGGGGCCGACAAACATCCACCACTCCACATGATCGAAGCCGGGCACGCCGGATTCGGCCAGCGTCGGCACATCGGGCATGGTCTGAAAACGTTTCGCGCTGGTGACAGCAATAGCTTTCAGACGGCCCGAGCGTATGTGCTGCACAAACGCAGTCGGCGTGGCCATCAGCATCGCGATCTGGCCGCCCAGCAGATCGGTCACTGCAGTCGCGCCGCCTTTATAGGGCACGTGAATGACATCGATGCCGGTGGCACGCTTTAACGCCTCCATCGCGCGATGGCCGTTGGTGCTGGCGCCGGGGCTGCCGTAGGCAAATTTCCCGGGGTTCGCTTTCACTTGCGCAAAAAACTCGGCGGGCGTGCGCGCCGCGAAATCGGCGCGCACGGTCAGCACTGACGGCGCCGCGCCAAAGTACAGGATGGCGCGCAAATCGCGCAAAGTGTCGTATCGCAGGTCGTTGCGCACCGCCGGATTGGTGGCGAGCGTGCTGCCAAAGAGGCCCAGCGTATAACCATCGGGCGTGGATCGCACAACGGCCTCGGTGGCAATCACCGCACCGCCACCCGGCCGGTTTTCGATCAGCACGTTTTGTTTCCACGCCGCGGCAAGGCGCTCGCCCATAATACGCGCCACGATGTCCGATGCGCCGCCGGCGCCGGCGGAAAGAATGAAGCGCACGGGTTTGTTGGGAAAGGCGTCCTGTGCGTAAGCCCAGGGCGAAATGCAAACACTCAGCAAAAGTACCGCACCACGCAGCGCAATCCCGACATTACCGTTCCCGCGCAGATGGACATCCATGCAATGCGCCGTATGGCACTGTGTCATGGGTTCCCGCCTGCACGGGATCGACAGTGTTCGTTGAAACACTTTTCGAAGCTCCCGCCACATATCGTGCGATCAATGCCCATCGAGCTTCTTTTCCAGCTCGGGATCAAACTTGCCGTCGATCAGAATAAACGCAATATCGCATGGCGCATTCGAACGATTACTCCACGCGTGGTTCGTGCCGCACTGGATCATCATGTCACCCGCCTTGAGCAGCACTTCGCTGTCATCGAGCACGCAATAAATCTCGCCGCTGAGTATCAGCACATAATCTATCGTCTCGGTACGATGCATCAGCGGATGACGGCCGTTCTTGCCGAAGGTGGAGGCCTGTTCGTTACCGAGCGCTGCAAAAAGCTTTTTCGACTGCTCCGCGCTCATGTTGCGAATCTCGGGGCCTTCGGGCATCACGCGGTTGATGCGGAACACCGTGCCGTTATTCTCGGGCATCTGGCGGCGCGGCCCCAGCGTGGGTTCTTCGTGCCTGGAAACCACCGGCGTGGGCGTGGCATTGGTACGCCAGATATCAGTGGAAACGTAACCGGGGCGTGCCGGGTTGGTCATCACGAAAGGCGCGGGGCCGTCTGAAATCACGATGGCCTTGCCATTTTCGTCGTGGCCAGTCACTACGCGTCTAACCATGGGATGCTCCTTGTTTGGGTATCGGTGAAACCTGCATTATCGTCGAATTTACGCCCCGTCGTTCCCAACGCTGGCGGGAACCCATAACACAGCACAGAATGGAACGACGCACGGATTTCCACCTTCGCGGGAGAGACAACCTTGAGTTATGATCTTTCGCGCAACACGCCAACCAAACCTGTTTCGTGGAGGAGCATTTTTTGGAAACCCTGCGTACGCTGCTACTGCTCACATTGACCACGGCCCTGCCTGCCGCATTTGCCCAATCCCCCGCCAAGTGGCCCGACAAACCCGTGCGCGCCATCGTGCCCTTTGCACCGGGCGGCGCTTCGGATGTGGTGGCGCGCATCATTTCGCCGAAGCTCGCGGAGGAATTTGGCCAATCGTTCGTGGTGGATAACCGCGCCGGCGCGGGCGGCTCGATCGGCGTTGAAATGGTGGTGCGTGCCGCGCCCGACGGTTACACCATTCTCATCGGCGCATCGAGTTACACCTCCAACGCCGCGCTTTACAAATTGTCGTATGACCCGCTCACCGGCATTGCGCCGATTTCGCTGATCACGCGCGGACCGTTCGTGCTCACGGTGCATCCAGCCGTGCGGGCTAACTCGCTGAAGGAATTCATCGAGCTCGCGCGCGCCAAGCCCGGCAGCCTGAGTTTTGGCTCATCGGGCACCGGCGGTGTGCCGCATCTGGCCACTGAGTTGCTCCGCCAGATGAGCAAAACGCAAATGACGCATGTGCCTTACAAGGGTGACGCACCCGCGATCACCGATCTGCTCGGCGGACAAATTCAGGTTTTCATGGGCGGGCCACTGGTGGTGCAACAACACATCAACGCTGGCAAACTGCGCGGGCTGGCGGTTTCGACGGAAAAGCGTTCGCCGATATTCCCCGATTTTCCCGCGATCAGTGAGCAATTGCCGGGCTATACGGCCATGACCTGGTTTGGCATGTGGGCGCCGCTCGGCACGCCGAAAGAGATCGTGTCGCGCCTGAATCAATCCATTGGCCGCATCCTCAAACTGCCCGACGTTCAGGAACGCCTGCGCACCAACGGCATGGAGGCCGGACACAACACGCCCGAGGAATACAACCGCTTTATCGCGCAGGAAATCGCGAAGTACACGAAGGTGGTTAAGGACGGGAATATTCGGTTGGAGTGAGCACGGCTAATGCCGAGCAAAGAACAACTTCGCCAACGATCTTGGCGAGTGGATTGCAACACCGCCAATCACCTTGCCATAAGCGGCACCGAAGTGCATACGATCACCAGTAACCAGTACGTCGCATTGCAAACGCAGCGCGGCGGCAAGAACCGGGCGATCTTTTTCGGGCAGCCAATTAACCAGCTTCAGTTCGGCTCCCGGTGCTTGTGCGGGATGAATTCGTACTCGCTGAAGCAATTTTTCCAGCGCACGAAGCGCATCGGGGTATTTCGCGGCAAGATTGCGGCGCGCCTCGACCACCACATAATCATCCACCCAGCATTCTTGTCTTGTTTCGACAAGCAGATTGACCAGCTGGCGTACCGCACCATCGGATTTGGCCGCGGAAAAAAGAATATTGGCGTCCAGAAATACGCGCATGACTATTGCGCGTGATGCTCAGAGAGCGGTCTTGGCACGCGCAGAAGAATTGGGACGCTTGGAACGTTTGGGACGACTGGACTTGGCGACTGACTTAGCCATGCCGGACTTGCTGGCGAGGTAATCCGCAAGTTCCTGTTCCGCCGCATCAAACTCACGCACGCGCGCCGGCGTATACATCTCAATCGGCAACGTCATCGCGGGACGTAACAGCAGCCCCTCTGACGTAGTTTCAGCAATCAGGTGATCCTCCGCCTTAAGACCGAGCGCCTGCCGCAGCTTGGCTGGTAGGGTAATGACGCCCCGGCTGGTAATGGTGACATTGGCTTTCATGTTTTGCAGTATAGCAGCATTTCTGCAATATTGGCCGCCCACAGCCTTGTCCAACGTGGTATGA
>DHVE01000102.1:0-2769 GCA_002412495.1 Betaproteobacteria bacterium UBA5216
ACGAAGGCCATCGGCAGCAGCGCGGCGATGACCGTCAGCGTTGCGAGAATGGTCGGCCCGCCGACTTCATCAACCGCGCCGGGGATGATTTCCGCCAGAGTGTTGTGCGGAAAAAGCTGCTGATGGCGGTGAATGTTCTCAACCACCACGATCGCGTCATCGACCAGGATGCCTATCGAAAATATCAGCGCGAACAGCGACACGCGGTTTAGCGTGAAGCCCCAGGCCCACGACGCAAACAAGGTGGCCGATAACGTCAGCACCACGGCTGTGCCGACGATAAACGCCTCGCGCCGGCCCAGCGCGACAAACACCAGCGCCACCACCGAGGCGGTGGCGAACAACAGCTTCTGTATCAGCTTTTGCGCCTTGTCGTTGGCGGTGGCGCCGTAGTTGCGCGTGTGCGCCACCTGCACGTCGGCCGGAATCACCGTGTTCTTCAGGTTTTCAATACGCTGCATCAGCGCACTGGCGACATCGATGGCGTTCTCGCCGGGCTTTTTGGTAATGGCAAGCGTGACCGCGGGATATTCGGCGGCATCCTTGCCCGCGATGCCATGCCACACGTAGCGGCTGGCGGGCAGCGCTCCATCACGCACCGTGGCCACGTCGCGCAGGAACACCGGCTTGCCAGCACGCACGCCAACCACCAGTTCGGCTACCTCATCCGCATCCTTGAGAAAGGGGCCGGATTCGACGGCCACCGCGCGGTTGCCCGACAATAGATCGCCCACCGGCAGCCCGAGATTGGCCGATTGCAGCGCGCCGCGCAGATCGGCAACGGTAACACCGGAACCGGCCATGCGCGCCGGATCGAGTTCAACCAGCACCGCGCGGCCCGGCCCGCCGATGGTTGTAACCTCGCGCGTGCCATTCACGCGCTTAAGATCGGCCTCGACACTGTGCGCGACGCGCTCCAGATCGTATGCGCCCACGGTGGGATGCTTGCCGTATAACGTCAGCGTCACGATGGGCACGTCATCGATGCCCTTGGGTTTGACGATGGGTTCCAGCACCCCCAAACCGCGCGGCAGCCAGTCGGCATTGGCATGCACCGTGTCATACAGGCGCACCAGCGCCTCGGTGCGCGACACGCCCACTTTGAACTGCACGGTGATGATCGCCATACCCGGATTGGAAACCGACAGTACGTGCTCGACGCCCGCGATCTGCGACAGCACCTGCTCGGCCGGTGTCGCAACCATCTGCTCGACATCGCGTACCGCCGCGCCCGGAAACGGTATCAACACGTTGGCCATGGTAACGTTGATCTGCGGCTCTTCTTCGCGCGGCGTCACCAGCACGGCAAAAGCGCCGAGCAGTAGCGCCACCAGTGCCAGTAGTGGCGTGATCTGCGCCGACTGGAAATAAGCGGCGATGCGTCCCGATATGCCGAACGGGGTATGGGTGGATTTCATCGCAGGTGGCACATCAACGCACGCGGGCGGCGGCCTGCGGATCCAGCGCGACGCGCTCGCCGGCCGAAACGCCACTGAGAATTTCCACCGTCTCACCCGCTGCCGTCCCTACCGGCCCCAAGCGCACCTGACGCAGCAACGGGCGTCCGTCCTGCCCGACGACATACAGCCCGGTCATCTCCGCGCGCCGCACGACCGCGCGCGCTGGTACGAGTATGCGCGCAGCGCCCTCCGCCGGGCCCGGCAGCCAGGCGCGCGCAAACATCCCCGGCGTAATGCCCGCGATGGCGGGTGGCAAGTCCAGACGCAACTGCATGGTGTGGGTCGCGGCATCCGCCGCAGGCAGCACACTCACGCGCGCCGGAACGATCCATTCACGCTCGGCGGGCAGGCCGGGAATCTGCGCCTTGACCACTACCCCCGGTACAACCTGTGTCAGGCCAGCGGCTATTGATTGCGGCACGGCCGCCGTGACACGCAAGGCGGCTGGGTCGTACAACGTCAGCAAGGGCCGCCCCGGCATGGCCATGTCACCGAGGGTGACGGGCACGTCGGAAACCACGCCGCCATAGGGCGCCCTGACCACAAAAAACCCGGATTGCGTGCGCGTGGCGCCGGCTTGTGCCAGTAGTGCCGCGACCTGTGCTTGCGCGGATTTGAACTGCGCTTCGGCGCGCTGCAATGCCGCCTGGCTGACGTAGTCTTTTTGGTAGAGCTGCTTCTGGCGCTCGAAATCCTTTGCCGCCACGTCCAGCGCGGCACGCGCCGCGACCACCTGCGCGTCACTGGCCGCCGCGCTCTGATCGGCCGCGCGCGCATCAATGCGCGCGAGCACCTGGCCGGCCTTCACCGTGTCGCCCGCCTTCACCTCAAGCGCCACCACCGCGCCAGCGACCTGCGCTGCGACGACCGTCTGGCGCACCGCTTCGACCACGCCGTCAAACGCGGCGGCTTGCGTAGTACCCGAACGCGCAGCTACTGCGGTTTGCAGCGCCGTTGATCCGTTGGCCATGGCGACGCCGGTCACGCCGATCACACACAGCATGCCGGCGACGATGGCACTCCGCCAAAATAAATGATTTAGCACACGCAGACTCCCGCTGGTACTCGTGATACATCGCTCTCAAGTAACAGCGTACGATTCCGGCATCGTGAGGTGTTGACCAAGGTCAACCGCGCCACGGATAAGCTGGCGCGCGTGTTTAACAGCGTCAATTCCTGCGTCATTACCCGGGCCTCCTCATGTTCAACGCCGTGCGGCACACATGGTGTGCCCGCCTGATTCACGTTCACTCAAGGCGTGACTGTGGCGGATTTCCGGGAGGCAGTCTGTGACGAAGGTTCCAGAGGG
>DHVE01000102.1:3044-3205 GCA_002412495.1 Betaproteobacteria bacterium UBA5216
TCTGTGACGAAGGTTCCAGAGGGAACGGCGACTTGTTTACAGGGCGTGGCGCAGAGTCATTGCCAGCATTAACGTAAGTATTTGTTTTTAATCCACTTTTACTCCTCCAAAAACACCCGCGTTACGCCGGATTTAAAAACAGAGCCATCAGCGCCTTGGGA
>DHVE01000150.1 GCA_002412495.1 Betaproteobacteria bacterium UBA5216
CCCCGCAACTGCTACCCCCGCTATCACTCCCGCCACTGCTGTCACTCCCGCCGCCGTCAGCAGAGCTAAACCCCAAATCCCCAAAACCATCGCTACCGCTACCACCATCCGACGACGAACTCGTCCCAAAATCGGTAGCGCACTGCGCTGCCGGCATCGTGCTGCCGTCCTTTCGATATTTGGTCACGCGTTTGTTGCAGTTGGTTTCATAACGAAAGCCGTCGGGTAAATCAAGCTTGCCGTCCAGTGCAAACAGCAATGGCAGCCGCGACGGTTTGCGCGGATCGATGGTTTCGTCCTTGCACGCGTACCACCAGGTCCTTCGCAGGCCGTCATCGGCAACCTTTTGTGAACTCAACACCACCGCCGGTGTGTGATGCAAGAATTCTCCGAAAGCGTTCTTGCAGAATTTATCGTAGTGCTTGGTGAACAAAATGAATTCGTGCCACAAATCATCCACCGCCTGCGACGGCATCGATACGAATTTACTTTTGGCCATCAGGTTGTACAAAAAGAACTTGCGCAGCCCACGCAGGACCAATTGCTGCTCCTTGGACGTTAGCTGTGGGCGCTTCTCCGCAAACCGCGCCAGCAATCCCTGCGGAAACACGTATTCGCGGATGTACGCGGCGCGCCGGTGTTCTGCCAGTGACAGATAAATACAGAGCGCCACCGCACCGAAAATTAACGCCAGCACGCCCAAAAGCATTCCCCAAAAGATCGCCATGCCGCCTCCGCGCCGACTGTTGCAATAAGTGCCGGTATAATAAAGCCTTTTTAATGCAGCAATCATGTTGTTAGTAGCACCTCGACCCGGCGAACGCACCCGGGCCGGCCCGTTTCACGGCTCTGGCGATGCCCTTGCAATCGCGGAGTTGGCGGGGTCAGTACGTCCGCTTCTGGCGATCACGGCGGATGCGTCATCGGCACAGCGCCTGCAAACCGAAATCGCGTTCTTTGCGCCGGCATTAAAAACCTGCGTGTTCCCCGACTGGGAAACATTGCCCTACGACACGTTTTCGCCGCACGCGGATTTGGTGTCGGAACGCCTCGCCACGCTCTACGAAATGATGCGCGGCACGTTCGATGTCGCGATCGTGCCGGTAACTACCGCGCTGACGCGATTGATGCCGGTCGAGTACCTCGCCGCGAACACGTTTTTCTTCAAGCAGGGCGGCAAACTCTCGCCCGACGAACTGCGGCGCCAGTGCACCATCGCCGGTTACACGCACGTCACACAAGTGGTGGCGCCGGGCGAATACAGTTTTCGCGGCGGGCTGATCGACATCTTTCCGATGGGCAGCGCACTGCCCTATCGCATCGATTTGTTCGATGAAGACATCGATTCGATACGCAGCTTCGATGTCGACTCGCAGCGCTCGATCTACAAGGTGAACGAAGTGCGGCTGCTACCGGCGCGCGAGTTCCCCATGAACGAAGCCGCACAAACACTGTTCCGGCAAAACTTTCGCATCAGGTTTGAAGGCGATCCTTCCAAGAGCCGCGTTTACAAGGACATTTCAAAAGGCGTGCCAAGCGCGGGCATCGAGTATTACCTGCCGCTGTTTTTTGAGAACACAGCGAAGTTCACCGACTATCTGCCCGACGGCACGGTAATCTGCGCCGTCAATGGCCAAGAAGGCTTGCAGGCTGCCGTGGACGCCTTCTGGCAGGATACACACAGCCGCTATGCGACGCTGCGCGGCGACCGCGCCAATCCGGTGATGGCGCCGCATGATTTGTTTCTGGCGCCGGATGAATTTTTTGGCTCGATTAAATCGTTTGCGCGCGTAGAAATCGCCGCCTCCAGTTCGACTTCAAGTGAACAGCGCTTGGAGCACCCCTCCGACGCAATCCCAACGCCGAACGCGCAACGCCAAACCGTGGCGCTGCCGCCGCTCGGCGTAGAACGGCGCGCGGACCATCCCCTGCATCGTTTGCGAGACTTCACCGAGCGCTACGCCGGCCGCGTACTGCTGCTCGCCGACAGTGCCGGCCGCCGCGAGACCATGCACGACTTTCTCGCCGAGTACGATTTGCGTCCCGCGTCTGCCGCGAGCTTCGAGGAATTCCGCACATCAACCGCGCGCTTCATGTTGGGCGTGGGGTCGCTGCACACCGGCTTTGCGCTGGGCGACGACTTCGCCATCGTCACGGAAAACGAACTGTACGCCACGCAGGCGCGCAACCGCGGCGCACGCGAGGTGCGCAAAACCACCGCCGAGGGCATGCTGCGCGATTTGTCCGAGGTCAAACCCGGCGACCCGGTGGTGCACGAGCAGCACGGCATAGGCCGTTACCTCGGCCTGCAAAACATGGATTTGGGCGAAGGCGAAACGGAATTTCTGACGCTCGAATACGCCAAGGGCGACAAGTTGTATGTGCCGGTGTCGAGCCTGCATCTGATCAGCCGTTACAGCGGCGCGTCGCCCGAGAACGCGCCCCTGCACTTTCTGGGCGGCGAGCAATGGGAAAAAGCCAAGAAAAAAGCCGCCGAGCAGGCGCACGATACCGCCGCCGAATTGCTGAATATTTACGCGCAACGGGCGTTGCGCAAGGGCCACGCGTTCGGCATCAAGCACCACGATTACGAGGCCTTCGCCGAAGGGTTTCCGTTCGAGGAAACGCCCGATCAGGCGGCCGCGATCAAGGCCACCATTGACGATCTGGTGAGCGGCAAACCGATGGACAGGCTGGTATGCGGCGACGTGGGCTTCGGTAAAACCGAGGTCGCGTTGCGCGCGGCGTACGTGGCGGTGGCGGATGGCAAACAGGTTGCCGTACTGGTACCTACCACGCTGCTCGCCGAGCAACACTACAACACCTTCACCGACCGCTTTGCCGACTGGCCGGTAAAAATCGCCGAGCTGTCACGCTTTCGCTCGGCCAAAGAACAAACCGAGGCGCTGGCAGGACTGGCTGCGGGGAGCGTGGACATCGCCATCGGCACCCACAAGCTGGTGCAACGCGGCGTCAAGTTCAAGAATCTCGGCCTTGTTATCATCGACGAAGAACACCGCTTCGGCGTGCGACATAAAGAGCAACTGAAAGCCTTGCGCGCCGAAGTGGATGTGCTGACGCTCACCGCCACGCCTATACCGCGCACGCTGGCGCTGTCGATGGAGGGGCTGCGCGATTTCTCGGTGATCGCCACCGCACCGCAGCGGCGTTTGGCGATCAAAACCTTTGTTTCGCGCTTTTCCAAGGCGCAAATTCGCGAGGCGGCCCTGCGCGAATTGAAACGCGGCGGGCAGATTTATTTTCTGCACAACGAAATCGACACCATCCGCACCATCGAAGAAACGCTCACCGAACTGCTGCCCGAGGCGCGCATCCGCGTCGCGCACGGACAGATGCGCGAGCGCGAGCTGGAACTCGCGATGCGCGATTTTTACCAGCAGCGGTTTAACATACTTTTATGCACGACCATCATCGAAACCGGCATCGACGTGCCGACCGCCAACACCATTATCATCAATCGCGCGGATCGTTTCGGCTTGGCGCAACTGCACCAGTTGCGAGGACGCGTGGGCCGCTCGCACCATCAGGCGTACGCGTATCTGCTGTTGCCCGACGAAGGCAACATCACACCGCAGGCGAAAAAACGCCTCGAAGCGATACAAATGATGGAAGAACTCGGCTCCGGATTTTTTCTCGCCATGCACGATCTGGAGATTCGCGGCGCGGGCGAAGTGCTCGGCGAATCGCAAAGCGGCGAGATGCAGGAAGTCGGCTTCAACATGTACGCCGCGATGCTCGACACCGCCGTGCGCGCATTAAAGCAAGGCAAGGAACCCGATCTCGCCGCCCCGCTGGGTGTCACCACCGAAATCAATCTGCACGTGCCGGCGCTGTTGCCCACCGGCTATTGCAGCGACGTGCATGAACGCCTGGTGATTTACAAGCGCCTCGCCAACTGCGACAACGACGAAGAACTCGACCGGCTGCGCGAAGAACTGATCGACCGCTTTGGCGACACGCCCGAAGCAGTGCACGCGCTGATCGACAGCCACCGCTTGCGTCTGGCGTGCAAGCCACTCGGCATCGCGCGCATCGACGCGAGCGACATGGCGATACAGTTGCAGTTCATCCCGAAGCCGCCGATTGATCCGATGAAGATCATCAAACTCATACAGACCAAACGCAATTACAAACTCGCCGGACCGGACCGGCTGCGTATCGACGTAAACACGGACAATGTCGCCGCGCGCGTATCCTTGATCAAGGATGTGTTTAAAATGCTGTCGTAAAAAAGTTTTTAAAATCAATAATATACATTAACCGACGTCTACGCACACAACCGATGTTACGCAAGCGCCCGCCCCCGCCGATTTCCGGGTTTGATGCC
>DHVE01000107.1 GCA_002412495.1 Betaproteobacteria bacterium UBA5216
GGCTGGTGGGGAGCAGGTCACCAAAAGCTGATGCACGGAACCACGTGGATCAATTTGCAGATTCAGCACACGAACAGTCTAAATACTATACTGAATTTAACGCGCGGACGTCGGGGTCACCCAATAACCGCTCGTTGTAAAGCGTACGAATAAAACTAAATAAAAGGGCCAGGCTCGATTAATTTTTTACTCTGGCGTAACAACCCGACCTACCTTTTCTTCGGCACCCACCGATACGCTTTCTCGCACGCACCGCCCATCAGCATGGCCCAGTCGCTTTTGCTCAGGCGATTCGTTTCAAGGAACGGCTTGACGGCATTTTCGTAGTTGACCACCGGGAAGGCGCGCGTCCAGTCGGTGCCCCACAGGCAGCGTTCCATTCCCCATGCGTCGAATATTTTCGCGAGCGGGGCCCAGATGTCGTTAAAGGGATACGGTTCTTTCGACAGCGTGCAGGCGCCGCTGACTTTGATCACGACATTCTTGCGTTTGGCGAGTTCGACGACCTTCGGCAGATCTGCCCAAGGCTCGGCGGCGCGCAATGCGGGCGTGCGCGGCTGAAGTATGCCGAGATGGTCGAGGACGAAGCGCGTGTCGGGATGACGGTCGATCACTTTCGTGCCCAAGTCGATGTTGTCCCAGCACAGAAAATTGACCGGAAAGTCGTATTTGACCGCGGCGCGCGCAATACGATCGACTCCCGGGTCGTCATGCGGGATCCGTGATTCCTTTTGCAGCCTGAGGCGGATGCCGACAGTGCCCGGTGTTCTTTTCCAGTCGGCGATGACTTCTTCGACGTTCGGGTCTGCGTGATCGACAGGTTTGACGATGCCGAAGCGGCCGGGGTGCTTTTTCTGCACTTCGACCGCGTAACTCGAGTCATACTCGTACATGGCAAACGAAGAGACAAAGATCGCGCCGTCCACGCCGAGCTTGTCCATCGCCGCCACGTGCTCGTCGCCGGTCGCGCTCGGCGGTGAGCCCGGCATCGATTTGGACTTCCAGGGCCGTTGGGGGGTGTTTGCTGCGTAAGCGTGAATCTGGGAATCAATGATGGCCATCGGTCAGGCTCCTTATCTCAATTAACTCAATTAACGCAATAAAGTAATTGAATGCGTCCCATTTGTCTCGCAAAGCGCGGCCCGCCGATGAACCGGCATTAAGCCGCCGGTGGGCGGCCATGCAGGAAGGGTTTCAATGCCGTGCAGATAAAATCACACGCCGGTGTCGGGATACCGTACGTCTTGCCGAGTTCCCTGACGCGTCCGCCCAGCCACGGTAACTCCAGGCGATTGCCCGCCACCAGATCAACAGCCATCGAGGGCATCACCATCGGCGGTGACGTGCGCGCACGGGCAAGCCGTGTCTGTGCCTTCTCTTCGGGTATCGATATGCCTGCGGCCCGGCCGACCGCAACGACTTCGTTGAAAACAGCGCTGTATAGCGCCCAGGTGTCATCGTCCTTCTGCACCACGCCCATGGGGGAGCGCAGCAGCGCGCACAGTGAGCTGTTCGACACCAGACCTATAAACTTGTCCCACAGCAAGGCAGGGCCATCAGTGCCGATCTCGACTGAAACACCCGCCTTGCCAAAGGTCTCCTTGACCTCGGTCAGCCTGGCGGATACGCGTCCGTGCTTCTCTGCCACGGTGATGCCGTAATTGGGATTTCGCTGCCGGATGACGCCGGGTTCCTCGATGGCGGCGTTCATCGAGGCGGATCCAAAGACGACATGCTCCCAGCCGAGCGTTTGGGCGAGCAGTTCCGGTGCGTCGATACCGTTTTGCAGGGGAATGACCACGGTGTTTTCGCGCAGCAGTGGGCGCAGTGTAGGCGCCAGCGCCGCAACAGCCCACATCTTCACGGTTACGATCACGACATCGCAGGCGCCGATTGCGACCGGATCGACTTCTGCCTGCAATTGCACACTGAAGCGCCCGTCCGGGCCAATCAACGTCAGCCCATTTTGCCTGATCGGCTTCAAATGCCGCTCGGTGACCAACAGGCTGACATCGACACCCGCGCGCCGCAATACTGCGGCCAGCAGGCCACCCACGCCACCAGCACCCACCACGCAAACTTTCATGGATAACCTTTCAGCGAATCAAAGGGGTCGTGCTCGATATATCAGCGCCAAATAGTAAGTATCTGATTATATTAAGTTATTCTCTAATGGCCTGCCCGCTCCCGCCTGCGTTCGCAGGCGGGATTCTTATGGCCCTTGCCGCGCCAACAGCGGGTTGGCAGGTTATTACTCGTGCGTAAAAAACAACGCCGATTACTGCTATCGGCGTCTCCGGCATTTGCCCTGCCTGCCGCTATTTTTCGTTCGACAACACCACGGTACCCGCAGCCGAAAGCATGCCGCCCATACCATTGACCAGCGACAGCTTCACGTTCGGCACTTGCCGTGCGCCGCATTCGCCGCGCAACTGGCGTGTGGCCTCGATCAGCGGGAACATGCCGTACATCCCCGTGTGCGTGTACGACAGGCCGCCACCGTTGGTGTTGATCGGCAGTGATCCGCCCGGCGTCGACTTGCCGTTTTCGAAGAACGAGACGCCCTCGCCGGGCTTCGCGAAGCCCATCGATTCCAGCATGATCGGCGGACCAGAGGTAAACGCGTCATACAGCATGATGTGATCGAAGTCGCCGTGGCTGACGCCGGCCATCTTGAAAGCGCGTTCGCTGGACATCTTTGTAGCCTTGCTCAATGGCAGGCCTTTCATCTGCGTCACCGACACGTGCTCGGTCGCCTCACCCATGCCACGCACATAGACGGGCTTCTTAACGCAGTCACGCGCCCGATCGGCGCGTGTGAGTACTATTGCGCCCCCGGCATCCGTAACGAGGCAGATATTCAGCACCGTGAACGGGTAAGCGATCATCTTGGCTTTGAGCACCTGCTCGATCGTCAAAGGGTCGCGGTACATCGCTTTCGGGTTAAGGCCCGCCCAGGCGCGCGTGGACACCGCCACCTGCGCCCACTGTTCGAGCGTGGTGCCGTACTCGTGCATGTGCCGCGTGGTGATGAGGCCGAACCAGGTCGGCGGCGCACCGAAGCCGTAGGGAATTTCATAACTACCGGCAATGCTGGTGTCGCGCACCCGCGTCACACCCGCCTGCGAACGGCCGCTTTCGCCGTGGGTAATGACCGCCACGTCGCACAAGTGATGATGCAGTGCCGCCACCGCGTGCTCCACCATGATGATGAAGGAGCAGCCGCCGACGCTGGTGCCGTCAACGTAGCGCGGCGTGATACCTAGCGCTTCGGCGATCAGTGCCGGCGAATGCGCACCGGCAGTGAAAATGCCGTCCACGTCGCTGACCTTGAGGCCCGCATCGGCGACGGCGTTGGAGATCGATTCCAGGTGCAAGGCCATCTGGCTCTTGTGCGGCAGAATGCCCATTTCGTCGCTCTCGGCTGCGCCGACGATGCAGGCCGTATTCGAAAGCTCGCGCATAAAGTCGTGTTGGGCCATGATTACTTCGCCTCGGCAGGTTGGAAGAACGGAAGGGTGAAGTTGTCATTCTGCTTCACGTAGACGGCATTCACAGGCATGTCACAGTGGATCAAGGCCGGATCGGGCTTGATGTTGATGAGGTTCGACAACATGCGAGGGCCTTCTTCCAGCTCGATCATCGCGAGCACATACGGCAGCGGTGTCTTCACCGCGGGGTTGAATGAGCGATGGAGGATTTCAAAGGCAAATAGCTTGCCCCGACCGCTCGCCTCGACCCACGTGAGCTTGCGGGAGTGGCAGTGCGGGCAGAGGATGCGCGGGTAGAAATGCGCTTTCCCGCAGTCATTGCATTTGGGCAGCATGAGCTTGTTCTGCTTCAGGCCTTCCCAATACGGCTTCGCCTCAGGCGCCAGCGGATGCGGCAACGGACGTTCGAGTTGTTCCATAAATCTCCCTTGGTTGCGAATCAATCGTGCGAATCAATAATGCGACAGGCCCGATTTTAAACCGGGTATCAAGTAAAAGCGAAACCCGCCCGTTCAGCGACGGTTCACGTACTGAACGTACTTCTCCGCTGCCGCACTCCCCGCATCGCCGCACGCCGTAGCCGCGTAACGAAAAACAGATCGAAAGGCTGTCGCGGTCAGTGGCTCACACGCAGCGAAACGAAATCCGGCCATGCAACCGGCGCCTGTGACGGCGGCGGCTAAATGGCCGGTAAACAACGCAATGCTGAACGGGGCTGTCTGGCAGGCGACAGGGCGCTAAAAGCCTGGCGCGTTAGCGTGTTTTGTCACGCGAGCTGCTATTCATGTTCAACGGGTACGAATTCACTGCCGGATTGACGGTTCGACGTCATATTCATGCCCTATCCATTTCAACCCCTCGCGATAGGTCTTGAACACCCCCAGTTCCTTTTGGGCGCTCGGCACCATATTTCTGTAAATCTGATACATGCGTCCCAAACCGTAGCCCAAACTGCTGCTGACAATTATTGCGAGCTTGGTTTTAACGCCCGGCCCATCCGCTTTCGCCGCTATTCGGCTAAGCTCGACAATGCCGCGACTGGTCAGCAACAGCTCGGTTGCAGGCGTGAAATCCACCAATTCGTGATAGGCCCGATATTTCGGCTGGCTTCGAATATCTTTGCAGTAATTTTGAAGCGCTTCGATCACCGCTGCGTCACTTGCGGCGCCGCTCCAGGTAGTGACGATAAGTCCAAGCACATCATCAATTTTGTGAGATGCGGGCATGAAACACTTTCATTGATATTCAAAGAAAAAATTAGCGTAGGCACGATCCAGACCTTTAACGCAAACATTTTCAACAATAAATATCAATATGCCTTTGCGGCAAATCAAGCAATATGCATTTCCGCTAATACGCCATCAGGCGTGATACCACGTCTTACCCGTATCCATGGCAGTAGCGGTGCCTCCGCTTCGTGCCTACACCACCTTATCGGGCACAGCCGCCCCACCCTCAAACGAGGCCGCCAGCGGCTGCGGACGCGGCGGATGACGAGGCTGCATCTGCCTCGGCTGGCCCTGCCCTTGCACGCCTTGCCCGTCACCGCCCGGCCGTTGTCCACGGCGGCGGCGATTGCGGTTTTTGCCGTTGCCGCGCTCGTTGTTGGCGTTGTTGCCGTTGTTTCCGGGATTACCCCGGTTGTTGCCATTGTTCCCACCGCGGCCATTGTTGGGGTTTCCGCCGCCTGCGTTGCCCGCGTGGGCCACGTTACCGCGATTGTCACGGTTATCGCGATTGCCACGATTGCCTCGATTGTCGGCATTGCCACGCGCGCCGCCATTGCCGCGGCCCCGATTGGGACGTTCTCCGCGCGCGCCGCGTTCGATGCTGTTTCCATGATTGCCCGCATTGCCGGCGTTGCCGCGGTTTCCGGCATTTCCCCGGTTTCCGCGATTGGCGCGATTCCCGCGATTGCCTCGATTGGGGCGTGTCGAACTCATGAAGCCGGCTGATGAAGGGAACAACTGTCCGGCGTTGCTTTCGGGCTGACGATCATCGTCGTCATAAACCGAGGGCGTTTCCGGCAGCGCAACGTTAAAGTTGATTTCCTCGCCGGATTCAAGCAGCCGCTGATTTTTCGGCAGGGGCGGCATGCGATTGCCGCGATTGTCGAATTCTTCATTGATTTCGCCGTTGGCGTTATACAACTGGGCGAGTTGGCGATTGCCCTTTACGGGCGGCATGCGATTGCCAAAATCATCGTCGATGACGCGGCGTTGATTGCGCGGCGTGGTGTCGCGGTTGCCGCGATTGTCGCGGTCTTCGCGCAACTTGTCATGACGCTGCGCGCCTTGATTGTTACGCCGTGATTCGCCCTGCTCTCCACGCCCCTGACGGTCATTGCGATCATTGCGTTCATTGCGCGCACCGCGATCAGGGCGCGCGGATTCCGGCGCCACGGGCAGTGCTTCATTACCCGCCGGCGCGGGGCCGGCTACCACATCACGCGGCGCGCCGCCATCACGATTCCGGTTGCGGCCCCGATTGCGCCGCCGGCCCCGGCCTTCGCGCGGTGCGTTGCCGTCGCCGCCTTCACTACTGGTGCCGGTGTTGCCGCGGCCTTGCGGCACGCCCTGCTGCGCGTCCTGTGGCATCGGCCCTGGTTGGCCCGGCTGCATTTCGCGGGGCTCGCGGTGCTCCCTCGGCGCACGCGGCTCGCGCGGCTCACGTTGTTCATTCGCGTCGCGCCGGTCGTCCGCGGTTTCGGTGCCCGGCTCAAACCCTGGTATCACGGTTTGATCCAGCTTGCGGCGCAGCAGTTTTTCAATTTCCGCCAGCAATGGTTCTTCTTCGGGAGACACCAGCGAAATGGCTTCGCCCGTGCTGCCGGCGCGGCCCGTGCGGCCGATGCGATGCACGTAGTCTTCGGCTACGTGCGGCAGGTCGTAATTAACGACATGCGGCAGTTCTTCGATGTCGAGTCCGCGCGCGGCCAGATCGGTGGCAACCAGCACGCGCACCATGCCTGCCTTGAAATCGGCCAGCGCCTTGGTACGCGCGCCCTGACTTTTGTTGCCGTGAATTGCCGTTGCTGAAATGCCCGAGCGTCCCAACTGATGTGCGAGCCGGTTTGCGCCGTGTTTGGTACGCGTAAACACCAGCACCTGTTTCCAGTCGCCGGTTTTCACCAGATGCGCCAGCAGCGCGCGTTTGCGCGACTGCCCGACGGGATGCACGCGCTGCGCCACCAATTCAGATTCGGCATTGCGCCGCGCCACTTCCACCATCACCGGTTTGGTCAGCAGGCCATCGGCCAGTTCGCGAATTTCATCGGAAAATGTCGCCGAAAACAGCAGGTTCTGCCGTTGCGCGGGCAGCAGCGCGAGGATGCGTTTTACGTCGTGAATAAACCCCATGTCGAGCATGCGGTCCGCTTCGTCGAGTACCAGAATTTCAACCTGCGACAAATCCAGCGTCTGCTCATTGGCATGATCGAGCAGCCGCCCCGGCGTCGCTACCACGATGTCCACGCCCGCCTTGAGCGCCTCGATTTGCGGGGCCATGCCCACGCCGCCGAATATCACCGCCGAACGCAGCGGCACGTATTTGCCGTAGGTGTGTACGCTTTCTTCGATTTGCGCCGCGAGTTCGCGCGTGGGCGTCACGATCAGCGCGCGCACCGGACAGGTGCCCGGTTCCGGCGGATTTTCGAGCAGCCGCTGCAACAGCGGCAGCGTAAACCCGGCGGTTTTTCCAGTGCCGGTCTGCGCGCCCGCGAGCACATCGCAGCCTTCAAGAATGACGGGAATCGCCTGCACCTGCACAGGCGTGGGTTGGGTATATCCATGGTCGGCAACCGCCCGTACCAAATCGGGCATCAAGCCTAGATCGGCAAACAACTGACTCAAACAATTTCTCCCTGCGATCTGCCTGCCGCGGCAAAAGCCACGAGAACCGGTTCAGGCAAACTCAACTTGGGGTTTTAAGGTTCGGGGCGCGCCGTTTGTTGGCTTGAAAACCAACTTGAAGGGCTGCGACTACCGCGAAAGGACTGAGCCGAAAACCGGATGAAGCGGCACTTAAACGTCCTTGCGACGCATCATACACGAAATGCCTTGTGAATTCAGCAACTTGCGATGGAATATCCAGTGGGAAATTACTTAACACTATGTTTTTAAATGAAAAACTAAAATTGCGACACCGCGCGCACCAGTGCAATCCCCAGCAGCGTCATCGCCAGCGAGCCCAGCAAGTGTGCACTGATCATGCCAAACGCCCAGCCGTACTCGCCGCGCTGGAGCAAATTGACCGCTTCAACGGAAAAGGTGGAAAACGTCGTCAGGCTGCCGAGAAATCCGGTAATGACGAGCATGCGAATTTCCGGCGGCAGCACCGGATGCAGCGAAAAAATTTCGACCGACACGCCAATAATGAAACCGCCCGCGAGATTGCACACCAGCGTGCCCAGCGGCAAGTTCGGCAACACGGTATTGAGGCTGATACTCAAGCCCCAGCGCAGCCACGCGCCAAATACCGCCCCTATGCCCACCGCGAGAAATCCGGCTGCGTTCATTGCGCGCCCCGGCCTATGATTTGGTCTGCCATCGCTGCACCGCCGCGTCGTCGGCCGCGCGTGCATCCACCCAGCGCGCGCCCTTGCCCGTCTGCTCTTTTTTCCAGAACGGCGCTTGGGTCTTGAGGTAATCCATGATGAATTCACAAGCGGCAAACGCATCGCCGCGGTGCGCGCTGGTCACCACCACCAGCACGATCTGATCCAGCGGTTTCAGCGTGCCGATGCGGTGAATCACCAGCGCGTCCATCACCTGCCAGCGGCCTTGCGCGTCGGTGATGATGGCGGTAATGGATTTTTCCGTCATGCCGGGATAATGCTCGAGCGTCATCTCGGCGACGCTGTCGCCCTCGTTCAGGTCGCGCACCACGCCGATAAAACTCGCGATCGCGCCAATGCGCGGATTGTCCTTGCGCAGTGCCGCGGTCTCGCGGCTGATGTCAAAATCTTCGGCCTGCACGCGCACGCTTACGGTCACGATCAGCCCCCGGTGACCGGCGGAAAAAACGCCACTTCGTCGCCCGCTTTCACCGTCGTGTCCGCGCTGGCAACCGCCTGATTCACCGCAGCGCGAAACGCCCGCCCGGCGGCAAGTTCGTGCGCCCACACGCCGCCGCGCGCGGCGAGTGTAGCGCGCACGCTCTCCAGGGTGGCTGCACCCGCGGGCAGCATGAGTTGTTCAGATGCCACGCCGAAGGTTTCGCGCAGGCGGGCAAAATAAAGCAGAGTAATCATGTGAGGATTATGCCGTCTTGTAGGGGTGAAACCAAGCCGCAGAGTCTCGCAGGGAAAGAGTTATCCCGCCTTCGGCGGTAACCCCGACTATGACCAAAGGCGGTAAGGCTCTCGCCCTACTCGTGTTCATTGGGTCATGCCCAGGTGTTTCAGCATGAATTCGACGACTTGCACCGGCTGGTTGATATCGAACTGCGGTAGCCTGGTATCGAGCGCGGCATCGCTCGCCACCGCGACAATATTGGTATCGTGCGGGTGCAGCAGCGGCTCGCCCACCAGCGCGCGATAGACCTCGATCTTCGGTATGGGCTCGTGCTTGAAGCCCTCCACCAGCACCAGATCGCACGGCGAAAGATGCATCAGTTGCCCGTTCAAATCCGGTTCCGCCGCGCCCCGCAACTCATGCATCAACACCCAGCGGCGCGATGAAGTGACCAGCACCTCGGTGCAGCCCGCATGGCGATGTCGATATGAATCCTTGCCCGGCGTATCCACATCGAACGTGTGATGCGCGTGTTTGATCAGCGACACCGTGATCCCGCGCGACGTCAGCAGGGGAATCAGTTTTTCGATAAGCGTCGTCTTGCCGCTGCCGGAATATCCTGCGAAACCGAATACTTTCATTGCCGGAATTGCATCAAGAAAATTATCATAAGCATCTGTTTTTATTGCATTTATTTTTAATGCTACGCTGCCGTGCCATGTCGGTCAAGCGATACCGCCTTTACCAGCGCATACACTTGCATGCCGGGCTCGAGCGCGAGTTGCCGCGCCGCGCGCCGTGTGATGCGCGCGCGTAACCGTGCGGCGCCCACGGAGATGACCACGGTCACACTGCTGCCGTGCGGCTTATCCAGCGCCATAATTTCGCCACGCAGGATATTCTGAATGCTGATGTGTTCAGGCGCAGCCAGCGAGACAGATACTTCGCGTGCTCGGATGCGCACGCGCACGCGCTCGCCGATTTGCGCATCGAAATTGCCGACGGTCAACGTACCGCCGTCAAACCCGAGCGTCACCAGCGCATCGTCCGGGTCGATCGCCTCCACATGCGCTTCGATCACCGCGCCACCTTCAAAGAAGCCGCCGTATGGCTGCAAATCCGGGCGTCCCATCACAGCCGCCACGTCGCCCGACGCCACGACATGCCCCGCCGAGAGAAGCACTACATGATCCGCCAGTTCCAGCACTTCCTCTACGACGTGGCTCACATAGATCATCGGTATGCGTGTTTCATCGCGCAACGTTCTCAGATAGCGCAAAATCTCGGTCTTGCGCGGTGTATCCAGCGCGGCCAGTGGTTCATCCAGCAGCAGCAGTCGGGGCCGGGCCAGCAAGGCACGGCCGATGGCCACACGCTGCTTCTCCCCGCCGGACAACTGTGCCGGACGCCGTTGCAACAGTCCGCCGATACCCAGCAAATCAACGATATGCGTGAATTCCGCCCCCGCACGAAGCGCGGGATTAAACCAGTGCGAGTACAACAGATTCTGCCGCACGCTGAGGTGCGGAAACAGACGTCCCTCCTGAAACACGTAACCGAATCCGCGCCGCCCCGTTCGCACATCAATGCCGCGCGCCGAATCAAACAGGGTTTCCCCTTCGAAAATGATCCGTCCCGTACGCGGCCGCGTCAGCCCGGCTATGGCGTTTATCAGTGTGGTCTTGCCCGCGCCCGAACGTCCAAACAGCGCGGTGACACCCCCGCCGCACTCGAATGTCGCATCGAGGTTGAAGCCCCCCTGCGCGTGACTAATCGCGACCGACAGCGTCATAGCCCAGCATCCGGCGGCTCGCGCGCCGCACCAGTACTTCGGAAAGCAACAGCGCGGCTAGGGAAAGCACAACTGATAACACGCACAGCCGCAGCGCGGCGGCGTCGCCCCCCGGAGTCTGCGTCAAGGCGTAAATCGCAAGTGGTAACGTCTGAGTTTCACCGGGAATGCTCGACACAAAAGTAATCGTCGCGCCGAACTCCCCCAGGCCGCGCGCAAATGACAGCAACACACCGGTAATAATGCCCGGTAGCGCCAGAGGTAACGTAACCGTGAAAAACACGCCCAGCCGTCCCGCGCCCAGCGTTTGCGCCGCCGCTTCCAATTTGGGATCAATGGCCTCGATGGACAATCGCATGGCGCGCACCATCAACGGCAAACCCATTACCGCGCAAGCCACTGCAGCGCCGGTCCAGCGGAACGCAACCACGATGCCGAACCAATCTTCCAGCAAGCCGCCGAGCGGCCCGCGCCGCCCCAGGAGCAGCAGAAGTGCGTAACCCACTACCACCGGCGGCAGCACCAGCGGCAGATGCACGATGGCATCCAGCAAACTTTTACCTGGAAACGCGTAACGTGCCAGCCCATGCGCCAGTAGCAGCGCCAACGGCAAGCTGATCGCCACGCTCCATAACGCGACCTTCAGGCTCAACAGGATAATGTCGATTTCTTCGCGTGACAGCACGGCTAGGTGTCCAGCATGAATCCAAACTTGCGCCATACCGCATGTGCATCCCTGGATTGCAGAAAGAGCAGCAATCCCGCGGCATTGGGCGAGCGGTTGCGGTTAAGGAGCGCGGCAGGATACGCAATCGGTGGATGCAGTGCTGGTGAAAACGCGCCCACGACGCGTACTTTGCGTTCGGCCATTGCGTCGGTCTGGTAGACAATGCCAAGCGGCGCTTCGCCACGCGCCACTAAAGCCAATGCCGCCCGCACGTTTTCGGCGCGTGCGGTTTTCGATTCAATCGCAGGCCAAACGCCCAGTGCCTCCAGCGCCGCCTTGCCGTACTTGCCGGCGGGAACATGGGCGGGGTCCGCAATCGCCAGGCGCCCGTTGCCCAAGGCGGCTGCCAGCGAAAATTTCGGCGCGATGGTCAGCGCCGTCTTGCTATCTGACGGCGCAATCAGCACCAGACGATTCGATGCGAGATTGATACGCGAACCCGCGCGCAGCAACTTGCGCTGGTCGAGATAATCCATCCAGTCGATATCAGCAGAAATAAATACATCCGCCGGCGCGCCTTTTTCTATCTGCCGCGCAAGGGCGGAACTGGCGGCATACGCTACCGCTACCTTGCCGCGCCCCTGGTTATCAAAAACCCCCGCCAATTCATCGAGCACCTCTTTCAGACTGGCAGCTGCGAAGACAGTGACATCGGCGCTTGCCTGCGCCGCTGCGGCGGGAGCGACGCACATGCAATACGCAGCATACGCGGTCAAAAATAATTTCAATAAAAACATTAAGTTACAAACTCCCATCTTAGCGCTATATATTGTAGAACATAACGCAATCCAACGCATCACCCATTCGAATCCCTGCCATTTTTACCGCGGTTTCCGCCTTGCCACGGGCTTGCGCAACTCACCGATCATTTGCGCAATATCATCCGCAATCGCATCAGACGCCTTGTCTTCCATTGCGCGATATCGCGCCACCAATTGGCGCCCGTAGCCGGTAACGACGGCGCCGCCACCGCGCTTTCCACCAATGGCGGTAACCACTACCGGTTCAGTGAAGCTGGCATTGATTGCCTCCACCAATTGCCAGGCACGTCGGTACGACATCCCCATTTCTCGCGCGGCAGCAGAAATAGAGCCGGTGGCTTCGATGCGTGAAATCAGCTCGGCTTTTCCCGGCCCCATCGCGGGATTGCCCGAACCCAGTATTCGTAATGTCAGCCCCGGATAGCGCATGGAAAATGCCGCATCAGTCCGTGAGGATTTTGTCGTTCTTGATCAATTCGGCGCGGAGGCTTGAAGCCACGTTGTTATCTGGCATTGGGAAAGAATAACGGATCGCCATTGATCTTGTAAGCAGCAATGATTTTCTGCCCCTCCGCGGAAGTCACCCAATCAACAAACGCCTGTCCCATCTCTTTTTTGACATGCGAATGTTTGGCGGGATTGACCAGCATCACGCCGTATTGATTGAACAAGCGCTGGTCGCCCTCGGTCACGATGGAAAGGTCGCCGCGATTCTTGAACGCCAGCCACGTGCCACGATCGGTAAACGCATAGGCGTTCATCGCGGAGGCCGTGTTCAGCGTCGGCCCCATGCCGGAACCGGTTTCGCGATACCACGTGCCCTTGCCAGTCTGCGGATCGATGCCCGCGACTTTCCACAGGCGCATTTCAGCCGCGTGGGTGCCGCTTTTGTCGCCACGAGACGTAAACGGTGCTTTCGCTTCCGCGATTTTGCGAAACGCCGCGAGTATGTCCTTGCCGCCGGCAATTTTGGCCGTGTCGCTTTTTGGCCCCACCAAAATAAAATCGTTGTACATGACCTCAAAACGCCGCACGCCAAAACCGTCGGCGAGAAATTTTTCTTCTGCTTCTTTGTCATGCACGAACACCACGTCGGCATCGCCGCGCCGCGCCATGTCGAGTGCCTGCCCGGTGCCGAGCGCCACCACGCGTACCTGGATGCCAGATTTTTTTTCGAACACGGGCAGCAAGTGCTTGAACAAACCCGATTGCTCTGTGGAGGTGGTGGAGGCTACGGTGATGAATTTCTCCTGCGCCAGCGCCACTGTGCCCACACACAGAATTAACGCCAGGCATATGTTTTTAAACATCATTTTTGCAGCCATTTCAATTTATCTTCAACCGTTAATATAACCGTCCATCGTTCCCGCTCCAGCGGGAACCCATTACACGGTCAATCTCGCCGCTGTGTGATGGATTCCCGCGTACGCGGGAATGACGGCAAGGTGAGAATTACAGCAATTGGAAACATCGCTCACGGCAACTCCCCGCGCAAATAAGAAACCGCCTCCGGCGATTGCGGCTGCCTGAAAAATAAATCGACCGATGCGCGTTCCGCCAGCCGCCCTTCGCTCAGAAATAATATCTCATCACCCAGACGCCGCGCCTGTCCCAGGCTGTGCGTGCTCATGATGATTTTCGTGCCGCTGGCGTGGATGGCGCCGATGATCTGCTCAATGTCACGCGTAGCATTCGGATCAAGGTTCGCGGTGGGTTCATCGAGAAACAACACTTCCGGCCCCAGCGCCCACGCGCGCGCCAGTGCCAGTCGTTGCTGCTCGCCGCCTGACAACACGCGTGCGGGACGCTCGGCCACTGATGCAAGGCCCACGGCCTCCAGCACGTCTTCGGCGCGCAAGCGGCATTCCACCGGCGCCATGCCGGCGAGTTTCAGCGCATACATCACGTTCGCGATGGCAGAGCGGCGCAACATCACGGGGCGCTGAAAAACCATCGCCTGATCGCGCGCGCGTTGCGCGGCAACCGCCTTGTGCCAGACGACCCGGCCGCGCGTGGGTTGCAGCAGGCCATGGCACAGCCGCATCAGCACGCTCTTGCCTGCCCCGTTGGGGCCGAGAATCATGGTGCGCGTGCCGGCCTGAATCTCGCACGTAATCGGACGAATGATGTCGCGCCCGTTCACCGAAAATTCAACGTGATCCAGCGTCAATGGCAACATGGCGGTCTACCCGTGAAAACGCTGTGCGGTGAGCTTGACGCCGTGCGCCAACAGATTGACGCCGATGATAATCGCCACCAGCACCATGCCGAGCCCCAGCGCGAGCGGCAAGTCGCCTTTGCTGGTTTCGAGCGCGATAGCCGTTGTCATCACGCGGGTAACGCCATCGATATTGCCGCCGACGATCATCACCGCGCCGACTTCCGCCGCCGCGCGGCCAAACCCCGCGAGCACCACTGTAATCAACGCAAACCGCGTGTCCCACAACAGGGTACGCGCGGCGGCAAGCGTGCCGGCGCCGAGCGAACGAAGTTGTTCCTCGTACTCGCGCCAGGCATCCTCGATCACCTGGCGGGACAGCGCCGCGATGATCGGCGTGATCAATACCGCCTGCGCAATAACCATGGCCGTGGGCGTGAACAACAAGCCGAACTCACCCAGCGGCCCGGCGCGCGACAACAAAAGATAAATCAGCAACCCAACCACCACCGGCGGCAAACCCATCAGCGCGTTAAGCAAGGCGATCAGCATTTGCCGGCCGGGAAAGCGCGTGATCGCCAGAAACGCACCCGTTGGAAAACCTATGATTGCCGCCGTCAGCACTGCGGTGAAACTGACCTTCAAGCTAAGCGCAATAATGGACACCAGCAAGGCATCGGCGCTAAAGATCAGCCGGGTCGCCGCGTACATTGCCTGAGTGAGATCATTCATGGGAACCGCTCATTTTATATGGGCATCGGCGTTCATACGAGCAGCGGTGTACCTCCTCTGGCAGCATCACTGTCGACAATACGGCCTTTCCTGAATCATGGGTTCACCGATATTACGCATAGCCTCAGCAAAGTAACACAGGTTCCAAACCCTCCGCTAAAATCAAGTCTCATCGACAGCAAGGCTGACAACATGACGCTACCTTCCACCCTCCGCGACGCCAGTTGCGCAGACGATTACGATCCGAATTCAATGCCCGTGAATAAAGCGCGCGCTTTGATTGCGCGCTTTCTCACGCCGCTCACCGCCATCGAACGGGTCCATGTGCGCTCCGCGCTGGGCCGCGTGCTGGCGCAGGACGTGATTTCGCCGATCAATGTGCCCGCACACGACAATTCCGCCATGGATGGCTACGCGGTGCGCTTTGCCGACCTCAGGCAAGGCGGCGATGTCACGCTCAAGGTCGCGGGCACGTCGTTCGCGGGCAAGCCCTACGGGGGCAAGATGGCGGCGGGCGAGGCCGTGCGCATTATGACCGGCGCCGTGATGCCGCCCGAGGCCGACACCATCGTCATGCAGGAGCACGCGCAGGCAGCCGACGGGATGGTGACCATCGGCAGCGGCCATCGACTCCACCAAAATCTGCGGCGCGCCGGCGAAGACCTCGCCATCGGGCAAGTGGCGCTGAAACGCGGCCTGCCGCTGCGGCCTGCGGAAATCGGCTTGATCGCCTCGCTCGGCATCGGCGAAGTCACGGTGTTTCGCAAGCTGCGGGTGGCGTTTTTTTCCACTGGCGACGAATTGGTGTCCATCGGCGCCATGCCCGGCGAAGGGCAGATTTTCGACAGCAACCGCTACACCATCCACGGCATGCTGACGCGGTTGAATTGCGAAGTGATCGACATGGGCGTGGTGCGCGATGATCCCGCGCTGATCGAAGCCGCCTTTGCCGCGGCCGCCGCCAACGCCGACGTGGTCATCACCAGCGGCGGCGTGTCGGTGGGCGAAGCCGATTTCGTCAAGGAAATGCTCAACAAGCTCGGCGAGGTGCTGTTCTGGAAAATCGCCATGAAGCCCGGCCGCCCGTTGGCTTACGGCAAAATCAGCGGCGCGCATTTCTTCGGCTTGCCCGGCAACCCGGTGTCGGTGATGGTGACGTTCTACCAGTTCGTGCGTGATGCGCTGCTGGTACTCTCCGGGCAAAACCCGGTGCTGCCGTTACCCACGTTCAAAGTGCCCTGCACCTCGGCGCTGAAAAAAGCACCGGGCCGCACCGAATTTCAGCGCGGCATTTTGTCGCAAGATGCATCAGGCGCATGGAGCGTGCGAGTCACCGGTGAGCAAGGCTCCGGCATCCTGCGTTCAATGAGCGAAGCGAACTGCTTCATCATCATGCCGACGGATCAGGGAAATGTCGCACCCGGCGCGCTGGTGGAGGTGCAAGTGATGGAAGGGGTGATTTAAGCATTTGTTTTTTAAGAAGATTAAATCCAAAAATCGAAACATGAATCAACGCCGCAAATTGCTCACCGCACTTGGCGCGAGCCTGTTTACCACGTCATCTTTTAGCGTGAATGCTCAAGTGCCCATTGCCCCCTCGGGAAAACCCTGGCGAGTGGGCATTCTGCCCGGCGGACCGCTGGCGCCGCGCAAGTTCCAATGGGATGCATTTCGTGCGCGCATGCAGGAGCTCGGTTACATCGAAGGCAAGAACGTTCAATTTGAATTTCGCGCACCCGAAAAGGAAGGTGATCCCTATGACACCCTCGCCGCCGAGTTGGTGCGTCTTAACGTCGACGTAATTGTCGCAACCGCGGGCATCGCCATCACCGCCGCCAATAAGGCCACACAGCGTATCCCCATCGTCATGTGTCCAAGCGCAGATCCGGTGATCGATGGATTCGTCACTAGCCTGCGGCGCCCTGGCGGCAACCTGACCGGCGTCGCCATTCTCCCCGCAGAAACCACCGGGAAGCGTTTGCAACTTTTGCGCGAGATGGTACCCAAGGCCAAGCGCGTGGCATTTCTCTGGAGCACGGTCGGCAAGACTCAACTGGACGCAGCGGAGAGCGCGGCGCGTCAATTGGGCGTGCAATTACAAAGCCTGGAGGTCAATACGGCGAATGCGCTTCCCGGCGCATTCGAAGCGGCCATCAAAAGCAACGCCGATGCGTTAATGGTGGCGCAAACCACATTCACATTCGGCATGCGCAAAGAGATAACCGCCATGGCTTTGAAGCACCGCCTGCCTTCGATCTATGGTCTTCCGTCGAACGCAGTGGAGGGAGGCCTGATGTCTTATGGCCCGGACGATACCGAATTCTATCGACTGGGCGCGATGTTCGTGGACAAGATATTCAGAGGCAGCAAGCCAGGCGATCTGCCCATTCAACAACCCACCCGTTTCGAATTGGTCATCAACCTGAAAACCGCTCGTGCGCTGGGCATCAAAGTGCCGCAAATGGTGTTGGTACAAGCCGCGCGCGTAATCGAATGAATAATGGAAAATAATTGAACAACTTCGCCCGCTTTATCGTAAAACCGCTGGGCCTATTGTCGTTTCTCCTGACAGGCATAGCGCCCTCCGCCCTCGCCACCGACATCGACAAGGCGGCTTGCACCTTCAAGGGTAAAAAACTCTACGGCAAGATTCAGGTCGTGACGTCTTTTCCCGACGTCAAGGTGCAGGAAGTCACCTCGTTCCCTGATCTCAAGGTGCAAAAAGTCGGTTCATTCCCCGACAAATGCGGCAAATGGCAAATGGTGACCTCGTTTCCCGATACCAAGATTCAATACGTCACCTCGTTCCCCGATGTAAAAGTGCAAAACGTCACCTCCTTTCCCGGCATTCCCTGAACCCGTACGTCCCGCACGGCCCGCTGCGCGCCGGAACGTTATCGGGCGTGATAGCATTTGTCCGCTGTTAACCCTATTCCAAACCCCTGTTGGAGGAGCTTTATGAAGATTCGTCACTTGCTGGCGGGCGCCCTTCTCGCCGCACTCGGAACCATGGCCGCCCAGGCCGAAGACTTCAAGCTGCGCATCGCATCGGGACACCCCGCCGCGAACACGTATGTGAATCTGATGCAGAATTTCTTCGTGCCTGAAGTGACCAAGCGCGTCGCGGCAAAAACCAAGCATAAGGTTGAGTTCATCGAAGGTTACGGCGGCTCGATGGTCAAAGTGGCCGACACGCTCGAAGGCGTGCAGTCGGGCATCATAGATATCGGCGGCTATTGCTTCTGCTTCGAACCGTCCAATCTGCCGCTGCACGCGTTTCAGGTGATGCTGCCGTTCGGCTCGATGGATCCGGAAACCAGCGTCAAGCTCGCGCGCGCGGTGTATGACAAAGTGCCGTACCTGTCCAAGGTGTTCGAGGACAAATACCGCCAAAAACTGCTGGCACTGATTTCGGACAACGGCTACAACCTCGGCACCACGTTCGACTGGAATACGGTCGCTGATCTGAAAGGCCGCAAGCTTGCAGGGGCGGGCTTGAATCTCAAGTGGCTGGAATTCGCGGGCGCGACACCGGTGCAATCCTCGCTGCCGGAAGCCTACACGTCGATGCAGACCGGCGTCTACAACGGCTGGATCATGTTCCCCTCCGGCTGGGTCAATTTCAAGCTGCACGAAGTGGGCAAGTTCTATACCGAGGTCGGTTTCGGAGCGATTACATGGCACGGTTTGACCATGAACAGCGCCCGGTTCGCCAAGCTGCCCAAAGAAGTGCAAGACATCATCGTGGAAGTGGCACGTGAGTTTGAGGCGCGCACCGGCACGGTCAACAAGGAAAATTATCCCAAGCAGCTCGATCAGCTGAAGAGTCTTGGCACCACCATCAAATCGGTGCCTGCGTCGGTGAAACTCGACTGGGCCAATTCGCTCAAAGACTGGCCGCAACAAAAAGCCGCGGAACTCGACAAGCAAGGTTTGCCGGCCAGCCAGGTGCTGAAACTCACGCTGGAAGAAGCGGAAAAGCTCGGTCACAAGTGGCCGGTGCGTTACGCGATCAAGTAATCCCACATAGCCACCGGCGGCCGCGCGCGCGGTCGCCGGTCTAACCTCGCCACGATGATTACCAGACTCAACGAATGGGTTGTGCGCGCCATGCTCGCCGTGGCAGCGATACTGGCGTTTCTGATTTGTTTTCTGGTATGTGCGGACGTGATTGGCCGCGTGGTTTTCAACAGCCCGGTCAAAGGCACGCCCGAGATGGTGTCGTTTTCCATCGTCGTGATCTGCTTTTTGCAGGCCCCATTCGCGATCCGCTCGGGCGGCATGATTTTCGTGGATGCCGTAACGTCGCGCCTGCCGCCGCTCGGGCAACGCATACTCGAAATCCTCGGCTACCTGCTGGGACTCACGTTCTTCGCCATCGTGTGCTGGGGCAGCATTGATCCTTCGATCCACGCCTGGACCTCCAACGAATTTGAAGGCGAAGGTGCGCTGCGCGTGCCGGTGTGGCCCGCGCGGTTCATCATCGTGCTGGGCACTTTTCTCGCGGGATTTAATTATTTGCTGGTCGTCATCGAGCGCATCCGCGCGCCCCTGAGCGAACCCCTGCGGGGTCCCGGCAATCCGGACGAGATGGTCGGATAAGCCCCGTAAACACCCGTCGAGATTATTTTATAAATCCATGTTCGGCTCCACTGAAATAGCGATACTGCTCACCGCGCTGCTGGTCATGGTATTCGCCGGCGTGCATATCGCGATCGCGCTGGGCATGGCCAGCGTGCTCGGCATTTACCTGATGCAGGGCAATATGGAGGTGGTGCAGTCATTCATCGCCACCACGGCCTACGAGGCGCTGCGCGACTATGTGTTCGCGGTGATCCCACTGTTCATGCTGATGGGCGATTTTCTGGCCAAGTGCGGCGCCGCGCGCGATCTTTTTGCGTTGACCAACCGGCTGACGCAAAAGATTCCTGGCCGTCTGGGCATTGCCACCGTGCTGGCCAACGCGGTGTTTGCTTTTGTCACTGGCGTATCAATCGCCGCCGCCGCGGCTTTTTCGCGCATTGCGTATCCCGAAATGAAACGCTACGGTTACGACCGCAAGTTCGCGCTGGGCTGCATCGCGGGCAGCGCATGCCTGGGCATGCTGATTCCACCGAGCGTGCTGATGATCGTGTGGGGCGTGCTGACCGAACAGGCCATCGGCAAAATCTTTATCGCCGGCATCATTCCCGGATTCATCCTGGTGTTTTTTTACTGCGCCTATATCATCGGCGCCGCTTACCTGAAGCCGGAACTGGTCGGCGCGGGCACGAAACTCGCGCAGGTGCAAAGCGACGTGGAAATCACCGATGCCGAATTTCGCGAACTGCTGATCAGCACGGCGCTGGTGTTCTTGCTGGTCGGTATTACGCTGGGCGGTATCTGGCTGGGATTTTTCACGCCCACCGAAGGCGCGGGCGTCGGTGCGGCGCTGGCGCTGCTGCTGGCGATGTGGAAGCGCATGAAGCCGAAGGAATTGTTCGAGGTTATACTTTCGGTGGGCCGCACCTCCGCCCCGCTGCTGATACTGCTCTTTTGCGCGCAACTGTATTCACGCGTGCTATCGATGACCGGCATCACCGGCATGGCAAAGGAGTTTTTCCTCACCTCCGGCCTCGGCATATGGGGCGTGCTGGCGGTAATGGTGTTGATCTGGTTCGTGCTGGGCATGCTGATCGATTCTATTTCCATCATTCTGCTCACCGTGCCGGTATTTGCGCCGGTGGCCACGGCCCTTGGCCTCGATCCGCTGGCGTTTGCCATCCTCGGCATCCTCGCCATCGAAACCGGCTTGCTCACCCCGCCCTTCGGCATACTCGTGTTCACGGTAAAAGCGGCGCTGCCACAAGAGGCCTCGCTCGGCGACATTTTCAGAGGCTGCATCCCGTACTGGATCTGCCTGCTGAGTGTCATTGTCGTCATCGCTGTGTTTCCGCAATTCGCCACGTGGCTGCCAAATCTAGGCAACGTGGTGGCGAAATAAGCGAGACCTATTCTCCATGGTACGGCAAATTGCAAGTCTCATCGGCGCGGCGCTCGCGGTAACGCTGCTGGCTTTGCTGCCGCAATTGTCGATGCGCGGCGCGCACGCGCAGGATTTCCCCACCCGCCCACTGCGCTTTATCGTGCCCTTTGTGGCAGGCGGCGGTCTTGACCTCACTGCGCGCCTGATCGCGCCCGGCATGGCGCAATCGCTCGGCAAGCAAGTGGTGATCGATAACCGCCCCGGCGCGGGCGGCGCCATCGGACTGGAAATGGCGGCGCGCGCGACGCCCGACGGCCATACCTTCGTGATGATCAGTGCGAGTCACGTCATCCAGGCGGTGCTGGGCATGGGCAACTTCGATTTTTTCCGCGATCTCGCGCCGGTTTCGGAAGTCATATCAACACCCTATGTATTCGTATCCACGCCCGTGATGCCGGTGCGCAGCATCAAGGAACTGGTCGCTCACGCCAGGGCCAATCCGGGCAAACTCAATTACGGATCCGCGGGCAATGGCACGCTGCAGCACCTGTCGATGGAGTTATTCTTGCAGGCGATGAATTTACAGGCGCAGCACGTGCCGTACAAGGGTGTCGCCGGTGCGCTGCCAGATTTATTCGCCGGGCGCACGCACATCATGCAGTCCAGCCTGTCGGCGCTGGCGCCGCACGTGCGCGCAAAAACGCTGACCGCGCTTGCCATCACCAGCCGTGAGCGCAATCCGGCACTACCGGATTTGCCTACGCTGATCGAGGCCGGCGTGCCGGGCTATGACGTGACACAGTGGCAGGGCGTAATGATCACCGCAGGCACGCCCGCCGGCATCACCGCGCGTTTGCATCGCGACATCGCACGCAGCGCGAAGCTGCCGGACATCGCCACGCATTTTGCCAACGACGGTTCAACCGTGGTGGCGAGCACGCCGGCGAACTACAAATCCGCGCTCGACGCCGAACGCAAAAAATGGGGCGCCGTGATCCAGCGCGCCAACATCAAGGCGAATTAGTCTTATGAGTCTTTCGGGGTATTCGCCACCGGCGGCCACAAGCGGCACGCCACGTTCGGCGAACCAGGCGCGTGTATCAGCGACGGCACCAGTTGGTCCGACCAAGCCTTGTTTTCCGCTTTGGCATTGGCGTGGCGCATGAAATGTTCATTGCGCAGTGCCAGCGATTCAAATTCGTACAACACGCCATGTTTCGCCCAGCCCGTGACCGACACGTATTTGCGCACGCCCAGACAACCGGGCGTATCGCGCATGGCCGCCATGCGGTTATGCACATACCAGTCGAGCACGCCCTCCTCGTCCTGGTAACGCGCTGCGCAAAAGCTGCCGATCTGGATGCAGGGTGCCGGTACGTATAAGCCTTCACGTGTCGCCGCCGACGGCCCCGCCACCCGCGCCTCTTCGGTAAATAGTTGTGCGCGCTCGCCCTGGCGGCAGTCGTGCAGAGCTGGCACTTCGGCGGCGGCCTGATGAACAAACACGTGGGCGTCCGTGGCACCGATGATCAGCACATACGCATTGCCCGTGGGCACCGATGCATCGGTGACATGCCGCACGCGTCCCGGCGGCACCTGATTGTCGACGCAACGATAATGCGCAGCCCACAAATAGCCGGGGCGTTTCAGCAATGCTGGCAAATGGGTTTCATGCAGCCATGCGAAATAGTCGGCTTGCTGTGCGGGCGGCAGATCGTCCCGCAGGTCGTACCAGACGGCGCGGATGGCGCGATCCATGAAGGCTCCTTCGTGTAATATGGCGCGGCAAAATTGCGATTGTCGCATTTTTCGCGATTAACAAATATTACTTTATAAACATAAACTTACCTATCATGGCTATTTATCCGGAACTCAAGGGGCGCATCGCGGTAGTCACTGGTTCTGCACAGGGCATTGGTGCATCCACCGTGCGCGAATTCGTGCAGCAAGGCACGCACGTGGCGCTGCTCGACATCGACGCCGCGGGTGCGCAAAAAGTCGCCGACGAATTCAAAGGCAAGGACGCCCGCGTGATGGTCGTGCGCACGGACGTCACCGACGACACATCCGTGACGGATGCGCTGGCAAAAGTCGCGGGCGAATTCGGCGGCATCGATATCGTCGTCAACAGCGCCGGCGGTTACGGCAAACTCACCGGCGTCGAAGAATTGCCGGTGGACGATTGGGACAAAACCGTCATGCTCAATCTGCGCGGCACGTTTCTGGTGTGCAAACGCGCGATCCCGTACTTAAAAAAATCCAGGGCGGGCCGCATTATCAATGTGTCGTCCATCTCCGGGCGCACGCTGTTCGGCTCCACCTCGCCCGCCTACGCGGCATCGAAAGCCGGTGTGATTCAACTCACACGTTTTCTGGCGATTGAACTTGGGCCCAGCGGCATTACCTCCAATTCCATTGCCCCCATCACCACGCTGACGCCGCGCGTCAAGGCATTGCGCACGGAAGCCAACATCGAACAAATCGCGTCGCAGATTCCGTTGCGCCGCCTGCCCGATCCCGAGGATCACGCCAACGCCATGGTGTTTCTGGCTTCCGACAGCGCGGCTTACCTCAACGGCGTGGCGCTGGATATCAACGGTGGTCGCATTCTGATGTAATCATGCTTCAGCCAAACGGGAGAGCACGTATGCGGTTCGTTTTAATAGCGCCATCGTCCCCGTCGCCCCGGTCTTTGACGATACTGGGCGCCGCGCTGTGTGCTTCGGCATTTATCACGCCGTCGGCCGAGGCACAGGCCTACCCAACCAAGCCGGTGCGCATGATCGTGCCGTACGCCGCGGGCGGCGCAACGGACGTGGTGATACGTATCGTGGCCAACAAGCTGTCTGAATTGCTGAAGCAACAGGTCGTCATCGATAACCGGGCCGGCGCCGGCGGACTGTTGGGCATGGAACTCGCGGCCACCGCGATCCCCGACGGCTACACGCTGCTCGCCAACGGCTCGCCGCACGTTATCGTGCCGAATCTGTACAAAAAAGTGCCGTTCGATGTGTTGCGGGATTTCGCCCCGATCATGCAAATCGGCACGCAGCCTTATGCACTTACCGTGCATCCCTCGCTGGGTGTCACGACGGTCAAGGAACTCATCGCGCTGGCGCAAAAGCAGCCCGGCAAAATCAACTACGCGTCGTCCGGCAACGGCGGCGCCCAGCATTTGTTCCAGGCAATGTTCGTATCGATGGCCAACATCAACATGGTGCATATTCCGTACAAGGGCAGCAGTCAGGTGCGCTCGGATTTATTGGGCGGACAAATTGCCATCAGTTGCGTGGGCATCGCCAGCATCATCAACAATCACAAGGCCGGGCAAGTGCGCATCATCGGTGTGACCAGCGCCAAGCGTTCCCCCGAACTGCCGGACGTGCCCAGCATCGGCGAAACCGTGCCGGGCTACGATGCACAACTGTGGATCGGATTATTTGCGCCTCGTGCCACGCCCCTGGAAGCGATCAACCGTATCCAGCGCGACGTGACTACCTTGCTGCAGCAACCGGACGTAAAAACCGCCTACGACAAGGCGGGAACCTACGTGGTGGCCACTAATCCCGAGGCCTTTGGCGCGTACGTAAAATCTGAATTTGCCAAATGGGCCAAGGTCGTGCGCGATGTCAAAGCGCAAGTCAATTGACGGTGGCTTAACGCAAGCAATTGAATTTTAAAACAAATTTTAGTTGCGTGCGTCGCAGTTGTTTTGCCATAATCTGCACCCCTGATGCCTAGGCTGGCCATGACCGCACCGCTCGCTACCCAGTTGAATACCGCCACCCGCGACCGCCTTGGCCGGCCGTTGCGCGACCTGCGCATCTCGATCACCGACCGCTGCAATTTCAGATGCACCTATTGCATGCCGAAGGAAGTGTTCGGCAAGGACTATCAATTCCTCGAGCGCAGCGCGCTGTTGAGCTTTGAAGAAATCACCCGCCTCGCGCGCGCGTTCACGCAGCATGGCGTGGAGAAAATCCGTCTCACCGGCGGAGAACCGTTGATCCGCCGCAATATCGAGCAGTTGATTACGATGCTGGCGGAAATCCCCGGTCTCGACTTAACGCTCACTACCAACGGCTCGTCGCTTGCGAGAAAAGCCGCTTCTCTGAAAGCCGCGGGCCTGAAGCGCATCACCGTCAGCCTGGATTCACTCGACGACGCCGTGTTCATGGGCATGAACGACGTGGATTTTCCGGTGGCGAAAGTGCTCGAAGGCATCGACGCGGCCGCGGCAGCGGGCCTTGCGCCGATCAAAATCAACATGGTCGTCAAACGCGGCGTCAACGAACACAGCATCCTGCCGATGGCGCGTTTCTTTAAGGAGAAAGGTCACATCCTGCGCTTCATCGAGTTCATGGATGTCGGCCACACCAACGGCTGGCGCATGGACGATGTGGTTACCGCGCGTGAAATCGTTGACGCGATCAACAAAGAAATGCCGCTCGAACCCGCCGACCCGAACTACACCGGCGAAGTCGCTGAACGCTGGCGCTACAAGGACGGCGGCGGCGAAATCGGCGTCATCGCCTCGGTCACGCAAGCCTTTTGCAAGGACTGCACCCGCGCACGCATCTCCACCGAGGGCAAGCTCTACACCTGTCTGTTCGCCACCAGCGGCCATGACTTGCGCGCGCTGCTGCGCGGCGGCGCAAGCGATGAAGACCTGCATGCGGCAATCAGCGGCGTGTGGAACAAACGGGCAGACCGGTACTCGGAGATTCGTTCAGAGAAAACGGTTCCTCTCAAGAAAATTGAGATGTCGTACATCGGTGGGTGAGGTGTCAGGCGTGAGGCATGAGGCGAAAAACCAGCCAGGTGACGCATCTCACGCCTCGCGACTCAAGCCTCGCATCACGAGCGCAAAGCGTGATTTGACCACCGAAGTCGATGCCATCAACGAACGCGGCGAATGCGTGCCTACGCCCATCGCCGGCGAACACCCATTAACCCTTTACATCGACAAGCGTGAAATCGTCACCCTGATGACGCTGGGTCAGGCGCCGGAAGCGCTTGCCTTGGGTTATCTGCGAAACCAGCGGCTGGTGCGTTCCATTGAGGAAATCGCCGAGGTGCAGGTGGATTGGGAGAGCAACGCCGTTGCCATCACCACGCGCACCGCATTGCAGAATCTCGACGCCAAAATGCAAAAGCGCACCGTCACCACCGGCTGCGGGCAGGGTACCGTGTTTGGTGATCTGATGGACGAAATTGACGCTATCCGCTTGCGCCATGATGTAACGTTAAGTGAAGCCACGCTCTACGCGCTGCTGGATAACGTGCGCCGTCACGAAACCATCTACAAAAGCGCGGGCGCGGTGCATGGCTGCGCGCTGGCGGATGCCACCGGTGAAATTCTGATGTTCGTCGAAGACGTGGGGCGCCACAATGCCGTGGACGCTATTGCCGGCACCATGTGGCTAGAAGACGTTGACGGCTCCGACAAGATTTTTTACACCACCGGCCGGCTTACCTCTGAAATGGTGATCAAGGCGGCGCAGATGCAAATCCCGTTTCTGGTATCACGCTCGGGCCTCACGCAAATGGGCCACGACATCGCGGTAAAAACCGGCATCACCATGATCGGGCGCGCAGTGAACAAGCACTACCTGTTGTTCACCGGCAAGCAGCGGTTCGTAAAACCGGTCGGCACGACGATGCTGGCGTAGCACCATGACCGCCTCACGCCTCACCGCTCGCGCCTCACGCATAACGGGCATCATCCTGGCCGGGGGCCAGGGCCGCCGCATGGGCGGCGTGGACAAGGGACTGAAACTCTTGCGCGGCAAACCCATGGTGCAATGGGTACTTGACCGCTTTACCCCGCAAGTTGATGAAGTGCTGATCAACGCCAATCAAAACCTGGACACCTACGCCCAATTCGGCCACAATGTCATACTCGATGACATCGGCGGCTTTGCCGGTCCGCTCGCCGGCCTGCATCGCGGCTTGTCCGCGGCCACGCATGACCTCGTCGCCACCGTGCCCTGTGACTCCCCTTTTCTGCCGCTGGATTTGATCGCGCGCTTATACGCGGCATTAAACGAACAGCAAGCCGACCTCGCCGTCGCCCGCACCGGCGATCAACCACATCCGGTGTTCTGCCTGACGCGAAAATCGGTGCTGCCCGGATTGACGGCATTTCTGCAAAGCGGCGGGCGCAAGATTGATGCTTGGTATACGGCGCTGAACGTGGCGGAGGTACGATTTGACGATGAGGCCGAGGCGTTTAGTAATATCAATACCCCGGAAGAATTGCGAGGATTCGAACCTTGATCTCGCAGCTGTCGTAGAAATCGCGGGGCGCAATTCCTATTGGGCCGGAAGCGGTTCCGCCACATCAAATTTGGCGCAATGCGCTACGCTTATTGACGCCCTACTTTTCTTACTCACTGGAAATGTCACCCATGTCGACCACCGAAAAAGAACTCCGCCACGACGTAGCCTTGGCCAACCGCATCATCGAGCGCTTCGGCCTCGCTACCGGTTTTGGTCACGCCAGCGCGCGCGTACCGGGAACCAACACATTTTTTATCTCCACGCGCCGCAGTCCGGGTTTCGCCGATGAAAACGATCTGCTGCTGATCGACACCGACGGCAAGGTGCTGGCGGGTGGCGGTCAGCCGAACAGCGAGTTCTGGATCCACGCGCGCATTTATGCCGCGCGGCCCGAGGTCAACGGCGTGGTACATGCGCATCCGCTGGCCTGTGTGTCGCTCACGCAGATCGGCCAGCCGCACCGCGTGGTGCATAACATGGGCGGCGCGTTTCTCGATGGCGTGCCGGAGTACGAACGCATCGGTCTGATTCGTTCACGCGAGCTGGGGGATGAAGTCGCGCAGCGGCTTTCCAGCCGGCCTGCGGTGATGATGCGCGGGCATGGTATTACCACGGCGTTTTCCAACGTGCGCGCGGCGACGGTGGCGGCGTGTTTTCTCGAAGAAAGCGCGGATTTGCAGATGCGCATGCTGGCGGCGGCGGGCGGCGACGTGTCGAAAATCCGCACCTTCACGCGCGAAGAAGCCGAACTGGTGCGCGATCAGACGGGGCCGGATGCGGCGGCACGCGGGCGGGCTTGGGAGTATTACGCGGCGGTGGCGGCGGCGCGGCCGATAGGCGGTTAGCAGGAGCCAGCTCATGAGAACAATTCAGAATGGTTTTTCCGCGACGTCCCTCGCCCTGCTTTGCCTCGCCGGCGCTCACGCTCAAACGTACCCCTCCCGCCCCATCAAGATGAATGTCACCACCCTGCCCGGCGGCGCGCCGGACATTACCGCGCGCGTGGTCAGCCAGAAACTTTCCGAAGCACTGGGTCAGCAAGTGGTGGTTGAAAACCGTCCTGGCTCCAACGGCAACATCGCCGTCGAGGCCACGGTGAAAGCCGCACCCGATGGCCACACGCTGATGGTGTGCGCCGAATCGCAACTGGTGATCAATCCACATCTTTACAAACAGCTGCCGTTTGACGCGCTGAAGGATCTGGTAGTGATCGCCACGCTGGTGTCGAACGAATTCGTGCTGACCATCAACCCCGCGCTGCCAGTAAAAAATTTCAAGGAGTTCATCGCGTTCTCGCGCATCTCCAATCCCACGCTCAACTATGCATCAGCGGGCAATGGCAGCCAGCACCATCTGACCATGGAGATGTTTAAATCGCGCGCCGGCCTCAAGCTGCTGCATGTCCCCTACAAAGGCGGCACGGCGGCCGCCACGGCAACGGTTTCCGGTGAAGTGGCCGCGGTGTTTGCCGGCTCGTCGAGTGCGCCGCAAATTCGCGCGGGTCGATTGCGCGCGTTGGCGGTGGCGAGCGCGACGCGTTCCAAAACATTTCCCGAACTGCCCACCATTGCCGAGTTTTATCCGGGATTCAGCAACAGCATCTGGCTGGCGATGTGTGGGCCGGCCGCGTTGCCCGAACCGATCGTGACGAGGCTGCGCACCGAGGTGAACAAACTGCTGGCGCAACCCGATACCCGGGAACGCTTCAGCAACGCGGGCGCGCTGGAGCCGTTCATCACCACGCCGGATCAACTGGCGGCGCTGATCAAATCCGAATACGCGAAGTACGGCAAAGTGGTAAAGGACATCGGCGCCACGATGGATTAGTTTGCCGTGACAACAACATCATAGGCATTTGTTTTTATAGTGTTTTTTCTGACCTGCTCAGGATTTCACCTTGCGCCGTGCAACTTCCGCCGCCAGCTCGCGTCCCGTCAGGTAGTGCGGCACGCGAAACAGCAGGCGCTTCACGCGTTGGATCAACGCATTTGACTGGCTGACTTCCTCTTTCCAGTATTTATCGGCCAGCGCGATGTTGCGCGGCAAGTCAAGATAAAAGCCATCGCGTGAACCGGGACCACCGAAAGTGTAAAGCTTGCCATCGATGATGCGCCACGCATCGGCGTTGCCGCCCCACGGAATGCCATAAACAATGCCATTGGCGCAATAGCCGCCGTATTGTGGCAGATAGCGCTGCGGGTCTTTATCGAACAACGCCTTGTGCTGCACGGTGGCGAAGCGAAACGTCACGCCGTCGAGCAGCGATTTGATGGCCGGATCGCCCTGGCGATATTGACTCTCGGTGAAATAGGCCACCACGTCCGCGCCAAACAACATGACTCGTTTATCGTCGCCATCGGTAACCGCGTTCACCGGCGACAACGCGCCACCGGGACTTTGCACGATCAGCGGCGCGCACCCAGTCATGGCAAGTCCCATGGCTACGGCGGCGAACCATCGATGCAGTGTGTTCATAAACGGCCTCTCGGAAAAATGGCGATGGCACATGATAGCCCGCCGGCACGCCACGGTGAACCGTTACTGACCAAACTATCGCTTATCCTTCGCCTCCCGCTGGAGCAAAATCCGTTTGCGTTCCACGCCCCAGCGGTAGCCTGCCAAACCGCCGTCGGTGCGCACCACGCGATGGCATGGAATGGCGACAGCCAGCGCGTTCGCGGCGCAAGCGCTGGCAACGGCGCGCACGGCATTGGGCGAGTTGTGTGTAGGTGGCCGTCGCGCCAGTGGGGATTTTTTGCAGCGCCTGCCACACACGCTGTTGAAACGCGGTGCCACGCACGTCCAGCGGCAAGTCCAGGCCGCGCGCAGGCGCTTCGACCAACCCCACCACTTGGGCGACCCACCGCTCGAATTTTTTATCACCGCCGATAAACGTCGCGCGCGGAAAGCGCTTTTGCAAATCGCACGCCAGACCATCTGCGTCATCGCCCAACGCGATCTGGCAAATGCCGCGTTCGCTGGCGGCAACCAAAATGTGCCCCAGCGTACAAGTGCCGATGGCGAATCGTATGTTCATACCTGCGGCACCGGCTCGATAAGTCGAAGGCGTCATACCCATCAACGCCGTGGATTTTTCGTAGAAGCGCGAACTGGATTGGTAGCCAGCGGCGAAAATCGCGTCGGTCACCTTGCCGCCTCGCGCCAACGCCCCGCGAACCCGCGTTGCGCGATGTGCGGCGGCATAGGCCTTGGGCGTCACGCCCGTCACTGCCTTGAACACGCGATGAAAATGGTAGGTGCTCAGGCCGGCTCGTTGCGCCAATTCAGTGAGTGCGGGCGCAGTCTCGGCGGTTTCAATCAGCCGGCAGATTTTCGCCACCGTAGCCGCGCGCTGCGCCGTCAACGACGCCTGACCGGGCTTGCAGCGTTTGCACGCGCGAAAGCCCGCGCGCTCCGCGTCCGCACAGGTGGCGTGAAACGCGACGTTCTCAGGCCGCGCCGGGCGCGCCGCGCACGACGGCCGGCAATAGATGCCCGTGGTTTTGACCGAATAGAAAAATTTTCCGTCCATTCGCGCGTCACGTGCAAGTACCGCCGCCCATCGCGGATCGCTTAATGTCGCTGCTGCCCGCCCTTCATTACGCGCCGGCTTTTTCATCATCGCTCCTTTCAACCGTGTCGTTGACGATGGCAATGTAACGAATGCCGCCGAACCCGGCACCCCGGCTCTTGCTGTTGAATTCGGAGAAACGCGCGTCAGTCGAGCTTGATGCCGGCCTGCTTGATCACTGCTGCCCACTTGTCGCGCTCGGTACTCACGAACGCTGCGAAGTCACGCGAGGCATTGCCCACGGGTTCACAGCCCAGCGCAATCAAGCGCTCTTGCGTCTCGGGGCTGCGCAACACCTTCACGATATCGCCATTCAGCCTGGTAACAATCTCGTGCGGCGTGCGCGCGGGCGCAAGCCAGCCGAACCACCCGATCACTTCAAATCCCGGAAATCCCAGTTCCGCCACAGTCGGCAAATCCGGCGCGACACGCGAGCGCTTGGCGCTGGTGATGGCCAACGCACGCACCTTGCCGGCTTTCACCTGCGGTATCGCCACCAGCGCCAGGCTGAACATCGACTGCACCTGCCCGCCCATCACTTCCGCCAGCGCGGGACCGCCGCCTTTGTAAGGAATATGCGCGAGCGGCATGCCCGAAACGATTTTGAACAACTCCACCGCAAGATGGCCCGATGAGCCATTGCCCGCCGAGGCGAAATTGACCGGCCGTGTTTTACCCAGCGCAATCAATTCTTTTACCGAAGCCGCCGGCACGGACGGATGCACAATAAAAATATTGGGCACCGAAATGCCCTGTGTGATGGCGGCAAAATCCTTAACCGGATCAAAACGCACTTCACGATAAAGGCTCGGATTAATCGAGACACCCGCCGCCGCCAGCACGAAGGTGTAGCCATCCGGCGCGGCACGGGCAGCAGTTTCGTATGCGATATTGCCGTTGGCGCCGGGACGATTATCAATGACGACGGTTTGTCCCAGGCCTTCGGTCAGTTTCGGCGCAACCAGCCGCGCGAGCGTGTCCGCCGGTCCGCCCGGCGGTACGGCCACCAGCATGCGTATGGGCTTGCCGGGATACGCCTGCGCAACAGCGTTACCCGCGGCGGCGGCGAACAGCGTTATTGCAAGGGCACGCGCGCAAGCTGAATGACTTTGGCCCACTTGGCAATTTCCTCTTTGATTTGCGCCGTAAACACCTGTGGAGACGACGCTTCCGCTTCAATACCCAGCCCGGCAAATCGTTCCACCATGTCGGGCCGTTTCACCATCGCCGCCATTTCCGCATAAAGCCGTTGAATGATTTTTGGCGGCGTGCCTACGGTCGTGAACAAACCGTACCAGCTGTTCATCTGGTAACCCGCGACGGTTTCACCGATGGCGGGCAAATCCGGCAGCGACTGCACACGGTTCGCACCGGTGACCCCCAGCGCGCGCAGTTTGCCGGATTTGATATGCGGCATCGCCGACGACAAGCCGGTGATGATAAGTTGCACCTGCCCGCCCATCACGTCGGCCATCGCAGGGCCGGCGCCTTTGTAGGGCACATGAACCATGTCGATGCCTGCCATGGTTTTCAACATTTCCGCCGACAGATGCGCGGTCGATCCAATGCCTGACGAGCCAAAATTAATCGATCCCGGCTTCGCTTTTGCCAGCGCCACCAGTTCTTTCACCGATTGCGCGGCCACGCCGGGGTGCACCATCAGCACCAGTTGCGCCGCGCCGATGCGGCTGACCGGCGCCAGATCGCGCACCGGATCGTAGGCCATTTTCTTATAGAGATTCGGTGCGATGGCAATTTCACCATTGGAAGCAATAAACAGTGTGTGCCCGTCCGGCGCGGCTTTCAGCATCAACACACCCGCGACCGCGCCGCCCGCGCCCGGCCGGTTGTCGGTCACCACCTGATAACCGAGCTTCTCGGCCAAATGCTGCGCAGCCAGCCGCGCCATCAAATCCGTGGGGCCGCCGGGCGGGAACCCGACAATCATGCGTAGCGGGCGCGTGGGATAGGCTTGCGCGTTCGCGGCGCTCGCCGCGCACACCATCGCGATTGCGAAAATAACATAACCACTTGTTTTTAAAAACAAATTTATCATCGGCGCGCGGCACGGACAGCACGTTTGGCACTTTTGACCGGACGCTTCACAGGCTTGCGAACCGGTTTCTTTTTCTCGGGATGCAACTCGAACTCGCCCATGATTTCGAGTACCGCCCCACGCGGCAAGCCGCCGATGCCCACGGCAGCACGCGCGTGCTGCCCAAACTCCGGGCCCCACAGTTCGTAAAACAAATCCGACGCGCCATCGATCACCACCATGTGCCTGTCAAAACCCGGCGCGCAATTCACCATGCCGTACAGGCGAATTACACGTTTGACGCGATCCAGATCGCCCACCGCTTTTTTGATTGACGCCATCATGCACAGCGCCGCGGATTTTGCGCACACGTAGGCTTCCTGCTCCGTGACATCGCCGCCGACCTTGCCATACTGCTTGATGTTCAGCGGCATGGCCTGCCGGCCCGTGCCGTGTCCCGACAGAAACAACAGGTTGCCGACCTGCACCGCCGAGGTGCGATTGGGGCTCGGATAGGGGTGCGTGGGCGGAATTTCGAGGCCCATTTTTTTCAGTTTGGATTCGATTTTTCCCATGACGCATATCCTTTATGACGTGTGTTCCTCGCATTATCGCACCACCCACGGCGCGATGATAAGATGCCGCATGACACTAATACCGCAACACCGCTACACCCGCGTGGTGGCGCTGGTCTGGTTCGCTGCCTGCTTCGTGTTTCTGGTGCTGACAGTGTTGCGCGCCAATCAACATATTGAGGATCGCACCGCGCTGGCGACCCTGGTACCGGTGTATTTTCTGGGTTTCCCGTCCGGACACCTGGCTCTGCTGCTGATCAACAAGATCAAGCTGGCGCTCTACCTTAATGTCGAATTTGAACCGTCCCTCTGGTCGGAAGGCGTGTTGCTGTGGACGCTCACCACCGTGGCGGGATATTTTCAGTGGTTCATACTGTTGCCGTGGCTTTCGCGCCGTTGCGTGCAACTCAGCCGGCTATTGTATCGGCGCGAGTGAGGCTTATTCCGGCCGCGCTCCGGATGCCTTGATGATCCGGCCCATCTTTTCGATTTCCGATCGCACGTAACGCGTGAATTCTTCGGGCGTGGCACTGCTGGATTCGATGCCCTGGTTCGCCAACTGCTGTTTGACTTCCGGCATGCCCAGCGCCTTGACGATCGCGCCGTTGAGCTTCACGATGATGTCGCGCGACACCTTTATCGGCGCATGCATGCCATACCACGTGTCGAATTCGTAATCCTTGACCCCCGCCTCGGCGAGTGTCGGCAAATTGGGTAAAAACACCGAGCGTTTGGCCCCCGAGGTGGCAAGCGCCGTCAGCCGCTTGGCGTTAATGAACGGCACCGTACCGGGCAAAGCGGAAATCATCACCTGCGTTTGCCCCGCCACCATGTCGGTGAGGGCCGGCGCGGTGCCTTTGTACGGAATGTGCACGATCTTGGTGCCCGTCGCCAAACGAAAATATTCCATCGCCAAATGCGATGTGCCACCCGCGCCGGTGCTCGCATAATTGAGCGCATCCGGTTTGGATTTTGCCAGCGCGATCAGATCCCGGGTATTTTTCACCGGCAGCGCGGGATGCACCACCAGCGTATTGGTGGTCACGCCCACCAGCGCCACTTGCGCGAAATCGCGTACCGCGTCGTACGGCAATTTCGGATACAGCGTCTGATTGATTGCGATGGCATTGTGGATCACCATCAGCGTGTAACCATCGGGCGCGGATTTCGCCACCAGGTCGGTGCCGACGGTGCTGCCCGCGCCGGGCCGGTTTTCCACGATGACGTTTTGCTTAAACGCCTCCGTCAACTGCTGCGCAATAAAGCGCGCCGAAATATCATTTCCCCCGCCCGGTGTAAAGGGCACGATGATGCGTATGGATTTTGTCGGGTAATTTTGCGCGCATGCCGGCGCGAAGCAAGCCGCCGTCAAAAACGCGGCCAGCGTTGAATTCATCAGTACAGTGCTTTTCATCAGATTCCCTTGGATAGGTTTTCCTGCACGCGAACAGCGTGCTCTGCCGCGAGCAAGCCGAACGTTAAAGCCTTGATGAGACCGCCCACATAGCCCACCGCCGGACCGCCTTCGAGACCGCCAGTAGTCGCCCCCGCCGCGTACAAGCCGCGTATGACAGTACCGTCGGCGCGCAACACTTCAGCGTTGCCGTTGATACGGATGCCCCCCATGGTGTATGTCAGGCCGCTGCACGCGGGCGCACCATAAAACGGCGCCCGCGCGAATGGAAAAGGCGTGCGGCGGCGCGCGGAACGCGGCGGCTGCAACGTGCTGGTCGCCGATGACGTCAGCGCTTCGTTATATTCCCGCACGGTGGCGGCAAGTCCATGCGCATCCACACCCATCAATGCCGCCAATTGATCCAGCGTGTCCGCCTTGTGCAACGTGCCGCCCGCGCCGAGAAGCGTCGGGTTGGGTGGAATCGCCGCGGCGCGTCCCGGGCCTTGCCAGATGGCCTCGTCGAAAACAACGAATGTGCCCAGCGGATCCGGTTGCCGTGCAATCAGGTTGGCCAGATAGACGCCGCCCATGCCTTCGTCTGCAATACGCCGCCCCTGCCTGTTCACCAGCAATCCGGCAGCAGCAAGTTCATCAAGCTGCGGATAGGGCCACACGCGATCGTTGTGCATGGCATCACACGAAAGCACATGGCCATAAAACGCATCCAGCGTGCTGACCGCCGCACCCGCCGCGCGCGCCATGCGCAGGCCATCGCCAAGGCCGGTGCCCGCGCCGCGCTGCTTCACGCGCTGGGGATCCGGCGTGAGATATTCTCCTGCCATCACGGCATTGCCCTGAAATCCGCCGTCCGCGAGCACTATGGCGGGCGCGCAAAATACTTTCTCCACGTCTGCCTGCCTGGCCTTGACGCCCGCGCAACAGCCGTTTTCAAAGATCAAATCAACAACGTGCGTTCCCCGGTGCAGGATGCCGCCGCGTTCGCGCAGATTTTTTTCCAGCGTGCGCAACGCTACATCCGCGCCACGCCCCTTCCATTCCATTTGCGTCACCGCCGGACGCAACGGCGCGAGAATCCACTGCCGCCAGCCTATGTCGCCGGCACGCGCGAATCGCGCGCCTTCGTCGCGCAGCCATTCCACCGCGCGGCCCGCCTGTGTGGCAATGGCGTTCACCAGCGCGGCATCCGCATGCCCCCCGGAAATTTCAGTCATCGCGGCGGTCAACACGTCGGGCGGACTTTTCGGATTGTTGTAAGACACGTGCATTACACCGCCCGCGTAACGCGAATTGCAGGCATACAGCTCATCGCCGCCGCGCTCCAGCACCACCGCTTTTAATCCCAGTTGCGCCGCGCGGCTGGCGGCTGCCAAGCCCGCGAGCCCGCCACCGACGCAGATCACGTCGCAAGTCACATCGAATTTCTCTAGTATCGTCATAACGTTCGTCCGTTTACACCGCGCGCAGCAATTGGCCCTGCCCTGCCAGTGCACCGCGCCAGCCCACGATGCGCAGCGCCGACCATAACGCGGCCGCCGTGGTGGATATGACCGGCTTGCCGATTTTTGCTTCGAGGCGCTCCGTGATTGCCATGGTACGCCAGTTGGTGCCCGCGAATACAATGGCTTGCGCCTGGTCGGTATCGAGTTGCAATCCCATTTCATAGGCGCTTTGCGGATCCAGCCGACCGACGTCGAGATTTTCCCGGAGGCCGAGTTCGCGCGTGCGCGCCACTTCAATGCCGTTCGTCTGCAAAAAGCGGCTGGCGATATCGCTCACCCCCTTGTCGTACGGCGCGCCTATGGCGATGCGCGTCACATTCAGGTGTTGTAATGCTTCCAGTAGCGCGGTCGCGGTCGTCGAGGCAGGTTTTCCGGTGGCCGCCGCGATGCGCGCGGACAACGCACGGTCGTAACCCAGACCACGCAGAAAGCCCGGTGACACCGCGCCCAGCATGATCACATCGACATCTGCCGTGGCGAGCAGCTTGCCCTGCGATTCAAGTTCGGCCAGCATGCCGGCGATGGTTTCTTCGCTGATCTGTTGCAGATATAAACGCGCCGTGTGCAACGTGACTTCCGGTGGCAGCGCGCGATAAAACTCCGGCTCGACCGAGGTATTCGACGAAGGGATCAGCAGGCCAATGCGAGCGTTCATGTATGGAACGTTGAATCGAGAATGAAAATCCAGTGGACCGTGTAGACGCGTGGAACGGGAAAAATCGACGCGCCCGCATGCTAACATAGGCATCCTAAATTTCGCTCCGTAGCCAAGTTTCGCGACGCCACACCACCCGAAAGAGGAAGTCATGAGCAGTCTGCCCGCCACCATGAAGGTCATCGAAATCAGCAAGCCCGGCGCACCCGAGGTGCTGTTGCCCGCTTCGCGTCCGGTGCCCGCGCCGAAATCCGGCGAAGTGCTGGTGAAGGTCGTGGCCACCGGCGTTAACGGTCCCGACATGATGCAGCGTAAAGGCCTCTACCCCGCGCCACCCGGCGCATCCGACCTGCTCGGTCTTGAAATTGCTGGCGAGGTGGTTTCGGTGGGCGATGGCGTCACGCGCTGGAAAACCGGCGACCGGCTGTGCGGTCTCACAAACGGGGGCGGCTATGCCGAGTACTGCGTCATCGATGCGAACCATTGTCTGCCCATTCCCAAGGGCGTTTCGCTGATCGACGCGGCCGGACTGCCGGAAACCTACTTCACGGTATGGAGCAATGTCTTCATCGGCGCGCAACTCAAGGCGGGTGAAACATTTCTGGTGCATGGCGGCGCCGGCGGCATCGGCACCACGTGCATCCAGCTCGGCAAGGCGTTCGGTGCGAAGGTAATCGCCACCGACAGCCCCGACGCGCGCTGCGGCATCTGCCGCGATCTGGGCGCCGACCGCGTGATCGACTACAAACAGGAAGACTTCGTGGAAGTGGTGCGCAACGAAGGTGGCGCGAATGTGATACTCGATATTGTGGGCGGCCCGAATATCGAAAAAAACATCAAGGCCGCCTCGCCCGATGCACGCATCATCCAGTTGGCGTTTGCCGCCGGTTCCAAGGTGGAAATCAACCTGATGCCCATCATGCTCAAGCGCCTGGTCTACACCGGATCCACTCTGCGCACCCGGCCCGTCGCCTTTAAATCACGCGTCGCGCGGGAACTGGAGTCTCAAGTCTGGCCCCTGATCGAGGCCGGAAAAATTCGTGTGGTGACGGGACGCACGCTGCCTTTGTCGCAGGCAGCGGACGCGCACGCTTTGATGGAGTCCGCCGGGCATACCGGGAAAATTCTGTTGACGCTGTAGCACCCGCGCGTTTTTAACTTGGCTGTGCCCGATTTTGGCAAGTCGCCCAAACAGGGCGGAAAATTGGTGGAATTTGGGAGATTAACTATAATGTCGGAAGTCAACCGCGCCTGTTTTCTTTGGTAATTTTGGTAGTTTTGGTTCTTTTTTTAGTACTTTTGGTACCTTTGGTAGTTTTAGTAACCTTGGCAAAAGAGTGCCGCCCGATCTGCCGGATACCTCATAAACACGAGACCAGCTCATGATCTACCATCCCGAAACCATTTTCACGCGCACCACCAAGGGCATACGCGAAGCGCGCAGCACCAAGCTGCCGCGAGAGCTGAGCCGGGTGTTTGCCGCGGTCGATGGCAAATCCACGGTTGGCGATCTGGTAAATAAATCCGGCATTGCCGAGGGCCATTGTCATCTGGCGCTCGACCAGTTGGTCACCGAAGGCTACATCCGTCTGTTCTCTTCGCCCGACATGCCGGCGGCGGTCGCTGCGGTCGCGTCGGCTGATGTCTTGGGTGCTACCGGTAAAATGCTTGCGGCCAAGGCCCCCCCGGCGGCAGCGGCTTCCGGCCCATCTCCTGCTGCCAGTCAAGCGCCCATCATCGAGGCCATCGATGAAGGTGACGAGCTGGACTTTACCTCCGCGGAAGTCGTAGCCAAGGTCAACGCCGAGGCGACCGAACGAGCCAAGGCAGAAAATGAAGCCCGCGCGCGCGCCGAAGCCGCCGCCAAGGCGGCCGCCGCCGCGAAGGTTCGACAAGACGCCGAAAATCGCGCGCGCATGGCGGCCGAAGCGCGCGCCAAAGCCGAATCCGAAGCGCGTGCCAAGGCGGAAGCCGAGGCCAAGTCGCGCACCGAAGCCGCCGTAAAGGCGGCCGCTGAAGCCAAGGCCGCCGCCGACTCCAAAGTTCGCGCCGAGGCTGAAGCCCGTGTCCGTGCCGCGATGGAAGCCAAGGTCAAAGCCGAAGCCGAAGCCAAGGCACGTGCCGCCGCGGAAGCCAAGGCCCGCGCCGAGGCCATGGTGAATGCGCGGGCCGAAGCCGAAGCCAAGGCCAAGGCTGACGCCGAGAAACGTGCCGAGATTGAAGCCCGGGCGCACGCCGATGCCGAGGGCAAAGCACGCATGGCTTTGGAAGCGCAGATCAAGGCCATGGCCGATGCGCTGGAGCAAGCCAAAAAAGTCGCCGCGAACGAGGCCGCCAAGCGCGCTCAGATGGAAGCGGAAATCAAGGCGCGTGCGGAAGCCGAACAAGCCGCGCGCGCCGAGGTTGAGGCCAGGGGCAAAGCCGCCGAGCAGGCGATAGCACAAGCGCGGGCCATGGCCGAAGAAGCCGCGCGCGCCAAGGCAGAGGCAGAAATGCGTGCCCGCACGCAGGTCGACGGTAATAACGCCGAGGCGCAAGCGCGGGTGCAACAGGCCATGAAGGCGCTGGAAGAAGCCAAGGCGCGGGCCGTGGCGGAGGCCGAAGCCAAGGCCAAGGCCGAAGCGCGCGTGCAACTGGAAGAAGAACTCCGCGTCCGGCAAGCCGAAGAACGCGCGATTCGCGAAGCCGCCGAGGCCAAGGCGCGCGAAGAGGCCGAAGCCAAGGCCCGCGAAGAAGTGCGCGAACTCGTTGAGCAGGCCCGCCAGGCCAAGGCGGGCGCCGAGGCCAGCGCAGCCTCCGAACGGGTGGCGCGTGAAGAGGCCGAGGCGCGGCTACAGGCACAAATCCGCGAAGTGCAGGAACAGGCCGCGCGCGCCAAGGCCGAATCCGAAGCTGCCGCGGCCAACGAACGCAAGGCACGTGAAGAAGCCGAAGCATCGGCACGCGCCGCCGAAGCATCCGCGCGCGCCACGGAAGCGAAGGCCGAAGAGGATCGCAAACAACACGAAGCCGCCATGCAGCAGGCGCGCGAGGAAGCCGAGCTAAAAGCGCGCGCCGAAGTCGAGGCTTTGATGGCCGCGGAGCGCAAGGCGCGCGAGGAAGCGGAAGCGAAGGCAGCCGCCGAGAAGCTGGCGCACGAGCAGGCGGAACGCAAGGCAATGCAGGAACTTGCTCTGAAAATTGCCGCCGAGCGCAAGGCGCGCGAACAGGCCGAGCAGCAGATGCGCGCCGCGAAGCAAGCCAGCGAAGAAGCTGAAAAGCGCGCGCAAGTCGCTGCCGCCGGTAATCCCGAAGAACTACGCAAGGCGCGCGAACAGGCCGAGGCATCGGCACGCGCCGCCGAAGAAGCCATGGCACGCGCCAATGCCGTGGTGGAAGAAGCCGCCCGCGCCAAGGCGCAGGCCGAAGCCCGCGTCAAGGCCGAACAGGAAGCACGCGCGGCGGCAGAAGATCGCGCCAAGGCGGAGTCGGTGCAACGCCTGATGCAGGAGCAACAGTCGCAGGAACGCGCGGAAATAGATGTACAGGCACGTGTCGCGCAGCAACTCAAGGAACGTGAAGCGGCCGAACGCGCCGCGGATGCGAAAGCCCGCGCGGAGGCCGAGGAACGCGCCAAGAAATCCGCCGCGGAACGCAAGGCGCGTATTGCCGAAGGCGGCGCCAATGCCGGCGCTGCACCGCAGCCGGCGAAAAAGAAAAACTGGGCGCTCATTGGCGGCATCGGCGCGGTGGCCGCCGTGGGCGGTGGGCTCGCCCTGTTGCCGATGATACCGCTATCCGGTTATTTGCCCGCCGCGCAGGAAGTGATGGCCAAACGGCTCGGTCTGCCCGTGACCATCGGCAGCATGCGCTATGAACTGTATCCGTCGTCGCAATTGACGCTGCAAGGGGTCAACATCGGCAAATTGCAGGAGGTCAAGGTGTCCAACCTGATCGTGCCGATAAGCCCCATCGGCCTGGTGAGCGGAACACACAGCTTCGACAATGTTACCGCGGATCGCGTGAACGTCGATCAGGAAGCGCTGGGGGCGCTGTCCAAATTGATCGCCGGACAAAAAGACCAAACGGCGGTGCAGGTGTCGCGCGTGCGCCTGAAGGCGGTCACACTGACAACACCGGCTATCGCCCTGCCGCAGTTTGACGTGGATGCCTCGTTCGGCCCCAATGGAGAACTGCGCAAAGCCTCGTTCAGCGCGGAAAAAGCCAAGATTGACGTTTCACCGAAAGACAAAACGTGGGAAGTCACCTTGAGCGCCAGCGGCTGGAAGCCGTTCGTGTTGCCCAATGTCGAATTTGACGAACTCGAAGGAACCGCCATCGTCAGCGGCAACGAAGCAACAGTCAACCAGTTCAAGGGACGTCTCGGTGGCGGCGCCATCAGCGGCCAATTCAAAGTCGGCTGGGGTGGCAACATCACGGGCAGCGGCGACATCAAAATGGAAAACGGCCGGCTGAACCAGTTGATGCCGTTTTTTACGCGCAATTTCACCTCCAGCGGAACCCTCGGCCTCACCGCGACGTACTCCATCAGCGCACCCAACTTGAAAACCCTGTTCGACGCGACGCGTGCTGAAGGCACGTTCTCCATCGCCGGCGGCGAATTTAATAACGTCGATGTGGCGCGCGCGTTACAGGCGGCCAAGGCCAGCGGCATGCGCGGCGGCAAGACGCGTTTTGAAACGCTGGCCGGCGTGTTCCAGGTCAGCGGCAACAGCTACAGCTACCGGCAATTGCAGTTGATGTCGGGCGCGATGAGCGCGTCGGGCAATGTGGATGTCAGCGACGGCAATCTGTCCGGTCGTATCAACGCGGAAATCGGCACCAAGGGCGTGGTCGTGGCGCGCGGCGGACTTAGCCCCAGCGGCACGCTGCGGGATCCGGTACTGCGGCCCTGATCGGATCGAAACCTCGCAACCCCTTAACGGCGCCGGCGCCACACGTAAAAACGGCACGCTTGTAATCAGCGTGCCGTTTTCGTTTGATACTGCGTCTACCGCGATCAGGCGGCGCGACGCAACGCCTCGATGCGTTCTTCCAGTGGCGGATGCGTCATGAACAATTTGCTGATCGCGCTGCCCCCGGATATACCGAACGCGGCAACCGACTTGGGAAGCGCGGCTTCTTCGTGATTCAACTTGAGGCGTTCCAGCGCGGCGATCATCTTGTGACGCCCCGCCAGACTGGCCCCGCCGGCATCCGCGTGAAACTCGCGATAACGACTGAACCACATCACAATCATGTTGGCGAGCACACCCAGCACCAGTTGCGCGATCAGGGAGACTATAAAAAATGCCGGCCCCGTGCCGCGCTCCACCTTGAAAACCATGCGATCCACCAGGTAGCCGATGATGCGCGAAAAGAAAAACACGAACGTGTTCACGACACCCTGGATAAGGGTCAGGGTAATCATATCGCCATTGGCAACGTGGCTGACTTCATGGCCCAGCACGGCCTCGGCTTCGTCCGGCGTCATGTTGTTCATGAGACCGGTGCTGACGGCGACCAGCGCGCTGTCGCGGTTCCAGCCGGTGGCGAACGCATTGATTTCCGGCGAATCATAAATGGCGACTTCCGGCATGCCGATACCGGCCTGCTGCGCCTGCCGCTGCACGGTGTTGAACAGCCATTGCTCGGTGGCGTTCGACGGCGCGGTAATCACCTGTGCACCCACCGAGCGCTTCGCCATCCATTTTGAGAGAAACAGCGAAATCAGCGAGCCGGAGAAACCCACTACCAACGACATGATCAGTAACGCGTTGAAATTGATGCCGCCCGACTGATTCAAAATCTGATCCACGCCCAACAGTCGCAAAGTCACGCTGATGACCAACAGTATGGCCAGATTCGTCATCAGAAACAGAATGATGCGTTTCATATTTTTCCTTTCTCCTCGTTCCTCGTTGACTACATCGTACGCCTTACAAACTGGACCGGCAAATGCGTGGCATCGAGCGTTAGATGGGGGTGTCGCGGGGTAGTTCAATAGCGCGTCTGACGTACATCCATTTCAATGACGTGTCTCCCATGTTTACTGGAGATTGCGCAAATAAACATTAAGTATTTGTTTTTATTGTCTTTATTTAATTCGCCGCAACAGGCTAACGGTGCCGCCCAACGAAATCCATGATTGCGGCCAGCACATTCGTGCCGTTTTGATGCGGCGGCAACACGTTCCACAACGCCGCGTTCGGCATCAGTTCCTTCATCGCCCACGCGGATGATGTCGAGTGCGAGGCATCCGCCCCCGGCAGGATCAGCGCGGGGGTTTTAATGTTCATCAGTTGCTCGCCGGTCGCGCCCGACGGCATGGTGTCGCCATAGAGCGCGTCACGGCTTTGCGCGCAGATTTCCAGATACTGCTCGACATCAAGTTTGACATAGGCCGCAGTAAACGCCGGATCGGATGCATTCTGCGCCGCCCACGGCCCCGCCTCGGGGTCCAGCCAGAAATTTTTGCCGGACGGCCCCCGCGCGGTGGCGGCGGCCAGACCATTTTTGCGCACAAACTCGATATGACGATCATAAAATCCGCGCCCCTTCAGCATCCACAAATAGCCGCCCACCGGCCAGTGCATCAGCAAACCCGTGCAACGTTCGGGCCGCAGCACCGCCATCGCCGCAGCCACCGACACGCCCATGCAGCCTCCGACGATCCAAGCATTCTTCACGCCGAGGTGATCGAGCAGGGCGTGCCCCTGCCTTGCGAACAACTCCCAGGTCAACTTCTCCACGCGCCCGCCGGACAAGCCCGCTTCGCGCCGGTCATACGCAACCACGGTGAACGATTTCGATAGCGTATTGAGCGCGTCCATTTCCTTCCATACCCCGCTGCCCTGCCAGCGCTCGATGGTGGAGTTAAAACCGCCAGGCGCCAGCACCAGCAAATGCGGCCCGCTGCCCTGTACGAGATAATTCACCTTTAGTCCGTCGATAATGGCGCTGGGCATGGTCGGGATCCTGTTGTGACTGAACGACTGAAAGTTAAGAGATCGGGCGGGAATTCTACCGCAAGGCATCCACCAGCGGCGCAATGGCGTTCGCGTAGTAATCCAGCAACGCACGCTCCGTTTCCACCGCCGTGAACAGGCCGTTTTCTTCGCGCACGACATGCCGTAACGTCAGCATGCGCAGCCCGACGCCAATGGCGTAATCGAGATCGCGGCGCGGCACATGCACATGCGCCCCGCTGGCCTCCAACCGTCGCGCCAGCTCCGTGGCCTGAATCTTCAAGTCGATTTCCGCCAGTGGCTCGCCCCGCTGGCGCGCCAACACCGAGGCCACCAGCGAGACCGGCAATACCGGAATCACCTGCCGTATCGCCGTCATCAGCGATTGCCCGACTGCCTGAACCGCGGCGTGCCGGGCGCTGTCATCCAGTGTCCTGAAATCTACGCCGGTGCGCGCGGCATGTTCGCGCATCGACATCGGCCGTCCGAAGTTGACACACGCGTAACCGTAACGAAACCACCCGCCGTTCGCCATCAGCCACACGTTACGCAGAAAAAAGCCCGCGACCGTCGCGAGCGCGGCAAAAAAGCCGCGCCTGGGCAGCGTGGTATCCAGCTTGCGCAGCAGCGTTCTGTCTTCCAGCACGCGATCGTAGTTGATGCCCACGGGGATGAACACCAGATCGCGTTCCGCCGCCGGGTTGAATGATTTGAGCATGTAATCCAGTAGGCCTAGCTTGGGCGCGCGCAATTTGCCATCCGACGACAACCCCCCTTCCGGAAACACCGCCTGCGGCACGCCGCCTTCGGTGGCCATTTGCACATAGCGCTGAAGCACCGCGCGATACAGTGGATCCCCCGAATTGCGCCGCACGAAGTACGCCCCCATCGACCGGATGAGACTTTGCAGCGGCCAGATGCGCGCCCACTCGCCGACCGCATACGATAACGCCGTGCGCTCGGCCGCCAGGAATGCCACCAGCACATAATCCATGTTGCTGCGGTGATTCATCACGAACACCACGGAAGAGCGCGGATTGATCGCCTCCAGCGCCTTGCTGTCGGCGGTTGCGAGTCTGACCCGATACAGCCATCGCGCATAGTGCTTGGCGATCCAGTAGCCCCAGCGAAAATACGCGTAGGCGTTGAACGACGGCACGATCTCGCGGGCATATTTTTCCACGCGCGACAGCACCTCGTTGCGAGGCACGCGTTCCGCGGCGCAATATTGCGTGACCGCGGCCTGCACTTTCTCGTCGTGAAAAAGCCGGTCAATCAGCACCCGGCGGCGCGTAAGCTTAAAGGCCGGTATCTCGATATTGAACCGCGTGTTGACGTCATCGATCACGCGATTCATCTTGCGCCGAAAATACCAGCGCACGCCGGGCAGTAGAAAAAACTGCGCGACCGCCGCAAGCGCCAACACGCATAACATCACCACCTGCCACAGTGGCAAGACGACCGGATCATTCATAAGGGAGTACTCATACTATCGATCATAACGCACGGTTTCCGGGGACGGGCATTGAAGCGCGACGGCCACCACAGTTGGGGCATGATTCTCGCGCAGAACTTAACTTGTTGATTTTAGGATTAAAATTTAATGGCAGCGTATTGCGAAACAACGGCGAAACAGCGTGCCTCATCACACCCGAAAAATATCCACTGGAAATCAGATTAGTTAAATTACAATCTGCCTCAGACGGGCATGCCATATCAATGAACAGCAATTACATCTTCGATCCAACGCTTTCCAACGACGAGCTGCGTGGATTTACCCGAACCATCGCCGAGATCGAATGGCTGCTGCTGATATTGGTGCTGCTGTTTCAGCTTGCATTGTCGCCCGACCCGGTGTCATCCGCCGCGCTGGCGATGGCGATGTTCTTTTACACCGCGTTTGTGCTGTTGTTCCGTTATCTTAATTTTTACCGCAGGGAAACCTACTGGAAGCTTACCGTCGAAACCGGCATGATGATCGTTTTCATCACTTGGGTATTGCTATACACGGGACGCCTGTCCAGTCCGCTGGTGAATTTATACTTGCTGGTGATTATCACCAGCGCCTTGACGCTGGGGCGCATCGCCACCATTGTCTGCATGATCATCATCGGCGGGTGTTACGTCTGGCTGGGATTCCCCTCGAAACACGCAGTGGCATTTTCGGTGATGAGTGCGGAGTTTGTCGGGCAATTCGCGCCGATGCTGCTGGTGGCCTACATCACCACCATGCTCTCGGCCGACACGCGCCGGGCCATGGCGCATGTCAAGACGCTGTCGGAAACCGACGAACTTACCGGCACCCTCAACCGCCGCGCGTTTCTTTCTGTCGCCGCGCGCAATCACAGCCTGGCCCAGCGTTTTGGCCGCAAGTACGGCGTGATCATGATCGATTCCGACAGTTTGAAGGCGGTCAACGATGAGTACGGCCATGAAGCCGGCGACGAATTACTCAAGATCATGGTGCAGAAAATCCAGCATGAACTGCGTCAATCGGATTTGATGTCACGCTATGGCGGCGATGAATTCGTGGTGCTGCTGCCAGATACCGACGCCGAAGGCGCCCTGCTGACCGCGGAACGCATACGCGAACGCATCGCCGCGGCAATGCTGCATGCCCAATCCCGGCGCGTGGCTATTAGCGCGAGCATGGGCGTGGCGACGTATCCGGACAATGGCGGCGATTTTGATCGCGTGTTTGAGGCCGCCGACACCGCCATGTACGCCAGTAAAAACAGCGGCAAGAACAAGGTCACCGTCGCGCAGGCGGCCGCCCCGCGCGCAGGGTAGCTACGGCGCTGCGCGGGCGCGTCGTCCCGCCCGGAAATACGCGGTGTTATCGTAGAAGGATTCCCTCGCGTTTTCCGGCCACCAGTCCGGCACACCCAGCAACGGCAAGGGCGCCAGTTCCCGCGGCGTCAAAAACGCCGTCTCGTCCGACACGCGTGCAGCCAGACGCGCATCCAGCGTTTCCCACGTGCCACCCTCGATGGTCATGGACGGCTGACTGCCCTGCTCCGCTTCGAACAGAATGGCATGCCCCGTGATACCCACAAACGGTTGCAACGCCTTTTCGTAAAGCGCATGCCCCAAAATGATGCAGCGAAAATGCCGCCGCACGCGCTCCCGCCGCCGCCAGAACAATTGCTTCCACGCAAAGTCGCGCACGTCTTGCAACAAGTCCGCGTCGCCGGACAGCACCACCACGCCACTTTCATCGAAGAGTGTCAACGCGTCCTGCGCCGGTCCTCGATTCAGGGTGCCGCTTTGTTGTTGTCCCAGCAACGCGCGATAGTGGCGCGCATTGATCGCCGCCTTGGCACGTGGAAACGCCAGCCACACCAGCAGGTTGAATAAATCGTGCCAGTCGTACGTTCGTATCGGCAACTCGCCGTCGCGGAATATGCGCACTTCGTAACGATCCTCGAATGCCCCCCCGCGCGCGTTCTGCACAACCACCCGTAAGGGCCGGCCACCACCCGACACCAGTCCGCGCGCGTCAATGCTCGCCTGCAACGCCGCCAGCGACGGCCAATCCGCGCCACGCAAAATCGCGCCGCATGGCTCGCAACGCCACAGCGCCTCGAACAGCGGCGACTGGCGGATGGCGGTGGTGTCCCAGGGTTGCATCGCGCGAGTGTACGACGTCGAGCGCCGGCGCGGTAGAATGCCGACCTTCTCCAGCAACGCAATTCACCCATGGAAACCATCGATTGCGCCGTCATCGGCGCGGGCGTCGTAGGCTTGGCCATCGCGCGCAACCTCGCGATCAGCGGGCGCGAAGTCGTCATTCTCGAAGCCGAAGACGCCTTCGGCACCCACACCAGCGCGCGCAACTCCGAAGTCATACACGCGGGCATCTACTATGCTTCCGGCTCCCTGAAGGCCCGCTTGTGCGTGCCGGGCCGCAAGGCGCTGTATCAGTATTGCGCCGAGCACGACGTGAATCACCGGCGCATCGGCAAAGTCATTGTTGCCTGCGACGACAGCGAAGTCGCCGGCCTCAAAAAATACAAGGCACAAGCCGAAGCCAACGGCGTGGATGACCTCCGCATGCTGACACCCGCCGAACTCGCCGAGATGGAGCCGGCGGTGCGCTGCGTGGCGGGTTTTTTATCGCCCTCCACCGGCATCATCGACAGTCACGGACTGATGCTTTCGTATCTGGGTGAAGCCGAGGATCACGGCGCCATGCTCGCGTTGTCCAGCCCCGTGCTGGGCGGGCGCGTGCTGAGTAACGGGAGTGATGGCATCGTGCTCGACGTGGGCGGCGCGGAACCCATGACCGTGAAATGCCGCACCGTCGTCATCAGCGCCGGACTCAAGGCGCCGGATGTCGCGCGCGGCATTCAAGGCATTCCGGCCGCGACGATTCCGCCCACCTATTACGCCATTGGCCACTACTACACGCTCACCACGAAATCGCCGTTCAACCGCCTGATTTATCCAGTAGCCCGTCCCGACTGGCTGGGCGTACACGTCACCATTGACCTGGGCGGGCGAGTCAAATTCGGTCCTGACTTTGAGTGGATCGACCGCGTGGACTATCAATTCGACGAGCGCCGGGAGGCCTCGTTTTATAAAGCCATACGCCATTACTTTCCCGGATTACAGGACGGCACCTTGCAACCGGGCTACACCGGCATCCGTCCGCGCATCACCGGGCCGGGCGAGCCGGTGCAGGATTTCACTTTCCATGGCGAAAGCGAACACGGCATTAAGGGGCTCATCGCGCTCTACGGCATTGAATCGCCGGGACTCACGTCGTCGCTGGCGATCGCGGATTATGTCGCGGAGCGGCTCGACCAAGGTTGAGTTGGACAGATCTGAATACATTTCATTCGATCAATATACAATAATCTTGTCGTGATTATTCCGGGGCGCTGGCTCAGCCGGCGGGATCATATGTCTACACGCCGTGACTTGCTGATTGCCATGGGAAGTGGCTTGTTCGCAGTGCCGTTCCGCTCTTCCGCACAACAGCAAGGAAAAGTCTGGCGTATAGGTATGCTCGACACGACATCGCAGGCATTGAACGCGGCCAATCTTAAATCGTTCCAACAGGGCTTGCGCGAACTCGGCTATGTCGAGGGAAAAAATATCATTATTGAATATCGCTCTGCGGATGGCCGCCCCGAACGTTTTCCCGATCTTGCGTCGGAGTTGATTCGGACGCAGGTTGATCTAATCGTCGCGCGCGGGACACCAGCGAGTCAGGCTGCCATCAAGGCCTCTTCGACGATTCCCGTAGTTATAAACATGGTCGGGGATCCATTTGTGCTCGTCAAGAGCTTATCGCGACCGGGCAGTAACTTTACCGGGTTGACCTCAATGACGTCCGAATTGCAGGCAAAGCGTGTGGAGATTCTTAAGGACACCATTCCGGGTGCCACGCGCATAGCGGTAATGCTGAATTTGAGCAACCCCGCCCAGCCGCAGGAGTGGAAGGAGATGGGGATGGCAGCGAAATCATTAGGCGTCCAGCCCCATCTTCTCGATATTCGAAAGCCAGAGGATATCGAGCCCTCATTTGAGGCCGCTATCAAGCAGCGTGTGCACGCGCTTGTCGTGGGACAAGAGGGCCTAATCCAAGCAAACGCAAAGCGCATCGCCGAATTCGCCATGAAGCATCGGCTGCCCGCAATATATGCGGGAAAAGAGTTCGTTGAGGCGGGTGGGCTGATGAGCTACGGCGTGAGTGCCCCTGATATGTACCGCCGCGCCGCAGCCTATGTCGACAAGCTTTTCAAGGGGGCCAAATCCGGGGATATTCCGATCGAACGACCCATGCGATTTGAGATGGCGATAAATCTGCAAACCGCCAAGGCTATCGGCGTCAAGTTCCCACAAAGGGTGCTGATCCGCGCTGACAAAATAATTGAATGACAACGCGGTGTAATTTTTTCACCCAACCGAAGCATGCAGAATCACAATTTTGATTTCTACAGACGTACACTTGCTCACGGAACCCATTCCAGCGGCGCTTCATCCAGCGCCGCCGCCTGCTCGCGCAGGGCGAGGATGTGATCCTGCCAGTAGCGCTGGGTATTGAAAAACGGAAAACTCCGCGGGAACGCCGGGTCCTCCCACCGCCGCGCCAGCCAGCCGGCGTAATGCACCATGCGCAAGGTGCGCAGCGGTTCGATCAGGGCCAGTTCCGCCGGATTGAAATCAAAGAACTCGTGATAACCCGCGAGGATCGCCGCCAGTTGCCGCTGTTGCGCCGCGCGCTCGCCGCCGAGCCACATCCAGATGTCCTGAACCGCCGGCCCCATGCGCGCGTCGTCGAGGTCCACAAAGTGCGGGCCGCCCGGATTCCCTTCGGTCCACAAAATATTGCCCGCGTGACAATCGCCATGCAACCGCAGCGGATCGAATCCGCGTCCGCGATCGCATTGCTCCCAACGCTGCATGACGCGTGCCAGCACGTCGCGCGCCGTGCTTTCATAGGCCACGCGTAAATCCGGCGGCACGAAATCATGGTCGAGCACGTAGCGCACCGGCGCCTCGCCGAATTCCTCCCAGCCTATCCCGGGTCGATGCTTAAAATTGTCCAGCGCCCCGTTGGCATGAATGCGCGCGATAAACCGCCCGAGCCAGCGCAGCGTGTCCCCGTCCTCGAACTCCGGCGTGCGCCCGCCCCGGCGCGGGGTGAGCGCAAACAGGAAGCCAGCGTGTTCATGCAGCGTGCGCCCCTTGAGCCGGAGCGGCGCCACGACCGGCAATTCCGCCTCGGCCAGTTCCAGCGCGAAAGCATGCTCCTCCAGAATGGCCGCCCGGCTCCAGCGTTGCGGACGGTAGACTTTCACCACCACGCTGTCGCTTCCATTGCCGCCGTCGGGTTCCGCGAGCCACACCTGATACACGCGATTTTCATAGCTGTTCAACGCATTGAGGCGGCCGTCGCAGCGCAGGCCGGTGGTCTCGATGGCATCGAGCAGGCATTCCGGCGTCAGCGTCGCGTAAGGTGCGGTGGGCACAGTGCCGTCCGTGTTATTTTTCTTGGGCATCAAGGAACTCTGGGGCTAGAATGCGCGCAATCATGGATGCGAGGGAATCGCAATGCTAACAGCCTACGTGCGCAGCGGCCAATCGCTCACGCGGAAGATCGTCAATTTGCGCGCGGAATTGCCGCTGGACGCCGTGTGGGTCGATTTGAACGACCCCACGGATCAGGAACGCAACTGGGTCAAGGAGCAATTCAACCAGGAATTGCAATTCATCGAGGAACTGGGCGAGATCGAAGCCAGTTCGCGCTACTACCGCGATGAAACCGGACTGCACATCAACCTGTATTTTCTGGCCCTGGAAAACGGTCTGGCACGCAACGTAAACGTTGCCTTCACCATCAACAATAACCGCCTGTTCACCCTGCGCACGGACGAGCTTCCGGAAATACGCACCTACTACAATTACGCGTCAAAAAATGCCGACGAATTCCCCAATCCGGCAAGCATGCTGCTCGGGCTGGTCGCCACGCGCGTGGGCATTATGGCCGATCTGTATGAAAAGCTGCAGCGCGAGCTCGATGCCGTGAGCGGCAACATCTTTCGCACCAAGTCGCGCGAGCTGCCGCTGGCGCTGGAATCGCTGGCGCGCATTGAAGACATCAACGGCAAGGCGCGTCTGGGCTTCATGGAAAACAAGCGCGCGTATTCCAACCTGTCGCGCAATCCGGATATCGCGGTCAACATCGAGTCCATGAACGAGGTGCTTCGCGACGTGGAGTCATTGATGAATTTTTCGGATTTCCTTGCCGACCGCACCAAGTTTCTGATGGATGCCGCCATCGGCATGATCAACATCGCGCACAACCGGCGCATCAATGTATTTACCGTGCTGTCGGTGGTGCTGATGCCGCCTACGCTGATCGCCAGCATCTACGGCATGAATTTCCGGCACATGCCCGAGCTGGAATGGACCTACGGCTATCCGATGGCACTGGGACTCATGGTGCTGGTCGCCGTGGGCCCCATCCTCTTTCTGCGGCATCGTGGCTGGCTGTAACCCGTGTCAGTGCGGACGCGGCGCGGCCTCCAGCTGATCCGCGTCCCGGGCAGATAGGAACCGCCCACCGCGCGCATTGAGGTCGCCGGCAGGCATCGCCAGTGAACGCCGGCTGCTGATCCGGCACTCATCTAGCAAGCTATTGATTTTATTAAGTATTTCGCAATAGTCGTCGGGCGGATACAAGGGCCAGCGAAAACCTTCCAGCATCGACTCATCAAACGGCGAACTGAGACTCACGCGTATTTCCGCACTGCCGTCATCGGTGCGGTGCGCCGACAGCACCACCGTCGGCTCGCCCACGCTCATGCGGAATTTCCGCACCTCATTGCTGAGGAACAAGCTGAACGCGAGTTCGATCTGCGCCGCGCGCCCCGCGTCGGAAGCGAGATACAGCGCCACCGGCGCGCGCGCAATCGGCAGCACTTCCAATCCGGGTTGTGCCAGCTGTTGCGCCAGCAGTTTGGTTACCGGCATGCCCCACTTACCGACATCCGCTGTCGCCTCCAACGCAGGCACGTGCGCGGGCGTGACACTCGCGCCCACCAGAAATCTGAGGTAAACCTGTTCACGTCCCGGCTTAATCTGGATTGCACTGCCGGCCAGTTCCAAAGGCGCGCCCCCCGTGCGCAATTGTGCGGCCCATTGCCGCAGCAGACGCGGAGACAAGCTGTCGAGCGTTTCCATTGCAACTAATGCATTACCCAAACCGAAATTACGACCGCCGCCGAGTACGCCGTGTTGCTCCAGCAGATCGCACACGGCGGCAATGCCGGGCAGCGCATCGGGCAGTTGCAACGTTTTTTTTGCGCCTGCCACGATCACCAGCGGAATCGCAAACAATCGTGCGATCACCACTTCGCCGCGTTCCGGCTTGTTGACGAGCTTGGCAAGCATCTGTTGCAGATGCCGGTAACTGTCCGCCGTGGGGGCGTCGCGCAGCAGCGCAGGCACCGCCGACGCGTCGCCCTTATCGAGCAAGGCGTCCAGTTCCAGCCGGAGCGTAGCACGCGACGCGGTGTCGCCCTTGAGGCTTGCCGCCGCCAAGGCATGCAACGTGGAATCAGCCGGCGGCGTGCGCCAGTGCCGTGGATCGGTAAGTGTCATGGCCGGCTAATCCACGCGCGCGCCGGAATCGCGTACCACCTTCGCCCACTTGGCAAAATCAGCGCGAATGATGCGCGCGAATTCTTCAGATGTTCCACCCGCGCTATCCGCGCTCTGCACCCGCAAGGTATCTTTCAACGCGGGCGCGGCCAGTGCCTTGTTCATGTCGTTGTTGATACGCGCGACGATGGCGGCTGGCGTGCCCGCCGGCGCCAGTATGCCGAACCAGTTCACCACCTCGTAGCCCGGCACCGTCTCGGCGATGGCGGGCAGGTCGGGAAACAACGGCGAACGTTTCGGCCCGGTCACCGCCATGCCACGCAGCTTACCCGCCTTGACCTGCGGCGTTAGCGGCACCGCGCTGGCGATGGTGAGCGCGATTTGCCCTGAAATCAGATCCGTCAGCATCGGCCCCGTACCTTTGTACGGGATGTGATTCATCTCGATGCCCGCCATGGCCCTGAACAATTCCATCGCCAGGTGACTGGAGGCGCCGCTGCCACTCGACGCGTAGTTCATCGGCGCCGGGCGCGATTTGGCATAGGCAACGAGTTCCTTCACCGTTTTCGCGGGCAACGACGCATTCGCCGCCATCATCAGCGGACTGATGACAAATTGCACCACCGGCGCAAAATCGCGGATCGCGTCGTACTGCACTTTCTTGTAGAGATGCGGATTGATGACATGCGGCATCGAGGTGAACAGCAGCGTATAGCCATCGGGCGACGCCCGCGCGGCCAACTCCGTGGCCACCAGCCCGCCCGCGCCGCCGCGATTGTCCACCACGACCTGCTGCCCCAAGCGTTCAGTCAAAGGGATGGCCGCGATCCGCCCCAGAATATCCGCGGCGCCGCCGGGCGGAAATCCCACGATCAAACGCACCGGACGCGTGGGATAGTCGGCAGAAACAGCGGCACCAGCCACTGACAAACAGGATGTTAACACGACCAATACAAGCATCCCACGCAAGCGCTTGTCTTCATCCTTCATACTTCCGCCCTCATCCTTAAGAATATCGGTCACTCCGGTTTCGCTCCCGACAATTTCACTGCCTTGCCCCATTTCTCGATTTCGCCGCGGATGTAGGCCGTGAACTGCTCCGGCGTGTCGCCGATGAATTCCGCGCCTTCGGCCTGCATGCGGTTGCGAATGTCCGGCAGCCCTATGGCGCGCAGGGTTTCAGCGTGCAATTTAGCGACGATGTCGCGCGGCGTGCCAGCGGGCACATGCACCCCGAACCACGAACCGGTTTCAAACCCTTTGAAGCCCTGCTCCTGCAGCGTGGGGATTTCGGGGGCCGCCGGCGAGCGCTTGGCGCTGGTCATCGCCAGCGCGCGTAGCCGGCCATTCTTTACATGCGGAATGGTGGAGACCATTGCGCCAAAATAAATCTCAATGTGGCCGGCTACCACATCGGTGATCGCGGGCGTCGCGCCCTTGTACGGCACGTGAACCATTTTGACATCGGCCATGTACTTGAACAATTCACCGGCCAGATGATGCGGACTGCCGATGCCGGTTGAACCATGGCGCAACTGGCCGGGCCGAGCTTTCGCCAACGCAACCAGGTCCCTGGCGTTTTTTGCCGGCACCGAGGGATGCACCACCACCATGCCCGGCGTGCTCGCCATGTTGGTGACATGCACAAAGTCTTTCAGAAAATCAAAAGGCATCTTGGGATACAGCGACGGGTTGATCACATTCGCCACGGTACCCAGAAACAGCGTGTAGCCGTCCGGCGGACTCTTCGCCACGATTTCAGTGCCGATGTTGGTGGCCGCGCCGGGACGATTTTCAACAATCACGGCCTGGCCCCAGCTCTCGTTGAATTTGGCGCCCACAGCGCGCGCGAGCATATCCGCCGTACCGCCCGGCGTGTAGCCAACGACCCAGCGCATCGCGCGATTCGGGTAATTGCCGGCGCCTTGTGCGTTGGCATCGGCACCCATGCCCGCCGCCATTATTGCGACGGCGGAAAACATAATTTTTGACAACACGCGGGGTTGCAGTGTCATGCGGAATTACCTGTTAAATATCGTTTATAAACAAATACTTCAAACAACCTCACGAATAACGCTTTACCACCCCAGCACATATGCCGGGCGCCGCAGATCCGCCCCGCCATGCATCACACCGTGTTTGTGATCGTTAACGATGGTACACACCGCGCCCGCCAGCCACGTGAAAGCCGGCCACTCGCGAACGTCGTGGCCGCGCGACGCCAGCGTATCGTTCACCGATTTATCAATGCGCGATTCCAGATACAACCGCCCCGGAAAATATTTATGCGGCTCGAACGAGCCCGGATAGCTGTAGGTTGAAAAACGCGGCGCTTCGATGGCGTCCTGCGCCGACATGCCGAACACGTTGACGTTGAGAAATACCTGCAACATCGCCTGCGTCTGCACATCGCCGCCCGGCGTGCCGAAGGGCATGAACACTTTGCCGTTCTTGAAGGCCATCGCCGGATTCGGCGTAAGGCGCGGCCGTTTGCCCGGCGCCACCGACGATGGATGCGCCGGATCGGACCACGACTGTGTGCCGCGTCCGGAACACAAAATGCCCACGCCCGGCACGATCGGCGTTTGATCGGAGCCGTCGCTCGGCGTGCATGACATGGCATTGCCCCAGCGGTCGATCACGCACAGATAGGACGTATCGCCCGGCCCCGGCTCGCCCGCGCCCTGTGCCGGCGGCATCGAACGGTTGTCAAACTCCGTCAGCGTTTTCGGATCGCCGCCGCGCGGCATTTCGGGACAAGCGGCGTCCATGCGGATGCGCGTGCGCTGCCATGCGGCGTATTTTTCCGACATCAAACCGGCCATCGGCACTTTGACAAAATTCGGATCGCCGAAATGGTTATGCCGGTCGGAGAACGCGAGCTTCAACGCCTCGGTAAGCACGTGGATGTAATCCGCCGAGTTGTGCCCCATCGCGCGCAGGTCATAACCCTTTAGGATGTTCAGCACCATCGGCAGCGACGGGCCTTGCGACCACGGGCCGCAAGCGTGCAGATCAATGCCTTCGAAGCGCGTGCGCACGGTGGGTTCCTGCTTTACGCTGAAATCGGCGAAATCCTCATAGCGCATCAGGCCGCCGGATTTCTCGATGAATTTCGTAACTTCGCGAGCGATATCACCCTTGTAAAATGCATCGCGCGCAGCTTTCAGACCCGCCTTGCGGCCTTTTTTGCGCGCCACTTTGCGTTCTTCATCCGCCAGAAATTGCAGCGTGCGGCCAAGATCGGATTGCACAAACACCTCGCCCACCTGCGGCACGCGGCCTTTCGGCAGAAACACCTTTGCGCTCGACGGCCAGCGCTCGTAATCCTTGCGATGGGTGGTGATGAATTGCGACAACAGCGCGTATACCGGGAATCCCTTGCTGGCGAAACGAATCGCGGCCGATGCCACTTCCCCAAAACTCATGGTGCCGTAATTCGACAGCGCGGTCAGCCACGCGTCCGGCGCGGCGGGCACCACGCAACGTTCAACCCCTGGCGGAATCTTGCCGCCGTGGCGTTTCTGAAAATAATCCGGCGTGATCAGCTTGGGCCACACGCCCAGGCCGTCAATGCAGTGGGTCTTTTTGTCCTTGGCGGTGTGAATGATCATCGGCGCAACCCCGCCGAAATTCACTTTGTCGGTCTGCACTACGCCGATGGTAATGCCTGCCGCCACACCGGCATCGATGGCATTGCCGCCGGCCTCAAGGATTTCAAAGGCCGCATGGGCAGCCAGATAGTGGCCGGCCGCCGCCACGTGGCGCGTGCCCATGATCGTCAATCGGGGAGAGGCTTTCATGTGGATTCCTTAATTGCGTAATTGCTCAAGACTTCGCGAGGGGTTGCGAATGGTGTAGATTCTAGCTTCATTCCCCCGACAGGTCAGCCATGATTTCACGCCACGGCAGAACGTCCTCACCGCCCATACGCAAACGGACAGACCTGTATGCCGCGCTGGGGCTAAGCGCCCTGCTCGCCGTCGGCGTCGGCCCGTGCCCAGCGCAAACTGCCGGCTGGAAGCCGGCCCGGCCCATCGAAATTATCGTCGGCGTCTCCCCCGGCGGCGGCATCGACCGAACGGCGCGCACATTGCAAAAAATCATGCAGGACAAACGCTATATCGAAGTTGCCACCACGGTGATCAACAAACCGGGCGGCGGCGGCGCGATTGCACAGTCGTATCTCAATCAGCACCCCGGCGACGCACATTACGTCTATCTCACGGCAACGTCGTTGCTCACCAACCACATCACCGGCAAGAGCACGCTGAGCCACAAGGACATAACGCCGCTGGCGATGCTGAGCGATGAATACATCGGCCTTGCCGTCAATACGGAGTCGCCGCTCAAAAGCGGCAAGGATCTGCTGGAAGCGCTGAAGACGCGTCCGGAATCCGTGCCGGTGGGCATCGCAACGGCCATCGGCAACACCAATCACATCGCGGCGGCCCTGGTCGCCAAGGCAACCGGCGGCGATGTCAAAAAAATGCGCGTGGCGGTGTTCAGTTCCGGCGGCGAAGCGATGACCGCGGCCATCGGCGGACACGTCGGCCTGGTGGCAACCCCCGCCGCCAATCTGGTGGCGCACATGCAGGCGGGGCGGCTTCGCGTGCTGGGTATCGCGGCACCCCAACGGCTCAGCGGTGTGCTGGCGGCGGTACCAACCTTGCGCGAGCAAGGCATACCGGCGATCGTGGCCAACTGGCGGCCGATGATCGGCCCCAAGGGATTGAATGCCGCGCAAACCGCGTTTTGGGAAGACGCCTTCGCCAAACTCACGCGCACAGCCGAATGGCGCAATGAAGTTGAAACCGGCGGCAGCATCAATCACTACATGGACAGCCGCGAACTGGCGGCCTATTTTGATGCGCAATACGCGGCGTTCAAATCCATCCTGGGGGATTTAGGGTTGGCGAAATAGGCGCTCCACGCGCCAGCAGATTTCGCGGTGTGACGTGTATGATGATCTCCAAAATCATTGGCAGGAGAACCCCCATGAATTCCTCAAGCATGAAATCCCGAGCGACCTGTGCCGTCATTGCGGTGCTGTCGCTTGCCGCCGCGGCTCACGCGCAAACCTACCCCAACAAGGCGATCCGCATGATTGTGCCGTTTGCCGCCGGCGGCAACACCGACATTATCGCGCGCATCGTCGCGCCCGAAATGGGCAAACTGTTGGGCCAGCAGATCGTCATTGACAATCGCGGCGGCGCGGGCAGCATCATCGGCACCGAGATCGCCGCGAAGTCGCCACCCGACGGCTACACGTTAATCACCGTTTCCGCGGCGCATGTGATCAACCCCGCCATGTTGAAAAAGCTGCCATACGATTCCCTCAAGGATTTTGCCGCTATTTCGATGATCGCCGACGTGCCCACCGCACTGATGGTGCATCCCGCGCTGCCGGTGAAAACGGTGAAAGAGTTTGTTGCATTGGCGCGAGCCCGTCCGGGACAAATTACGTATTCCACCGGCGGGCGCGGCACTGTAGGCCATCTCGCCGGTGAATTGTTCAGTTCGATTGAAAAAGTGAAATTGATACACGTGCCGTACAAAAGCACCGGGCTGTCGGTGATCGATCTGCTGGCAGGGCATGTACAGACCCAGTTTTCGAGCTTGCCAGTCGTGATTCAACATGTGCGCGGCGGCAAGCTGCGCATGGTTGCGCAAACCGGCAAGACGCGTTCCCCCGCGGTGAAGGACGTGCCGACCATGCTGGAGTCCGGCATCCGGGATTTCGTTGTGTCCAGCGGTTTCGGCATGTTCGCGCCCGCAGGCACGCCGCGGCCGATGATCGAACGCATTCACGGCACGCTGGTCGCGGCACTCGGCAATGCCAGCGTGCGCAATGCGCTCGCCGAACAAGGCGCTGATCCAGTAGGCAGCACGCCGGACGCGTTCGCCGAATTTGCCCGTACGGAAATCGACAAGTGGATCAAGGTAGTGCGGATGGCGGGTATACAACCGGAATAAATAATGCTTAAAAACATGTACTTACGATATTTCACCGTATGCGTTTGCAGCGCAGCTGCCAGCGCCGTGGCGCAACCCTACCCCGTGAAAGTGATCCGTATGGTGGTGCCCTTCGCACCCGGCGGCAACACGGACATCATCGCGCGTTTCATCGTGCCCAAAATGAGTGAAGACCTCGGCCAGCAGATCATCATCGACAATCGCGGCGGCGCGAGCAGCACTATCGGCACCGATATTGGCGCGAAATCCCCGCCTGACGGATACACGCTGCTGATGGTTTCCACCGCGCATGTCATCAATCCGGCGGTGATTAAAAAACTGCCTTACGATTCGGTGCGTGATTTCACACCCATCACGCTGGTGGCCGATGTGCCCAATGCGCTGGTGGTGCATCCCTCGGTGCCGGCGCGCACGTTAAAGGAACTCATCAACCTGGCGCGATCGCGCCCCAATGAAATGCTGTACGCAACGCCGGGGCGCGGCACGTCCACCCATCTCGCCATCGAGATGCTGGCCTCGCGCGCGCAGTTGAAACTGGTGCACGTACCGTACAAGGGCGTGGGGCCGGCCACGGTGGACACCGTCGCGGGCCACGTGCATATGCAGTTTTCCGGCATGCCGTCGGCGATTCAGTTTGTGCGCGACGGACGTCTGCGCATGGTGGTGCAATCGGGCGCGAAGCGTTCACCCGCCGCGCCCGCGGTGCCGGTAATGGCGGAAGCCGGAATGCCGGATTTTGTAGTGTCCAGTGGGTTCGGCATGCTGGCGCCGGCAAACACGCCGCGCGCCATTGTCGACCGCGTCCATGCATCGGTGCGCAAGTCGCTGGCGAATCCCGATGTCAACAAGGGCTTGTCGAGCCAGGGCGCGGACCCGGTGGGCAATACGCCCGACGAATACGATAAATACAACCGCGCGGAGATTGCGCGTTGGGCCAAGGTAGCGCGCGACGCGGGTGTACAGGCTGATTAACGCATCACGCGCGCGGCTCCCCCGCTTTCGGTAAAATCAACGCTTCCCTCCGAATCACCGAGATACCCCATGGACATGTTCGATTATCAATTCCCGTACCCGTCACAACGTATGCCGGTACTCGCTCGCAATTGCGTGGCCACCTCGCAACCGCTCGCCGCGCAAGCCGGCCTGCGCATGATGTTAAAGGGCGGCAACGCGGTGGACGCGATTCTCGCCACCGCAATTTCGCTCACCGTGCTGGAACCCACCAGCAACGGCATCGGCAGCGACGCTTTTTGCATATTGTGGGACGGCAAACAACTCAAAGGCCTGAACGCCTCGGGCCGCTCTCCCGCGAAGTGGACACCCGACTGGTTCAAGGGCCAGAGCAAAATGCCGCAACGCGGCTGGGACACCGTGACGGTGCCCGGCGCGGTATCGGCGTGGGTGGAAATGTCCGCGAAGTACGGCAAGCTGCCGTTCGCCGATTTGTTCGAGCCGGCGATCAAATATGCGACCGATGGCTACATGGTGTCGCCGACGATTTCGCGTTTGTGGGCCAACGGTGCAGCCGAGTTGAAGGATCAGCCCGGTTACGCGCAAGCCTTCATGCCGCGCGGACGCGCGCTGGAAGCCGGTGAAAAATTTGTCTCGCTCGCCCATGCGAAAACCCTGCAACGCATCGCCGAAACCAAGGGCGAAGCGTTCTATCGCGGCGATCTTGCGGAGAAAATCGCGGCGTTTTCCAAGCAGCATGGCGCGGCCCTGACACTTGATGATCTCGCGGCGCACACGCTCGACTGGGTGGAACCCATCGGGCTCGATTACCGTGGCTATACGCTGCATGAAATTCCGCCCAACGGCCAGGGCATTGCCGCGCTGATCGCGCTGGGCATACTTGAGAACTTTGATGTTGCATCCATGCCCGTTGATTCGCCCGAAGCGACGCATCTCAAGATCGAGGCGATGAAACTCGCGTTTGCCGACATCAACGAATACGTGTCGGACATTTCCACCATGCGCGTAACACCCGCGCAAATGCTCGACAAAGGGTATCTGACAGAACGTGCCAAGCTGATCGACATGAACAAAGCCGGCACGCCCTCGTTTGGCACGCCGAGCAAGGGTGGCACGGTGTATCTCACCGCCGCCGATGAATCCGGCATGATGGTGTCGTACATCCAATCGAATTTCTCGGGCTTCGGTTCGGGCGTGGTGGTGCCCGACACCGGCATCGCGCTGCAAAATCGCGGCTCTGGCTTCAGCCTGAAACCCGGCCATGCCAACATCGTCGCCCCGAGGAAGCGCCCGTTTCACACGATCATCCCCGGCTTCCTTACAAAAGGCGGCCAGCCGGTGATGAGTTTCGGCGTAATGGGCGGTTCAATGCAGGCGCAAGGGCACATGCAAGTCGTGTCGCGCATGGTCGATTATCACCAGAACCCGCAAGCCGCGAGCGACGCGCCGCGCTGGCGCATCGACAGCGGCCTCCGGGTCGGCATTGAGTACGGCGTGCCCGCGGAAACCATTGCGGCGTTGACGGCGCGCGGCCACGATATGCCGCAGGCCGATCGCTGGAGCACCGATTTTGGCCGCGCCCAGTTGATATATAAAATGGAAGACGGGTATTTTGCCGCCTCCGAACGGCGCACGGACGGCCAGGCGGTGGGATTTTAGGAGGTGATTGCATGTCATTCACGCGGCAAATCATTTCGCGCGCATCGGCGGACCGGCTGGAGCTACTGATCGAGGAACGGCTCAATCCCAAGTCCGACAAGGCGCGCATCGACAAACGCATCTGGAATCTGTTCGGCGAAAAACTCGCCGTGCTGTACACCGATCTGTCGGGGTTTTCGCGCAACGCCGCCGAATTCGGCATCATTCATTTTCTGCAAACCATTTACGAATCACACCGGCTGCTGGTGCCGGTGATTCAGCACGGCAACGGCATACTGCTGAAAACCGAAGGCGACAGCCTGATGGTGATTTACCGCTCGGTGGATGACGCGGTGCGCAGCGCCATCGCCATGCAGCAGTGCTGCCAGCGCCACAGCAAGGATCTGCCGCCCGAAGACAAGGTGCTGCTGTGCATCGGCATCGGCTACGGAAATGTTTTGCGCATCGGCGACGAGGACGTGTTTGGCGAAGAAGTAAACGCCGCCTGCAAGCTGGGCGAAGACACCGCCAAGGCGCACGAGATATTGATCACCAACGCGGTCGCCAACGCCGTGACGTTACCGAAGGGCGCGGTGGTGGAAAACTACACTGGCGCACCGGATGCCATTGGTTTGGCATTCAAGCTGAACTACGACAACGTGGTGCTGCGGAGCTACAAGAACGTCACCGCCGCACTATAGTACGCCACGGCTCCCTGTGCTCACGAAGGCTACTCCGCTCGCGCGCCCGAATCCTTCACCACCTTGGCCCAGCGCTTGGTTTCCGACTGTATGTAAGCCGCGAATTGCTCGGGCGTGCCATGCAGCGTTTCGATGCCCGATTCCAGCAACTTGGATTTCACGTCGGGCATTTGCAGGATTTTCACCAGTTCGCCATTCAATCGCATAACGATTTCCCGCGACGTGCCGGCCGGCACGAATACGCCGTACCAGTTACGCACTTCAAAATCGGGCACGCCCGCCTGCGCGATGGTCGGCAACTCCGGCATCAATTCAAAGCGTTTATCGCCGGTCATCGCGATGGCGCGCACCTTGCCGCCCTTGATCGCGCCGATGGCCGTGGACACCGTGGAAAATACCGTCTGCACCTGCCCGGCCATCAAGTCCAGCATGGCCGGCGCCCCGCCTTTATACGGCACATGTACCATGTTCACACCCGTAAGCGCTTTAAACAATTCGCCGGCCAGATGATCCGTTGCACCCGTCCCCGATGACCCAAACGAAAGCTCGCCGGGCCGTGCTTTCGCGAGGACGATGACTTCCTTCACCGTTTTCGCTGGCAGTGACGGATGGACCACCAGCACGTTCAGCGCATTCGCCGCTTGAGTAACGGGCGATAAATCCTTCACGGGATCGAACGGCAGCTTTTTATAGAGGCTGACATTGATGGCGATGGGTCCGATGGTACCGAGCACCAGGGTGTAGCCGTCCGGTGGCGCCTTGGCCGCGAGATCAACACCGATGTTGCCACCAGCCCCGCCGCGATTGTCCACCAGGATCTGCTGATTCAGCGCGGGACCGAGCTTCTGCGCGATGATGCGCGAGGTGATATCCGCGCCTCCCCCCGGCGCAAACGGACTGATCCAGCGTATCGGCTTGGCGGGCCAGGGTCCGGATTGCGCATACCCGGATGCCGGCGCGAGCAATCCTGACGAGAGCGCCAAGGCACACAGCCGCTTGATGAATTCTCCATGGGGCAAGCGGCGAATCGTCATGACTCAAGTCCTCAGATCGGACGAGATATCCTCGACCACCAGCGCCTGCAGCGTCTTGGATTTGAATTCACGATGGTACAGGATGAAGATCACCCATGCGGTGGCGACGATCATCAGCCACGGATGCAAAAACCATCCCAGCGCCGCCACGGCAAAATAGTACGAACGCAAGCCGTGGTTGAAGTTGGAACCCGCGTACGACGTGATGCGCGCGATGCGGTTAATGCAGGCCGCGTGCCGTTCCGGATTCTCTTTTTCCTGCGCGGGCGCCGCGGCCACCAGGATGCTGGTGAAATTAAGTTGCCGTATGCCCCACGAAAACTTGAAAAACGCGTAGGTAAAAATCAGCACCAGCACCAGCATTTTGATTTCGAGCAGGCGCGCGGAAGCCTTCACGGTAAACGGCAAACCCGACACCAGATCCTGCGCCTGCTGCACATACCCCATCGACGCCAGCAACGCGCCAAGTATCAGAATGGTGGTCGAGGCAAAGAATTGCGAGCTGCGGGTAATGCTGCGCATCACGTTGACGTCGACCATGCGATTTTCGCGCGTTATCATTTGCATGATCCATTCACGTCGAAAGCGGTCCATGCTGGTGTGCAAACTCGCTACGCGGCTACCGTGCCACCCCGCGAACGTGGCGTAGCACACCCAGCCCGCGGCGAACGCCAGTAGCGCGATTACGTCGATCCACGCGAGATTCAGTTCATTCTGCAGAAAATTTTCAATCATGGGTGCTGCCCGAGTTCCATCAGATAAAGAGTGTGAGCACGCCAGTGTAGCCGTATAAGCGGTTATGAGATATCTCGCCGTTGCAAAAAAATCCTGCCAGCGGAATGTCGCCAAACACATCCTGAATCATTTTCAACTCACCCTTGCCCTTGCCGAACAATGATTCGCCGCGCCCGAGGCACGAGTAATACACGCCCGCCGACGGCTTGGCGTATAAGCCCTGCTTGATGCTTTCGAGCATGCGCGCCATGTCGTCGCGCGCGGTTTTGGCGTCGCGTCGGCAAAACATCAGGCTATCGCCCTTTTTCAGATAATCGCCTATGGCGATCAATTTGCTCTGCGTGTCGATCCCCACCAGATTGCGCGCCAGATAGTCGCCGGTGTCGCTGCCGGGCACCGAAATGCCGGCGAAGATATGGCCGCCGACGCGATTCAGATCGCCCGCCAGCTTCTCGCCGATGTCTTCGAGAAACACATCGAATGCCGGCTTGCCGTCGAGCGTGATCAGCACGTTGCGCTGGCACCCGGTCACCGCGCGCTTCGGCCCGATCGGCGTGCAACCTTGCGTCAAGCGCGTGGCGACGATTACGCTATCGGAAAATGCCACGCCCGAGACGCCGCCCTCCACTACCTTGTCGGCAATGTGCAAATTACGGCTGCGTGAACTGACCAGGCCGCCCACCAGAAAACCGCTTTCGACCCGTTTGGCGAGCGCCATCGCCAGCCGCTCCATTTTCTCGGTCTGCGGATCGGCATGCACGATCGCGAAATTCGGCGCGGCGCCATCGCATTCCATGGCCGCCATGCCAGCCGCCGCTTCACTCGTGACGCCACTAAACACCCGGAAGCTGCTGACATCAAAATTCCCGGCCAATGCCACCACCGCTGGCTGGTCGTGATATTCCTTGCCGGTGACGCACACGCCGATGCCCACCGCGCCCACCCAATGCGCGACGCCGGTGCCCGACTTGAACATGTCGAGCACTTCGTCCAGGTGATCGGCTACCAGGTCCGTGACGTATAAAAAGCCCAGCGTGCCGGCGTTGGGCCCAATCTGCGCCAGACACGCCGAAGCTGCCTCCCGCCAGTCAGTGCCCGAAGCATGCCCGACACGGAATTCAGTCATGGCACCGCCTCGCTGGCTGTTGGCACCGAACTGACGGCTTAACGGGGGAACAGGTCATCTCGCCTCATCTATCTATTTGTTTTTAAACAACATAATCGAACGTGCCCCGCGACTGACTCAGCCGCGTTGCTTAATTGCCACAGCGCCCATGCCGAAGTTCAAAAGCTTGGATCAAAAACAAAATTATTCTTTTAAAATCAACGACAATAGTGTAAAAGTTAATGTATAAACTGATCAATTAACGTAATCTGAACGTGATCTGAAGGTGATCTGCAAAGCGCAAAAAATAACCACACGAACAACCCAATTCAACCTAATTCACGCCATACGAATGGATAGCTGGCCGAAAATTTGTCGCCGACAGATGGGTGTTACCGGTACCCGTCGTACCGGATTTACGCCAACATTGTCTTGCTTCATCCTACTGCATTCAAGCTCATTCAACTACAGGTCAGCCTGATGCCGCCTGTTTGCCGCCACCCCGCGACCGTGATTTATTGCGCCGACATGACACCCGCACTGCATCTATCATACAAAAATATGAACCCCCACGTGCTTTCCGTACCGCGTCCCGTACCGCCAACGGTGCTGAAATGACGACAACCGAACCCAAGGCGCAACGCGTGCTGGTGGTGGACGACAGCGAAACCATTCGCCGCAGCGCTGAAATTTTTTTAAAGCAATCCGGATTCGAGGTCATCATGGCGACCGACGGTTTTGACGCCTTGGCCAAGATCTGCGACCACAACCCCGATTTGATCCTCGTGGACATCATGATGCCGAAGCTCGACGGCTATCAAACCTGCCACATCGTCAAACAGCATCCCGTCTACGGCAAAACACCCGTGATCATGCTATCCAGCAAGGACGGGGTGTTTGATCGCGCGCGGGGCCGCATTGCCGGTTCCGATCAGTATCTGACGAAACCGTTTACCCGCGACGGGCTGCTAACCGCGGTGAATACCCAGTTGAAACCGGTGGCGGCATCATGAGCAACGACAGCAGCGCCGCCCTGCTTTCCCTGGTACGCGCACAGATCGAATCCACCCTGACGCAAGCACAGGAGGCGATGGCCAAGCACGTTGCGCAGACGGCGGGTAATTCCGCATTGACCGGCTGCCCATTGCAATTGCATCAGGTATACGGCGCACTGCGTATCGTGCGTCTTGAAGGCGCCGCGCGCTACGCGACGGAACTCGAATCCGCGCTGCGCAACAGCATGCGTTCGGGCGCGGCGGACAAGACCGAAATCGAGAACATCAGCCGTGCCATCGGCGCCTTACGCGAATTTGTTACCGACACTGCCGCCGGCGGCGCGTATATCCCTCAGCGATTGTTCCCGGCCTATCGGGATCTTGCGCGTGTCAGCGGCAATGAATCGGCGTCTGAAAAAGACTTGTTCTTTCCGGATGCCGGCATCGAGACGCCTTCACACGCCGAACCGCGCGTGATATCGCCGCCGGTCATGCCCGCGTTGCTGAAGGAACTGCGTTCGCGCTATCAGCGCGGTCTTCTCGGCTGGCTGAAAGAAAGCGCCAAACCGGATGGTCTCGCGCAAATGCGCGACGTGATGGACACCCTGCACAAAATCAGCGGCGGGCTGCCGGAACCCCGCGGCTTGTGGTGGGCGGCCATCGCCTTGATCGAGGCGGCCATCACGGCGTTGCCCGACGTGTCGCAAAACGACTGGATCGCGCGCGTAAAGCCGGTTTGCAGCCGCATTGATTTTCTGCTGCGCGATCTCGCCGCCAAATCCGATGCCGATCCGCAACCCGTGCTGCGCGACGTGCTCTACGCCATCGCCCTGTCGCGCGTATCCACCGAGCGTGTACGCGACGTTCGGGCGCGCTTCGATCTGGACAACCTGCTGCCTGCGGCGAATGCGGGCGGGGCGGGCGCCGTCAGCGCGCTCAAGCCCCAACTCGACGATGTGCAGTCGCGTCTCGACAACATCAAGGACACGTGGACCGAGTACGCGTCCGGCGAACCCAAGCGGCTGCAACGCTTCCGCGAGATGCTGGTACCGCTGACCGAAAAATCGCGTGATCTCGGCAGCGCGCCGCTGGTGCAATTATTCGAAGCCATCACCCAGGCCACTACCGGCCTGCCCGACCCGTATCCGCTGGACGCGCACATCATGTCACTGGAAATGGCTTCCGCCCTGTTGATGGCGGAAAGCATTGTTCAGCACTTTGATGCGCTGCCCGCGGATCTTGATCAGCAGGTTGACATCATGCGCGGATGGCTGATCGACGCCGCCCAGGGCAAGAGCACCACCGCGTCCCCGCCGGGCTTGCGCGCCGACATCGTGCAGAAAGTCAACGATGCCAATCTGCGCATCGCCACCGCGCGTGAAATTCTGAAAAGTCTCGGCCAGGTGGAAAAAACCGTCGAAGCCTTCACGCGCGATCACAGCAAGCAGGATACGCTGGCGCCGCTGCCCGCCATCCTGCGCCAGGTCAGCGGCGTGTTTCTCGTCTCCAACCAAAAACGCGCGTCGCGTCTGGCCACCGTGTGTCAGCGGCTGATCGAGCGTTGCGCCGTACCGGGTCACGCCACGCTGGATCAGGATATCGAATGGGTTGCCGAAGGCCTCGGCAGCCTCGGTTTCTATCTCGATCCGTGCCAGTACGGCAAGATGCCCGCCGAACGCGCCGTCAACATGTTCTTCATGCGATACGAGCAACAGGCTGGCAGCGACGCCATCCTCACGCTCACGCAATCCATACCGGCCGCGAGCGCGCCGGACAAGCCCTCCGAAGCGCCTGCACCGGCAACACCATCCGCGGCATCCGCGCCCGCCCCTGTGCCGGAAGTGCGCGACCGTGAAATGCGCGATGTGTTCCTCGAAGAAGCCAACGAAGTGTTGGCCGCCATCGAATCCAGCGTGGCGCAATTGCAAGCCCGCAACAACGATCACGACGCCTTGCTCAGCGTACGGCGCGCCTTTCACACGCTCAAGGGCAGCGCGCGCATGGTGGGCTTGCAGCCGTTCGGTGAATGTGCCTGGGAAATGGAGCAACTGCTGAACCACTGGCGTGGCCAAGCCTTGGCCGCAACACCGGAATTATTGTCGCTGGTGAGCGACGCACGTGAGCTATTCGCTGAATGGACATACGCCCTGCACGACGACGATGCGCCCGGCATCGACGCCAGCGGCATTGCGGCGCGCGCGCGCAAGTTGCGCGGCGAACCCGAAACGACAGTAACGCCCGCCGCGTTGGCGAAAGTGTCCGAGGCCGTGGCCGCACCCGCCGTGGCACCTGCACCAGCACCAGCATCAGATTCGGCGTCGGAGTTCATGACAGTTCTTATTCCGCCAACGGGCACGGCTGCTCCGCGTCTTGACAGTGGTGTCGATACGGCCGGCGTCGCCGCCACTGGCGCGAACTTTATGACTTTTACACTGCCTGCGGCTGCCGCAGCGCCCGAGTCCGCACCAGCCGCAGACGCTATCGCCGCGCCGGTGGTGCCCGGGGAACCCGCACTGCCTTCACCAGCCGTACTCTGCGATCAAGCGCTTGCCGACCTGGGCGACCGTCTGGCATGGCTCAAGGAGTTGGTCGAGGAAATCAGCAATCAGACATCCACCAACGTGCTGGCCAATTCGCGTCTGCACGAACTCGCCGCCATGATGAACGAAAGCATGGCCGAAGCCGGCGCATTGCATCGCGCGCTCGGCGAACACATCGCCGCACTTAAAAGAAAATCGTGATGGCTCAGTGTTCTTTTTCAGGCGGGTGGGTAAGGCGCTCGGTATAGGCAATCGCCAGCGCCGATAACACGAACGTCAGATGAATGACGGTCTGAGCCGTCAGCGTTTTCACGTCATATTGCGCCGCATTGATGAACGTCTTCAGCAAATGTATCGACGAGATGCCAATGATGGCCGTCGCGAGCTTGACCTTGAGCACGCCCGCGTTCACGTGTGACAGCCATTCCGGCTGATCGGGGTGATCCTCCAGATCGAGACGCGATACAAAGGTTTCCCAGCCGCCCACGATCACCATCACCAGCAGATTGGAAATCATCACCACGTCGATCAAGCCAAGCACGATCAGCATGATGTCGTTTTCAGAGATATTGCTGACGGTCATTTTCTGCACAAGCCCGATCAGCTCGTGCCAGAATTGCCAGACATAAAGGGCCTGCGCCACGATCAGGCCGATATACAGCGGCGCCTGCAGCCAGCGGCTCATGAATATCCAGCGTGGCAGCGGGCGCAGCAAGTCGCCTTTTCTACGTTGATCGATCGGTTGCGATTCGTTCATAACATCCTCGTGTTCTGATTATTTTTCGTTTTTCAGCGCCCTGCCGATGGATCTAAGCTGGCACAGGCCGGCTCCTGAACATACCGAATGCGCCAAAACGCGCTATATTCTCTACACTTCACGAAACAATGCAACTCATTATGCCTGTCATTCACACGCCGTTGTTTTTAAGGCCGTTATTTTTGTGGCTGGTGACTTTGTTATTGACACCGGCCAGCGCATGGGCCCAAGGCGTACCCTCCGGCGGGCCGTCCGGCGCCGTCGCCACGTGGCCGACCAAACCCGTGCGCATCGTCTCGCCTTTCGCACCGGGCGGCGGTAATGACACGCTGTCGCGCATACTCGCCGCCGCACTGACGCCGCGACTGGCGCAACAGGTGGTGGTGGAAAACCGCCCCGGCGCCAACACCATCGTCGGTACCGAACTGGTGGTGAAATCACCGCCCGACGGCTACACGCTGATCGTGCTGCCGAACGCCATCACCATCAATCCGCACCTGTACCGCAAGCTGCCGTTTGACATCGCCAAAGATCTGGCGCCGATCACGCAGATCGGCAACAGTCCGCTGATCCTGGTGCTGCATCCGTCATTGCCCGTGCGCACCATGAAAAACTTTCTGGATCTGGCGCGAGCCAAACCGAATGAACTTACCAACGGTTCCTCAGGCAACGGCTCGCTCGGCCATCTGGCTGGCGCGCTGCTGGGGCTGATGACCAACACGTCTCTCGTACATGTGCCGTACAAAGGCACGTCGCTCGCGGTCACCGAACTGATCGGCGGACAAATCGTGATGTCATTCGCCTCGGCGCTCACGGTGGTTCCACACATCCGCTCGGGGCGTCTGCGCGCCGTGGCCGTTACCGGCCCGCGGCGTTCTCCCGCCGTGCCCGACGTGCCCGCCATCGCGGAAACCGTGCCGGGATTCTCGGCGGAGTTGTGGTACGCGCTGTTCGCGCCCGCGAACACCTCCCCTGAAGCCATCACGCGATTGAACCGGGAAATCGGCGCCATTCTTGCGCAACCGGACATCAAGGCCAAACTGTCCGATCAAGGCGTTGATGCCCAAACCGGCACGCCGCAGGACATGGTGAAACTGATCGCCGCCGACCTTGATAAATGGGCAAAGGTGGTCAAGGCCACGGGCGCGCGAATCAACTGATCGCTGTGGCGGCGTATTGGCCGTTCAATAAAATATATTTTAAAAACAATTAGTTACGTTATATCTTACAAGAACGCTTGATAACCATCAACGCAGCCCCGTGACTCTGCCCATGATCGCGTTCGCATCTGCTGGCGCCGTATCACTGTTCCACACCACGTACTGATCCGGTCGCACCAGTATGAGTTTCGACGCATAAACCTCAAGCCCGCCGTCGTAACGGTCGCGCACGATCTTGAGCGGCACCTTCAACGCACCTGCCGCCGACTCGAAATCATGCACGGCGCGGTCGTCCGCCCCGTCGCCGGAATCAAACGCCAGTAACGTAAAACCCGCGCCCAGTTCCTCGAAGACGTTGCGGCCCGACGACAGACTGTTTGGCGGCAAGTGATGGCCCGTGCGCGCGGTGAACGTATGTTTGCCATGGGCGCTGCACACTGCCCCCGGCGGCCCCATCACCACCGATGAACCTTCGTAGTGCGGCTCGTACACCTGCGCCCGGCCGCTGATACGCGCCATGCGATCTTTCCAGGCTTGTTCAAACTCCGCGTAATCCCGCTCCGGACTATAACGATCCAGAAACGCGCGGTCTTCCTCGATGCGCGCGGCGATAAAATCGCGCCCGATATCCGCAAAGATGGGCCGCCGTTCTTCGGTATACGAATCCAGCAGCGCTTCGCCGCCCCATCCATCAAGCCGCGCGGCGAGCTTCCAGCCCAGGTTGGTCGCGTCCTCAAGGCCGTTGTTCAACCCGAAACCGCCATAGGGCGGATGGCTGTGCGCCGCGTCACCCGCGATGAATATGCGTCCCGCTTGATAGGTTTCGGCCACTGCCACGCGTAAGTCCCAAAAGCCGACGTGATCAAACTCGACATCGAATTCAAAACCGGCGGCACGATGCAAAAATGCCTTGAAATCGTAATTGCCGGCAGTCGATTCAGCCGGCACCGGCGCGTGAAAGAAAAACCCGTCAACCATGTCAACACGCCCGAAGAACCGCCAATAGCCCTTGAGATCGGGATGCATGATGTTGTAGGTGGATTTCAGCGGAAAACGCTTGAGTCCTTCTTGCAGTCCCTTGGAGCGAAACACCATCAGCACCATTTTCTGATCGAATTCCGCGCCGCTACGCGTGATGCCAGTCTGGTCGCGCACCAGCGAGTGGCCGCCGTCACAGCCAACCAGGTAGCGGGACTCGATCACTTGGCGCACGCTACCCTCGTTGCCCTCGTTTCTTTCGTGCCCGGCGATGGTGACACGCGTGCCCTGCGCATCTTGCTCGATTTTTTCCGCGCCCCAGCCAAAAAATGTTTTCACCGAGGGCAACTCGGCCATTCTGGCACGTAGCACTTCTTCCGCGAGATACTGCGGCAGCCGGTCGTATTCCTGAAAATAGTATTTCTGCACCAGTTCCCGTTGCTCGGGTGCGCTCCAGAAATTGCTCGTCAGATCGCGATATACATTGACGCCGCTGGTGGGCACTTCGGCGGGCATGATGCGCTTGGCGCGCAATTCCTTGACGCAGTTCCAAAAATAAAAATGCTCCAGCGTGCGCTGCGTGAGATTTTGCCCCTTGGGTATGCGCTGCGGCTCCAGGCGGCGCTCGACCAGCGCACAGGAAATGCCGCGTTGCCCCAATTCCACGGCGAGCCCCACGCCCACTGGGCCACCCCCTACAATAATTACCTGAAACGTTTCTGCCATGACGCGCCTGTTATCTAAATGCTCATATACCATCCATGGCGAATAATTATCCGCGATGTTGAACGTCTTGTGGCGTTGCCGTTCATTCTGTCGGTCGTGCCCATCCATGTTAAATTGTCCGTGAAATTCCATTTAGAGAAAGTCTCATGAAGGTTCTCCTGTCACTGTGGACGTCCGCCGCGATTTGCGTTCCCGTCCTCGCCTTGGCCGCGGACGCTGCCTATCCCACGCGGCCCATACGCCTGCTGGTGCCTTACGGCCCAGGCGGCAATGCCGACATCCTCGGGCGTCTGGTCGGCGCACGCATGGCCGAAGCCATGGGGCAGCCGGTCATCATCGACAACCGTCCCGGCGCCAGTGGCTTGCTGGGTTCCGAAATCGTGGCGCGCAGTTCGGCGCCCGACGGCTACACGCTGCTGTGGGTTGCCAATGGCCATGCCACCAATCCGGCCATCGTCAAGAAAATGCCCTTTGACACCGCCAAGGATCTGGCCTCGGTCAGCCTGGCGAGTTCCACGCCGATGCTGTTGGTTGCATTCAACGGTCTGCCCGTCGAGAACATGAAAACCCTGATCGCGTACGCCAAAGCGCGTCCCAGCCAGGTCAACTACGCCAGTTCCGGCAACGGCTCACCCAATAACTTTGCAGGTGAATTGCTCAATCTGATGGCGGGCATGAAGCTCGTGCACGTGGCGTATAAATCCACGCCTCAGGCCACCACCGATGTCATCGGCGGGCATGTGCATTCGGCCATGGCGAGCCTGACATCCGTGCTGCCGCACGTGCGCACGGGCAAGTTAAAGGCCCTGGGCACCACCGGCCCGCAACGCTCCACCCTGGCGCCCGACGTGCCCGCCATCGCCGAAACCGTGCCAGGTTATCAGGCCAATATCTGGAACGGATTGATCGCCCCGGGTGCCACACCGCGCGCGATTATCAATCGCCTCAATCAGGTGGTCGTGCAGCAACTCAAACTGCCGGAGGTGCGTGAACGTTACACCGCCATCGGTGCCGAGGTGCTCACCAGCACGCCGCAGGAATTTGATGCGTTTATTCGCAGCGAAATGGTGAAATGGGAAAAAGTCATACAGGCTTCCGGCATGCGGGCGAATTGACGCCCCGCGTACTGCCGCGTTATAAAATTACGCAAGCTGGCCGCGCCGCCGGTTCATTGCACCATCACCCTTAAGGAGTCTACGCATGTCAGGAAACAGCCGTCCCACGCGCATTCATTTGCTGGGCGATATCAATCTTCTTGGGGTGGACGATCCCGCCGTTCCGTTTCGTAAAATCACGCCCGCGCTAAAGTCCGCCGACGCGGTGTTCGCCAATCTGGAGTGCAACCTGTACGATCCGGCGGAAACGCGCTCGATGATGCGCGACGATCAATCGGGGTTCGAGGGCTTTTATGCGCCACCCGCCGCGGGCGAAGCGCTGCGGCTTGCCGGCGTGCACGTGATCGGCAACGCCAACAATCAGAACTACGGCGCCGATGCGATACGCGCTTCCAATCAGCGGCTGGACGAGCTCGGCATTGCCCACGCGGGCACGGGCGTGAACAAAACCGCCGCGCGCGCACCCGCCATCATCGAGCGCAACGGCCTGAAAATCGGTTTTATTCAACGCACCTCGCAATACTGGCCGAACAACCACGAAGCCGGTGAACGCTCGGTGGGCGTCGCCGCGATGAAGGCCTACACCGCCTATCAGCCGCCGTATTACAAGGACAACAAGATTCCACCCAATCGTCCTGGCGCGCCCGCGAAAATCATCACGTGGGTGGATCCGGATTACCTGACCGAACTCAAGTCGGATGTTGCTGCGTTGAAACAGCAATGCGACATCGTGATTTCATCGCATCATTGGGGTTACGCAGAAGAAATATTGCAGTACCAGCGCGAACTCGGGCACGCAGCCATCGACGCGGGCGCCGATATCGTGATGGGCCACGGCCCGCATTTCCCGCTGCCCATCGAGTTTTACAAGGACAAGCCCATTTATTACGGCCTCGGCATGTGCTGTTTTATACGCAGCAACAAAAAGGCCCATCGCGGCTGGACTGGCATGGCGGGGCACCTGACATTCGACAACAAGACACTGACCGAAACGGCCTTTTCCATCGTGCGGCAAAACGACGCCACGGAGGTGCTTTTCTCCGCGCCACAAGGTGAAGGGGAAGCCATTGCACGGATTGAAAGACTGTGTCAGCCCTTCGGCACTACCGTGCGTGTGGATGGCTCCAAAGTCATCGTCGCGACTGCATGATCGTGGGGCTCGAAAAATTCACCGCAAAGGCGCCAGCGTACGAAGCCCGCGCAAAGCGCTGCAAGACTCCAAGCGCTTTTCTTGACGGCGATTCCTTGCACATTTGCGCCTATTCGGCGCTGTTTGTCTTCCTGGGTTCGCTGTCGACCACCGCGACCGCACAGGGCAAAGAAGCCGCACCCTACCCCACGAAGGCCATTCGCATGGTTGTGGGATTCCCGCCCGGCGGGGGCAACGATGCGATGGCGCGCTTGTTCGGCCAGCGATACGCCGAACGATTCGGCCAATCGGTGGTGATCGATAATCGTCCCGGCGCGGGCGGCAATCTCGCGGCGGAACTGGTTGCGAAAACCGCGCCCGACGGTTACACGTTGCTGGTGGTGTCCAGCAGCCATCCCATTCAGGGCATACTGAAAAAGCACTTGTCGTATGACCCGATACGCGATTTCTCCAGCGTCGCGCAGCTCGTGCATTACCGCTCCGTGATGGTCACGCACCCCACGGTGGCCGTAGCCAATGTGCGCGAATTGATCGCGCTTGCCAAATCAAAGCCCGGACAAATCAATTTCGCCTCGCCCGGCGCGGGCACCGGCGGGCATCTTGCGGGGGAATTATTCCGCTACGTCACCGGCGTTGAACTCATGCACATTCCTTACAAGGGCACCGGTCAGGCCACCACCGACCTGATGGGCGGCCGCGTGCAACTGATGTTCACGCCCACGCTCGCCGTCGTGCAGCATGTGCAGACCGGGCGCCTGCGCGCATTGGGTGTGACCAGCGCCCGGCGCTCGCGCGTGCTGCCCGATCTGCCCACGCTTGCAGAAGCCGGCGCCACCGGCTACGAATTTGGCGCCTGGTACGGCATTCTCGCCCCGGCGCGCCTGCCTGCGGAAATCGCGGACAAGCTGCACGCCGAGTCGCAACGTGCCCTGCAAACGCAGGACATCCGCGACCGCCTGAATGCCGAAGATCTCGATGGCGCGACCGCCACGCCCGCTCAGCTCGATACCATCCGCAAAACCGAACTGGCGAAATGGACAAAAATCGCCGCGCAACTGCAACTGAAATTTGAATAACGGGAATAACCGCGTGACTAAAGCCTCAGCTGCGTGCCCAACTCAATCACGCGATCAGGCGGAAGATTAAAGTATTCCACTGCGGAGGGTGCGTTACGTTGCATCCAGCGGAATACCTCGCGCCGCCACGTGAAGAGTCCCCGGTGCTCCGCGCGCGCAATCGTCGATTTACCGAGGAAAAATGTGGTCTCCTCCAGTTCGAATCGCAATCCGCGCTGTCCAAGCAGCTTGAGCACATGTATGGCGTCCGGATCTTCCATAAAACCATAGCGCACCACCACCTGGTATACGCTTTGCGGAACCAGCATTTCGATTTCGATACGCTCTTCGTCCAAAACCTTCGGCACGTCCTCGGTCGTCACGGTTAAAAACACCACGCGTTCATGCAGCACCTTGTTGTGCTTCAAGTTGTGCAGCAATGTCGCCGGCACGACCTGCCGGTTGGCCGAGAAGAAAATCGCCGTACCCGGTACGCGCGTGATATCGCTTAAATGCTCGCAAAACCCCTGCAGCGGAACATTCCGGCGGGCACTGTCGGCACTTAGCACTTCGGATCCCCGCTTCCAGGTCGTGAGCAGCGTGAATATCGTCAAGCCGCACAAGATGGGGAACCATCCGCCGGCCGCGATCTTGGTACTGTTCGACGCAAAAAACAGCAGTTCCACCAGAAACACCGCCAGTAGCACGCCCAGGAGATAAACCCTTGCGCGTCCGCCCACCGCCATCACCACCAGCGCCACCAGTGCCGTTTCCAGCGCCATCGTAGCCGACACAGCAATGCCGTAGGCAGCCGCCAGATGTGTCGATGATCCAAACCCCAGCACCAGCAGCACGACGATCACGAGCATGAGCCAATTCAGTTGGCCAATGTAAATTTGCCCCCGTTCACTTTCGGAGGTGTGCGTGACCGGGATGCGCGGCAAATAGCCGAGGCGCGACGCCTGCTGCGTCACCGAGAAAGCGCCCGATATCGTGGCTTGCGACGCAATGACTGTAGCAATGGTTGCAAGCGCCACCATCGGCAACAACAACTCGGCCGGGGCCAATAGGTAAAACGGATTCTTTACAGCAGCCGGATTACGCAGTACCAGTGCGCCCTGCCCCAGATAATTCAGCATCAGGGCTGGCAACACCAGGCCGAACCAGGCTATGCGTATTGGCTTGCGGCCAAAATGCCCCATGTCCGCGTATAGCGCCTCGCCGCCGGTCAGCGCGAGAAACACCGATCCCAGCGCAACAAAAGTCAGGCCAGGCGCGTGTACCGCGAACCCCAGCGCGTAGGACGGATCCAGCGCACGCAAAATTGAAGGCGTCGCGGCGATACTCATCACACCCAGCGCACCAATGATAAAAAACCAGACCAGCGTAATTGGGCCGAACAGCCGCCCTATTTTTCCGGTGCCGTACGGTTGCAGCGAAAAAACGCCGATCAGGATCGCAATGGTCGCGGGTACGACCCAGCGTTCCAGCGCAGGCGTGGCCACGGAAATACCCTCGACGGCGGACAACACCGAAATCGCCGGCGTGATGACGGCATCGCCGTAAAACAGGGATGCCGCGAAAACCGCGATGACTGTCGCTACGCGAGAGAGTTTGCGGTTCCTGCTGAATACTTTCGAAGCCAGTGCCAGCAGCGCCAGCACGCCGCCCTCGCCCTTGTTATCAAAGCGCAGGACAAACGAAACATACTTGACTGAAACAATCAGCATCACCGCCCAAAAAATGAGCGAGAGCACACCCAACACGTTGGCTTCGTTCATCGGCAACGCATGCTCGCCGCCAAACGCCTCCTTGAACGCGTACAGCGGACTGGTGCCTATGTCGCCAAACACCACGCCCAACGCGCCCAATGACAGCGCCGCCAAGCCTTTGTGGTGGTTATCGCTAGCGTCTAATGAATGCCGAGCCACGAATCAATGCTCCCGTTTATGCATTACCTCAAACATACACCGTCCGATGCCGGTCTGCCAATGATTGCGGACGGTATGATGCCGCGCAGTACGCTTGCAATTTGCACGCGATAAGGCATTATCGAAGCAGATACTTTCTCGTGTTCAGGCCATGCACAGCACGCTGCAACCCGTATTAGTACTATTGGCCGCCGCCGTACTGGTGGTTGTGGTATTTCGCCAGCTTAAATTGCCGCCACTGCTCGGCTACCTGATCGTCGGTGCCGCCATCGGCCCGCATGCCTTTGGCTGGGTCAGCGAGACGCAGCAGGTACACGATCTGGCCGAAATCGGCGTGGTGTTCCTGATGTTCAGCATCGGTCTGGAATTCAGTTTGTCCAAGCTGCACGCCATGCGCCGCACCGTGTTGGGGCTGGGCTCCGCGCAAGTCATCATCACGCTGCTGGTAGTCATGGGCGCGTCACTGCTGCTCGGCGCGTCGTGGCAAGGCGGGCTGGTACTCGGCGGTGCGCTGGCGATGTCTTCCACCGCGATCCTCGCCAAGCTACTGGCGGAACGCTTCGAGCTCAATTCAGAACATGGCCGGCAGATTATTGGCATTTTGCTGTTTCAGGACATCGCGGTGGTACCGCTGCTGATCATCATCCCGGCGCTGGCCGCGCCGGCCGGCGACTTGGCGACGAGTATCGGCTATGCAATGTTAAAAGCCGCCGTGGTGCTGACGGTGCTGCTCGTTGTCGGGCAGCGCGTGATGCGCACCTGGTTTCACGTGGTTGCAAGGGCAAAATCATCCGAACTCTTTATCCTGAACGTGTTGTTGGTCACGCTTGGCGTGGCCTTCATCACGGAACTGGCGGGACTATCCCTGGCGTTGGGGGCGTTTGTCGCCGGCGTGCTGATCTCGGAAACCGAATACCGTTATCAGGTCGAAGAGGACATCAAGCCGTTTCGTGACGTGCTGCTGGGCTTGTTTTTTGTCACCATCGGCATGCTGCTCGACTTCCGCGTAGTACTCCAAAACGCCTGGGTGAGCGTGATACTTGTGGTGATGGTCGTGGCCAAGACGTTTCTGATATTCGGCATCGCGCGAGTCTTCGGGTCTACCACCGGCGTGGCGCTGCGCACCGGTCTGGCGCTGGGTGCCTGCGGCGAATTCGGCTTTGTATTGCTCGCGCTTGCCAACACCACGAAATTGCTGAGCCCGGATTTTCTCCAGCCCGTGCTGGCGGCAATGGTGCTTTCCATGCTGGCGGCGCCCTTTATCATTCAGCGTAGTGAAGCCATCGTGCGGCGCTTTTCCGCCAATGAATGGATGCTGCGCGCGATGCAGATCCATAACATTGCCGTGCAGTCCATGGCCGTCGAGGAACACGTGTTGATTTGCGGTTATGGACGCAGCGGACAAAATCTCGCGCGATTTCTTGAACAGGAAAAAATCCCGGTGATCGCGCTCGACATCGATCCGGAGCGCATTCGCGAGGCCGCCGCCGCCGGCGAACACGTGGTTTTCGGCGACGCGGCGCGGCGCGAGGTGCTCACCGCGGCCGGACTGATGCGCGCCCGCGCCTTGGTGATCACCTACGCGGACACACCTTCGGCACTGCGCATACTGACGCATGTACACGAGCTGCGCGCGGGGCTGCCAGTGGTGGTGCGTACTTACGAAGACACCGACATCGATACCCTCAAGGCCGCCGGCGCCGCCGAGGTGGTGTCGGAGATCATGGAAGGCAGCCTGATGCTCGCCTCCACCACACTGATGCTGATCGGCACGCCGCTGAACCGTGTGCTGCGGCGCATCCGAGACACGCGCGAACACCGCTACCATCTGTTCCGTGGATTCTTTCGCGGCGTGACAGACGACCGCGACGACGACGAACACGCGCGGCATCCGCGCCTGCATTCGGTCATGATCACCCAAGGCGCGGCCTCCATCGGCAAACGGTTTTCGGAATTGGGGCTCGACGCGCTCAAGGTCGAAGTAAATGCCGTGCGGCGGCGCAATGTGAGAACCGTGGAACCCGGTCCCGACACTGTCGTCGAGGAAGGCGACGTCATCGTCATGCTTGGCACCGAAGACAGCCTGGCGGCCGCCGAAATACGGCTGATACAAGGATAGCCCGCGCCTGCGGTATAGTTCACGTACTTTTGTCAGGCTTGATTACCAGGAGTAAGACGCATGAATCTTGACCGGGTCCCGACGGGCAGCGACGTTCCGAACGACGTCAATGTGATCGTTGAAATTCCGATGCACGCGCCGCCGATCAAATATGAAGTCAACAAGGAAACCGGCGCGATGTTCGTTGACCGGTTCATGTGGACAGCCATGCACTACCCGTGCAATTACGGCTACATTCCGCGCACGCTGGCGGGCGACGGCGACCCGGTGGATGTGCTGGTGCTCTCCCCCGTGCCGCTGATCACCGGCGTGGTGGTGCGCTGTCGCCCGGTTGGCATGCTCAAAATGGAAGATGACGCGGGCGACGACACCAAGCTACTCGCGGTGCCCATCGACAAACTGACGCCGCTCTACCGCGCCATCCATTCCCCGCGCGATCTGCCCGAATCCACCACTGCACAGATCACGCATTTTTTCCAACACTACAAAGACCTGGAACCGGGCAAATGGGTCAAGGTCATCGGCTGGATGGACGCCGAAGAAGCCAAGGCAGAAATTCGTGCCGGCGTCAAACGTTACAAGAGCGCAAAGACCAAGCCCAGGTTCTGAGTCTAATCGAAAACTTTCCGGGGCTATCGTGCGAGAGTAAGCGCAGCGGAAATGCAATAGCCTCAGCTTGTTCCCTCGTTCATCGCCCATCCGCTATCGGGAGATCGAGTTTACCTGCCCGCCCTTTCGCGTTGTTGTCCCCAGTCCGCCATCGGAGCGCGGGATCACCTACAAGAATACGATTTATCCGGCGTGGCGAACCGACCACTTGGCGATTACGCCTTCCAAGTCCCCGGGAATGAGAGGCTTGCTGAGAAAGTCATCCATGCCCGCGCCGAAACATAGCTCACGGCTTCCTGGCGCGTCATTCGCGGTCAACGCGATTATCGGCAATCGGCGAATGCCCAGCGCCTTCTCTCGCTCGCGAATGCGCTCGGTGGCAGTGAGACCATCCATTGTCGGCATGTGGCAATCCATCAGCACCAAGTCATACTGCTTCGTCGCAACCGCCGTCACGGCTTCCTCACCGTTAACCGCGCATTCCACATCGCATTTGAGGAACTGCAGCAGATGAGTGGCAACCATGCGATTGATCGCGTTGTCGTCAACGAGCAAAATTTTCATCATGCCGCCCTCTTGTGTATTCGTATTGCGTCGAGAATGGAACTACCCCGACGGATTCCCTTGATGTTCGCGAAAGACGCGTTTCTCGCGCCACGCATCAAGTGCTGACGGAATATCCGTCAGCGAGACCATCGGTTTCACGCCTGGCACTGCATTTTTTGCACGCCGCCACAAGCTGCCACCCGCCCAAATTTCGATTTCGCACTCCAGATTCATACGCAGGTCCGCCAGCCCCTCGCGCACGCGATTTATTCGCATGGCTTCGCTGCAGGAAATTCCAATAACATCGGCGTGATGGGCATGTGCCGCCTTGACGATATCCGGGATGGGCGTTTGAACGCCTAGCGAGATGCAGTGGGCGCCGTCGACCGCGAGGCACGCCTGTGCCATCAGAATTCCAAGTTCATGCTGCTCACCCGGTAGTGTAGTAAGCACGACACATGGCATTCGCGCGTCGGGCATCAGTGTGCCGAGAGACTGACGTAATAATATTCGCACTTGTTCGGTATATAGATGCTCTTCGAAAATCTCGATCCGCCCCGCTGCCCAAGCGGCGCCGATAAACGTATTTAACGGCGCCACAATATCCAACACGAAACCCTTCGGCCCGCGTCGCCCCAGCTCATGGGCAAGTTGCTGGTACAACTTAGTGGCTTGATGCGCCTTGAGAACACGCAGCACGGCTTCAAACGCCAAACATTCGCCCGGGGGTTGTTGATCAGCCACGAGCCGCGACGCTAATTGCGCGTTCAATTTACTCAACGGCTCCGCCACGATTTTGCTTGGCCGTATACCGCTATCCATCAAGCGTCGGATAACGCGCAATTTTTCCACTTGATCACGCGGATACACACGCTCGCCATTGCCGTCTCTTAGCGGCGTGGGAAAGCCGTAACGGCGCTCCCACACTCGCAGGGTATCTTTCGACAGCCCGGTGTCTCGCTCAACGGCAGCAATACTTGTAAGAGACTTTGCCATCAGAGTTTCTATACTATTGCCCTAGACATATATTTCTAAAATAGCACAATATTGGGAATATTAGTTTAGCAATTCCTCATTGTCTATGACAATTTTGGCTGGCGAAAACGTTGGCCAATAGGCGTTTTTGCCTCGCAAGAGCACAGCGATTGACACATCAATTTAATTGCAATGCACCAAAGAAGTGCATGACACACAGACCAGCGCGTGACCTCACCCTTCGACAAACCGACGCGCCTCGACCGCAACATCCATCCCCGCCTATTTGCCAAAATCCACCGCCGTGCAGCTCACGTATCTTTTCAAGCACTACGGAGACCTGAACCGGGCAAATGGCTCAAGGTCATCGGCTGGATAGCCACCAAAGAAGCCAAGGTAGTAATTCCCGCCAGCGTCAAACGCCACAAGGGCGGGAAAATCAAGCACCGGTTCTAGGGCATGCCAATCAACGGCGATGCTTAGGGCCGTGCTGCGGTACGATTAATGTATGAGCGGCTTGCGCTTCCCGTAAATCACCTTGCAATCGCGTACCTTCCGCCTCCAGGTATTCGAAAAAAGTTTCTGCCACTGCTGACAGTTCCTTTCCGCAACGATGCACAATGTACCAGTGCCGCCTTATGGGAAGCCCTGTTACATTCAGCAACACCAGCTCCTGCCGCTTTAGCTCGCCGAGCAACGCATGTAATGACAGCAGCGCCAATCCGAGGCCTCCAATAACTGCCTGCTTTATCGCCTCGTTACTGCCCAACTCCATGCGCACATTGAGTTTTACGCCTTGTGTCTTGAGAAAACGTTCGGTGGCCATGCGCGTGCCTGAGCCGCGTTCGCGCAGCAAGAAAGGTTCTTGAACCAATCGTTCCAGGCTTATGTGTTTTTTTCCTGCGAGCGGGTGGTCTTTCGGCGCCACCGCCACGATGGGGTTTTCCACAAAGGGGTGGCGCTGAATCTGAATGCCGGCCGGCGGCATGCCCATGATGTACAGATCGTCCTCATTGCGCGACAGCCGAGAAACAATTTCGCTGCGATTACCGACATCCAGAGCAATATCGATGCCGGGATACTGATGTGAAAATGGACCTAGCAATCGCGGCACAAAATATTTCGCCGTGGTAACGACCGCTATCTTGAGTCGCCCCTGCTTGAGACCCCGCAGCTGCGCCAGTTGCATTTCGAGACTTTCCATGGCGTTAAAAATTTCGCGCGCATTGCGCTGAACCAAATCCCCAGCTTCGGTCAGGAAGATTTTCTTGCCGATCTGCTCAAACAGTGGCATGCCCACGATATCGGACAGTTGCTTGACCTGAATTGACACAGTGGGCTGTGCCAAATGGAGGACTTCGGACGCACGGCTAAAACTCGATAACCGTGCAACGGTTTCGAAGACTTTTAATTGGTGCAGGGTAAGGCGCATGGCTATTTACATCAGCAGGCAGATTGAAACATATATTTATTAAGATCTATGTATATTGTAACTAAATATAATTTTACTCTATATTGCTCGACTTGTAGCATCGCGTCATGCTCTCGAGTCTGTTGATACCGCCCCTGTTGTTTTTTGCGCTAGGCGCCATTGCCCAGGTATTTCGTTCGGACTTGAAGTTTCCGGGGGATTTATCGCGCGCACTGTCCATTTATCTGCTGATTGGCATTGGACTGCACGGCGGGCATGAACTGGCGCAGGCCACTTTCTCGACAGCCATTCATTCGGTGCTTGCCGCACTGGCAATGGGATTGGCGCTGCCCCTGGTGGCTTATACCGCACTCAAACGTCTCTGCCGCATGGATCGCTTGAATGCCGCTGCGATCGCAGCACACTACGGTTCGGTCAGCGCAGGCACCTTCTTGACCGCAATCGCATTTCTGCAGTCCCGCGATGTGGATTATGAAAGTTACCCGGTAATCATGCTGGCGATCATGGAGGCACCGGCGATTGTCGTTGGGCTTTTGCTCGCCCAGCGCGCCCGTCGTTTGGCTGGAGTTCAAGCCGGATCGCCGAATTCACTGTCGGTGGGATTCGGTAAAACACTGGCCAAAGTGGTTACGCACGGCAGCGTTGTACTCCTTTTCGGCACCATGTTCATCGGTGCCGTGGTATCCGATAGGAATCTGGAAGCAATCAATCCTTTTTATCGCCTGATTTTCATGGGTGCGCTGTGTCTGTTCCTGCTTGAACTGGGCATGGACGCCGCAAAGCGATTGGAAGACTTCTGGCGAGTGGGCGGGATACTCACCGCCTTCGGTATCTTGATGCCACTATTCGGCGCTTCCGTAGGATTGGCCATCGCCCATTACTGGCTCGGTTTTGGCCCCGGCGGCATGACGCTGGTTGCGGTGCTGGGAGCCAGCGCATCCTATATCGCCGTCCCGCCAGCCATAAGAATGGCCGTACCGGAAGCGAACCCATCCATTTACCTGACCCTCTCTCTCGGCATCACGTTTCCCTTCAACGTGGTATTTGGCATTCCCCTCTACTTCATGGTGGCGCAATGGCTCGTCGCATTAAACAGGTAAACGGACAACACACAAAAAAACGTCCCGGCATTGCTGCCGTAGGCATTGTCATGGGCAGCACCAGCGACTGGGACATAATGAAGCACGCAGTCGATGTGCTGCGAGACTTTGACATCCCATTTGAAGCGCGCGTGGTCTCGGCCCACCGCACCCCGGCATTGCTCTTTGATTATGCGAGGAGCGCACGGCGGCGCGGCCTGGCCTGCATCATCGCGGGCGCAGGGGGCGCAGCCCATCTACCGGGCATGCTGGCGGCACTTACCACGGTGCCCGTATTGGGCGTCCCTGTGCCCTCTCGTCACCTGCAGGGCATGGATTCGCTGCTATCCATCGTGCAAATGCCCAAGGGTGTGCCAGTTGCCACCTTCGCAATCGGAACAGCGGGCGCATCGAACGCCGGTTATTTTGCAGCGGCCATGATTACGCAGCATCATGCAAACATTGCAAAAAAATTGGCCACATTCCGAGCAGCGGAAGCAAGACGCGTTGCGGCAGCCACACTCGCGGAGGTCCAGTGATAGCCCCCGGCGCCTGGCTGGGCGTATTGGGCGGCGGGCAACTTGCCCGCATGTTCGCGATGGCGGCGCACCGCTTGGGATATCGTGTTGCCGCGCTCGATCCGGATCCGGAATGTCCGGCGTCCGGGGTAGCGGATCGCCTGATCTGCGCAAGCCTAGACGCACCCAAAGGCTGGCGGGAATTGGCGAATTGCAGTGCCGCGGTAACCATCGAAACCGAAAGTGTCCCGGCCGGGTCGCTGCGTTTTCTCTCAAACCGGTTGCGCGTGGCGCCCGATGCCGACGCCTTGGCGATAGCGCAAAACCGCGCACTGGAAAAATCTTTTCTGCAGAAAAACGGTTTCGCGGTCGCGCCTTTTTTTGTTTTGAATCGTCCGCTGGACAAGCTAAACCCGGGCGTTGAATCGCTGTTGCCCGGGCTGCTTAAGACCAGTCGTTTCGGCTACGACGGTCGCGGTCAGATCGCCGTTGCCACGGATACCGAACTGATCAATGCGTTTGAGGAATTAGGTGGCCCATGCATACTGGAAAAGCGAATCACGCTATCCGCTGAATTCTCCGTTATTCTTGCCCGATCTGATGATGGCAATACCGCTGTTTTTCCCGTGCCGCTTAATCACCACCACGCCGGGATCCTGGACTTGAGCATCGTGCCAGCCCAAATTTCCCCCGCGTTGCAGCGCAAGGCGGTAACAACGGCATTGCGTATCGCAGAGGCACTAAACTACCGTGGCGTGATGTGCGTGGAGTTTTTCCTGACCGCTGATGGTCAATTGTTGGTGAACGAAATAGCCCCTCGACCCCATAACAGCGGTCATTTCACCCTGGATGCATGCCACACCTCGCAATTCGAGCAGCAAGTTCGCGTTCTGGCGGGATTGCCACTGGGAGACCCCAGCGCACTGATCAACAAACGCGGCATCGCGATGGTAAATTTGCTGGGCAATATCTGGGGACATGCAGAACCGCACTGGAGCCCGGTGCTGGCGCATCCTCACGCACGTTTACACCTTTATGGCAAACGAACGCCACGCGCGGGACGAAAAATGGGACACATTACTTGCCTGGCAGAGTCAACAGACGCAGCAAAGGACATCGCATTGTCGCTGCGCGCCCAGTTGGTGACCGGTGATGCCTCAATGTAAAGTGCCGGCCAGACATCACCAAGCGTTCGTCACTTGGATGTTGCACTACCAAGCCGCGTGCAGTTGTCCTGAAACGCGCATGACCGCGAAATGGCATTATCCTGGCCAAAAAAAAAACGCCGCGAGCTCCTGAGAGTTCGCGGCGCAATCTTTCTGGCCTTACTTAACGGTCAAACCAGGCAAGTCAATCGGCTGCCACCAATAGAGCGGCCAATGCGGCGCCAATACCGGCGGGCAATCCATATTTCTCCAGTTTGGATACTTCCGAACCGGCAATCACCTCGACCGGTACCCGCGCAATTTCCAGCACACGACTGGTAACTGAATCCTGCAGCAAGCGTGTGAGCGAATTCTTGCGCGCCGTACCCATTACAATTTTGTCCGTACGCAGACGCTGCGCTACGCGGTCGATAGTCTCGGCTTTATCGCCAAGCTCAACATGCACCGCGTGCGGAATACTGTGCTTGTTGAGCATCTCCCGTGCGGGACTCAGGGCGCGGTCCGACAGCTCGCGATGCCACGACTCGCGATTCTTCCGGTTGCTGAACTGCGCCACGTGACGCGAGAATGGCGGCCGCACGTGCAGCAGATGCACTTCAAGATTAGAGTTCGCGAAGTAGCCGTTAATGACATGCCGCACGGCCTCCAATGAATTGCTGGAACCATCTACCGGTACAAGTACTTTCAACATGGCATTTCCTCCTGAAGTTAGCGCCGGCTTGACAACATTGCCAGGTACCGGCATTTCCACCAAATCAACAACATGCGCCGCCACGTGATCGCGAACCTTGACACGGTTGGCACGAAACCCCGCCAGCAGCACACCCCCCATAACCATCACATACAAAATCGAAATCCAATTCCCGGCCGCCTCGACATACGTTTTTACCAGTGGTTCGCCGGTCATCATTTTCACCCCCGTCCATACCAAAACACCGGCACCGACATACACAATAGCCGGATACTTCTGCACGTATTTCAGAATGAGTTGGCTGCCCCAAATCACAATCGGGATACTGATCAACAAGCCCAACACCACCAGCAGGAAATTGCCGTGCGCCGCGCCTGCCACCGCAAGCACGTTATCGAGCCCCATTACGGCATCGGCAACCACGATTGTTTGCATGGCACCCCAAAAATTGGTCGCCGGGCTCACCTTGTGTTCGTCGTCGTTGTCCGGGTTAATCAGCAGCTTGTAGGCAATCCACAACAGCAATGCGCCGCCGGCCAGCAGCAGGCCTGGAATTTTGAGCAGCCACACCACCACCACGGTCATTGCGGTTCGTACTACAATTGCGCCGACAGTGCCCCACGCGATGGCTTTGTTGCGTAAATGCGCAGGCAAATTGCGCGCAGCCAATGCGATAACGATGGCATTGTCTCCGGCCAGTACCAGATCAATCACTACAATTGCCAGCAGCGCTGAAAAGAATTCAGTTGAGAGGAATTCCATCTTGTATATCTCCGTTTGCAAAAAATCGTCATTAACGAATCCTTGCCGGATGCAGACGGAAACGAGACCCGCCGCGCCCGGCCAAGGTCTCGCTCGCAACCAGAAAATCAATCTGGTTACCAGCAGGACCGGGGCTTACTACTACCGCCCGTGTTGACGACCCTGCTGCTTCGGAGCTACTCCCCTCGTTTGAGGATTTACTTGCCCCACCGTGTTATCGCTTGTCGATGGGACAGGGGGGAGTATGAAGATCGAGTTTGCCTTTGTGAAATGAATAGTATTAATGCAAGTGATTGTTTTTAATAATTAAAAATAGAATAACGAATGGCCATCATTACCATTGTTGATCCATCACCTTTTGTAATGCCATACATTGGGAGGAGTCATAACCAGCGCCTTGACGCGCACCTACACGCATGCAAAACTGTGTATGCGCTTAAAGTTCAACGCACCCTCCAAAGGGGAGTAGCTATCGCGGCTTGGGTGAATTTTTCAAGCTTCGACCGCTGGGCCGTCAATACGAGGACTTGAAGTCCAGGTTCTCCGGTTCAGCAGGCAATCCGCCAGTGTCTGGCGTTGTCAGCGAGACCTTTGCCCAGACAGGCAAGGTCTTTTTTTGCGCCTTCAACCTGTCCGAGGTAATGGCCGCCATGTTCATGATAATTTGAGCGTGGCTAACGACAACGTTTATAGTACGAAAGGATTGCCATGCCCCAAAGCAAGATACGCCGTTACCTGCGTCACGGCACGCTGCCCCAATTGAGTGTCTTTGAAGCCGTCGCCCGCCTTGGCAGTTTCACACGCGCCGCCGAAGAGTTGTATATGGCGCAACCCACGGTTTCCGTGCAAATCAAAAAACTCACCGAAAACATCGGCTTGCCCTTGATCGAGCAGGTCGGCAAAAACGTGCGCCTGACGCCCGTCGGCAAGGAACTGCTCACCCATTGCCGTGAAATATTTCAAACATTTGAACGCTACGAGCAAAAGGTCGCCGACATGCGCGGCATGCAAACCGGCTCGTTACATATCGCCGCAAGCACGGTGGCCAAATATTCCGCCTCGCGCAGCCTCGCGGCGTTTCTCACGGTGCATCCCGGGATCGACGCCAGGATGCATGTCGGACATCGCCAGTCGCTACTCGACCGGATGAGTGAAAACGCCGATGATCTTTACCTGATGATGAATCCGCCCAGCAGCGATGAAGTTGTCAGCCTGCGGCTATTGCCCAACCCCATCGTGGTGGTTGCGCACGCGGGGCACCCCTTGGCCAACGAAAAAAACATTCCCTTTGCCCGTCTGGCCAAAGAGCCGTTGCTGGTGCGCGAACCCGGTTCGGGCACCCGCATGACCACCGACCGCCTGTTCCGCGAACAGGGCCTCATACCCGCGATACGCATGGAACTGGGCAGCAACGAGGCCATCCGTGAATCCATCCGCGCCGGACTGGGCATATCCATACTGTCGGGCTATGTACTCGAACCCGGCCTCGTTACCTTGGATGTCGAAGGCTTCCCGGTGGAATCGTATTTGCATCTGGTGTATCCCGTGGGCAAGCAATTGTCGTTCGTGGCGCAAACGTTCCTCGATTTCGTGCGCAAGGCTGCACAGGCTCCAGCGTAGCGGTAACATGGCGGCGTGCGCGATTAAGCTCGCGTTTTTCACGGAGGATCCCCCATGAAACGGTCGCTCGCCACGGTAATCGCCCTCGCACCGTTGTTCGCCTACGCCGGCGGCTCCAACTACGGCATCAAGCCCGGAACGATAGCCCATCCGGCGGGCAAGGTCAGCGAATGGCCGGTGCCCACGCCGCGCTTCGCGCGCGATCCGGCCATCGCGCCGGACGGCGGCATATTTATCACCGTCATGAGCGGCAACAAGATCGCCCGCTTTGATCCGAAGACGCAAACCTTCAAGGAATGGGACATGCCTTCGGGGCATCGGCCGCATGGCGCGCTGGTCGATAAACAAGGCATGGTGTGGACCACCGGCAACGGTAACGGCACCATCGGTAAACTGGATCCCGCCAGTGGGAAAGTCATTGAATATAAGACTCCTTCCGGGCGCGGCGGCCCCCACACGCTTGTCATCACCGACGATCAGCGCACCATCTGGTTCACAATGCAAAGCGGCGACAAGGTCGCGAGTCTCGACACCCAATCGGGTGCAATTCGCGAATACGCATCGTCCGGCGGCCCATACGGGTTGTCAATCGACAAGGCGGGCAATATCTGGTTCTGCCGCATGGGCGATAACAAAATGGGAAAACTCGATCCCCAAACCGGGCAGATGAGCGAAGTCGATATGGGCCGCGGTTCGCGTCCGCGCCGCGTCGCCACCGCGCCCGACGGCATGTTGTGGGTGGCGAATTACGGTAACGGCAAACTCGCCAAGCTCGATCCAGCGGCGATGAAAGTAGTGAAGGAGTACCCGCTGCCCGGCGGTGACGCCGGGCCCTATGCCGTCAACACCGACGGCACCGGCATCGTGTGGGTCAACGAAATCAACACCGACACCGTGGTGCGCTTTGATCCCAAAACCGAGCAGATGCGCGTGGTAAAACTGCCCTCAGCCAATGTCGGCATCCGCAAAATGGCGGTCGATACACAAGGCCGGTTGTGGTACATGGGCAGTCACAACGGGCGCTTGGGCGTTATTGAATAACAAAATAAAAACAATAACTTATAATACACTCACTTCAGCCGAAGCACGTTAAACGCCGGCACCGGATTAGCAAACCCTTTCAAGGTGAGCCCGCCCAGCGTCTCGCTCTCAACCAGATCATCAATGCGGCCGAGCGTCTTTTGATGGGTGAGTATCTGTCCACCCTTGGCTTCACCGCACAGGCGCGCCGCGAGATTCGCGATACTGCCGATCACAGCATAGTCGCGTCGCCCTTCAAAACCAATAGCGCCCAGTGTGGCATAGCCCGTGGTAATACCCATGCCGAGATCCAGCGTGTAACCCCGCTTGAGCCAGCTTTCGCGCAAGCCGGCAAATTGTTCACGTAGCAGCACTGACATGCGCACCGCCTGCGCCGGTGCGTTTTCCACCGGCACTGGATCATTGAAAAAAATCATCATGCCATCACCGGCGAAATGCTCGATGGTGCCTTGATGTGACGTGACCAGCGTGCCCACCAGATTGTGATATTCGGCGAGCACCGCCATCACTTCTTCGGGCTCCGCTGATTCGGTAAACGCCGTGAAGCCGCGTAAATCAAGATACAGGACAGTAATCTCGCGCCGATGCGGCTTCAGCAGATCTTCGCCACCGCCGGCCACGATCAATTCGGCAATCTGTGGCGCAAAGAAGGTTTTTAACCGCCCGAGCCTGTCGAGTTGCGCCACCTGATCGCGCACGCGCTGCTCCAGTTGCTCGTTAAACGCCTTCAGTTCGAGCGCCTGCGACTGCACAGTGTCGTGATATTGCTTCACGCGCAGCAACGACTTCACGCGCGCAAGCAACTCCGGCTGGTTGATGGGCTTTGATAAAAAGTCATCCGCACCCGCCTCGATGCCCTTGACGCGTTCGCGCGCGGGGTCGAGCGCCGTGACCATTACCACCGGCAGCATCTCGGTCTCGGGCCGTGCACGGATGGCCTTGCATACTTCATAGCCGTTCATGTCCGGCATCATCACGTCCAGCAGCACCAGATCGGGCACGGCCGTTTCCAACGCGGCCAACGCGGCCTTGCCGCCAGTCGCGGTTGACACCTCGTACCCCTTGAACGTGAGGATATCCACCAGCATCTTCACGTTCATCGGGGTGTCGTCCACCACCAGAATTTTGCCCACCGCGGTCACGCGCCGGCGCCCTTGTGACGGTCGATGGTTTCGCGCACCACCTGCACGAATTCCTTGACGTGTATCGGCTTGGTTTGCAGGCTGTCGAAGCCCGCTTCCATGATTTTCTTGCGATCTTCGGTCATGGCCGACGCGGTAACCGCGATCACCGGTATGTTTTTGGTCGCGGCGTCACCGCGCAGATGACCCAACGCTTCGATGCCGTTCATGCCCGGCAAATGAAAATCCATCAGAATCAGAGCGGGATTTTTGTCGCGCGCGAGCTGGATGCCCTCTTCGGCATTATCGGTTTCAAAAATCTGATAGCCATGAAACTGCAACACATCGCGCGCCAGCTTGCGATTTTTTTCGTTGTCCTCGACGATCAGCACCACTTCATTGGCCATTATTGTTCTCCGTTAGGTTGGCGATGCCGCCTCGTCGCATCCGTGTCATGCCATCTCCAACTGCTTTTCGGGCAGGGTAAACGTAAACGTCGATCCCTTGCCCAGTTCACTTTCCAGCCGCAGCGTGCCGCCGTGCAGTTCTACAAATCGCTTGGTCAACGACAAGCCCAGCCCGGTGCCCTCCGATTTTTTGGTGTAATCCTTACCCACCTGCCTGAACTCCTCGAACACCGCCGTCTGATCCGCCTCGGCAATACCGATGCCGGTATCGCTGACCGCGATTTCCGCCATACCCTCGATACGCCTCGCACGAACCTCCACCTTGCCGCCTTCGGGCGTGAATTTTACCGAGTTCGACAGCAGATTGAGCAGGATTTGTTTGAACTTGCGTTCGTCCGCGACAAATTCGCCGAGATTTTCATCGACCGTTGCCGCCAGTTCAATGCCGTGGCGGGTCGCGCGCTCGCGCACCAGCGTCAGCGCATTGTCGATGGCGGACGGCAGATGGAAATTCGCCAACTCCAGTTCCATCCGCCCCGCCTCGACCTTCGACAAATCGAGGATGTCGTTAATCAGCGACAGCAAATGCCTGCCCGACTCGTGAATATCGTTGACATACTCTGTTTGTTTTTCATTCATCTCGCCGAACATGTTTTCCTGCAAGACTTCCGAAAAGCCAATAATGGCATTTAGCGGCGTGCGCAACTCGTGCGACATGTTGGCAAGGAACTCGCTCTTGTGCTGGTTGGCGATTTCGAGTTCGCGGCTCTTGCTTTGGATTTCGTTAAATAATCTAACGTTTTCAATGGCAATCACGGCTTGATCGGCGAAGGTTTGCAACAGTGCAATTTGCTTGTCGGTAAACTGGCCCGGGCTAGCGCGCGTCATATTGATCGTGCCGATCACCATGCCATCTTTTAGCATGGGTATGGAAATAATGGCACGGAAGCCCCGGCGGCGAGCACGGAGTTTTCCTGCTTCACTGATATTCTTCTCATCCTCCGTATCCGGCACGTGAATCACTTCGCCTTGTCGCAATGCCAGTCCAGCTGGTGTGTCATCTTTTTCAAGCTGCCCATGCACCGAATCCGCACGCGCGCGGGGCGGGTTTGTGCTGGCTACCATTTCGGAGGAATCGCCCTTACGCAATCGCATTGTGACATGCACATTGCCAAACAGCTTGGCGCCACTTCTAACAATTGCGTCAAAGACCGGCTGAACATCCGTCGTCGAACTACTGATCACCTTCAAAATTTCCGATGTGACTGTTTGCTGCTCCAGCGATTCCGTTAACGCCGCCGTACGTTCTTCGACCTTCTTCTCCAACCCCGTATACGACGCCTTCAGTTCAACCGCCATGGTATTGAACTGCTCGCCCAGCGCCTCCAGCTCATCGCCCGTACGCACACTGATACGCTGATCCAGATTGCCCGCGCCAATCTGCGCGGCGCCCGCCTGCAAGGCGCGTATCGGCTGCACCATTCTGCGCGCCAGAAAAATGCTCGCCAGCAACGACAGCACAATGCCCGCCAGCAGCAGCACGCCCATGCGCGCCATCGATACGTACAACGGCTCGAACGCCTCCTTCAATGGCAAATCCACCAGCACCTGCCACCCCAGCGTGGGAATTGGGGCATGCGCGGTCAGCACCTCCTGCCCCCTGAAGTCTTTTGCGATGTGCGCCTCGGTGGCGGGCAGCGCATTGCCATCCTTGAGCGCGAGTATCTGCGGCAGTTTGCTCAGGTCGGTACGTTGCAACACCAGGCTGATATCCGGATGCGCGATCAGCGTCGAGTCGGCATTCACCACATACGCCTGGCCCGCGCGACCGATTTTGAGCTGCGTCACAACCTCCCATACAAACTTGAGATTTACCTCGGCCACCGTCACGCCGCCGCCCGCGCCGCCCGCCGGCCGCGAAATGGTCATGTATGGCTCGGTCTCCTTGCGGAAATATACCGGGCTGAAATAGGTTTGCCCCGACTTGGCAACCGTAAATTTAGGATTGTTGATGAGATTCGAATCCGCGCCCGACACATCCATGGCCAAACGCGATACCCGCAATTGCTCGCGCCCCTCATTGTCTATCCATGCCACCTCGGTCACCGCCAGCACCTGGCGTAGCAGCTTCAGGTATTCAAAGCGCCGCAACTCGTTCAGATCGCCGCCGCCCGCGCCGTGCAGCAGTGCGGTCCAACCCAACTGCTGCTCGATATCGCGCACGTACTGTTCGATACGCGCCGCCGCCGCGTTGGCTTTTTCTTGTTGCAACGCGATCAACTGCGTCTGGTTTTCCTTGTAGGCGAAATACAGACTCACCATGCCGCTCGCGATCAACGCCAGCGTGACCAGACCGACAATCAGCAGCAGGTATTTGGTGAACAGGCGCCAGCGTGGGGTCATTCAATCACCTTGTTCGCGCGCACCATGATTGCGGGCGGTACCGTGATACCCAACTTCTTCGCAACCCCGAGATTTACGCTGAACACAAATTGCCGGGGCTCTTCTATGGCCATGCCGGCAGGCTTTTCACCTTTCAGGATGCGTGCCACGTAGTGCCCCGCCCGCCTGAAAATGTCTTCGAAATCAGGTCCGTAGCTTATCAGGCCGCCGTTCTCCGTCACGTTGGATACATCGTGTATGACCGGAAGCCGCTGTTTCGCTCCCAGATCCGCAACCAGATGCGCAATGTCGTGATTGGTGGTCATCGGCACCGTCATCAGCGCCTGCGCCTTCATGCTGGCCGCGCGCGCAAACGCCGCATCCAGTTCTTCGCGACGCGAGGCCGAAACGCGGATGATCGTTAACCCCAAGTGCCTGGAAGCGGCATCAACCTGATTCATCTCCTCGCGGCATGAACGCAACGCGTCATCATCCAGCAAAACCGCCACGCGTTTGATTCCCGGCAACAGGTCCTTGAGTAATTCCAGCCGCTTGCCTATCAGTTCGGCATTCGCCGTGGTCACGCCGGTAATGTGCAGGCCGGGCCGCGCCAGCGACTTGGCGTATTGCACCGTCACCGGATCAGTCACCGTGGCGATGACCGTGGGAATCTCACGGCTTGCATACCACGCCGCGTCCGCCATCGGCTTCGCCGGCGCGAAAATCACATCCACGCCAGCTTGCACCAGTTCACGCGCCATTGCCGGAAAGCGCTTGATATCCCCTTCCGACGAGCGGCGCTCCAGCACCAGATTCTTGCCCTCCACATAACCGTGCTCGGCCAGTCCTTTAATAAACCCTCGTGCAGTCATCTCGCCATAGGGACTGTACGCCTGGGTCATCATCCAGCCGACGCGTGCCATACGGGGTTGTGCAAACACAAGGCGCGCGGATGATAGTGCACCCGCGCCAAGCAAAACCAAAAAGTCACGACGATTTTTCATTCAATCACCTTATCCGCGCGCACCAGCACCGTTGGCGGAAATTTGATACCCAGCGCCTTGGCAGTTTTCAAATTGATCGCCACCTCAAATCGGGTTGGCCGTTCGATCGGAATATCGCCTGGCTTCTGCCCTTTAAAAATTTTATCCACGTAGGTTGCCGCGCGACGGTAGAGATCGGGGTAGCTGACGCCGTAGCTGATCAGTCCGCCCGTATCGACGTAATCGCCCGCCGAGTAGATGGTTGGCAGCCGGTGTTTGGTGGCATAGTCGGTAATCTGCTTTCCGTTCGCCTGTATCAGCGTTTCCTGCCCCACGGCGAGCGCATTGGCGCGTTGCTTGATGGCGGCCTCAAAAGCCGGCCCGATATCGTCCGGTTTGCGCACATCCAATAAAATAGCCTGCACACCGAGCGAACGCGCGGCGGCCTCCATCTCTTTCCATTCTTGCGGTTGCGCGGGATTGCTCAGGTTCAACATGACGGCGATCCGCGTCATGCCCGGAATTGTCTCCTTGAGAATCTCGACGCGCTTCGCCTGCAACTCCGATGTAATCGAGGTAAGGCCCGTAAAATGTCCACCGGGTCTGGACAGGTTTTTCACCAGCACAAACGGATCACCCACCGCCGTGGTCACCACCGGTATTGTTTCTGAGGCCTTGATGGCGGCTTGCGTGGCGGGCGTGCCGCGCGCCACGATCAAATCAACTTTCAGGCCCACCAACTCGGACGCCAACGCCGCAAATCGCTCGGCGCGTCCATCCGCCGTACGGTATTCGAGTATGTAGTTCTTGCCTTCGGTGTAACCCAGCTCGCGCATGCCCTGCCGAAAACCATTCAAATTGGCGACGTTTTGGGCCATGGTAGTGGTTTCGAGCATGCCGATACGCCACACCTTCCCTGCCGGCTGGGCGATGGCAACCACCGACGGGAACAACGCGCTTGTTCCCAACGCTTTAAGCACGGTGCGGCGTGTCGTCATTCAATCACCTCATTCGCCCGCAAACGTAATTCATCGCCAACCACCAGACCCAATGCCTTCGCGGTTTTCGCATTGACAGCCAGGTGAAACCGCGTCGGCATTTCAATCGGCACGTCGCCCGGTTTGGCGCCATTCAGGATTTTGATCACATGGCGCGCGCTTTGCCTGAAAAATTCGGTATACAGCGGCCCATAACTCATCAACCCACCCGCTCGCACATCGTCCGGCACCGAGTAGACTGACAGCATGCGATTGGTCAAGGCCAGTTTCGCGATTTCTTCCTTGTGTCCAATAAACAGTTGATCCAGGATCACGATCACTGCCTGCACATGCTTGTCGCGCGCCGAGGCAAAGCCACCGCGCAACTGATCAAGGTTGCCAGCACGAATGGGAAGCACGGAAATATCGAACTTCTGTGCTATGGAACGCACCTCCGCCAACACGCTCTCGTGAGATGGATTGCCGCCGTTTAGCAGCACGCCAATGCGGGAGAGTTTGGGCACAAAGATGCGCAGCAGTTCGATGTGCTTGGGCGTAATATCAACGGTATTGCGCGACATTCCGGTCAAATTGCCGCCTGGACGCGCAAGGCTTTTGCCGAACCCGGTGTTGATCGCATCGTTCACCGTCGCGAACACAATGGGCGTGGTGCTTGTCACCTTCTGCATGGCGCGCGTCGCGGCAGCCCCGCTGGTCAAGACAAGTTCGTACTTGCCTGCCGCCACCCGGCCCGCGATCTCGCTCAAGTCCGAATAATTGCCGCCCGCGTAGTAAGGTTCAAGAACGTAGTCGCGCTTTTCAAGATAGCCCAGCTCCCGCATGCCTTGTTCGAACGCCTCCGCGGCTCCCGAAGACACCGCCGCCTCGCGCGAGCTGCCCCACAGGAAGGCAATGCGATGCAGCTTTTTTGACTGAGCAGCAACTAGCGATGGCAGGACGCTAAAAACTCCGATACTCGTCAGGACTTGGCGGCGCGTCGTCATTCAATCACCTTGGTCGCCCGCACGACTATCGTCTGCGGTATGGTCACACCCAACGCCTTAGCCGTTTTCAAGTTCACCACCAGCTCAAACCGCGTTGCCTGCTCCACCGGAATATCGCTCGGCTTAACGCCCTTGAAAATTTTGTCTATCAGCACGGCCGCCTTGCGATACATTTCATTTTGGTTGGGACCGTAGCCGATTACGCAGCCATTCTCCGCATACGTGGCAAGTCCAACGGGAAAAATTCGATTTTGCACCGCAAGCTCGACAATTTTTCTTGTATTTGCAACAAACAATGTGTCCGTGAGAATTACAACACCTTCAATCCGCGCCTTTTCCATCGCCGCGAGCGCGGCGTCCAAATCGTTAGCCGACTGCGCCTCGAACCGGTGCAATGACATCTTGAGCGCCTTGGCCGCGACCTCGAGTGCTTTGACGCCCGCCTGATTAGACAGATTCCTCGGATTACTGAGTGCGGCCACCCGCGTCATTTTGGGCGCTGCTTCGCGCATCAATTCCAATTGTTTGGCAGCCATCTCGGACCCGAAGATAGCGGAGCCTGTAATGTTTGCGCCGGGCCGCGCGAGACTCGTGATCAGTCCGGTTGCAATCGGATCAGCGGTGGCGGGAATTACAATGGGAATGGTCGAAGTGGCCTGCTTCGCGGCAAGGGCCGCCTTGATACCCAAAGCCACCAGCAAGTCCACATTGAGACGTACCAATTCGGTTGCCAGATCGGGAAGCTGTTCATATTTGCCTTCCGCCCAACGGTAATCGATGGTGATATTTTTTCCTTCGACATAACCAAAATCCCGCAATCCGGCCTGCAGCGCAATCAATCGTGCTGCCTGCCCCGACGCGGTTTCCGCGCCGAGTATGCCTATGCGTCGAGGTTTAACCGGCTTTTGTTGCGCCCAAAGTTCAAGCGGCATAAGGCAGCCGCCGCCCAATACAAACAATATTTTTCGCCGCATCATTATTCAATCACCTTGTCTGCCCGCACCAGTATCGATTGAGGAATCTTGATTCCCAATGCCTTCGCGGTTTTCATATTGAGAACCATCTCGAACTTGGTGGGTTGTTCAATAGGCAATTCCGATGGCTTCGCACCTTTCACAATCTTGTCCACATAGAAGGCCGCACGGCGAAAAAGGTCCGCGTAGCTGGGGCCATATGAGATCAACCCCCCCGCGTCAATGGGCGCGCGCTGAGAAAACATGGTTGGAATTTGACGTTTCCGCGCAAACTCGATGATGCTAATTTCAACAGCATTGACCACGGGGTCGGGCAACGCAATGATCGCAACATTGCGGCTTGCCGGTATCGTCAGTAGCCTGCTCTCGATATCATCAGGACTTCGTACTTCCACGGAAAGAATCTTGATGCCCAAGGCTTTACCCGCTACCTGGGTAAGCTCCAGCTCCTCGCGCTTCTCGGCATAATCCGCGTTCCACACCACTGCCACCACCGCGACGTTTGGCACCGTATCGCGCACAATTTCGAGGCGTTTGGCGCTTAAATCATGGATCATTGCACTCAATCCCGTCAGGTTGCCGCCTGGACGCGCAAGACTCGCTACCAACTTCAGAGCGACTGGATCCTCGACATTGGTCATAACAATAGGAATAGCAGTAGAAGAATTCTTTGCCGCCAATGCGACACGGCTACCGCCTGCCGCGACAATTACATCAACCTTCGAACGCAGCAAGTCACTTGCAAGCGCGGGAAGCCGATCCAGTTTGCCGTCCGCATACCGTGATTCCAACAGGATTGTTTTCCCGATGATGTACCCGCGCTCCGTCAAGCCCTGCCGAAAAGCTTCGCTACGCGATGCATCGCGCGCCATATTGACGGGTGACAGATAGCCCACCTTCGGGATTCTCACTGGCTGAGTCCCGCCTAAACGCGACATCCCCAGCAGCCCTGTCCCTATTACTACGATTAGCTCACGCCGCGTGATCATTCAATCACCTTGTTCGCGCTGATCAGCAGCGCCTGCGGGATTTTAAGACTCAGAGCGTTGGCGGTTTTTCCGTTGATGACCAATTCAAATACGATGGGCTGCTCCACCGGCAGATCGGCGGGCTTGGCGCCTTTCAGTATTTTATCCACATGAATCGCGACGCGGCGATAAATGTCAGAGAAACTCGGGCCATAGCTGATCAAGATGCCATCTTCCGCCAATTCCCGAATTGCACCTATGGATGGCAGCCGATGCTTGGTTGCCAGGTCAGATATCATTCGCCGGTTTTCTATAAAAAGACCATCTTGCGCTAGAAGGACTGCGCCACTTTTCTCGCGCACTATCCGCGAAAAAGCGTTTTCGATGTCTTGCCTGGTGCGCGCTTGCGCCGACAGCACACTGATACCAGTGCGTTTCGCCGCCAACTGAACGACTTTCAAAGTGTCAATATTGGAAGCGTTGTCGGGCTGCAACAGCACGGCCACGCGCGCGGGTTTCGGCGTCACGCTGAGCAGCAACTCCAGATGCTTGGCGCTGAGGTCAACCAGCATGTTTGTCAGGCCGGTGATATTTCCGCCGGGCCGCGCCAGACTTTTGATAAATCCGCTACCGACCGGATCAGCGATGGGGCCCATAACGATAGGTATCGTAGTTGTCGCTTTTTGCAAGGCGCTCGTGGTGGGCGTAGACGTCGCGACAATGACATCCACCTTGATTCGCGCCAATTCCTCGGCCAACGCCGGCAGAAGGTCTGCCTTGCCATCGGCAAAGCGCCACTCGATCACAAGGTTCTTACCTTCGACATAACCGAGATCGCGCATGCCGCGCACGAACGCGCCAAAGGCATCAGCGTCAATGGAAACCGGGCGCGCACGCTGTACCAAGATACCCACGCGCCAGATTTTACCCGGCGGATTCGCCTGCGCACGCACGCCGCCTGCCCTACTAAGCACGGGCCATGCGACGCCTGCAAAAAGCAATTTTCGGCGCAGGCCATTAATTCGCAAATATCTGTTTTTATTCACTATTCTAAAACCTCCCCTCCACGAACCAACAGTTCAGTCGGGATAGTGAGGCCAAGTGCTGTTGCCGTCTTGCGATTAATAACCAGATCAAATCGGGTTGGTTGCTCGAACGGCAGATCGGCCGGCTTGGCACCTTTCAGAATCTTGTCAACATAGGCAGCGGCACGGCGATAGAACTCGGTAGCGTTCTGCCCATAGCTCATCAGACCGCCGGCCTCGACGTCATCGCGATTGGCGGATATCGAAGGCATGCGATGTTTCAGAATCAACGACGCGATCAGCCGCCGCTGCCCTATCAGGAACGCATCGGACGCAACAATGACTGCTTGCGCGCGTTCGCGGGTGATTGCCGCAAAGGCTTGCTCGACCTCCACGGGCGAACGGGCGTTTGCCGTGGACACCTTGACGCCAATCCGACCGGCAGCGGCGCGAATACTCTTGATCACGCCCGGTATAGAAGGATTATCCGGATTGACGAGAACAGCCACGTGCGACAGTTTGGGCACCATGGTCTTTAAAAGCTCCATGTGCTTCGGACTGATGTCCAGAATAATGAGGGAGAGTCCGGTTACATTGCCGCCGGGCCGCGCCAGGCTTACGGCAAACCCGTCCCCGACCGGATCGGTCACCGCTGCCGTCACGATGGGAATGGTCCTGGTCGCCTGTTGCGCGGCACGTGTACCGGGAGTCGCGTGCGTCACGATCAATTCCACGTTCATTTGTACAAGTTCCGCCGCCAACACGGGGAGCCGCTCGTAATTTCCTTCAGCGGCTCGCCATTCGATAAGAATATTTTTTCCTTCGATATAACCCAATTCGCGCATAGCCCACACAAATGCACCGTAGTAATCCGGATTGGCGGCGCTGGGAGGTGAACGCATGGCGAGAAAACCGATGCGCCGAAGCTTGGTTGACTGCTGGGAAAAAGAGGACAACGGCATAGCGAGTACGCAAAAACTCGCGCTGCCAGTAATGAGCAATTCACGTCGTGTTGTCATTCAATCACCCGCGTAGCCCGTACCAATACGGTCTGCGGTATCGTAATACCCAGCGCCTTGGCGGTCTTGAGATTAATCACCATCTCGAACTTGGCCGCCTGCTCCACGGGAATGTCGCCGGGTTTGGTTCCGTTGAGAATCTTGTCCACGTAAGTCGCGGCACGGTGCCACATCGCCGGTATATCCGCTCCGTAGGACATCAAGCCGCCACCTTCGGCAACGTCCTTGAAACCAATCGAGGCCAATCGATGTTTGGTCGCAATCGCGCCGACTGCCTTGCCATTGGAAATAAGCATGGGCGTTTCGGAAACCAGCACGCTGGCTATCCGGCTCTTGGTTATCCCTGATAGGGTGCTCTCCAGTGCGTTGACACTTTTCACATCGGCAACTTGAACGGTTATCTTCAGCGCCTTCGCCGCCGATTCGAGTGCATGGATGTCCGCCGGTTCAATAGTACTGCGGTCCATAAGGGTGGCAATTGTGGTGGTATGCGGCAAGGTTTCCTTGAGCATTTCAAGCCGCTTGGCCGCGATTTCCCGGCCAAAGAACGACAAGCCGGTAACATTTCTGCCGGGCCGGGAAAGATTGTCGATTAGCCCGGCCGCAACCGGATCCCCTATCGATGCCATAACAATGGGAATGGTCGTGGTCGCCTGTTTCGCCGCCCTGATCCCGGCCCTTGCGTGCGTTACGATGACATCGACCTTGGACGCAATCAATTCAGCAACCAAATCAGGGAGGCGTTCGTATTTGCCCTCGGCCCACCGATACTCAATAACGAGATTCTTGCCTTCCACGTAGCCGCGCTCGCGCAATCCCGTCTTCAGCGCTTCCACCATCGGCGCCCATCCGCCCGAAGAGCCGGCTCCCAATATCCCGATTCTCGCGCTCACCCCTGCCTTCGGTTGAGCCGCGGAGATTAGTGGCACACTGGATACACACAGGCCAGCGCTTCCCACGGCAAGAAATTCACGACGCGTCGTCATTCAATCACCTTGGTTGCCCTCACCAATATTGATTGTGGAATCGTCAACCCCAGCGCCTTGGCGGCTTTCAGATTGATCACCAATTCAAATTTGGTGGGTTGCTCGACAGGCAGATCGGCGGGCTTTGCCCCCTTGAGGATTTTGTCTACGTAGATGCCGGCACGGCGGAACATGTCGTCCCGGTCTGGCCCATATGCCAACAGACCGCCGGCCTCTACATATTCTGAAAACTGATACATCGACGGTATGCGGCTCTTGGCCGCAAAATCCACGATGCGCTTTGTATGAATGGTCATCAATGGATTGGAAATCACGAACATCGCGCCAGGACTTATCTTGGCGGCGCTTGCGAATGCCGTGTCGAATTCGGCGGCGTTACTGACTTCCAGAGAATGAAGCTGCAATCCCAACTGCCGGGCGGGTGCCTGGATTTCTTTCCATGAATAAGGAGACGCGCCTCCCGTCGGGTTCCACAGAACAGCAACGCGAGCAAGCTTGGGGACCAGATCCTTCAGCAGTTCCAGTCGCTTCGCCGCCAGTTCCGGCGCCATTTGGGTTAGCCCGGTAATGTTGCCACCGGGGCGGGCAAGGCTGCTCACCAGTCCCGCCACTATCGGGTCTCCCGGAGCAGCCATGACTATGGGAATTGTCTTGGTAGCTTTTTGTGCCGCAATGGCGGGAGACAGCGAAGATGCAACAATGACATCCACTTTTAGCCCAACAAGCTCCACCGCCAGCTGGGCGAGGCGGTCAAGTTTGCCGTCTGCGTAACGAAACTCGAAATTGATATTCTTTCCCTCGACCCACCCAAGGTCGCGCATGCCTTGCCGGAACTCCTGATTTAATGGCACGGCATCGGCCTGCGACGTTGCCGAGAGCATCCCAATACGACGCACGCTCGCCGTCGTCTGCGCGCGCGGCGTACCCATGCACGTGAGCGCGGGCAATACGGCAACCGCCATCAGCAGTTGTCTGCGCCTGGCGGCGCTGTGTGCGTGCTTGTCTTCTGCACTCATTCAATCACCCTGGTGGCGCGCACCATTACGGATTGTGGAACAGTTATCCCCAGCGCCTTGGCGGTTTTCAAGTTGACAAGCATTTCAAACTTGGTTGGCTGCTCGATAGGTAAATCCGACGGCTTCGCGCCCTTCAGGATACGGTCTACGTAGTAGGCGGAACGGCGATACAACGCAGCGCGATCTGCGCCGTAGCTCATTAGCGCGCCTGCCTCTGCGATTTCATGTGGCCCGCATGACACTGGCCATCGATTCGCCATCGCAATTTTTACAATTCGCTCGCGTTCAGCGACAAAAAATCGCGCCGGCAGTAAAACCAATCCTTGTATACGGTCTTTCGCGAGTTGCGCCAGTGCCGGCTCGATATCGTCTGGCTTGTCAATTTTTGCGAAAAAGCCCTGAATACGGCGTTGATCCAGTACTGAACGATATAGCTTGGCCAGCGGCTCCGCAGTTTGTGTACCTACGTCCGCAAGGAAACCGACGCGTCTGGCGGACGGAATGGTTTCTAGCAATATCTCAAGAAATTTCCCGCCAAATTCGACAACCATATTGGTAACGCCAGTCACTAGCCCGCCGGGGCGCGCAAGGCTTGCCGCAAGACCGGCGGTAACCAGAGAACCGCCGTCGCCCTGAACAATAGGTGTATGGGGTATCAACTTGCTGGCTACTGTTGTCGCGACAACAGTAGCAGCCACAACAACCGCCGGGTTTTTCGCCGCCAATTCCAAAGCTAGCGGCTGCAATCGTTCCGATACGCTTTCGGCCCAGCGTTCTTCGATAGCGTAATTTACCCCTTCATTCCAGCCAAGCGTGGCCATTCCCTCCTTGAAGGCGCGCAGATAATGCGCATTAGCCTTGCGCGAGGTGTTATTCAGCCATCCGACCAGCACCAGCGGCTTAGCCTGTGCATGTGCCGCGCCCATCCACGCGAGCGCGGGTATCGCGGCACCGGCGACAACTATTCTTCGACGTACCTCGGTCCGGTCGAAATTATTATTCTTGCCTGTCACTCCCCCCCCTTGCGCCCAAGAAGAAATATCTTGTTCAGCCATCCGTCAAAACTCGCTGTGCGCCAAGTAAATCAATAACTTGGCGAGCCACGACGGGTCTTTAGACATTCGATCAACGCCCGCAGCCCGCGCAGCAATGTCCGGCTATCGGTGATGGCTAATGTGGACATACAGCGGTTGCGCCACGCCGTTTCCTCCAACATCCGGGTCGCCGCCCGTCTTGCCGCACTGGCCGCGACTTTGCCATACGCTTCGGTGGCGACATTCAAGCCGGTCTTGAGCGGCTCATCCCCCCAATGCACCACCATGAAGGCAAGATCAATCACATCGCGGCCCAACACCGAAGCATCGCGCCACCGGTCCGCGTTGGCGAGAAATTTCTCGGCGAAACACGATCCATCGTCGAGCACCGGAACGGGCAGACCCGCCGCCATACCCCCCGACAACGTGATACGCGCTTCCAAAACAATTTCAAACTTCAGTTTCTCGCCGTTCACCTCCAGAAAGGTGCGTATGCCATAGCGATCCGCGACGACTTCGCGTGCAAGCTTTACGCCGCGCATCGCGATGGCGCCCAGCGACTGTTCGGTTACCGCGGCCCGCAATGCGCGATATCCCGTTCGGCTGGCACACAAAAAATCCACATCGGCGGATTCGCGGTACTCATTGAGCGCCAGCGCAATGCGCGTGCCGCCGCCGAAATAACATTCGGTCTTTGCGAGAAAACCCGCGTCAAGACTGCGCAAGGCGGCCAGCACCGTGTTGTGCCTTGGCCTTGCGTACTCAGACATTGAGGACACCGTTCCCATAGCAGGCGGAGAGGCGTTCGACAAGGTCGCGCTCCGCAGGGGTCATGCGCCGCAGATCCACCAGGCGCCAGTTGCGCTCGTAGAGCCTGAACGCTTCCTCGGCGGCAATGAAGCGCGTCGTGCGATTCCAGCACAGATGCGCGAGGTTTTCATAGGCGGCAACCTCGATCACCAACTCGTCGAGCAACAGCCGCAACCGTGTTTCAAACTCAGGTTGTTGCAGTGCCACGCGTATCCGTTCGGCGTCGCGTTCCGCGAGCTTTAGCGGGATCGTCCGGATGCCTGCATCACGCTCACGCACGCGCTGCGCGCGCTTGGCCGCGCGCACCTGTTCCTGGCGCGACATCGAACTGGTCTTCGGGCGCCCAAGGCGGGGCGCGGGCTGGAGCTTCATCAAAACAATCATGAGATTGTTTTGATGACATGTCAACGTATATTTATACGATATTTATACGATCGCTCGTCAGCGGAGCGTCAACCAACACGCAACTATCCGACCGATTTTCCAAGCGAGAGCATCAATTGATTCAACCGCTTCACAAACCCCGCCGGGTCTTCCAGTTGCCCGCCTTCGGCCAGCATGGATTGATCGAACAGCACCTTCGCGAGATCGGTGAAACGTGTTTCATCCGCTTCATCCTTCAGGCGTTGCACCAGCGGATGATGCGGGTTGATTTCGAGGATGGGTTTGGCGGTCGGAATATTCTGCCCGGCCGATTTCAGCAGCCGCTGGAAGTTGGCGCCCATGTCGTGCTCGTCCGCCACCAGGCACGCCGGTGAATCAGTCAGCCGTAGCGTGACGCGTACATCTTTGACGCTTTCACCGAGCGATTTCTTGATGCGCTCCAGCAGCGGTTTGGATTCGCTTTCTTCTTTTTCCGCGGCTTTTTTCTCGGCCTCGTCTTCGAGCTTGCCGAGTTCAAGCCGCCCCTTGGCCACCGACTGCAATTTCTTGCCTTCAAACTCGGTGAGATGCTGGCTCACCCACTCGTCCACGCGATCGCACATCAGCAGCACTTCAACGCCCTTCTTGCGGAACACCTCGAGATGCGGGCTGTTTTTGGCGGCGGCAAAGGCTTCCGCCGTGACAAAGTAGATTTTTTCCTGCTCGGGTTTCATGCGCGACACGTAATCCGCGAGCGAAACGTCCTGCGCTTCGGTATCCGTGTGCGTGGAGGCAAATCGCAGCACCTTGGCGATACGCTCGCGATTGCCAAAATCCTCGACCACGCCTTCCTTGATGACGCGGCCGAATTCCTTCCAGAAGGTCGCGAATTTTTCCTTGTTGTTTTCCGCGAGGTCTTCGATCATCGACAACACGCGCTTGACGTTGGCCGCGCGCATGGATTCGATGTCTTTCGACTCTTGCAGAATTTCACGCGACACGTTCAGCGGCAGATCGGCTGAGTCGATCACGCCGCGCACAAAGCGTAGATACACCGGCAACAGTTGCTCGGCGTCGTCCATGATGAATACGCGGCGCACATAGAGCTTGATGCCGCGCCGGTGTTCGCGATCCCAAAGATCAAACGGCGCGCGCGCCGGGATGTACAGCAGTTGGGTGAATTCCTTGCGGCCTTCGACCTTGTTATGCGAGTAGATAAGCGGCGCCTCGAAATCATGCGCCACGTGTTTGTAAAATTCGTGATACTGCTCTTCAGTGATGTCGTTCTTGGCGCGCGCCCACAACGCGCTTGCCTGATTGACGGTTTCGTCCTTGCCGGTGGTCTTGTAAACCGAGTTGTCCTTGTCCCACTCCTCGACCTGCATCAGTATCGGCAGCGTGATGTGATCCGAATACTTGCGGATGATGGTGCGCAGGCGCATGCCGTTGGCGATGTCGTCTTCGCCTTCGCGCAGATGCAGCGTGACCTCGGTGCCGCGCTCCGGCCGCGTCACGGTTTCCAGCGTGTAATCGCCGCCGCCGTCCGACTCCCAGCGCACGCCGTGCTCGGCGGTGAGTCCCGCGCGGCGCGTGGTCACCGTTACCTTGTCCGCCACCACAAACGCAGAATAAAAACCCACGCCGAACTGACCGATCAGATTGGCGTCTTTCGCCTGATCACCAGTAAGCTTGTTGAAAAATTCGCGCGTGCCCGATTTGGCGATGGTGCCGATGTTTGCGATGACTTCATCGCGCGACATGCCGATGCCGTTGTCGG
>DHVE01000099.1:0-19659 GCA_002412495.1 Betaproteobacteria bacterium UBA5216
CCGCGCTGTCTGGCGTGGTGCTGGCGGTGGCTTGCACCGCGCGCAGCCGCGAAATCGCGGTGCCCGCCGTGACGGCGCGCGAGGCGGCGGCGCGATTGGTCGAAGTGGCGCCGCATCAGCCGGTGGCGCTGGTATTCGGCAGCGAAGTGCGCGGCCTCACCACGGATCAGGTCAAACGCTGTCAGATGGTCGCGACGATATTGACGGATGCGAGCCACAGTTCGCTCAACCTTGCGGCTGCGGTGCAGGTGTTTGCTTATGAGCTGCGCTTGCATGCGGTGCAGGAAACCATAAAACCGACGGTCGACAAACCGCGCGTGCTGGCAACGCATCAGGAAATCGAGTTGTTTTATGAGCATCTTGAACGCGAGTTGATGGCGTGCGGATTTTTGAACCCGGCGCAGCCCAAACGATTCATGCAGCGCGTGCGGCGCATGTTCGCGCGCATGCAACTGGAGCACGACGAAGTAAAAATCCTGCGCGGGGTGGTGCGCACGCTGCGGACGCCGAAAAAACGATGATAAATTATTGTTTTTAAATGCTTAATATAAAATCATCGGCAATAGTCGATGATTTTAATATACTATTGTGCCTGCCACCGTCCCGTGGCTCCCATTTCCCCCGCAACTCCATGTTTTCCCGCATAAAAGAAGAGATCGCCGTGGTTTTCGAGCGCGACCCCGCCGCGCGTAATACTTGGGAGGTGATCACCTGTTATCCGGGCTTTCATGCGCTGCTGATGCATCGCGTGGCGCATTGTTTTTGGGGCGGCGGGTTCAAGTGGCTGGGCCGCTTCGTTTCACATTGCGCGCGCTGGATGACGGGTATCGAAATCCATCCCGGCGCCACCATCGGCCGGCGCTTTTTTATCGATCACGGGATGGGCGTGGTGATCGGCGAAACCGCTGAAATCGGCGACGACTGCACGCTGTATCACGGCGTTACATTGGGCGGTACGTCCTGGAACAAAGGCAAGCGCCATCCGACGCTCGGTGAAGGTGTGGTTATCGGCGCGGGCGCGAAAGTGCTGGGGCCCATTACGGTGGGGGCGCATGCCAAGATTGGTTCGAACGCGGTGGTGGTGAAAGATGTGCCGCCGAATGCAACCGCAATCGGCATTCCGGCGCGCGTGGTGGAAGCGCAGGATTCCAATGGCCGTTTCGCGGCGTATGCCGTGGGCCGCGACGAAAACGATCCGCTCGCGCGCACCATGAACGAGATCATCAGCCACAGCAATGACACCGACAAACGCCTAGACCAATTGCTGACTGAACTGGCGCAATTGCGGGCCGCACTGAACGAGCGGAACTCAAAGTCTTCATAGTTGACTAATTCAGTCGGGATAGGTAAAGTTGAGTAGATCAGTCGGTCATGGGTGGCAGACCACTGAAATCCGAATTTATTTATAACCAATTGTTTTTAAAGTAAATTTTATAGGTGCTCCAATGCGGCTCACTACCAAAGGGCGGTTTGCGGTAACGGCGATGGTCGATTTGGGCCTGCGCCACGGGAGCGGCCCAGTCACGCTGGCCGAAATCAGCGAGCGCCAGAAAATTTCACTGTCTTATCTCGAACAGTTGTTCGGCAAGTTGCGACGCCGGCAAATTGTTGAAAGCGTGCGCGGGCCGGGCGGTGGCTACTTGCTGGGCAAGGATATGTGCACCTTGTCGGTGGCGGAAATCATCCTCGCGGTGGACGAGCCACTCGACGCCACGCAGTGCGGCGGCAAGGAAAATTGTCACGACGACCAGAAATGCATCACCCACGATTTATGGGCGTCGCTGAATCAGCGTATTTTTGAATATCTGGGATCGGTCACCTTGCAGCAGTTGGTTGATAACCAGCGCGCCAAGGAATCCGGCGTGGCTACCATGCACGACATGCGGCCGAGCGTTGGTAAGCGCGCCGCCGTTACCGCCTGAAGATCAGAAATTCAGTTTCACGCGATGGCATTCGTTTACTTCGACCACAACGCCACTACGCCGCTCGACGAGCGTGTGCTGGCCGCGATGTTGCCGTTTCTGCGCGAGCAATACGGCAACGCGTCGAGCCGGCATGATCTGGGCATCACGGCGCGCCGTGCGATTGACACCGCGCGCGAGCAGGTGGCGGCGCTGGTGAATGTGCGTCCGCCACAGGTGGTGTTCACCTCGGGCGGCACCGAGGCGAACAATCTCTTTATCAAGGGCGCGGCGGAGATTCTGAAACCATCGCAAATCGCCATCAGCGGGATCGAGCATCCCTGCGTGGCCAAGCCCGCCGCCGCACTCGTGCGACGCGGCTGGGCGGTGCGCAAGCTTGGCGTGAACCGCGACGGCGTGGTGGATGTGAACGATGTCGATGCGGCGTTGCAGACGCCGACGGGTATCGTGTCGGTGATGCTTGCGAACAATGAAACGGGCGTGATTCAGCCGGTGGCCGAAGTCGCGCAGCGCGCGCGGGTGGCCAAGGCCTGGATGCACACCGACGCTGTGCAGGCGCTGGGCAAAATCGCCGTCGATTTCGAGGCGTTGAACGTGCACGCGATGACGCTTTCCGCGCACAAGATTTACGGCCCGAAGGGCGCAGGTGCGTTGATCGTGGATAAACGCATTGAACTCGCGCCGTTGATCGCTGGCGGCGGGCACGAGCATGGCATGCGCTCAGGCACCGAGAACGTGCCGGCCATCGTTGGGTTTGGCGCCGCCGCTGATCTGGCTGCCAGCCGGCTGAATGAACTCGCGCCGCGTCTTGAAAAACTGCGCGCGCGGGTCGAGCAGGGCTTGGTGCAACTGGGCGCGGTGATATTTGGTAACCAGTCCCAGCGCCTGCCCAACACCAGCTATTTCGCATTTAGAGGCATCGACGGCGAAACGTTGATTATCGAACTCGACAAACTGGGTTTCGGCGTGGCGGCGGGGGCGGCGTGTTCCAGCGCGAACCCGGAGCCTTCGGCGACGTTGCTGGCGATGGGTGTCGCACCGGAGATAGCGCGCGGCGCGGTGCGGTTTTCGCTGGGCGCGTCGAATACCGGACAGCAGGTGGATGATTTTCTGAATGCGGTGAAGAACGTGGTGGCGCGATTGAAAAATCTCACCGCGATGGCGGTTTGACAGCGGAGTCGGCAATGACCATACAACTTACAGAAAACGCGGCAAAACAAATCAAGAACCAGTTAACCAAGCGCGGCAAGGGCGTGGGCCTGCGCGTGGGTATCAAGAAAGTCGGCTGCTCCGGCTGGACTTATACCTACGATTACGCAGACGACGTGAAGCCGGACGACAAGGTGTTTGAAGCGTTTGATTCCAAACTGGTGGTCGATGAAAAAAGCTTGGAGTTCATCGACGGATCGAAACTCGATTTCGTCAAAGAGGGCTTGAAGCAAACCTTCAAGTTCGACAACCCGAATGTCGATGCCACTTGCGGCTGCGGCGAGAGCTTTAGCGTCAAGGAGAAATCGTGAGGTGTAGTGGAATCGGCGCCATGCCCGTGACGCACGCCTCGCGCCTCGCGCCTTACGGGGGCAAGCGATGAGCAGCACGGCAATCCAGGAACTGGTCAATCAGCCGTACAAGCACGGCTTTGTCACGGACATCGAATCCGATACCGCCGCGAAGGGGCTGAACGAAGACACCATACGGTTTATTTCGGCGAAGAAGAACGAGCCGGAATGGCTGCTGGAGTTTCGGCTCAAGGCCTATCGCCACTGGCTGACCATGACGCCGCCGGCGTGGTCGAACGTCAAGTATCCGGAAATCGATTTCCAGAACATCAGTTACTACTCGGCGCCCAAATCGAAGAAAAAACTCGCGAGCATGGACGAAGTCGATCCCGAGTTGCTCAAGACGTTTGAAAAACTGGGCGTGCCGATGAACGAACGTGCCGCGCTGGCGGGCGTGGCAGTGGATGTGATTTTCGATTCGGTGTCGGTGGCCACCACCTACAAACAGAAACTCGCCGATGTCGGCATTATTTTTTGTTCCATTTCCGAAGCGGTGCGCGAGCACCCGGAGCTGGTGCGCAAGTACATGGGCAGCGTGATTCCCGTGGGCGACAATTTTTACGCGGCGTTGAACTCCGCCGTGTTCACCGACGGCTCGTTTTGCTACATCCCCAAGGGCGTGAAATGCCCGATGGAGTTGTCCACGTATTTTAGGATCAACACGCAGGATTCCGGCCAGTTCGAGCGCACCCTGATCGTGGCCGAAGACGGCGCACAGGTTTCGTATCTCGAAGGCTGCACTGCGCCGAAGTTCGACACCAACCAATTGCATGCGGCGGTGGTGGAACTGGTGGCGATGGACAACGCCGACATCAAGTATTCAACGGTGCAGAACTGGTACGCGGGCGACGAAAAAGGCGTGGGCGGCATTTACAACTTTGTCACCAAGCGCGGTCTGTGCAAGGGTGTCAATTCGCGCATTTCGTGGACGCAGGTGGAAACCGGTTCCGCGATCACCTGGAAATACCCGTCGTGCGTGCTGCGCGGCGACAACTCGGTGGGCGAGTTTTATTCGGTGGCGCTGACCAATCACTATCAGCAGGCCGACACCGGCACCAAGATGATCCACATCGGCAAGAATACCCGCAGCACCATCGTTAGCAAGGGCATCTCGGCGGGCCACTCGAACAACAGCTATCGGGGGCTGGTGCGCATCGCGCCGACGGCGACGGGCGCGCGCAATTATTCGCAGTGCGATTCGATGCTGATTGGTGATCAATGTGGTGCAAACACCTTTCCGTACATCGAAGTGCGTAACCCCAGCGGCAAGGTGGAGCACGAAGCGACCACCTCGAAAATCGGCGAAGACCAGTTGTTTTATTTTCAGAGTCGCGGCATTGGCGCCGAAGAAGCGGTGTCGATGATTATCAACGGCTTCTGTAAGGACGTGTTTCAGCAATTACCGATGGAGTTCGCGGTCGAAGCGACCAAACTTCTCGGTCTCAAACTCGAAGGCAGCGTGGGATGATTAACAGCAACGCAAGAACCCTGCTCGACATACGCGGCCTCACCGCCACGGTCGCGGGCGTAACCATTTTGAAGGGCATCGATCTTACGGTGCGCGCGGGCGAAGTGCATGCCATCATGGGGCCGAATGGTTCGGGCAAAAGCACGTTGGCCAAGGTGCTGGCGGGCCATCCGGCGTATGAGGTGACCGGCGGCACGGTTCTATTGGAAGGCAAGGATTTGTTCGCGCTGGCAGCCGAAGATCGCGCGCGAGCCGGGTTGTTTCTGGGCTTTCAGTATCCGGTGGAAATTCCGGGTGTGTCGAACAGCTCGTTTCTGCGCCTCTCATACAACACGGTGCAGACCGGGCGCGGCCGGGACGAACTCGATCCGCTGGAGTTTGACGACTACGTACGCGAGAAAATGAAGCTGCTGGAAATGAGCCCGGAGTTTCTGGATCGCAGCGTGAACGATGGTTTTTCGGGTGGCGAGAAAAAGCGCAACGAGATTTTGCAGATGGCAATACTGGAGCCACGTGTCTCCATTCTGGATGAAACCGATTCGGGGCTGGATATCGACGCGCTACGCATTGTCGCTGGTGGCGTGAACAAGCTCTTGAGCGCGGACAACGCGTGCGTGCTGGTCACGCATTATCAGCGCTTGCTCAACTACATTACGCCGGATTATGTGCACGTGATGGAGTCGGGGCGCATCATCAAGACGGGTGACAAGGCGCTGGCGCTGGAACTCGAATCGCGCGGATACGACTGGTTATTGGATGGTGGCACGAGCGCAAGCGCAAAGGCTGCGGCATGAGCGCAGCGGTTATGCATCCGTTCGTGGAGGCGCTGGTCGCCGGCGGACGTACCTTGCCCGCGAGTACGGCTTCGTGGCTGAACACGCGCCGCGCGGCCGCTTTGGAGCGCGCCAATGCCTTGAGCGCGCCCACCCCACGCGACGAAGAATGGCGTTTTACCGATTTGGCGCCGTTGAACCGCTTGCGCGTTGTGCCGGCGGCGGCAGGCGCGTCCGTGGACGTTGCGCCGTTTACCGTGTCCGAAGCGGGAGTGCGGCTCACCTTCGTGGATGGGGTTTATGTGCCGGCGCTTTCAAGCCCCGGTGCATTGGCCGCGGGCGTCACCGTTGGAACGCTGGCGGAGACCCTAAAAACCAAACCGGCGCTGATCGAACCGCATCTGGCCTTGCACGCGGGTTTCGACCAGCAGTTGTTTACGGCGCTTAACACTGCCTGGTTGCGTGATGGCGCGGTGGTGCATCTGGCGAAAAACGCCGCTCCGAACGTGCCGCTGCATTTGTTGTACATCGCTACGCAAAAGGATTCGGCAAGCTGCCCGCGTAGTCTGATCGTGGCGGAGTCCGGCGCGCAAGGCACGGTGATCGAGGATTATGTCGCCTCCGGGGACGTGGCTGACACAGCGTATTTCACCAACGCCGTGACCGAAATCGTCATTGCGCCCAATGCGCGCCTGCATCACGTGCGTTTGCAGCGTGAGAGCGCGCAAGCGGTGCATATCGCTTCGTGCGCGGTGTCGCTGGCGAAGGATGCCTCGTATGTTTCGCAATCCATTGCGTTTGGCGCGCGGTTGTCGCGCTACAACCTCGATGTCACGCATCAGGGCGAAGGTGCGGAAGCGGTGATCGACGGCCTCGCGTTGATTTCCGGGCAGCAGTGCGCCGATACGCACACCACGATGGATCATGTTCGGCCGAATGGCCGTTGCACGCAGTTGCACAAAACCATCGTGGGCGGCTCGGCGCATGCGGTCTTCAACGGCAAGGTGCTCGTGCGCAAGGATGCGCAGTTGACGAATTCCGCGCAGCAAAGCCGCAATCTGCTGCTGTCGCCGAATGCGCGCGTCGATACCAAGCCGCAATTGGAGATTTTCGCCGATGACGTGAAGTGCGCGCACGGCGCCACCGTCGGGCAACTGGATGCGGATCAGTTGTTTTATCTCAAGAGTCGCGGTATTGCTGACACGCAAGCGCGCAATCTGCTGACCTTCGCGTTTGGTGCCGAAATTGTGCATCGCATTCCGGTGAAATCGCTGGTCGCCCGGCTGGAGCGGGCAGTCATGACGCAAACGCAGGCCGGCTGACATGAACGCACCCTCCGAAAAAGTCGCGTTCGATGTTGCGCGCATCCGCCAGGATTTTCCCATCCTTGATCTCAAGGTGAACGGCAAGCCGCTGGTGTTTCTGGACAATGCCGCGTCGAGCCAAATGCCGGCGCGGGTGATGGATCGTTGGGTGCGTTACCAGTCGAGCCAGCACGCGAACATTCATCGCGCGGTGCATTATTTGTCCGAGACCGCGACGGCGGAATACGAAGCCGCGCGCCGAAAATTGCAGGCGTTCATCAATGCCCGCGAGGAACGCGAAGTGATTTTTACCAGTGGCACCACCGAGAGCATCAATCTCGTGGCGCACGGCTGGGGGCGAAAATTCCTGAAGGCGGGTGACGAGATAATACTCACCACGCTGGAGCATCACTCGAATATCGTACCCTGGCAGATGGTGGCCGAGGTTACGGGCGCGAAGATTCGCGTGGCGCCGATCTTCGACAACGGCGAACTCGACCTCGCTGCCTACGAAAAGCTGTTTAACAGCCGCACCCAAATTGCCTGCTTCACACAGGTGTCGAACGCGCTGGGCACCATCAACCCGGTGAAGGAGATGGTCGCCATCGCACGCAAACATGGGGTGGTGACGTTGGTGGACGGCGCGCAGGCCGCACCCCATCTGAAGGTGAACGTGCAGGCGCTCGACTGTGATTTTTATGCTTTCTCCGGCCACAAACTATGCGGGCCGACGGGCATCGGCGTGCTCTATGGCAAGGCCGCACTGCTCGAAGCCATGAATCCGTTCAAGGGCGGCGGCGACATGATCTTGTCGGTGACGTTTGAGAAGACCACCTACGCGCCGATACCCGCCAAGTTTGAAGCGGGCACGCCGCCGATCGCCGCGGCAATTACGCTGGGCGCAGCGGTGGACTACCTCAGCGAAATCGGCATGGCACGTATAGCCGCGCACGAAACCAATTTGCTCGATTACGCCACGGCGGAAGTCTCGCGCCTGCCCGGGCTGCGCGTCATTGGTACGGCAGAAAAGAAAGCAGCAGTGCTGTCGTTCGCCATACAAGGCGTGCATCCGCACGACGTGGGCACGCTGCTCAACGAAGATGGCGTCGCCATCCGCACCGGCCATCATTGCGCGCAGCCGGTGATGCAACGCTTCAAGGTGCCGGCGACCTGCCGTGCGTCGTTTGCGTTTTACAACACCCTGGCGGAAGTCGATGCGCTGGTGGCGTCGATACAGCGAGTGCAGAAAGTCTTTGGGTAGCGCGATGGCTGACAGCAGAAATCTCTACCAGGAAGTGATCCTCGATCACAACAGGAAGCCGCGCAACTGGGGTGTGCTGGCGGATGCCACGCACAAGTCCGAAGGGCTGAACCCGTTGTGCGGCGATCATATTTATTTGTCGCTCAAGTTGGCGGGATCGAACATTGAAGCCGTTCGGTTTGAAGGTGAATCGTGTGCGATCTGCAAGGCTTCTGCGTCGATGATGACCACGCTGGTCAAGGGCAAATCGCAACAGGATGCCGAGCAAATGGTGAATGAGTTTCGCGACATGGCGACGGGCAAACTCGATACAAGTAAAGAACCGCATCATCTCGGCCGGCTGACCGTGTTTGCCGGCGTGCGCGATTTGCCCACGCGCGTGAAGTGCGCGATCTTGCCGTGGCACACGCTGCATGCGGCACTGCATTCGCTGACGACCACATCGACCGAAGCCGATGCGGATCCCTTGCAGACACCGGTTATCGGTACGTAGCGAAAATATAAAATATCAAATAAAAACATATACTTACATTATGCCCAAGATCGCTGAAATTGAGCCGACGCCGAATCCGAACGCGATGAAGTTCATTCTCAAGGAGCCGCTGACCTGGGGCATCACGCGTTCGTATGACAGCGCCGAAAAAGCGCGGGACGACAAACTGGCGTCGGCGCTGTTCGATATCGAACACGTCACCAATGTGTTTTATGTCGATCACTGGATTACGGTCACGCAAAACGGGCAGGCCGACTGGAATGAACTGAAGCGTGAACTGGCCGTACCGATACGCGAGGCGCCGGCGGCGGATGCGGAATCCGAAAAGATGTTGCAAGACGCCGAGGCCAGTTTTGATCCGTCGAAAATGAGCGCCGAAGATCTCGCGCGGCTAGACAAAATCAACGACATACTCGATGAACAAATCCGCCCTTATTTGCAAAACGACGGCGGCGATCTATACGTGGTGGGCCTCGAAGGGAACAAGCTCAGCGTGCATTATCAGGGCGCGTGCGGCAGTTGTCCGAGTTCGCTTTCGGGCACGCTGACCGGCATCGAAAATCTGGTGCGCCAGATAGAGCCGGATATGGAAGTGGTGGCTGTCTGAATTGCGTGAGGCGTTAGGTGTGAGGCGTAGAAACGCGGCAATCCCACGTGCGCCAAATCAACGTAAAACGCATAGATCGATCCTATAAACTCCTTCTTTCAATGCTGTGACTGGGCTAAGCGCCGGTTTAATTCACTGAGTGCATGCTCATCTGTTGCAAAAATGTTTTCCAGACCGATTTGTTCTGTTAGTCCCGTTCGATCCAGCACGACCCGTACTTGCTGTTTAAGTCCGGTGAAAGTCAGTACGATTCCATTCTTGCGGAACCGCTCCCCAAGGTTGCGCAGCACTTCTACACCGGATGCATCGAGGTCGTTAATGCCATTGCATTGCACCAGCACATAACGCAGCTTGACGTTTCCCTGCTCCATTCGAACCAAGGCGTCCTCAAAATAAGAGCTGGTGACAAAATGCAATGATCCGTCAAAGCGCAATGCGCCCAGTTGTGGATGCAGTGGCGCAAGATTAAAAAGTCGGGCATCGCGCAGTTCGCCATCGGCATGTAATCCCAATACAGACACTCGTGGACGCATCATGCTGTAAAGCAGCAATCCCAGCGACAATAATGCACCGGTCACAATGCCGTTCTGGATATAGGGTGCGAATCCCAGGGTTGCTACAAAAGTAACAATTGCGGCAATGCCATCGCTGCGATTTGCACGCCATGCATTAAGGAACGCCCGCAGATCGATTAGTCCCACAACGGCTATCATGATAATCGCGGCGAGCGCTGACTTGGGCACGTGATAAAGCAGTGAGGTAAAAAGCAGCAGCGTTAGCAAGACGGCAATTGCAGCGACTACGGAGGATATGTTGGTGCGCGCGTTCGCGTTTAGCGCGGAGCGAGAGAACGAGCCACTGACCGGCATCGAATGACAGAATGCGGATGCCACCTTAGCGAGTCCTTGGGCCACCAACTCCCGATTCTGATTCCAGCGCTGCCGAGTTCTGAGGGCAATAACCTTGGCGCTCGACATGGCCTCCATAAAGCTTATCAGTGCCAGTACAAACCCAGCCGGTAGGAGGGTAACTATGGTTTGCCAATTTCCAGACGGTATTTCAAATGGCGGCAATCCCCTTGGTATTTCGCCCACTACACTGCCACCCATCTCGGCATAGCCGATCGCGGCACTTATGCCGGTCAGCAAAATCATGGTAATCAGTACCCCTGGGAATCGCGGGGCAAAGCGCTTGAACGACGCAAGCATGGCGATTGCCGAAATGCCGAAAGCAAGCGACACGCCGTTCGTCAAATGCAAATTGGAAATAACGTTCCAGATGTCGACCAGAAAGTGTTCCGATTGTTGGGCCGGCGTTCCAAGCAGTGCCGGTAATTGTGACAGTCCGATAATCAGTGCCGCCGCATTGATAAACCCCATTAGCACCGGATATGACAGGAAGTTGAGCAATACGCCCAGGCGCAACATGCCAGAATAGGATCTGGAATACACCGGAGATCAGCGCCAGTAGTACGACGTCTGCGATAAATGTATCTCCGCCAAGGGCAGCGAAGGGCGCAATGCTCGCGGCGGTAAGTAATGACGACATTGCCGTTGGCCCGGTGGACAGTTGCGGCGAGGAACCGAATAGAGCGCCGACGATGGTTGGAATAAAGGCTGCGTACAATCCATAATACGCGGGGACGCCCGCGAGTTGTGCATAGGCGAGCGACTGGGGTATCGCCACAAGCGCGACCGTCAGCCCAGCAATCAGATCATCGTTGAAGGCGCTATTTCGCAGATGCAACCAGCGCACCAACGCAGCGCTGACGCGATCTGAGATGACAGCGGAGGATCGCGTAAATTGGTTAGCGACGCGAGCGAGCGCAGCGTAACCAACACCGGTAGCGGTTGGGACATTTGATGCCGCGACGGATGCGTCCTTCACTTCCGGAGGTGAAGAATTCTCTGCCACGTCGAGGCGGCGGCGCAACTCGCCTATACTGCCGACATTGCTGAGAGCGAGCCCATTGATAACACGTTGCAAAATTGAATTCATGAAATCCAGTGCAAGTGTCGCAGCGCTAGCGAAAGACTGCCAATGCAGGATTCACGAAAGCCCGCCGCCTAAGATAAATTGACGATCAATGCAATTTGTCAGATCGAGATCGCTGTTGGCGCTGGCGCGAATTGCCGATGCTCTCAGTTATAGCAGTCCCAATGCCTACTTCTTCTTGCAGGCTATTTTCCAAAGATTTTCCTCGACAGTCGCGGGAGCAACGAGACCCCAGCGGTCTATCTCTTTAATGTCGCTATGGTAATTTGACGTGACTACATTTCCCCGAGCCATATTTCCGGAATACCGCGTGAAGAAACGATGCCGCGCCCGCGTGTTTTTACAGTCGTATTCACCCTGACCTTTGGATGACAAATACCGTTTGCCTGTTCCGGATACTTGCATGGTTTTGTAGTTATAGACATCTTGCATTTTCGCCATGTCGCCAGATCTGCGAATAGTGGCGGTATCGGCATAAACGGTTATCCCCGCCGCTGAGAAACCACGTACCTCTACCCATTCAGCCGCTAAAACGTCACTCACCATCGCCAGCAATAGCACAAACACTCGCATCGACGATTCGCCGTGCTTATTCGGTTGCGAAAAATAAAAATTGAAGTTGAATCAATATTGAGAGTTTTCAACTTAAATAGCGTTTCCTCATTCTTTTTCTGGCACCAGGAGATTGGCGCAAGCTTCGGCTACGCCATTCTGCGGTTCCTTCTCGCCAGGCATGGTGGCAAATCCCGCTTTGGCTATTACGCCGCCGCGAGACCAGCGTTCCGTCTTTTTCAGTTCGGCCATCCGTTCCGGAAGATTGGGCGCTGCGTTAAATTGCACGCTGCAAATCTTCGAAAGCTCGGTGACCATTGCGGTATCAGTCTGTGTCTTGGCCAGCCTTTCGGCAACGCTGGGGGACTTCCAGCCGACCAACTGGAAACCCACCCAGGAAATCAGCACAGCGCCCGCGAGCGCGCCCAAAAGAAACGGTTTCGCATCCTTTTGAATAATCGTTAAGTCCATTTCGGCTCCTTTGTTGAGGGGGATAGACAGTCTGAAAATTATTACAATTGGAAATCAGACAAGGATTTTTCGAATCCGTTCAAGAGCGACCTAATTCTTTCACAGGTAAACCGCATGGCGGGTCAGGATGTTAGTTGATCGAGGGATGTATCTTTGGGAAAACCGAAAGCCTAGGCTCATTGTTCGACGCAATGGTACGTACAACTACCTATCGTATGGCTGGTAATTAGCCTCTCCTGCTATTGCGAAAGGTGCGATATTGGCACCCAATTCCTGGTTTTACCAATCGGCAGTTCTACTTCTTTAGACTTACCCCTTGAATGTAGGTGCGTAATTAGACGCGCCTGAGTGGAGACGAGAATGCTTAGTTCGTTGCTGGAGATGTTCGAATTCGCTGATGTGACCAGAGCCTGATGTCCTCGCTTACTCCACGCCTCAAGGTTTGTCGATGGACACCCTGACCCACGCTCTCTCCGGCGCCTTGCTCGCGCGTGCCACCGCGCCAGCGCCCGGCCCGGCAGTCATTCCCCTGCGCCGGCGTATCGCGCTGGGTGCAATGGCCGCCGCGTTCCCGGATATCGATGTGGTGGTTTCGCTGGGGTCGCCGTTGTCGTATCTCCATCACCATCGCGGCGTCACGCATTCGCTGGTGATGCTGGCGGTGTGGACGGCATTGCTGGCGTGGCTATGCACGCGCGTGTGGCGCAACGATGCGAACAAGGGGCTTGGATGGCGCGCCTATGCAGGCATTATCGCGTGGGGCATCGGGGCGCACATTGCGGGCGACTGGATTACCTCGTTTGGTACCATGGTGTTTGCGCCGCTGTCGGATTGGCGCGCGGCGTTGTCCATCACCTTCATCATTGACCTGTGGTTCAGCGGCATTATTCTTGCGGGGTTGCTGGCCTCGTGGCTGTGGCGTAAGTCACGCCATGCGCGCTGGCCTGCGATAACGAGTCTTGCCGTATTGTGTGGCTATGTGGTGTTTCAATTCGTGCAGCAGCAGCGCGCGATCGAATTCGGCGAACAGTTTGTTCGGCAGGCTGGATTGCGCGACGCAAGAGTGAGCGCATTGCCGCGCCCGGTGTCACCGTTTAACTGGATGGTGGTGGTCGAAACCGAAGACCGCTATCACTACAGCCTCGTCAGCTTGTCGCGGCGCGAGGCGCCACGGCCTGCGCCAGGCGCGGGGTTTTTGTCCCGTTTAAGCGCGCCGTACTTGCCGCGGCGGCAGGCGCAGTGGGTGGTTGCGCAGCGATGGGGGGTGGCCCCGCAATCAGCCGACTACACGTTGGCGCGCGAAGTCATGGCGCATCCGCAGTTCGCATTTTTCAGGTGGTTTGCGCAGTATCCGGCGCTGTATCGCGTGGATACCGGCAATCCGCATACCTGTGTGTGGTTTCAGGACTTGCGATTTTTCACGCCGGGCCGCGCCGCGTGGCCGTTTCGCTATGGCATGTGCCGCGAATCGGGCGCGGAGTGGCGCGCGTTTGAACTCTTGAGTGACAATACGACTTTGCCGGTTTATTGATTCCGGCGCCTGCGTTTCCGGAGGACTGACATGATGAACTACCGACTAATCTTCGCACTGACTTCAATGTTATTCATGCTCGCCGGCTGCCAAACCGTGCAAACCACCGGCGGCGGCGCGGTGGGCGTGGAACGCCAGCAGCGCATGATGATTTCGTCCGCGCAGATCAATGCGGCGGCCGAACAGTCGTATGCGCAGACCCTGCGTGAAGCACAGGGCAAGGGGGTGCTGAATCGGGACCCGAATCAGGTGAACCGCGTGCGCGCCGTGGCGAGCCGCTTGATTCCCGCGACTGCGGCTTTTCGGAGTGACGCGCCCGGCTGGCGCTGGGAAGTCAATGTAATTTCCTCGCAGGAGATCAATGCGTGGTGCATGCCCGGCGGCAAGATCGCGGTCTACACCGGTCTGATGGACGCATTGCAATTGAACGACGCGGAACTCGCGGCGGTGATGGGACACGAAATCGCGCACGCGCTGCGCGAGCACGGGCGCGAGAAAGCCTCGCAACAAGCCGCGCAAAATGCGGTGATCGGCATCGGCGCCGCAGTGCTCGGTGTCGGACAGGGCGGCGCGGAATTGGCCAACATGGCGGCTCAGGTGACGTATGGCCTGCCCAATTCACGCGAGTTTGAACGCGAAGCCGATCGCATCGGCGTCGAACTCGCGGCACGTGCGGGATATGATCCGCGTGCGGCGATTTCGTTGTGGCAAAAAATGGCACAGGCCACGGGCGGTCGCGGCGGCCCGGCGTTCCTGAGCACGCATCCGCAGGCGGCGGATCGCATTACCGATCTGCAAAAGTATGCCGCGCAAGTCATGCCGATTTATCAATCAACCCAGCGGCGCTGAGATTGTTGAGAAATAACCAATTGTTTATAAAAGAAAATTTCATGAATTCTCAATTGTGCATCCAGCGCGCGGCACCCGCCTTGCTCGCCGTGGTCGCATGCATCAGCAGCGCGATGGCCTATGCGCAAATGCCGACACAGAAGCAGACACAGACGCACGCGTATCCCGATCGACCACTGCGCATGATCGTGCCGTTTCCGCCGGGCGGCGGCAACGATATCCTTGCGCGAACGGTGAGCCAGCGCCTTGCCGAAGTTATTGGGCAACAGGTGATTGTCGACAACCGCAGCGGCGCGGGCGGCGCACTGGGCGCGCAGATTGCGATCAGCGCGGCACCCGATGGCTACACCTTGTTTCTCGGCAGCGTGGGAAACCTTGCGCAAAATCCCGTGTTGCAGGAAAAGCCTACTTACGATCCGCAGCGCGATTTTGCGCCGGTGACGCTGCTGGCGACCTCGGTGTTTGCGCTGTGTGTGAACAACGCCGTGCCCGCGAAATCGGTGAGCGAACTCATCGCGCTCGCCAAGGCCAAACCCGGCGCGCTGAATTACGCCTCGGCCGGCAACGGCTCGTCGCTGCACTTGGCGGCGGAAATTTTCAAGCACGCGACCAATACTAATATCGTGCACGTGCCGTACAAGGGCGCCACGCCGGGTTTCACCGACTTGATCGCGGGCCAGGTACAGATGACTCTAACCACCATGCCGGCGGCGCTGCCACATGTGCGCGCGGGCAAGGTGCGCGCGCTCGGCACATCGGGGCGCAAGCGCGCGTCCGTGCTGCCGGAGGTGCCTACCATTGCCGAAACCGTGCCGGGCTTTGAGGTGCTCAACTGGCAAGGCATTACCGCGCCGGCGAAAACGCCCGCTGCCATCGTGCAGGTGTTGCATGGGCACCTTGTGGCCACGCTCAAGCGTCCGGGCATGAATGAAGCGCTGGCGCATCAGGGGCTTGATAGCGCGGGAGCAGGGCCGGACGAATTTGGTGCGCTGATCAAAAGCGAAATCGCCAAGTACGGCAAGGTAGTCAAGGTAGCGGGGATACGAGGCGAATAGTCATGTCAGATATTGAAGTGGTGGTGCCCGACGATTTTCCGTCGGTGTTCGAAGGTTCGGCCGCGCATGACCGGGCACGAAAAATCGGCGCGGTGCGCGTGTGCAGCGAGCGCGGGGCGGATGACCCCACTGAACTCGCGCGGCGCATCGGCAGCGCGCGCGTGGCGGTGAACATACGGGCCTATGCGCACTTTACCGATGCGGTATTTGCCGCCTGTCCCGAACTGAAAATGGTGTCGATCTGGGGCGTGGGGACCGATCAGATTGATCTGGAGTCGGCGGCGCGGCGCGGCATCACGATATGCAACACGCCGGGCGCGAATGCCATCGCCGTTGCCGAACACGCGTTGGCGCTAATGCTGTCCGTGGCACGTAAAATTCCACGCATCGACCGCGCCATGCGCCAGGGTGAGTGGCCGCGCGACATGCTGGGTCAACTGCATGGCAAAACACTCGCGGTGTTTGGCACGGGCGCCATCGGATCGCACGTCATTAGATTGGCGCGCGCGTTCGGCATGACGGTGCTCGCATGGAGTGCGCGGCGTAACAGCGCTGCGGAACGCGACGAGATGCTGCGGCAGGCCGATTTTGTGTCGCTGCATGTGCGCCTCGCGCCACAGACGCGCGGATTTATCGGCGCGCGCGAGCTGTCATTGATGAAACCCGACGCGGTACTGATCAACACCGGCCGCGGCGCGTTGGTGGATCGCGACGCGTTGCATGAAGCGTTGGCGCATCAACGGATTGCGGGCGCCGGGCTGGATGTGTTTCACGACGAGCCGCTGAAGGCCGGGGATCCGATTTTGGGTTTTGCCAACACCGTCCTGTCACCGCACAACGCCGGTCAGACATCGGAAGTGCGGCGTGACGGTTTGTTGCTGACGATTGAAAACGTGGAGCGGTTTCTGGCGGGGGCGCCGCAGAATATCGTTTCGGCTTGAGCGTCAGTTAAAAAAATTCACTACCGCATCGAGGCCACCGTAACTGATGGCATGCGTGGTTTGCCCGCGCACGATCGGCTTGGCGTGATACGCCACGCTCACGCCGCATTCCGCCATGAACTTCAGATCGTTCGCGCCATCGCCCATGCCGATGATTTGTTCGCGGCGTATGCCGAGTAGGTCGCGCACCCGCAGTAACTCATCGCGCTTGGCATCGGCGTTGACGATACGTCCGACGATTTCGCCGGTCAACTTGCCACCGCTGACGGCGAGCGTATTGGAGTGGGTGTAGTCGAGGCCGAGGCGCGGTTTCAGCAGATTAGTGACATGAGTGAAGCCGCCGGATACCAGCAGCGTCTTGATGCCGTGCTTTTGGGCAGCGGCGAGCAGGGTTTCCGCGCCCGGCGAGAGCCGTACGCGCTCGTCGTACACGCGCCGTAACGCGCTTTCATCGAGGCCCTTCAACACGGCCACGCGCCGCCGCAGGCTTTCGTTGTATTCAATCTCGCCGCGCATCGCCTGTTCGGTGATGGCGGCCACCTGCGGTTTCAAGCCGACGAGAGCGGCGAGTTCGTCGATGGTTTCGATGGTGATGAGTGTGGAATCCATGTCCATCACCAGCAGTCTGAAATCCGCCAGGCGGCGGTCTTCCGGAATGAAGGCGAAATCCAGTTTGGATGCTTCGCACAGCGTGGCGATGTCGGGCGCGGGTTGCGCATTGCGCAAGCGAAAGGCCGATGCCGAAATTTGTTCAATACCAGACGCGCCGGCTGTTTTTGCGAGCGCCTTGAGATCGCCGGTTTCGATCTGCGCGCCTTGAATGATCAGAAGCATGGGGATATCGGCTACGGCGTATCGTCGATTTTGAGTTCAACCTTGTACCGCTTCGCGCGCTCGGCGTAATTATCCGCAACGCTGTTGAAGAACGCGATTTCTTCCGGGCGCAGCTCACGCACGACTTTTCCGGGCGAGCCCATTACCATCACGCCGTCAGGGATGACTTTTTTCTCGGTGATCAGCGAGTTGGCGCCGATCACGCAGTTCTTGCCGATTTTTGCGCCGTTGAGCACCACGCTGTTGATGCCGATCAGCGTGCCGTCGCCGATGGTGCAGCCGTGGATCATCGACTTGTGACCGATGCTGACACCCTTGCCGAGCAGGATGGGAAACCCGGGGTCGGAATGCAGCACGCAGCCGTCCTGCACTTGCGAGTGGTCGCCGATGGTGATGAGATCGTTGTCGCCGCGCACCACGCTGTTAAACCAGATACTGACATCGCGTCCGAGAATGACGTTGCCGATGACGTGCGCGCCGGGCGCGATCCAGTAATCACCGTGCGTTATGACGCGATGCGCGCTCAATGAGTATTTCATAATAAAATCAATTGGTTATGTTATTGTCGTGGCGTGAAGCGAGTGCGGATTATAGCGGAGTGCGCGTGTGCAACCAATGTGTCACGCCCGCCCCCGCCGCGCGTCCGCTGGCGAAACACGCGGTGAGCAAATAGCCGCCGGTGGGGGCTTCCCAATCGAGCATTTCGCCGGCGCAGAAAACGCCGGGCAAGCCGCGCAGCATCAGGGTTTCAGTGAGCGCGTCGAAGGTGACGCCGCCCGCGCTGCTGATCGCTTCATCGAGCGGGCGCGGTGCGGTGAGCGTGAGCGGCAACGACTTGATAAGCGCCGCCAGCCGCGCGGGATCGGCAAGGTCCGTGCTGCTCGCTATCTCGCGCAACAAGCCGGCTTTCACGCCGCTGATGCCCGCCTGATGTTGCAAATGGTTGGACAGCGAGCGCTTGCCGCGCGACGACGATAAATCGCATACGAGCCGTTGCGCATCGCGGCCCGGGGCGAGGTCGAGATAAAGCCTGGCATGTCCCTGCGCGGCGATAGCATCACGCAGCGGAGCGGACAACGCGTACACCACGCCCCCTTCGAGTCCGTGCTCCGTGAGCATGCATTCGCCGGGCTGACGATAGGTCGCGCCACTGCTATCGGTGCATGACGCGATGACCGATTTCACCGGTTGCCCGGCGTAGCGCGTGCGCAGATGGTCACTCCATGTGCAATCGAAGCCGCAATTGGCGGGCTGCAAGGGGGCGATGTTGACACCGCGCGCGGCGAGCAGCGGTGCCCATGCGCCGTCCGATCCCAGCCGCGCCCAACTTCCGCCGCCCAACGCGAGCAACGTGGCATCGGATTGCACGCAGACTGCGCCTTGTGGCGTGTCGAATTGCAGTGCACCGTCTTCATCCCATCCGCGCCAGCGATGGCGCATGTGAAATGCCACGCCCGCCGCGCGCAGCCGATGCAGCCATGCGCGCAGCAGCGGCGCGGCCTTCATGTCCTTCGGAAATACGCGGCCCGATGAACCGGCAAAGGTTTCAAAGCCGAGAGCGTGCGCCCACGCGCGCAAGGCGTCCGGCCCGAATGCATTCAGCCACGGCTCGACACGGGGGCGCCGTGCGCCATACCGCGCGAGAAATGCATCCAGCGGCTCGGTATGCGTGAGATTCAACCCGCCCTTGCCGGCCATCAGAAACTTGCGCCCCACCGATGGCATGGCATCGTAAACGTCGACCTGCGCGCCGCCAGCGGCGATGACCTCCGCTGCCATCAGCCCTGTTGGGCCGCCACCGATGATGCTGATTTTATTCATGAGGCATTGCTGGTTACGCGCTGACATTTGGAGTGCGGGAACTTGCTCCCGCTTCGATATCGTTGACGATACCGCGGGTCAGAAAGCGGCGACAATCCGCCGCACCACACATAAAAACAAAACGGGGACGCACTTGCGTCCCCGTCAAGTAATCAAGCTTTGTCTATTACAGCAGCGGCACGATCAACAGCGCCACGATGTTGATGATCTTGATCAGCGGATT
>DHVE01000099.1:19973-20308 GCA_002412495.1 Betaproteobacteria bacterium UBA5216
CCCGCCGTGTCCTTGTACGGGTCACCCACGGTGTCGCCGGTGACCGCCGCCTTGTGCGCTTCGGAACCTTTGCCGCCGTGATTGCCGTCTTCAATGTATTTCTTGGCGTTGTCCCACGCGCCGCCGCCGGTGGTCATGGAGATGGCGACAAACAAGCCGGTGACGATGGATCCCATCAATACACCGCCCAGCGCAACCGGACCCAACAGTACGCCGACAATCACGGGCACCAGCACGGGCAGCAACGAGGGGACGATCATTTCCTTAATCGCGGCGAGCGTCAGCATGTCCACGGCCTTGGAGTAATCGGGCTTCGCGGTGCCTTCCATGATGCC
>DHVE01000099.1:20667-21581 GCA_002412495.1 Betaproteobacteria bacterium UBA5216
GCTTCCATCGCCATCGCGCCGAACAGGTACGGAATCATGCCGCCGATGAACAGGCCGATGATGACCATGTGATCGGACAGATCGAATTTGACGATCTTGCCCGCGGCTTCGAGTGCGTGGGTGTAGTCGGCGAACAGCACCAGCGCGGCCAGACCCGCGGAGCCGATGGCGTAGCCCTTGGTGACGGCCTTGGTGGTGTTGCCCACGGCGTCGAGCGGATCGGTGATGGCGCGCACTTCCTTCGGCAGGCCCGACATTTCGGCGATGCCGCCAGCGTTGTCGGTGATGGGGCCGTAAGCGTCGAGCGCGACGATGATGCCGGTCATCGACAGCATGGCGGTGGCTGCAATCGCGATGCCGTAGAGGCCGGCAAGGTGATAGGCGGCCCAGATCGCGGCGCACACCGACAGCACCGGCCACATGGTCGAGCGCATCGACACACCCAGGCCCGCGATGATGTTGGTGCCGTGACCGGTGGTGGAAGCTGCGGCGACGTGGCGCACCGGCGCGAATTCCGTGGCCGTGTAGTACTCGGTGATCACCACCATCAGCGCCGTCAGTACCAGACCGATCACCGCGCAGCCGAAGAGTTTCGTCGTGCTGAACAACTGCGGATAAGCGGCGGCAACGCTGCCCATCAGTCCGTCGGTGACAAACCAGAAGGCGATCAGCGCCAGCACGCCGGATACCGCCAGCCCTCGATACAGTGCATTCATGATCTTGCCGCCGGGATTGGCTTTGACGAAATAGCAGCCGATGATGGAGGCCACGATCGATACGCCGCCGAGAGCCAGCGGGTATACCACCGCAAGATAGTCCGCGCCGGGCTTGGTGATCAGCAACGCGCCGAGAATGATGGTGGCGACAATGGTCACGGCGTAGGTCTCGAACAAGTCGGCGGCCATGCCGGCGCA
>DHVE01000109.1:0-129 GCA_002412495.1 Betaproteobacteria bacterium UBA5216
ATGAAAAACTGGGCGACGTGCGCGAGCGCGCGGTGACGATGGGCAAGATCGGCGACATTCTGCAGGCGCGAGGTGAACTGGACGAAGCGCTGCGCATCCGCAAGGAAGAACAGTTGCCGGTGTATGAAA
>DHVE01000109.1:423-23682 GCA_002412495.1 Betaproteobacteria bacterium UBA5216
AACTGGGCGACGTGCGCTCGCGCTTGGTTGCCGAGGCAAAGATGGGGCAGCTTTATGCCTCGAAGAGGCAGCCTGAGCTCGCGCGCGTGTTGTGGCGCAAGGCGCTAGGGGATGCGCAACGGTTGCGGATTCCCGAGGCGGAGATTATTGAGGATTGGTTGAAAAATCTTAAATAATTGTTTAAATACAAGTGGTTGCGTTATAAAAAAACGGGCCGAGGCCCGTTTATTGTTGTGCGCCGTTGGTGCACTTAAGAAGCGTAACTCGGATCAATCCGATCTAGCTTGCGTAACAGCGACGGCCATTCCAGCAATCCGCGGCGGCGCAGGGCGTTGCTCTTCTCAAAGCCGGCATAGGTGGATTGCACTACTTCGTCGGGCGGCAGTTGAATCTCGGTATTGCACGAGAGTGTCATGACCTGCAACTGGCAGGCGCGTTCCAGGCGATAGTGGTTGTTGAAGCATTCCGGAATGCTGTCGCCCACCGTGAGCAAGCCGTGATTGCGCAGGATCAGTGCTTCGCGATTGCCAAGGCTCTGCACCAGCCGCGCGCGCTCGTCGAGGCGCAACGCCGGGCCTTCGTAATCGTGATATCCCACGTCGGAAAAACGCATTGCGGTTTGCGCGAGTGGCAGCAGGCCCTGTTTTTGCGCGGATACCGACATGCCGGCGAGGGTGTGCGTGTGAATCACGCAATCGACATCGTGGCGCGCGCTGTGAACCGCGCTGTGGATGACGTAGCCGGCCTGATTGACGCCGTAGTCGGTGGCGTTGAACAGCACGTTGCCGTCGAGATCGATTTTGATCAGGCTGGATGCGGTGACTTCCTCATACAGCATGCCGTAGGGGTTGATGAGGAATTCATTGGTGGTGCCGGGGATGCGCGCCGAGATGTGATTGGCGATCATCTCCACCATGCCGTACTCGGCCATCAGGCGATAACACGCTGCGAGATTGACGCGGACTCCCCATTCTTTTTCACCCACGAGTTCACGGACGGGCTTGTGGATATGCACTGCGGGAGCGTTCATGGTTGTCTCCGAATTAGAGTTGCTAAAGCTACGAGTGTTGAGTTAAAACAAGCTTCGCGCTGCGTTTCAACTCAACACTAAACACTCAAAACTTAAAACTAGCCTTTCACAGCCTTGCCCGCCGTGGTGCCCGACAACTTGCCGAACACCGCGCCGGAGGTCAGCCCGGTACCGCCCGGATAGTTGTGATAGAAGATGCCGCCGACCAATTCGCCGGCCGCGTACAGGCCCTTGATCGGTTGACCGCCCGTGTCTTCGACTTGGCCTTCGGTCGCGGGATCGGTGCTGATTTTCAAGCCGCCGAAGCTGAACGTCACGCCGCAGGTCACCGCGTAGGCTTCAAACGGCGCGGTGTCCACGGTGTTGGCCCAATTGGTTTTGTTGATCGGCAGGCCCACGGTGCGGCGGCCGTCCTTGATCGCCATGTTGAACTCTTTGTCGTGCTGCACGGCCTTGTTGTATTCCTGAATTTCACGCAGCGCGGCTTCCGGGTTAACGCCGTCCATCATTTTGCACAGTTCTTCGAGCGTGTTGGCGCGCACCTTGGTCACGCGCTTGATGCGATATTCGTCACGCAGGTTCGGGATGATTTTGGCGTCGAACACCTGCCACGCGAACATACCGGGCTGGTTCAAAATCACTTTGCCGTACTTGGCGTAGGTGTAGTTGCGGAAATCCGCGCCTTCATCGCAGAAACGTTTGCCGTCGGCGTTGATCATGATGCCCCACGGGTAGCTGTGCTTCTGGAACTGGTCGCCCACGGCCAAATCGCCGAACGGGGGCGAGTTGCGATCCCAGCCCACGGCATGACAGCCGGACCAGTGGCCATAGGGCATGGCACCGATGTCGAGCGCCATTTTGATGCCGAGGCCGGTGTTATAGCGCGTGCCGCGCACATGCGCCAGATCCCAGCCGGGGCCGAGATATTGCGCGCGCATTGCCGCGCTGGATTCAAAACCGCCGCAGGCGAGAATCACCGCCTTGGCTTTGATTTCCACGTTCTTACCTTTGTGGCGCGCACGCACGCCGAGCACGTTGTTGTCGCTGTCGGTGAGCAGTGAGATCGCCGGCGTTTCGTAGAAAATCTTGATGCCTTCGCGCTCGCAGGCCTTGTGCTCGTTGGCCACGAGGCCTTCGCCGCCACCCCAGGTTTCCGCGGCGAGGCCGCCCCAGAACTTGTAGCGCGTGCCGTTATCCACTTTGTAGGATTGACGGCCATAGCTGGCCTGAAACTTCACGCCCTTTTTGCGCAGCCACACGATGGTGTCGTAGCTGCGGCGAATCAGAATTTCGCACAGATCGGGATCGGTCTGCTCCTGCGTGATGCGCGCCATGTCATCAAAGTAAGCGTCGGCGGTGTACGAGCCGTAGTCGTGCGTTTTCTTTTCTTCTTCGGTGAGCTCGGGGATGATCTCGGCCAACTCGTCAACGTTGTTGAACACCACGCGCATCAGCCCGCCGGTGTAGCGGCTGTTGCCGCCGCAATCGTCGATGGGCGCGGCTTCGAGCATGATCACGTTTGCGCCTTGTTCACGCGCGGCGAGGGCAGCGCTGGCGGCGGCGTTACCCGCGCCGACAACGATAATATCGGGTGTTCCGAAATCCGGGAGACTCATAAAATATCCTTTAAAAACAATTGATTATGTTGATTCAGCTAAGGGCATGCAGTCACGCGCCGCAGTGATGCGCGGTGTCTGAATTATAACGCGCGTTGCCTGCTGGTCGCGCGCGCGTGGTTCGTACTGTGGCGGACTGAAAATGAACAGCATTTTCGCCAAGGGGCATCACACCCGTCGCACCGGCGTTGCGAGGGGGTATGTGATGTGTTTAGGCCGCGTCTTTGCGGTGGGGTTGGATTTTTTTCAGTGCAATGTCTTCGGCGCCGCTTTGACTTCGGATTCCTGTGCGGTGCGTGCGACGGGCGCCGCCGGCGCGGGCGAGGCGTGGTGCGCCACCATGCGCCAACCGAGATCTGTGCGCAGATAGACATTGGTCGCCAGCATTGGATTACGCGCCGGACCTTGGCCCGCCACGGCGATTTGTTCGTAGACGCTGTGTACCGCCACCATCATGCCGTGAATTTCGTGGCGGGCGCGCAGTTGAAACGCCAGGGTTTGTCCGTTGGTGAACAGCCGGCGCCAGCTTTCGCGCACATTCTCGACGCCCGAGATGCGCGCGCCGCCCGGATGTATGCAGTAAATCTCGTCGTCGTCGGCCCACACCGACATCATGGCTTCGAGATCGTTTTTGCCGAAAGCGTCGTAGAAAGCGGCTTCGGCTTCCCGCGCGCTGGCAAAGATGGTTTTTTTCATCGCAAGCCGCCATGAGTGGAGTCAAACTTATTCTATCAAATTCAGTAAGTTAGCGGGCATCCCCCGGAACGGGCTGGCGATTGCGTTCCGCGCGGGGAAAGGTAACAATTCGGCCCTCGGTTTGAACCGGCGTCGCGTGCCGCGCGAATATCCTTGCGGATTACAGCCGGCGTTCAATCCGCAAGCGCACGTTCGATGCGCAAATTGACGAGGAGCAGCAAATGATGAATGGCGTGCGACAGATTAGTTTCGGGTTATGCGTGGCGGTTGTTAGCGCGAGCGCTTGCGCGGCGGAATCGGCGGATGCGGGCTATCCCGCGCGTCCGATACGCATGCTGGTGCCCAACGCGCCAGGTAGTTCGGTCGATACCTTGAGTCGCATCATCGGCAACAAGATGAGCGAGGTGATCGGCCAACAACTGGTGGTTGATAATCGCGCGGGCGCTGGCGGCATCGTGGGCATGGAAATCGCCAAGAATGCGGCGCCCGACGGCTACACACTGATCAGCGCAACAACCGCGGCATCAACGGTGGCGGTGCTGCTGATGAAAAAGCCGACCTTCCATCCGGTGACGGATTACGACCACGTGTCGCAGTTCGCGGTGACGGCGAATGTGCTGGTGGTGCATCCGGGCCAGCCGGTGAAGTCGACGAAAGAGTTGATTGATCTCGCCAAGGCCAAGCAACTTAATATGGCATCGGCCGGCGCGGGCTCGCAAAGTCACTTGTCGGGTGCGTATTTCATGTCGGTGGCGAATATCCAATCGCTGCATGTGCCGTACAAAGGTGGCGGACCGTCGGTGGCGGCGGTGCTGGCAGGTGAATCACAATGGACCCTCACGCCCGCAGCCGCGGTGATGACGCACGTAAATGCGGGCAAGCTGCGTGCCATTGGCCATAGTCTGCCGGGCAAATCGGCGTTGATGGGCAGCATACCGCCGATTGCGGAGACAATTCCCGGGTTTGATTACAGCGGCTGGCAGGGCTTCATGATTCCGAAGGGAACGCCCAAGCCGATTATCGAAAAATTGCGCGCGGCGGTGATCAAGACTGCAAATCTGCCGGAAGTGAAAAATCTGCTGATAGCGCAGGCCACCGAAGTGGTGACCGGCACACCCGAAGATTTTCGCAAGGTGATTGCCGATTCATTGGCCAAGAACGCCAAGGTCATCAAGGCGATAGGTTTGAAGGCTGAATAACTTAAAAAAGGGTAATAAATACAATGATTTACAACGAAAGAGGGTTATCCGAAGAAACGCTCATGATGCGCGACGTGACGCGTAAGTTCGTCAATGAGCACATCATTCCGTTCACGCGGCAAAATTGGCAGGCCGAATGGAGCATGAAGCCGGAAGGGCGCCTGCCGAGAAAAATTCTCGATGTCGCCCATGAAATCGGCATCCGTACGCTGGGTGTGCCCGAGGAATACGGCGGCATCGCGCTCGACCCGAAAACCGAAACATTGACCTTCGCGGTGATCTCCGAAGAAATTTCGCGCGGTGACTGCGGTGTGGCCGAGAAAATGGTGCAGCAGTGGAAAGTGTCCGTGCTGCTACGGAACATTCTGCCGGAGCATCTGAAAAAAATCTGGTTTCCGAAAATCATGGCGGACTCGCAGTTTTTGCTCGCGCACTGTTTGACCGAGCCGCGCGGCGCGTCCGACCGCTGGCTGCCGTACGACGTGCCCGAAGCGATGATGCACACCAAGGCCGAGAAAAAAGGCGACAAGTGGGTGATCAACGGCCGCAAGCAATTTATCAGCAACGGCTACGATGCAAGCCTGTACGTGGTGTATGCCACCACCAAGCCGGGCGCGGGCATGACCAAGGGCACGTCGTGTTTTCTGGTGCCGCGTGAAACCAAGGGGTTTTCGGTGGCACGCTGCAATGAAACCCTCGGTGGGCGTTTCATGAACAACGGCGAAATGGTGTTCGAGGACATGGAAGTGCCGCTCGATCACTGCCTGGTGGAAGACATCGCGCTGACCAAGGCCGGCGTGTATTTCCGCCCCGGCAAAATCATTCAGGGATCGAAAAATCTCGGCGTGGGTGTGCGTGCGTATGAAGAAACCGTGAAGTACGTGCATGACTACGTGCAAGGCGGCAAAAAGCTTATCAAGCATCAGGCGACGGCGATACGCCTCGCGGAAATGGCCACCAAGATATGCGCCGTGCGTTCGCTGCTGCTCGAAGCCTCTCGCGCTGTGGACGCGAAAGCGCCCGATGCGGAAGTGTTGTGCAACATGGTGAAGATGTATGCCTCGGAATCCGTGCTTGAAGTGTGCAAACACGCGGTGGAACTGCACGGCGGCAACGGCTGCATGCTAGACTTCGGCATCGAAAAACTTTACCGCGACGCCACCATGTATCTGCACATGGACGGCACCGTGGACGTCACCAAGTTCAAGATCGTGAAGAATCTTTTTCCGGAGACAGCGGGGAAATACGCCGGGAACGACTGACCCCGTGTTTCCTTATTCAAAAAAGGCAGCCTCGGCTGCCTTTTTTTGTTGGCGTGTTCATTCAGTGTGCTTAAAGCGTCTACCCCGCAAACTGAATCTTCGCTTCCTTTACCACGCGCCGCCAGCGTTCGACTGTCGGTTTCAACACGTTAAAGTAGTTTTCGGGCGGGCCGCCATCCGGCTCCAGGCCCTCGGCGCGCATTTGTTTGGACATTTCCTCGGTGCGCAGAATTTTGGATACCTCATTGTTCCAGAGCGCAACGATGTCTTTCGGCACGCCCTTCGGTCCCCAGATCGCATACCAGTGCGGCACATCGAATCCGGGCACGGCTTCGCCGATGCTCGGCACATCGGGCAGCGTCGGGGAACGCTTGGCGGTGGTGATGCCGATGGCGCGCAGGCGTCCGGCTTTCAGATGCGGGATCACCGGCACGGCGCTGAGTGATCCGATATGCGCTTCATTGCCGATGATGCCGACGATGGCCGGCCCCGCGCCCTTGAACGGGATATGCACGGTGTTGATTTTGGCTTCGAGGTTGAGCAACTCGTGCAGCAGGTGAGTGACGCTGCCCACGCCCACCGTACCGTAGCTGATCTTGCCGGGATTGGCACGCGCGTAACCGATGAGTTCCTTGACGCCTTTTACGGGCAGCGTCGGATTGGTTACCAGCACCATGCCGGTGGTGCCGAGCAGAATGACCGGCGTGATGCCGTTGACCGGATCGTACGGCAGTTTGTGATAGGCCGATGACGCCGCGTAACTGCTGGATACCGTGATGAAGGTGTAGCCATCGGGTTCGGATTTTGCTGCGATTTCCGCGCCGAGCGCGCCGCCCGCGCCGGGGCGGTTATCGACGACGACTGGCTGGCCGATGACCGCGGTGAGCCGGGGTCCGATCACACGCGACAGAATATCGGTGCCGCCACCGGGCGCAAAAGGCGAAATCAGGCGTATGGGCTTGGTGGGGTACTTTTGTGCATGCACGATGAGCGGTGTTATGCCCGGCAAGACACACATCAGCAGTAGTAGGCGTTTCGATTTTTTCATGGCGTTAGTCCAGGGGAATTGAAGTTTGTCCAAACCATCGCAGGTGTGAGTTGCCGCATGCAGTTGAAGTGCTTCAGGGGGCATTCCCGCTTAAAGCACGGACTGCATGCGATATCGATCTTGATAATTTTTGCCTTCTCCGACAGCGGTGGCGTGAACGCCGGACTGCTGGAGCCGTACAGCGCTAGCGTCGGGCGGTCCAGTGCGGCGGCTACGTGCATCAGTCCGGAGTCGTTGGTGACCACCAGCGCGGCGATGCCGATCAGATCAATGGCGTCTTCGAGCGAAGTTCTGCCGCAGAGGTTGATACAGGCGCCGCCGCTGGCGCTGACGATGGCATCGCCCAGTGCAGCGTCCTTGGGCGAGCCGATCAACCACACGGCGTAACCGGCTTCGACGGCGCGTTTCGCGAGCGCGCCAAAGTGTTCGGCGGGCCAGCGCTTGGCCGGGCCGTATTCCGCGCCGGGACACAACACGGCTATCGGCTTTTCAAGTGTAAGTTGTTGTTTTTGAACAATAGTTTCAACATTGCTCAAGATGGCCGTGAGCTTGGGCGACGGCAACTTGGGCGGCAAGGCAGCGCCGCGATCGAGAGCCAGCGCGGCGAATCGTTCCACCATTCTGGGCAATGCTTTTTCGTCGAGCATGCGCAGATCATTGAGCAGGCCGTAACGCATCTCGCCGCGAAAGCCGGTGCGCACGGGAATTTTGGCGAGCAGCGGAATCAGTGCTGACTTCAATGAATTTGGCAGCACGATGGCTTGATCGTACTGCGCGCCGCGTAACGTATGCGCGAGCCGGCGGCGTTCGTTGAGCTTCAGCTCGCCGTGGCCGAAGCGTGCGACGATGCCGCGACGCACTTCGGGCATGCGCGACAGCAGCGGCAGTGTGAAGGGGGGGGCGAGTACATCGAGGGTGAGATGCGCATGACGTTCATGCAGCAGCCGGAACATCGGCTGCGCCATCACGGTGTCGCCGACCCAGGCGGGCGACACCACCAAAATGCGGGGCACTTACGAAAAAGATGAAGGCGGAAGGATGAAGGATGAAAACAATTTGACCAGCGGTATGCAGTTGATTGTTTTCATCCTTCATCCTTCCGCCTTCATCCTTTAATGCGAAGACTTGACCGGACCTTTCAGTGTGTACCGGGTACCGCAATACGGGCACAGCGCCTCGCCGGTTTTTTCAATCGGCATAAACACGCGCGGGTGCGCGTTCCACAGCAGCATCGCCGGTGTAGGGCAGTGCAACGGCAGATCCGCCGCGGTAACTTCAATGTGCCGTGACTTGTTATCCGTTTGATGGATGGGATCGGCCATGGTCAACCTCAGGCGGCTACGGATGTCAGCCAGCCGGCGTATTTCTCCGACTTGCCGTTGACGCAATCAAAAAACGCTTTTTGGAGCTTGGTGGTGATCGGCCCGCGTTGTCCGGTGCCGATGGTGCGGCCATCGAGTTCACGGATCGGTGTGACTTCAGCGGCGGTGCCGGTGAAGAACGCCTCGTCGGCGATATACAAATCGTCGCGCGTGATGCGCTTGGTGCCGACCGTGTAGCCCATGTCCCGCGCGAGGGTGATGATCGATTCGCGCGTAATGCCGATCAGCGCGCTGTTCAGTTCCGGCTCGTAGATTTTGCCGTCTTTCACCATGAACAGGTTTTCGCCCGAGCCTTCGGCGACAAAACCATCGACATCCAGCAGCAGGCCTTCGTCGTAGCCGTGTTCGGTGGCTTCGAGATTGGCGAGGATGGAGTTGGCATAGGTGCCGGAATACTTGGCGCGGGTCATGGATACGTTGACATGATGGCGCGCGTACGACGACGTTTTGACGCGGATGCCTTTTTCGATGGCGTCATTGCCGAGATACGCGCCCCACGGCCATGCGGCAATAGCCACATGCACCGAGTTGCCCTTGGGTGACACGCCCATTTTTTCGGAACCGTAGAACGCGATCGGGCGCAGATAGCACGATTCGAGTTTGTTGGCGCGCACCACTTCTTTTTGCGCTTCCATCAGCGCATCGATGCCGTAGGGGATTTTCATCATGTAGATGTGCGCGGAGTTGAGCAGCCGCTGGGTGTGCTCGCGCAAACGGAAAATCGCCGTGCCCTTGACCGTGTTGTAGGCGCGCACGCCCTCGAATACCGCCAGACCGTAGTGCAGCGAATGCGTGAGTACATGCGTGGTTGCTTCACGCCAGGGCACGAGTTTGCCATCCTGCCAGATAAACCCGTCACGGTCCGCCATCGACATAGTGCGACTCCTTCAAACAAAACTGGAACATGAAAAATACTTCGAAATGGAACGGCTATTTTAGCGCATTCAACGCGAGTTGCCGAATACGCGGTGCCACAAGTCGAGCACGGCGGCTGCGTGCGGCGCCGCGGTCTCTGGCGCCACGCGGGCGTAGCGTTCGCCCCGCAGCCGCAGCGTGTGCTGAATCTGGCGATAGGCGCGATAGGCTTGCCGTGCCGCCGCCGCGCTCGCGGCGGGGATCAAGTCGAGGCGCGCGGCGAGTTCGAGCAGCGCCAGATTCCCGATGTTACCGGTGAGCGCGGCGTGATTGTGTGCGTGGCCAAGCACCAGATATTGCACGAGGAATTCCACATCCACGATGCCGCCGCTGTCGTGTTTTACGTCGAATAAACCGCTGCGGTTGGGATGCGCCGCGTGCATCTTTTCGCGCATCGCGGTGATTTCGCCGCGCAACGCCGGCAAGTCGCGCGGTCGGCGCAGTATGTCGCAGCGCATTGCCTCGAACGCGGCGCCGATGGCGGGGTCGCCCGCGACAAAACGCGCGCGTGTCAGCGCCTGATGCTCCCATACCCAGGCGCGATGCAGCTGGTAGTCGCGAAACCGCGCCAGCGAGCTGACCAGCAGCCCGCTTTCGCCATCGGGCCGCAGTCGCAGATCGGTGTCGTACAGTTGCCCGGCGGAGGTGGTGCTGGTGAGCCACGTGCTGATGCGTTGCGCGAGGCGCGCGTAATTCTCGGCTGGCGCGGCCGCGGTGGCGTCCGAAGCAGCAGGCGCTTCCTCATCGTAGATGTACACCAGGTCGAGATCGGAGGCGTAGCCGAGTTCCTTGCCGCCGAGTTTGCCGTAACCGATAACCGCGAAGGCGGGCGTGTCGCGATGGCGCTGGCGCACGCCCAGCCACGCGAGGCGCACGGTTTCGGCCAGCACCACGCAGGCAAGGTCGGACAAATGGTCGCTCAGGGTTTCGAGCGGCAATCCGTCGGTGAGGTCCTGCGCCACCAGGCGCAGCGTTTGCGCATGTTTGAAATGACGCAGCACATCCATCTGCCGTTCGGTGTCGCCCTCGGCCTGATCGGTGGCCGTGCGCAAGGCGGCGGCCAGTGCTTGCCAATCGGGCGGCGCATGCAGCGCACGCGCGTCGAGCATCTCGTCGAGCAGTATGGGATGCTGCGTCAGATATTGCGCCACCCACGGACTGGCGCGCATCAGAGCCGTCAGCTGGGCGCGCGCGCGCGGAAATTCTTCGAGCAGCGCCAGATATGATTCGCGGCGGCTGATGCCTTCGAGAAACACCAGCAGGCGTTCCAGCGTGTCGTCCGGGCTGCCGCCGGCGCCGCTGTTGACGTCACCGCTGGCGGCATCTTCAATGGCCAGAGGAATCAGCCGGTCGAAGCGCTGCTGGCCGCTGGCGGGCATTTGCCGGTAACGCGCCGAGTCGTGCATTTGCGCGATGCGCGACTGCAAAACGTCGGGGCGTTGAAAGCCTAGCTCGCGCAGGCGCGCCGCGCAGTAGGCGGCATCGTTGCTCTGTGTCCACAACGGCGCGAGGGCGTGCTGTTCCGCCGGTGCCACGGCGAGCAGGGCGTCAAAATGCTTGGCCACCGTGTCGCGATGCCGGTTCAGCGCGCGCAGAAAGTCATCAGTGGCATTGTCGCCCCCTTCACCGTCACCGCCATCGTCGCCAGAAAAGCCCATGCCGCGCGCGATGCGGCGCAGGTCTTCCGCGCCAGCGGGCAGGGTGTGCGTTTGCTGGTCGTCAACGTATTGCAGGCGATGCTCCAGGTTTCGCAAAAATACATAGGCCTGCGTTAATTCCGTCACGGCCGTTTCCGGCAGCAAGCCGCGTTCCGCCAGGATTTGCAGCACGTCCAGTGTCGGCTGGCGGCGCAACGCGGCTTCGTGTCCGCCGCGTATCAACTGAAACATTTGCGCAATGAATTCGATTTCGCGGATGCCGCCGCGGCCCAGCTTGATATTGCCGGTGCGGTCGCGGCGTTCAACTTCGCGGCGTATCTGGCCGTGCAGTTCGCGCATCGACGCAAATGCGCTGTAATCGAGGTGACGGCGGAATACAAAGGGCCGCACCATGGCCATCAACGCATCGCCCTGATCGCCGGTGAGTACGCGGCCCTTGATCCACGCGTAACGCTCCCACTCGCGACCCTGCGTGATCAGGTAGTTTTCCAGCATGTCGAAACTGGCCACCAGCGGCCCGCTGTCGCCGTACGGACGCAGCCGCATATCGACGCGAAACACAAAGCCGTCCTCGGTCAGCTCCGCCAGCAAACTGATCAGCGCACGGCCCGCGCGCGCGAAATACTCGTGATTGCTCTGGCTTCGCGCGCCGTCGGTGTCGCCTTCTTCGGGGTAAACAAACACCAGATCGATATCGGACGACACATTGAGTTCGCCTCCGCCGAGTTTGCCCATGCCGACGACGTGCAGTTGCTGCGCTTGCCCGTCGGCCCCGCGCGGCGTTCCCAGCGTCAATGTCAGCTCCGCCGTCACCCAATCATGCGCGGCGCCGAGCGTGCATTCGGCCAGTTGCGTCATCGTGCGCGTGACTTCGGTTAAATCGGCCCAGCCCGCCAGATCGCGAATGATCAGCGTTGCCATGGTTTGTTGCCGCAGATGCCGCAAGCGGCGCTGCAGATCCTCGCGCGTGGTGGCGCCCGTCAATAATGCGGGATCGTATGCAACCTGACAGGCCTTGCGCAGGTCTATCGTTTCCAGCAGTTGCGGCCGCGCCGTCAACACCCGATCGAGGTATTGGCTGAAGACGCGTGCGCGGGCTATGGCGGCGTCCACGTCACTGGTGGCTGGTGCGTTATTGGGTTTCATGCCTTGCGGAAACACAGTACAATGACCGGCAGGGTAATGTTCGCTAAGTGTTTGTTGTATTTCATATTTTAGCAGGCAACGGGTGACCACGACGGCAATTTCCAGCGCGCAGAGCAACCTGCCTGATCCAGACGGCGAGGCTAAACCGGCCGTGGGTGGCCGTGCGGGCGGCTGGATCCGCCGGGTTATCGGCTGGACTTGGCACAAGATTGTCTGGATTGTGCTGGCACTGCTGTTGTTGGCCGCGGCATTCGTGCTGGCGTTGCGCTATGCGGTGCTGCCCAACATCGAGAGTTATCGCGAATCCATCGCACAGTCGGTCAGCAAGGCGGTGGGGCAAAAAGTCACCATCGGCGGCATTACGGCAACGTGGGATGGCTTGTATCCCAAGCTGGAGTTGCGCGCGGTGGTGCTGCACGACAAGTCGGGGCGCGAGGCGCTCAAACTGCAACGCGTGGATAGCACTTTGTCGTGGCTCTCGGTGCCGACCGCGAGTGCGCGCTTTCATTCGCTCGATTTTTACGAGCCCGAACTCGATATACGCCGCGACAAGAATGGTGTGATCTCGGTGGCCGGCATCGAGATGTCCGGCGACAGTCGCGAGGGCGGGTTTTCCGAATGGCTGCTCGCGCAGCGCGACATTGAAATTCACAACGCCGCCATTGCATGGACCGACGAGCAGCGTGGCGCGCCCACGCTGACCCTGCAACAGGTGAAAATGCAATTGGTAAGCCGCGGCAACCGTCACCGTTTTGGCCTGAAGGCGATTCCACCGGCGCCGCTGGCAAGCCCGCTCGATTTGCGCGGTGATCTGGAAGGGCGTTCGTTCAAGGATCTGGCCCAATGGACCGGGCGCCTGTTCGTGCAACTCGATTACACCGATATCGCGGCGTGGCGCGCCTGGATGCCGTTTCCGTTTGAGTTTCAACGCGGCGCGGGTGCGGTGCGTGCGTGGGCGACGGTCAACGGTTTGTCACTGAAGGAATTAACGGCGGACGTGCGGTTGTCCAATGTACGCACGCGGCTGGCCAAGGACTTGCCCGAACTCGATTTGTCGAACCTGACCGGACGTGTGGGCTGGAAAAAGACCGTGAACACGGTCGAGTTTCTGACGCAGCAACTGTCGCTGACGACATTCGGAAATCTTGCCTTGTTACCAATGGATTTCGCCTTTAAGGCAAAGCTGGATGGCCAGGGCAATCCAGCCGCCGGCGAGGTCAAGGCGAATGCCATTGATATCGCGCCGCTGATGTCGCTGGCGGATCATTTGCCGATCAACGATGAAACACGCAAGCGCCTGGCGGCGTTCTCGCCGCAGGGGCGGCTGTTCGATTTGCAGGCACACTGGGATGGCGCGCTGCCGCAACCGGCGAAGTACGGCGCGCGGGGACGCTTCGAGGATCTGTCGATGCTTCGCGTTGGCTTGTTGCCGGGGATCAAGGGACTCAGCGGCACCGTCGAAGCCACGGAAAAAGGCGGCAGCAGCCAGCTTTCCGCGCGCGAAGTCCGGCTGGAGTGGCCGGAGCAGTTCAAGGATCCCTTGCAGTTTGATGCCTTGTCGGCGCAGGTGGGTTGGACGCTGGACAGCAAGGGATTTGAATTGAAGCTGTCGAACATGTCATATCACAACGCCGATCTGTCGGGCACGCTGAGTGGCAGCTATCGCAGCGTGCCGGATCAGCCAGGCATTATCGATCTGACCGGCAACCTCGGCCGTGCCGATGCGCGCCGTGTATCACGTTATTTGCCGCTGCCAGTGGCGCGAAGCGCGCGGCCATGGCTGGAGTCGGCGTTTGTCGCGGGCTCGTCGGGTGATGTGAATTTTCGCGTCAAGGGCGATCTGCGCGAGTTTCCCTTCGCGGACAATAAGGGCGGTACGTTTTTTGTGACCGCCAAAATCAACGGTGGCGGGCTGCACTATGGCGATGGCTGGCCGAACATCGAAAATATCGATGGCGATCTCGCGTTTCGCGGCAAGCGCATGGATATCGTCGCGAATCGCGGCACAATCTACGGGGTGCGCTTGTCGAAGGTGCATGCGGAAATTCCCGATCTTTCAACACCGGCGGGGCGCGTGCTCACGGTGACCGGCGAGGCTGACGGCACGACGCCGGACTTTTTAAAATACATCGCCACCAGTCCAGTGTCGGGCTACATCGAGCATTTTACCGATGGCATGCAGGGCGACGGCGCTGGCAGGCTCGATCTCAAACTGGAACTGCCGCTGGTCAATCTGGACAAGACGCGCGTGAGCGGCGCTTACCACATGACCAACAACCGGCTGGTCATCGAACCTTCGTTGCCGCCGCTGGAACAAGTCACCGGCCGTCTTGAGTTCACTGAAACAGGGATCAACGTGCCGTCGGCCAATGCGACGTTTGTTGGCGGTCCGCTGGCGATTTCCGGCAGCACACAGCGTGATGGAAGCATACGCATCGGCTTGCAGGGACGTGTCGCGCCCGACACGGTTCGGCGCGCCGGCGGGCCGGCGTGGCTAACGTACGTACGCGGCGCGGCGGATTGGCGCGGCACCTTGAACGTGCGCAAAAAGACCGTCGATCTGGTGCTGGAATCCAACTTGCAGGGGCTTGCTTCCGCGTTGCCCGCGCCGTTTGTGAAAACCGCCGCGGAGGCCGTGCCGGTGCGTATCGAACGGCGTTTTGTAAGCAACGACCGCGACGTATTGGCGCTTACCTACGGTGATCTGCTCAGTGCGCGGCTCATGCGGCATACCGACGGCAAACGCACGATCATCGATCGTGGCGTCGTGCGGTTGGGTGGCGGCGTGGCCGGCGAACCGGAGCGCGATGGCGTATGGATCAGTGGTGCGCTGAAAAACGCCAATCTCGACGGCTGGCTGAAAGTGGCCAGTGGCGCGAGCGGCGCGGGTGGAGACGGAGAAATCGTTTATACCCTGGCGGCGCTGGATGTGAAATTTGGCGAACTGGAAGTATATGACCGGAAGTTCGCGGACATCGCGATCACCAGCACCAAACCCGATGCCGCCACCACGCGCTACAACCTGAACGGGCGCGAGTTTGAGGGCACGGCCGACTGGAACCCGGCGGGCAAGGGGCGGCTGGTGGCGCGCATGAAGAAATTTATTTTTCCCGCGGCGACAGCAGTTGCCGTCGCGCCCGCGGTCGAAAAGCCCACCACCGCCGAGGCCGCGCAATGGCCGGCGCTCGACATCGTGGTGGAAAATTTCCAGATGGGCGCCAAGGTGCTCGGCAAGCTGGAACTCAAGGCGACGCCGCAAGACCGCGATTGGCGCATCGATCAGCTGACAATTTCCAATCCGGATGGCACGTTGCAGGTCGATGGCGCGTGGCAATCTTGGCTCGCCAATCCGCGCACCAACGTCAATGTGCGCTGGGAAATCACCGATGTCGGCAAGATGCTGACGCGCCTCGGCTATCCGGAAGGCGTGCGCCGCGGCTCGGCGGTTCTGGGCGGAACGCTGGGCTGGAACGGCGGACCGCAGCAAATTGACTATCCGTCGCTGTCGGGTAACTTCGTCGTGCAGTCGGTGAAGGGGCAGTTCGTCAAGATGGACCCGGGCCTGGGTAAATTGCTGGGCGTGTTGAGCCTGCAGGCCTTGCCGCGGCGCCTGACGCTGGATTTTCGCGACGTGTTCAGCGACGGCTTCGCCTATGACGAAGTGGTGGGCGCAGTGAAGGTTGAGCGCGGCATTGTGACCACGGAGAATTTCCGCATCAATGGCCCGTCGGCCCGCGTGGCAATGGGCGGCACGGTGGATATCAATAAAGAGACGCAGAATTTGCGGGTAAAGGTTAATCCGCATGTGTCGGATGGCGTGTCCATTGTCGGGGCGCTTGCTGGCGGCCCGGTCGCGGGTCTGGTGGCGTTTGTCCTGCAGAAGATGGCCAAGGATCCGCTCGACGAAATGGTGGCTCAACACTACAGCGTGACCGGTGGTTGGGCCGACCCGTTAGTGGCCAAGGTGGCGGCGCCCGCGCGCCCGGAGTAGTCGCAGGCGTTACAGGCGTTCCTTCCGTCCGGTCCCTCCACTATATCTACAGACATCCATAGACATCGGCAGTCATCCACAGAATCGAGCGAAAGTCACAGCATGAATTCCAGTGTTAAATCGGTATCCGCCGCCGGTGCGGCAACAACCGCGGGCGTGACGCGCATCGCGGCATTGCAAATGGTTTCCGCGCCGCGCGTGGCGGATAATCTGGCGGAAGCCGGACGTTTGATCGCGAATGCGGCCGCGCAAGGCGCGCAACTCGTGGCGCTGCCGGAATACTTCGGCATCATGGGTATGAAAGATACCGACAAGGTTGACGTGCGCGAGGCGGAAGGTGCCGGGCCAATTCAGCAATTTTTGTCCGATGCCGCGAAACGCCACGGCGTGTGGATCGTCGGCGGCTCCGCGCCACTGGTATCCGCCGATCCCGGGCGTGTGCGCAACACCTGTCTGGTGTTCGACAACACGGGCCGGCAGGTGGCGCGTTACGACAAAATTCACTTGTTCGGTTTTCAGATGGGCAGCGAGCAGTATCACGAGGAACGCACCATCGAGGCCGGCAATACACCGGTGACGTTGGATTCGCCGTTTGGCCGCATCGGCCTGTCGATTTGTTACGACCTGCGGTTTCCGGAGTTGTATCGCGCGATGAAGGATGTCGATGTTATTTTCGTGCCGTCGGCATTTACCGAAACCACCGGGCGCGCGCACTGGGAAATCTTGTTGCGCGCGCGCGCGATTGAAAACCTGGCTTATGTGGTTGCGCCCGCACAGGGCGGCCGCCACGAAAATGGCCGTGAAACCCACGGCGACACGATGATCATCGATCCCTGGGGCACGGTGCTGAATCGTTTGCCGCGCGGCGCGGGCGTTGTGGCCGCCGATGTAAACCTGTCACACTTGCAGGGGTTGCGCCGCAATCTGCCGGCGCTGACGCATCGCACACTCCGTTAGTATATATAACTAATTGTTTTTAAAGGATTATTTTGTCAATCATTACCGGCATTAGCGTGGCACCAGCAATAAATTTCTCGACGGCATATGACACCTTGCTGTCGCCGTATGCGTTGAATGACAGCAAGCTCAACACCGTGTTCGGTCAGATCATGCAGCATCAGGTGGATTACGCCGATCTGTATTTTCAGTACAGCCGCAGCGAATCGTGGAGCCTTGAAGAAGGCATCGTCAAATCCGGCAGCTTCAATATCGATCAGGGGCTGGGTGTGCGCGCGGTGAGCGGCGAAAAAACCGCCTTTGCGTATTCGGACGACATCAGCTTCGACGCGCTGGCGGCGGCGGCGCAAGCCACGCGTGCGATCGGCCGGCAGGGCGGATCGCGCACCACGTCGGTGACACAGCGTACCGAAGGACGCAATCTGTATTTGCCGCAGGATCCCTTGGGGAGTCTGGAAGACCCAAAAAAAGTGGCGCTGCTCGAGCATCTGGAAAAATACGCGCGCAGTCTGGATCCGCGTGTGACACAGGTGATGGCTTCGCTTGCCGGTGAATACGAAGTAGTGATGGTGGCGCGCAGCGATGGCGGGCAGGCGGCCGATGTGCGTCCGCTGGTGCGCGTATCGCTGCAGGTTATCGTCGAACAGAATGGCCGGCGCGAACAGGGTAGCGCGGGTGGCGGCGGGCGTTTCGACTATGCGTATTTCACCGAGACGGTGTTGCACGACTACGCGCGCAAGGCCGTCGATCAGGCGCTGGTGAATCTGGATGCGCGTCCCGCGCCGGCCGGCACCATGACGGTGGTGCTCGGACCGGGCTGGCCCGGCGTACTGCTGCACGAAGCGGTGGGCCACGGTCTCGAAGGCGATTTTAATCGCAAGGGCACCTCGGCGTTCAGCGGCCGCATCGGCGAACGCGTAGCGTCGCCCGGCGTCACCGTAGTGGATGACGGCACGCTGGAACACCGCCGCGGTTCGCTCAATATCGACGACGAAGGCAATCCCACGCAACGCAACGTGTTGATCGAAGACGGTGTGCTGAAAGGGTATTTGCAGGACAGCCTCAACGCGCGCCTGATGAAAGTCGCGCCCACCGGCAACGGACGGCGCGAATCGTTCGCGCACATTCCGATGCCGCGCATGACCAACACCTATATGCTGAATGGCGACAAAGACCCACAAGAGATTATTGCGTCGGTGAAAAATGGTTTGTTTGCCGCGAACTTCGGTGGCGGGCAGGTCGATATCACCAGCGGCAAGTTTGTGTTCTCGGCGTCGGAGGCCTACCTGATAGAAGACGGCAAGGTGACCGCGCCGGTCAAGGGCGCCACCCTGATCGGCAACGGCCCCGATGCACTGACGCGCGTAACGATGATCGGCAACGACATGGCGCTGGATTCCGGCGTGGGCACCTGTGGCAAGGATGGCCAGAGCGTGCCGGTGGGCGTGGGGCAGCCGACGTTGCGCATCGACGGGCTGACGGTGGGCGGCACGGTGCAGTAACAAATTACCCGGGCCGTTCGGGTATAATCCCTTGTTTTTACAGTAAATTGAGAGTGCCATGCCGCTGCAAACCGACGATCTGCGCATCAAGGAAATCAAGGAACTCGTATCGCCCGCCAAAGTACTGGGTGAATTCGCCATTACCGACGCGGCCGCGAAAACCGTGGCCGAAACGCGTCAGGCGATCCATCGCATTATTCACGGTGCCGACGACCGGCTGGTAGCGATCGTGGGGCCGTGTTCGATACACGACGTCAAAGCTGCCAAGGAATACGCGGGCAAGCTCAAGGAGTATGCGGATAAGGCCAGCGCCGATTTGTTGATTGTGATGCGCGTATATTTCGAAAAGCCGCGCACCACGGTGGGCTGGAAAGGGCTCATCAATGATCCGAAACTCGACGGCAGCTTCAACATCAACGAAGGACTGCGCGTGGCGCGCCAGTTGCTGCTCGAAGTGAATGCCATGGGGTTGCCGGTGGGTTGCGAATTCCTCGACATGATCACGCCGCAATACATCGCCGATCTGGTGGCGTGGGGCGCCATTGGGGCGCGTACCACCGAATCGCAGATTCATCGTGAACTCGCGTCTGGGCTGTCGTGCCCGGTGGGCTTCAAGAACGGTACTGACGGCAGTGTGCGGATTGCCATCGACGCCATTCGTGCGGCGCAGGCGCCGCATCACTTTTTGTCGGTGACCAAGGAAGGCCGTTCGGCGATTGTTGCAACGTCGGGCAATGAAGATTGCCATCTGATTTTGCGCGGCGGCAAGGTGCCCAACTACAGCGCGGCGGATGTAGATGCCGCCGGCAAGGGGCTGGCCGAAGCCGGCATCGCGGCGCGCATCATGATCGATTTCAGCCACGGCAACAGTAGCAAGGTGCCGGCCAAGCAGGTGGAAGTCGGGCAGGATGTGGCGCGCCAGATCGAGGCTGGTGATGGCCGTATCTTCGGCATCATGGCGGAAAGCCATTTGAAGGCGGGCCGGCAGGATCTGGTGGCGGGCAAGCCGCTCGCGTATGGCGTGAGCATCACCGACGGTTGCATCGGGTGGGACGAAACGCGCGCCATGCTGGATGGATTAGCCGCCGGCGTGCGCGAGCGGCGGCTCAAGGCCGCGGCAAGCGACTGATATTTGTTTGACCATGCGCGCGATGCAGCGCGTCGCCGCATTTGCCTTGTGCTTGTGGGGTGTCTTGTGCGGCGTGATCGCGCAAGCCCACGCCGCGTTTCCCGAGGTGCAGGATGATCGCGGCGGGCGATTGCGGCTCGCGGCGCCCGCCACGCGCATCATCTCGATATCGCCGCATCTCACGGAAATCGCCTTTGCCGCCGGCGTCGGCGCGCGGCTGATCGCGGTCAGCGAATACAGCGATTACCCGCCTGAAGCCCTGCGCCTGCCGCGTGTGGGCGACGGCGCGCGCGTCGATATCGAACGCATCCTGACGCTGAAGCCCGATCTGGTGCTGGCCTGGAAAAGCGGCAATCAGGCGGGAGACATCGCGCGGCTGGAACGACTGGGCATTCCCGTGTGGGTGAGCGAACCGTCACGGTTGACGGATATTGCTCGGCTATTGCGTGACGTCGCCTTGCTGGCGGGCGATGCCGCCGCGGGCGAGCGCGCGGCCAGCGAATTTGAGCAGGCGTTGATGCATTTGCGCCGGCGCTCACGCAAGGATTCGCACGCGCCGGCGTACGTGCGCGGGCAAGATTCCCCGCGCGTGTTACGCGTGTTTTATGAAATCTGGCATCAGCCGTTGCTCACCGTGAACGGCGCGCACATGATCAGTGATGTCATTACCTTGTGTGGCGGACAAAACATCTTCGCCGATGCGCCGGTGCTGACGCCGGCGGTCTCGCTGGAAGCCGTGTTGGCGGCCCGTCCAGACATCGTGCTGGGCGGCGGCTCCGCGAACGGCGAAGGCGATTTTTTGCGACGCTGGAGCCGCATGTCGTCGGCGGCGCTGCGGGCGATTCCCGCGCGTTATATTTCGCCCGACGGCATTCAGCGCCAATCGCCACGCATACTCGATGGCGTGCGGGCGATGTGCGCGCATCTGGATAGGCGATAGACGATAAAGCGCTAGCGCAGTGAGAAAGTTTATTCCAGTAAGTTTGAGGTAAGTAATAAGACCCACAATGCAGACTGAATTGTTGCGCGGCTTGCGCCCGAGGTGTCGAACTTTGTTCGATGTCGGCGCGTGGTGATTCTCTCTCAAACCTTCAATCTGGAGATTCCCATGGCAGACACGCAGCCGGCGACACCCGTATCCCTGACTGGCAAACCTTTTACCGCGATGAGAGGCTCCGAGAAAATCACCTGGATCGGCAAATGCGTGGTTATGCTGCTGACCGGCGGATTTGCGTTTCCGAATATTTTCGTCGAGTAAGTTCGCGCGTGTTGGTGTCATTACGCATCGTTACGCGTGAGTCCACGTAGTTACGCGTAAGTTAATACGCGTATCCCCGTCACGGGTACATACGTATCGGCACGCGCACGATTAGACTCTGCACGCGAATTTCTTCCGCGCCGTGTCTCCGCCGTGCGTCTTGCGACTCGGTGGGCGCGGAAATCAGTCCCGCGGCAAAAAGTTCTCGATGATCGCGGCCAGCCTTTCTGGCTGGTCGTGATGCATCATGTGCCCGCTGTCTTCGAGCAATACTTCCCTGAAATCCCGGAATGCGTCCTTGCGCTCCGCCAGTTGCGCGGCGGTATCCTTGCGCCAGCCGCGTGTATCGGTGTCGTTCGTGGTCACCCACAGCACCGGGCAGGTGACACGTTTCCAGCAGGCGATTAGCTGATCCACTTGGCTCATCACCGGATTCACGATTTTGTGGCGTGGATCGAAACGCAATACCACCTCGCCGTTTTCCGTCTGCCGCGCCCAGTGTTGCGCCAGAAAGCGCGCCTTGTCGCCGGTCAGCCGCGGATTGTTCTTGCACAGGCGTTCCGCGACGGCTTCGAACGTCGCATAGGGCCGGAAGCGCGGCGGCTCCTTTAATTCTTTTAACCAGCGTTCATAGCGACCGGGTGCCATGTCGGGCTGATTGCGCGCGGTGCCGAAACCCTCGAGCGAGATCAGCGTGCGCACGCGCTCGGGCCGTATGCCGCTATAAGTGCAGGCGATGTTGCCTCCCATGCTGTGTCCAACCACACGGGCGGGCGCGTGCGGCGAGTAGAGGTCGAGCAGCGCGTCGAGATCGGCGTAGTAGTCCTGAAACCAGTAGCCCTCCGCGGTCCAGCCCGACAAGCCGAAGCCGCGCCAGTCCGGTGCGATCACCCGCCAATCCTGCTTCAAGGCGTCCACCAGAAACTGGAACGACGCCGATACATCCATCCAGCCGTGCAGCAAAAAAAGCGCCGGCTGACCGGTATCGCCCCAAAGCCGCACGTGATGGCGGATGCCGCGGATGGTGTGGAATTCGGAACGGCTTGTTTTCATGTGTTTTTTTCCATACGGATCAAGTTTGCGCGGGGATTATGCAGCAAGCTCGCGCATGTCGCGACGCGAGCCGCTAAAATAGCGCCATGCAACCTTCGTTTGTTCACCTGCGTCTGCACAGCGAATATTCCGTTGTGGATGGCATAGTGCGCATCGACGATGCGGTGGCCGCCGCCGCCGCGGACCGCATGCCTGCCCTGGCGCTGACTGACCTGTCGAACGTGTTCGGCATGGTGAAATTTTACAAGGCCGCGCGCGCGGCAGGTGTGAAGCCGATTATCGGCTGCGATGTGTGGCTCACCAACGATGTTGATCGCGACAAGCCGTTCCGTTTGTTGTTGCTGGTGCAGAGCCACGCCGGCTATCTGCGCCTGTGCATTTTGCTCACGCGCGCGTTTCGTACCAATCAGTATCGCGGCCGCGCGGAAATCCGGCGCGAATGGTTTACCGAAACCGGCACCGAGGGTTTGATCGCGCTTTCGGGCGCGCATCCCGGCGATGTGGGGCAGGCTTTGATCGCGGATAACGGCGAAGCCGCGGGCGAATTGGCGCGCGCGTGGGCCGCACTGTTCCCCAACCGTTACTATATCGAAGTGCAGCGGCCCGGGCCTGATGCGATGACGACGGGCGCCGCCGCAGTGCCGGTCGAAACCTGCGTGCAGCGTTCGTTAAAGCTGGCGGCCGTGCTGAAATTGCCGGTGGTGGCGACACACCCCGTGCAGTTCTTGCGCGCGGATGATTTCCGGGCGCATGAGGCACGCGTATGCATCTCCGAAGGGCATATGCTGTCGGACCAGCGTCGCCCGAAATTGTTTACCGAGCAGCAGTATTTCCGCACGCAGCAGGAAATCACCGAGGCGTTCAGTGACATACCCGAAGCGCTCGCCAACAGCGTTGAGATCGCCAGGCGCTGCAATCTCAAGCTCGAACTCGGCAAGAGCAAGCTGCCGCTGTTTCCGACGCCCAACAACCAAGGACTCGACGAGTATTTGAAGCTGCGCGCGCATGACGGGCTCAAGCAGCGCATGCTGCGTTTGTATCCCGACGAGGCGGCGCGCGAAAAAGAGCGGCCACGCTACGTGGATCGCCTGGAATTCGAGATCAAGACCATTTTGCAGATGGGATTCCCCGGCTACTTTTTGATCGTGGCCGACTTCATCAACTGGGCCAAGAACAACGGCGTGCCGGTGGGGCCGGGGCGCGGCTCGGGCGCGGGTTCGCTGGTGGCCTACAGCTTGGGCATCACCGATCTGGATCCGCTGCGATACAACCTGCTGTTCGAGCGCTTCCTGAACCCCGAACGCGTGTCGATGCCCGACTTCGATATCGATTTTTGTCAGGATGGGCGCGACCGCGTGATCGATTACGTCAAGCAGCGTTACGGCGCGGACAGCGTGTCGCAGATCGCCACCTTCGG